>CAZKQJ010000027.1:0-65945 GCA_964554875.1 uncultured Spirochaetaceae bacterium | reverse complement strand
TCCTGCGGATACGACCCCCGGGGGGGATCCCCGTCACAGGGAGAGGCAGGTACCCCCTGCGACGAAGTCATCTGGAGCCTTATCAGGGAGTACCTGGTCCTGGATGACGAGGATTACGAGTACTACTGATCCCCGTCCAGGAAATCCGATGGTGATTTAACAAGCTGATTTCCCGTGTACGCCGCCAGGGTAAAAATATACGGGGTTTCCGAGGAACGGGCCAGGTAGGATCCTTCCTCGGTCTCTGTAAGGATCTCCACGCTTATTTCCCCGCCGTCGGTTTCAAGGATTATGTGCATAATCAGTTCGCCCGTATCCACGGCGTCCTCCGGAAAATCCGCTGCCCTGAAGGATGAAAATTTCCCGACATACTCATCCAGCAGTCCGGAATCCACGGCTTCCCCGCTGTCGCCGGCCCAACCCCCGTCGGTCCGGATAAAACCTTCCGGATCTTCTCCGGTTCTTGCGAGGACCAGACGATGTACACTCGAGGGTTCCAGGGTAAACAGCTGCTTCTCCCGAAGATCCCCCATGGAGAGCTCAAAATCCCGGCGCAGGTTTTCCGCCACAAGAATGACCTCATTTTTTCCTGGAAAGCGAATATAGCTTTGCCGGCCGGTGGTACCCGCCTTGCCAATCAGAACCGAACGGAGTTCTTCTGTCCCCGAGTATATGGTGACCCGTATGGCCTCCTCCTCGTCGAGGCTGTAGGGGCGGAAAAACCCTGAACTGCTCACCTGCTCCAGTGGCTGGAGCCTGAGGATCTTTTCTGTCAGGTTCTCGATTCTGTCGGCATTCCCTGGATAATTCTCAGCTCCGATCAGCCACTCGCCCCCGTTTTTCCTGAGTTCCAGGCTTCTTTCGCCGTCGACAATGGTCATTGCACTCACATCAGCCTCGATAACGGGAATCTTCGGCAGTGCCGTCCTTCCCAGAAACTGCTGCAGCACAAGAACAGCAAGAAGCAGCGCAATCAGTATCAGATAGACGGTTTTCCGTCTGCTTAAGCCCTGAATCATTTTTCCACCTCCTTGTTCCCTTCTCCGGCAAAGATGCGTCTGATGCTCCTGCGCCTGGCTTCACGCAGCCGCCAGACCAGGAGACCGGCAATGAGTACCAGGAGGGGCATTCCGACCATGGCAAACCCTTTTACAAAACTGCGGTACCGGGGAGAGGTATCTCCCAGAGGCATCAGGTTGAGTCCTTTGCTGCGGGTCAGGGGCAGCTCCTCGTTACCGTTCATATAGTCCAGCATGTTCTGAATGAGAATGGCATTGGGACTTGTTCCCTGCGGATCGACGAGCTGTGCACCGGTCAGTTCGGAACTTCCCGCCACAAGCAGCTTGGACCGCCGAATTGCCCGCTCGATGTGCCGGGACCCGCTTATGCCCTCGGCCAGGACCTCCGTTTCCAGGGGACCGTCGAAAAAGCTCGGGAAGTAGCCCTCGGCTAGGATCATCAGGGGGTAGCTCCGCAAATCTGAATCCGCCGGAGGGCTCATTCCCATGGGATTCAGGTCGATATTCTCTTCCATGGTCCAGGCCTCCCCGGAGGAGCGTGCCAGAACCCGCAGGTCCACCTCCGCAGGCGGATTCTCAACCCTGTTCAGGCTGGAAGCGGCAAAGAGGGCCACCTGTCCCAGATTTCTGGTGACGGGGTGTTCCTGGTCAAGACTCTCCTTGCCGAGCATTGGCACGTAATAGAGGGGCATCTCGCCGAACTGCTGGCGTACCGTGTAGGCATTTTTATCCAGGAGAATATTCCGTTCAAGCTCAATACCGTAACGGGAGAACATCCCGGTCAGGCCGTGGTTAATAGGCAGGTATGAAGGAGGCGCGTTCTGGGTCTGGACAATCTCGTAGGGGTCCGCCAGCACCATCAGACTCCCACCCCGCATCAGAAACTGGTCAAGGGCGTAGAGCTCCTCATCGGGAATCGGGGATTTCGGCCCATTGATTATCATGGTCTTGATGCCCGGGGGAATCTCATCCTTTCCCAGGTTTATCTCAATGAAATCATACAGATCACTGCTCAAATTCCGAAAAACCCCTGCACCATTCTGGTTGTCGTGCAGGGCCCTTTCACCGTGCCCCACCAGGTAGCCCACTGCGGGATTATTGCTCAGGAGCCCCTCCAGGGCCCCGTCGATTCGTTCCCGGAGGTTCGAAAGTCCGGCCAGGGCATAGCCTCCGAAGAGCTGCTGGGAAAGATCCAGGGGCAGGGTCTCAAAACGTTCCCCCAGACGCAGGACCATACCCACTGTGGCCTGCCGGTTCCGTGCGGGATTCTCCCTGTCCTGGTAGGATATTCGCTGAAAACCGTACTGCTCTTCAAGGGATGCCACCTGGGCGTCCTGGTCCACGGTTTCTATCCTGAGGTTCAGGATTTCGTTTTTTTCCGCGTTGACCGTCCGCACGGCTTCCCGCACAAGGTCCTCCAACTCATTGAAACCGGCAATGCGGTAGGAAGCCAGGTCGGGGCTGTAATAGAGCACGGCTTCCACCTTTTGATCCAGAGACGCGGCGGCCTCAACGGTTCCCACCAGACGGGAGATGGTAGTTGTTATTCTGTATTCCAGTCCTTCGGTCCCGGTTACCTCCTGCAGCTGGGCCACCTCGTCGGCGTAGCTGACGGCGATTCCCATGTAGACGTTCCGGGACTGAAACTCATCGCTTCTGACTTCCTGGACCTGAACGCTGCGTATGCCGTATGAGCCGGCAATCTCCCGCCCCTCGTCGCTCTCCATATCTATCAGCTGATACCGTAAGTTGGGGTTTCCCAGGGAATCGTACTCCGCCAGCAGGTCCCGCACATAACGGGCCACTGTATTGTAGGGAGCTGGAAGGTCCCTGGAAAAGAAAACCGAGACCGTCAGGGGTTCCCTGAGGGCAGCGATGGTTTCCCGGCTGACGGAGGAGAGGGAGTAGGTATTTCCCTCTGTAAGATCAATCCGGAAAAACCAGTCCAGGGAGACGAGATTAACCAGAACGATAATAACAAGTAAAAGCAGCCGATTACTGCGCTCGGAAGCAAGATACTCTCTGATTTTCATGAACTACCTCCGTGCCTCTACACCGCGTACCGCGCCGATCAGGAATACCAGGCTTAAGCTGATAAAATAGACAAAGGCGCGGGAATCGAGGATTCCCCGGGCGATGGTTTCAAAGTGGTAGCCGGCGCTGAAGTATTCCAGTACGCCCACCAGGAACGGCGGGAGAAATACCATGAAACTGTCCATGAAGGTCAGCACAAGACAGACAGACAGGGCAGTAACGAAGGCCACGATCTGGTTGCCCGTCCTGGAAGAGGCGAAAAGCCCCACCGCTGTGTAGGCCGCACCGAGAAAAAAGGCCCCCAGATATCCTCCAAAAACCGGACCGGGGTCGATATCACCGGCGGGGGCAATCAGCAGCAGATAGAGCAGCGTCGGGGCCAGCAAACCTCCGAGAATCCCCAGGGCGGCTAGGTACTTTCCGGCAATAATCTTTTCCGCTCCCGCCGGCAGGGTTATCAGGGTTTCGATGGTTCCGCTCTTGAACTCCTCGGAGAGCATGCGCATGGTAACGGCGGGAAGAAAAAAGGAGAAGAACAGGGGCAGCAGCTGAAAGAAGCCCCGCAGCTCCGCCCGGTCAAAAATAAAAAAGGTCGGGAAAAAGAAGATTGCGTTTATCAGCAGAAACAGGGCAATAACAATGTAGGCCATGGGACTCTGGAAAAAGGAAGAGGCCTCGCGCCTGGCTATGGTCAGTACCGTCTTCATGCCGCACCCCCTTCTTCCGCACTCTCAAGGGTAAGTCCCCGGAAGACATCCTCCAGGGAGTTCTTCTGCTGGCTCAATTCATAGAGCTGCCATCCCCTTTGAGCCACGGTTCGGGAAATAACAGGCCGCAGATCCTCCTGTCCCTCCGAACTCAGCAGTACTGCGGAAAGCCCGGTCTCGGCATCCCCGGCGGGATGCACATCCTTTACCCCTTCAAGGCTCCGCAGGCCCTCTTCAAGCTCCGCGGCAGAACAGCCTGAGACCTGAACCCGTATTGTAACGCTGCTTCCAAAACGGGCGGTCAGCTCCGCCGTGGGGGAATCCGCCACCAGCCGGCCGTGGCTGACGATCATGACCCGATTACAGAGGGTCTCCACCTCCGGAAGGATGTGGGTGGAGATTATAACCGTCTTGGTCCGGCCGATCTCCTTTATAAGCCTGCGCACCTCGATTATCTGGTTCGGATCCAGCCCCGAGGTCGGTTCGTCCAGAACAAGCACATCCGGATCATGTATCAGGGCAAACGCCAGGCCCACCCGCTGCTTGTAGCCCCGGGAGAGGTTTTCCACGTTCTTGTGCATTACCTCTTCCAGGGCGCACATCCGGGCTACGGTCCTGATCCTCTCCAGGCTGTTGATCCCGTGCATGGCCGCTGCATATCGCAGAAAATCGTAGACCATCATATCCCCGTAAAAAGGGGCCATCTCCGGAAGGTACCCGATCATGTTCTTGACTTTCCCGGGTTCAGCCTGAACATTGATATCCCCGATCCGGACCGAACCCCTGCCGGGTTCGAGGTATCCGGTTATCATTCGCATGGTTGTGGTTTTTCCGGCGCCGTTGGGTCCAAGGAGCCCGACAATTTCTCCCTTGGGAATGGAGAAGGACAGGTCGTCCACGGCGCAGAAGTCACCGAAGTTGCGGGTTACATTGGCAACATCGATCATGAATCGTGCCTCCTGCAATGAGAAAAGAATACGTTCTTCCTTCGTTCTCAGTAAAATACATGCTGAACACGTGTTTTTGCAAGAGGAGGGAAAAAACACGCAGCGCCGGAGTACGGCGAATCAGACCTTGAAGCGACTGACTTCCCGGATAAGAGTCTCAATACTCTCCTTGTTCTCCCGACTTATGTCGTTGACCTTGTTCACCGCAAGACTGATCTCCTCGGCACCGGAGGCCATTTCGCTGATGCTGTCGTTTACCTCTTCGGTTATTCTGCTCAGCATTTCAGTCTCTTTCATGACCTCCCGGGAGCCCTGCAGCATCTCTTCGGCTCCGGCCTGCACTTCAGTGGTTACTCCGTTCAAGTCCCCGATGGCACTGAGAATTTCCCGGCTCCCGGCACTCTGCTCCTCCATGGCGTTGCGAATTATCTGCTCACGCTCGGATACAGTCTTTATTTTTCCATCGATGTCCTCAAATTTGGCAAGTACGGAAGCCGCGGCTTTATCTATTCCTTCCACAGCGTCATGGATTTTTTTCAAAGCAGCTGAGACTGTCTTTGACTGACTTCCAGAAGACTCCGCGAGTTTCCTGATTTCGTCTGCCACGACAGCAAAGCCCTTTCCCGAATCTCCTGCATGAGCAGCCTCGATTGCGGCATTCATGGAAAGAAGGTTGGTCTGGCTGGCAATATCCTCGATGACAGTGCTGATCTCCAGCAGCTCCTCCGACTCCCGGGCAATTCTGCGGATACTTGCTGATACCTCCGTCAGGTCCTCCCGACCTTCCGCCGAGGCAGAGCTCAGACGAAGGACATCCTCCGAGTTGTCCGCCAGGATTTTGCTTACCGATGAAATATTGGACAGCATCTCTTCTATTGCCGAGGATGACTGGGTTACGCTGGCAGCCTGTCGTTCAATAAGGGAGTTCAAATTCCGGATATTCCCGCCTATCTGTTCCATAACGGCACTTGTTTCAGTAACCCCGGCAGCCTGGTTTTCCGTCTGATTTCTGATGCTCCGGATATTGGCGCTGATCTGGTTTATCGATGCGGCGGTCTCCGTCATGTTCGAGGCCAGTTCAATACCGACCCTGGACAGGACATCCGTCTGCCCTTTGATCATCCGTATCAGGTCCGAGACCTTGGCAAAGGTCTTGTTCAGAACCCGGGCCATGGTGCCGATTTCATCAAAACTCCTGAAGTCCAGGCTCCGGGTCAGGTCGGTAATCTCACCCTTGCGGATATCGTTCAACATTGCCACAGCCTGTCTGACGGGCTCGATGATCTGTCCGGCCAGGATTCGGATATTGACTGCCGCAATCACGAGGGAAACAGCCAGCACAACAGCGTTCTTCCGTATCAGGGTGGAGATAACGAGTCCGTCGCCGAGGGAGCTTATAACGGCGATGTTGAAGACAAAGAGAAAGACCGTTGCCCCGAAGAAGGTGTAGATGGTGCTGATTCCGAGTTTCCAGCGAAAGGTAACCACCGTCTCCTTGCTTTTACTGTCCCGTTCGGCAATGAACTTTTCCAGCATCCTTGTACTTATCATGATATGGGGAACGGCAAACAGAAAAATCAGAGGGATGGAAAGAAGATTCGAAAAGAGGATCTGCTGTCGAGATATCCCTTCAATTCCGAAAAGACCCGTATTCGGCCCGATAAAACAGAATATGAAAATCGACAGAAGGTAAAAATTGGGAATACCGCGCCGCTTGCCGGGATGCATGAGTTTTCCCCGGAGAATGAAGAAAATGCCCGCAATAAATACGAGGGCGTAAACTCCCTGAAAAGGATTCGCAACAACCGCCAGAAAGATATCCCCTGTAAGCACGCCGCTGAAATTGACAAACAGGTTCCAGACCAGCGGGGGAACAAGATATCCGGTCAGATAGATAATGAGTAGTTTCATCATATTAGAGATACTATACCCTATCCTGATAAGACTGAAAAGAGATTCCTGATCCGGGGGAATCGATCTGGATAACTCAGCCGATCTCTATGACATAATGGAAAAAGGCGATGGTCCTGTGTAGCGAAGCACCGACAAAGGGAAACCTCGTGTCGGATGCGTATTTTGCAGCTCTGGCGATTGAACACGGTTGTGAGTGGCTTAGCACCGACAGGGATTTTTCCCGGCTCAGCAGGCTGAAGACCCTGTTCCTGTAACAAGCTCCGCGTGACCACAATTTGCACACCTTTCTCAGTTCGGCCGGACCGGCATCCTTCCGGGAATTCGGATCAGCTTAAAAGTCCCTGAATTATCAGGTCCGTCGCGTCTTCCTCGTCCAGCCCTCTGGCCATGAGGGTCTGAAGCTGTTTTGAATCCACCGAACCGATGGCCGCTTCGTGGGTCACGTGGGCCAGGGGATGGTTAACCGACACAATGGGAATCGCCCGGGCCCGGCCCCGGTCCTGGACAATCTCCTTGCAGTCCACATGTCCCCGGCAGCCCGGGGCGTTGGCGGAAAGGTCGGTATAAATCTCCGCCGAGGCATCCCCCCTGACCGCCAGATGACTGACGAGCACTCCCGTGGCCCCCTCGCCGTTGAGTTCCGCCGCCTCCCGGATCTTTACCCTGTCGTCTTCCCGGGCGTAGATCCTGGCCAGCATGTCCAGCTGGCTGTGGGCTTCGGCCGTGGCGGAGTAGTCCATATCCACAGACCCTACACGCCCTTTGAGAAGTTCGAATTCGGTTTTAAACCGGGCCCCCTCCGCCAGGCTTATAACCGACCTGGGGACCACGCTTATGCCGCCGCTTTCGGCATGCACATGGCGTTCGAAATAGGAGTAGCGGGCGTTCCTGCCTAGCTTGAGCCGTGCATCCATCAGATGCTGCACATCCACAGCATTGGGAAAGCTGCAGTGAGCCAGGAAAGAGACCGCGGCGTCTTCCTCGACATCCACGGTCATGTCGATCTTCTGTATACCTTCCTCAGGCAGCATGCCGAAGCAGAGGTGAACCGGCTGTTCGAAGCGGTAGCCCGCCTCCACCCGGACCCGCACAATGACGCTGTCTCCGGCTGTATCGGTTTCCAGATGAAACCCGGGAACCGATCCGGAACCGATGATGCGGTTTCCGTCTATCTCCAGATGGGCGGTACCGTCAAGATTGTGTTTATGCATGTTGATGCTCGCAAGCAGTCTTTCCAGGGCGGGATCGGCACTCACTGGGCGCCTCCTTTGCCGGCAAAAAGCTCGGTCAGCTCGGGGGCGTTCTTGTGGGTGCATGGAATGCACTTACCGCCGAAGTAGGCAAGCATCCTGTCGGTGGGTCCCTTGTCCATCAGGTTTCCGTGGCAGAGCAGAAAAGCGTGGTCCGAACGCCGTAAAACCTCGGCACTGTGGGTAATGAGAATGATGGTCGTCCCTTTCTCCTTGAGCTGATCTATGACGCTGAAGATATAGTTGACCGCTTCAATATCGACGCCGGAATCGGGTTCATCCATCAGCACGATCTCCGGGTCCATGACGATTATGGAGGCGAGTTCTATGCGCTTCCGTTCGCCTCCGCTCAGGGTCTTGTCTACCCGGCGGCTTCGGTACCGTTCGGGGGAGAGCCCTACCAGCTCCAGGGCCGCGTCAAGCTCCTGGACAGAGGCCCCGGGCTTGCCGGCTCCTATAAAGGCGCTTACCCCCAGTCCCTCAAATCTGGCGGGTTCCTGCCAGGCCAGGGTAATCCCCAGCCGGGCCCGTTCGTTCACCGTCAGTCCCTTGAGGGATTTTCCCTTGAAGAGAATATCCCCTTCGTGGTGTTCATAACCCGAGAGTCCCATGATTGTCATGGCCAGGGTCGATTTACCCGCCCCGTTGGGCCCCACCACGGCATGCACATGGCCCTCCCAGAAATCGAGACTCAGGTTATTCAGTATACGATGGCCGTCCAGTTCAAGACTGACCTTGTCAAACTCGAGAATTCCCATGATAGATCCTTGTGTGTTTACCTTTAGAAACCAGTCTTGTTCCATACTACTCCTATTCCCGGGGCTTTCACAAGATTGACGGGCCCGGTGAACAAGGAATTTGCCGGATAGTTCCAGTTGTTCCAAATCAGGCGGCGTCTGATACTGTTGACTTCGGCGGTGCCAATCGCTACTTTTAATAGCAACATGCAAACACCAGATAATGAACACAAGGGGGACTCCCCCAAAAACAACGGGAATTTTCCCTTTCCCTTCGGCGGCGGTAAATTCAGATTCAATCCGTTCCTGCTGGGAATACTGCTTCTCTTTCTTGTTCCGAGCATCGTGAACTTCATGATGCGGGACACAACGTCGAACCGGATCAGCTACAGCCGTTTCCGGGCAATGGTCCAGGAGGGATCGGTTTCCCAGGTAACCGTAACGGACCGCACCATCGAAGGTATGAGCGATATCGGACCCTTCGTCACCTATTATCCCTCCTTCGGGGACGAGGCTCTTATGAACCTGCTGGAAACCAACAATGTTGTGGTGGAGACAAAACCGCCCCAGGACTTTTCGATGCTGTCGATAATCCTGAACCTTCTGCCCCTGCTGCTTCTGGTATGGATTGGTCTCCGGATGTTCCGGGGAATGAATAACCAGGGTAAGAATATCTTCAGCGTAGGGCAGAACAAGGCCAAGCTCTTTGAAAAGACCAAGGAATCCGTGCTGTTCAAAGACGTTGCCGGCCTCGACAGCGCCAAGGAGGAGATCCAGGAGGTAGTGGATTACCTGAAATCTCCGGACCGCTACGCCTCCATGGGGGCCAAGATCCCCCGGGGGATTCTGCTGGTCGGTCCTCCGGGTACGGGTAAGACCCTGATTGCCCGGGCCATCGCCGGCGAAGCGGATGTTCCCTTTTACCACATAAGCGGTTCCGATTTCATGGAGATGTTTGTGGGGGTCGGGGCTTCAAGGGTGCGGAACCTTTTTGCCGACGCCAAGAAAAATTCACCATCCATCATCTTCATCGACGAACTCGACTCCGTAGGCCGCCACAGGGGCGCAGGACTCGGGGGCGGGCACGACGAACGGGAACAGACCCTTAACCAGATGCTCTCGGAACTGGACGGTTTTGAAAAGAACGATTCCACCATTGTCCTGGCTGCCACCAACCGTCCGGACATCCTGGATCCTGCCCTGCTGCGTCCGGGCCGCTTTGACCGACGTATTACCATCGGGCTGCCTTCGATGAAGGACCGGATCAGGATCCTGGAAATCCATGCCAACCACAAGCCTTTGGCTGACGATATCGATATGGAAAAAATCGCTCAGGGCACCCCCGGATTTTCCGGCGCTGAGCTGGAGAACCTGCTGAACGAATCCGCCATTCTTGCCACCCGCCGTCGCTCAGAGAAGATCACCATGGAGCTGATCGAAGAGGCCCGGGACAAGGTGATGATGGGACTGGAACGGAAGAATTTGACGATTACCGAGGAAGAGAAAAGGATAATCGCCTATCACGAGGCCGGCCATGCCGTAGCTGCCGCGGCACTGCCGAATACCGATCCCCTGGTCAAGGTTACTGTAATTCCCCGGGACTATGCCATGGGCGTAACGGTTCAGATGCCCAAGGAGGAGCAGTATATCTACAACAAGCATTATTTGACCGACCGGCTGAAGGTCCTGCTGGGCGGCCGTTCGGCGGAGATGATAGTCTTCGGTAATGAAACTTCCGGGGCAGCCAACGACCTGAAAGAGGCATCCAAACTTGCCAGGAGAATGGTAACCGAATGGGGCATGGGAGAAACCCTGCAGCTGTTAACCGCCAATCAGGACCATACGAACGTTTTCCTGGGCGAACAGATTGCCCAGGGCAGAGAGTTCAGCGAGGCAACGATGCGGGAGATCGACAAGGAGATTCGGACCCTGCTGACCAAAGCCTACGAATCAACCAACGAACTTCTGACCCGTTTCCGCGCGGCTCTTGACCAGGTCGCAGAGCAGCTCCTGAAGGAAGAACAGATCTCCGGAGACGAGGTCAACCGGATAGTAGCGGAAATCGGCGGATAGAATTATAGGCAGCTTATTCAGTTCCCCGATAGCTGGGCCACCAGGGCATCAACATCGTCCTGGTGGATGTCCGCCCGGCGTTCAAAAGCCAGCTCCTGGTTTGCAGCCCGGAGTTTTCGCAGCAGGCTGTAGATAATCAGCATGAGAATCTTGTTTCCCGCCCGAGGATAATCCTTGATGAATCCCATCATTTCCGGCCGCTGGATTCTCAGCAGTACTGTATCCTCTGCGGCGATAACATCGGCGGTACGCCTGAGCTTCATGAACATTGCCGCTTCACCGAAAACATCCCCCGGTCCGATGGCGCAGATAAAGACATCGCTCCCTTTCTGCTGGACAGTGACGTTGACAGTCCCCCTGATCACAACAAAAAAAGAGGGATCCACATCCCCCTCCAGAACAATCTTCTCGTTCTCCGTATAGGATATAATCTCCGATCGCTCGGCAAATTTGGCAATTTCATCATTATTTAAAGGGCGGAAAAGCAGCAGAGAGCGAAGCTCGCCGCTGTACTTCTGTTTATCTGAAAATCTCTGCATCCGGTGTCTCCTGTTAATCAGTATAATAATTATTGCCGAATGCGCAAGGAACGGAATGATTTTTTCGATACCGGGACATATACTGTCATCATCATGGATTCAGACAGGGAACACGCAATAAATTTTCGGGATTACCGCCGTATTGAATCAGCCATCTCCCTTATGAAGGAGGAGTACCCCGGGAGAATCGACAGCAGGACTGTCGCCATGCATTTAGGGATTTCGGAATTCCATTTTCGAAGGCTGTTCCGCCGCTGGGCAGGGATTCCCCCGGAGCGTTTTATCCGTTATCTGGCAAAGGAGCACGCCCTTGCTCTGATCCGCGACTCCGCTTCATACCTGGAATCATCCCTGGAGGCGGGGTTCTCGGGGCCCGGCCGATTCGCCGAGGCCTGCCTGAGCTTTGAAGCCATGACACCCCACGAGCTTCGTACCCGGGGAGAAGGCATGGTCCTCCGCTGGGGTACCGGGGACACCCCCTTCGGCAGAGCGGTACTGGTGACCAGTGAAAGGGGCATTACGGACCTGGCATTCCTCCAGGACGAGCTGCTGGAGCGTCCCCTGGAAGCCGTCCGGGGGGGGCTTGAAAGGGCGAATTACACGGAGGACCGGGAAATGGTATCAGGGCTTCTCCATCGTATATTCAGTGAAACCGACGAAAAAAACCAGGTGCTCCATCTGCGGGGTACGAATTTTCAGATAAAGGTATGGGAGGCCCTGCTGCGTCTGCCCTTTGGAGGAGCTACAGACTACGGCAGCATTGCCGCTGCCCTGGGAAATCCCGGTGCCGCCCGTGCGGTGGGAAGCGCCGTGGGGAAAAATCATGTTGCCTGGTTAATACCCTGCCATCGGGTCATCCGGAGCATTGGGGAAAGCGGGGACTATCGCTGGGGGGCCTTCCGCAAACAGTGCATGCTTGCCTGGGAGGCCGCCCGGCTGGAACAAATGCTGAACAGGGACGGCTAAAGGGCAACCTTTACCACGATCTTGAGCACATCCGAAGGAGCTCCCGCGGAAAGTTTGGGAGCGTGGGCATCGTCGGGCAGAAAAACGGCGAAATCCCCCGCTTCGAGAATCAGTTGAGATGCTTCCTTCATCTCGAAGAAAGCGACATCCCTGTCTTCGCTGTAGGGGGTTTTAATGGTCATGCCTTCGGCGAAACAGTAATCGATTCGCTCCCGGCCTTTCAGAATCACCTGGATATCCGCATAGCGTTTGTGGGTTTCCAGGGCCCCCTCGGACGGGTCCTTAGTCGTGTATTTCTGAACCAGGGCGTAGACGGCATCCCCGTTTACGGTAATCTTACCTTCCTCCAGTTCTTCAGCCTTGACAGAGGCCAGAAACTTGAAAGCATCGATGAAGTTTTTACCCAGAAAGGTGTATTTTTCTCCATTGGTCAAACGGTCCTGAACCATATGAACCTCCTTGTGTTTTCTGCAGTATATACGAAAATCCCGGGCGCAGACACTGCCCCCGGGAGTAAAAAGCTCAGACTCCGTTAACGGAATTCCGGGTCGTCCCGTCCAGGAATACCTTGACGTTCTCCACCGCCGTTTTCATGAGGCGGCTTCTGGCATCCAGAGTCGCCCAGGCAATGTGGGGGGTAACGGTCAGGTTCGGGGCTCCGTACAGTATGTTATCCTTCTCCGGGGGCTCGGCGGCCAGAACATCGAGTCCGGCTCCGGCAATATCACCGTTCTTCAGGGCTGCGGCCAGATCTTCGGCGACAATCAGCGGTCCCCGGGAGACATTCACGAGAAAGGCGCTCTTCTTCATGGTTTTCAGGCTTGTACTGTTAATAAACCCCGTATTCTCCGGAGTCAACGGGCAATTCAGACTGACAAAGTCGGACTCCTGTAAAAGCTCCTCAATGCTGGTAAAACGAAATCCCTCCCAGTCGGGAGAATTCCCCTGGTAGACATCGTGGGCCAGGACCTTCATGCCGAAGGCATCGGCCATTTTACCCAGGGCCCGGCCTATCCGGCCGAAACCGATAATACCCATGGTTTTTCCAGCCAGCTCAATCAGGGGAAAATTCCAGTAGCAGAAATCCTCTCCCGCGGCCCAGTCCCCGGCCATGACGGTATCTGAGTGCTCCTTGACATGATGGCAGAAGTGGAGAATATGGGCCATTGCCATCTGGGCTACAGAAAAGGTTCCGTAGGTGGGAATATTGGTCACCGGAACGCCCCTGGCGGCTGCGCTCTCAGTATCAACAATGTTATAGCCGGTGGCCAGGACGCCGATATACCTGAGATTCTTCAGGGACTCTATCGCTGTTTTAGACAAGGGAGTTTTATTGGTCAGCACAATCTCCGCCCCCTGTGCCCGTTCGATAATGGTCTTCTCATCAAAGGGGGTACGATCGTATACCTTTACCTCACCCAATGCTTCAAGGCCCTTCCAGCTGAGGTCTCCCGGATTGAGGGTATACCCGTCAAGCACAACAATCTTCATTACAGACTCCTCCGTTGCAGTGTATAGTTTCTGGATAAGCAGGATTGCAACCGCTACAGGATTCCACAGCGTAGAAGAGAGGGTCAAGGGCTTCCGGGAGGCTTAAGATGTCTTATTCAGCGTCCCTGATTCCGGTCCGCGAGTTCCGCCCGGCGCAGGCGTTCCCGTACCATCCGGGCAGCGATAAACAGAAGCGGAAAAACTCCCAGAGCAGACAGGCCTCCCCAGAAGGGTACCATAAACAGCAGGAAGTTATAGGTTCCGTGAATAAAGACCGCCAGAAAGAGCCCGCCTGCGATAAGCCGCTGCTCTTCCGCGGCGGTGGGGGCAAAACGGGCTACTCCAAGAGCGTATCCGAGAAGTGCCGAACAGACAGCGTGCAGAGGTACGGCGGTAAAGGCCCTGGTCAGGGCTACTGCAATGCCTCCGGAGGCGACGTAGATAATGTTCTCGAGACAGGCAAAACCGAGTCCCGCAGCAACGGTGTAGACAATACCGTCCATTACCTCGTTAAAATGGCTGCGTCGGTAGAGAAAATAGCGTACCACCATCAGTTTTATACCCTCCTCGCAGAGAGCGGCGACAATAAAGGCCTCCAGAATCGCCAGATACAGAGGATTGATAAACCAGGGACTGAAAAATGTGTCGACGAGAACTTCAAGAATCAGGACTGGAAAGGTGGAAAAGACCCCCAGCATGAAGGCCCGCATAATTTCTCCCTTGGGTTCAGGCCGTCTTCGGTCAAAGCGCATGAACAGAAAGACCAGTACCAGGGAAGGAATAATCGCCATAATAATGGGTACAGCCGACATTACACTTAACTCCTTTATACCATAACACTTTTTTTCCGGACAAGCTCATACAGCAGTATACCCGAGGCCACTCCGACATTCAGGGAGTCCACCTTCGAGGAGATGGGAATCATGACAAAGACTTCACAGCTGCTGCGCCAGGTATCGCTGAGGCCATGACCTTCGTTGCCCAGAACCAGAACACTTCTATCATCCATGGCAAGTCCGCCTGCGGGTACGGCCCCGGGACAGAGATCTGCCCCGATCAGCCGGTATCCCCTGCTCCGGATAAGACCTCCGGTTTCCCTGCTTTCCCCTTCCGCCGCCAGGGAGAGGGAAAAACACGCGGCCATGGAAGCACGAATGCCTCGTCTGGAATAGGGATCTCCGCAGCCCTTTCCCAGAATAAGCCTGTCGACATGGAAAGCCGCCGCGCTGCGCAGTATCCCGCCCAGGTTGACAGGATCGGTAATGCCGTCCAGTACGAGGACCGGTCCGGCTCCTTCATCGAGCAGCTCCCGGACAGTCCGGAAAACCGGTCTGCGAAAGGCGCCAAGCACTCCCCGGTGAAAAGGATAGCCGGCAATACGTGCGATCTCCGGCTGCGGCAGAACCTGTATCGGCAAAGATTCACCAGACAGCTTTCGAAGCCCCTCCAGCATACCGGGGACTGTAGCGATAAGCAGGGGCTCAAGTCCTTCTGCGAGCATTCGTTCCACGACAAAACGGCCTTCGCCGACGCAGATTCCTTCTTCCGCCAGCCTGCGCTCCTTGAGGTCCGCCAACAGGGCAATATCCAGCAAAATCATCTCCTGTTAAGCCGTAGCAACGACAATTGTGATAAAAATACCACGATTTTGGAAGCTCCGGGAAAAAAGAAATTGACAGTTTACAGCCAATACTCTACTCTTTTTTCGGCGTACGTCTACAAGACGACTATCCCTTGGATAGATGCCTATTTTTCATCATTACATGAGGGCCATTGGATGTCCAACAAACTTTACGTCGGAAACGTCAGCTACCAGTCCGACGAAGACAGTCTCCGTGAACTTTTCAGCCAGTACGGTACCGTAACATCGGTACGCATCATCACCGACCGCGAAACCCGTCGTTCCAAGGGTTTTGCTTTCGTCGAGATGGAATCCCCCGAAGAGGCTTCGGCCGTTCTGTCGGCTCTGGACGGCGCTGAGCTTGACGGCAGACAATTGAAAGTTCGGGAAGCAGTAGAAAAGGAGAGCCCCTCCAGGTTCTAAAACATTAATCCCGGAGGGCGTTGTTTCGCAGCTCCGGGGTTTTACTGCCCGGCACATTCAATAATGATCAACAACGATGAACTCTTGACGATGCTGTCCCGGCATGTAACCGGGGATAGATTCAAGCGTATTGTGGAGGTCTCTTCCCTGCGTACCCGTTATCTGGCCCTTGTTGCGGAGGATCTCTACTACAGTCAGAACGCCAGCGCCCTTCTGCGCAGCTGCGATTGCTTCGGAATCCAGGATGTACATATCATTGAAAACCGGAACCGGCTGCCCACCATCAACCGCCACGTGGCCCTGGGAACATCCCAGTGGCTCAGTATACGGCGCTACAAGGATAACCCGGACAATACCCGAACAGCCCTGTCCGCCCTGAAACGGCGAGGGTATCGCATTGTTGCCACCGTTCCGGACAGCAGCGCCTGCTCCCTCTACGATTTTTCCCTGGATCGTGGTCCTGCCGCACTGGTATTCGGTAACGAGCGGGACGGAATCAGCCCGGAGATACGGAAAACGGCTGATGAGTTTCTGTGCATTCCCATGTGCGGTTTCGCCGAAAGCCTCAATGTTTCTGTCTCCGCTGCGATAATCCTCTCCCGCCTGGGAGACCGTCTTCGCCGGAGCTCTCTTTCCTGGCAGCTTTCGGAGGATGATCTTGCCGAACTGCGATTGAAATGGGTCCGCCGGTCTGCAAAACGGGGCAAAGAGATTGAAGAGGAGTACTTTCGCCGCTTTCACCGCTCCATCGACCTTGTGGAAGGCAATATCACGGAGAAGGATATCCCCGTGGGGGACCAGGAGTGAGACAGCACTTCAGGAGCAGTCTCCAGTAATTGTCTTTATCCCCCATGCGGTGTAGTCTGAACTGCATGCAGCCTCAGGAACACAACGATTCCATTCAGAACATGAACCCGAAGATCGAGGAGCGGGTCATCCGCAATCCCCTCCTGAATATCGATACCTTCGTCATACCCTCACCCTTTATCCATAACCCGGCGGTCCAGAAGGACTACACCCACAGCTATGTCTGGGTCGAGGAGGGTGAAATCCTCGGGTATATGCTTGTTTACTCCGACCAGGCGGGGGAGGAGTTTCTGATCTACAAGATCGTCACCAGCCCCTTCGGCCGGGGTCGGGGAATCGGCACGAGCTTTATCGAACATCTGGCCCGCAATATTCCCCGGGAAGCCTCGGTGTACATCTATATCTGGGAACGCCAGGCGGATACGGTGGAGTTTTTCCGCAACAAAGGCTTTGAACCCGACAGCTCCATAGCCTACCGCAAGCTTGTCTACCACCGGCTGGTTTCCTGCTGCGGGGCGATCCTCACACGATCCGCAGAGGGGCTCAACCGCAGCCTGGCCCCGGAAGAGATCAGCAAGACCCGCCACGACGCCCGCAAGGTGGCGCGGCTCATAAACTCCATGGTCGAGGCCCTCGGTACCGAGAACAGCGATACCATCGTGGAAAGCATCAACCGCGAATCCACCACCCTGATCAATATCCTCAATTCCTTCCGGGACAGCATGAAGATTATCCACGAGGTTGATCTTCTGGAACTGATCTTCGAACGTATCGTCCCCTATGTGCAGGGGTCTAACGTACGCTGCGAACTGCGGCTCGATCTCGATACCGGGGCACCAACTATTCAAGGTTATCATGTGAATATCGGAAGGGCCATGGTGAATCTGGTCTCCAACGCCCTGGACGCCATCGAGGAGTCGGGACGCAAGGGGATAATCGACATCGTCATGCGGGAAAAAGGGGACTTCCTGATCCTTACCATAGCGGACAACGGCACCGGAATGCCCGAGGAGCTGCTATCCAGGGACTCCCGGGGATATCCCCGCTTTGTAGGACGTACCACCAAGGGCAGAAAAACCGGCGAGGGTATCGGTACCCAGCAGATCTACGCAGCCTTCGGACCGGAAAACATCGAGGTAAACAGCATAATGGGCCAGGGGACCTCCTGGACAATACGCTTTGCCAAGCATACCGAGACAGTTTCTACCTGGTTTGTCCGTATGAACCGCCGCTACAACGAGTTCAAGGACCTCTGGGAGGTCGCCATGGTCGGCCCCAGGACTCCCCGTCGGGAGGTGGTGGCATACATATGGCAGGTTCGCAAGATAGAGATATTTCTCTTCGACCTGATCCTCCGCTTCAGCCGCTACCACAATATCCGGGATATCTATCGCTCGATTCTCGCCTACCTGCAGGGACGCAAAAGCGAAGCAGATCTGGAACATGAGATAGCCGGGTATAAAAGCGATATGGAGCGCTATAATTTCTGGCTTCTGGACATAAGCAGGGAGATACGTCGGCGCATGAGTATCCTGCAAGATTCGGTGGATATGGACAGCTACTGGGCATCCCTCTTCCGCAGTTACGGCCAGGCATACAGAAATGTAATCATTTTTACCGCGGACCCGGAAACCGGCAACTTTCTTGCCACGGACCGCAAACTGGCGGAACACCTTGATTTCGTACCCTACCTCGGGAAACCCCGGGACAAGCTCGTAAGGGGGGAGTTCCTGGGAGACCTGAATGTGGAAGGGAATCCCATACAGTTCGGGGTCTGGTCGATATCTTCCCGCAGCGATGCCCTGGAAAAACTCCGCCTGATCCGCCAGGGAGCACAGACGTTTCTGCGCAAGGGAATCCATCCGGAAAAACGCCTATCCTTTTACCATACAACCTATATTCACGGCGGCTTCGACATAGACATAAACAAGTCCAGTACCTTCGGGGCCTTCGCCCGGCTGGAGGATTCGGATCTGGAGATCTTTATCGTGAGACGGGAAGAGGAGATGAGCGGCTACCTGATGGGAAGGGAATAAAAAAAGCGGAAAACCGACATCGAATCATGCCGGCAATCCGCTGACACTCGTTTTCTTCCGCAGTATCCGGTTCAGCCGTCGTTTCCGATGGCTTCCACCGGACAACTGTCCTTGGCGGAGTTCGCCTCCGGATCATCCGCGGGAACCTGGTGAAA
This sequence comes from uncultured Spirochaetaceae bacterium, assembly GCA_964554875.1. Taxonomy (GTDB): domain Bacteria; phylum Spirochaetota; class Spirochaetia; order JC444; family Marispirochaetaceae; genus Marispirochaeta. The sequence continues at coordinate 47,226 of CAZKQJ010000027.1, read as the reverse complement.
AACATAGGCCTTGTCTTCGTCGTTGGTCTTGAAGACCTCCGGAGCCTCGCTGACGCAAAGGCCGCAGCTTATGCAGTTGTTGTCAACATACCAGACGCCGTCGACGTTCCCGGCTACCTTATCATTTTTATCAGCCATTGATTCCTCCTTGATACAAGATAGCGATCCTCCGCCGAAAAATCAACAATTCGGCGAAGGATCACAGGAATCGATCTATCGAATAACCCTGGCGCTTCCGCCGCCGACGATCCTCTCCACCTCTTTCAGGGTTGCCATCGAGGTATCTCCCGGGGTGGTCATGGCCAGCGCGCCATGGGCGGCGCCATACTCAACAGCCTGGGCGGCATCATTGAAAGCCAGAAAACCGTAAATCAGTCCGGAAGCAAAGCTGTCGCCGCCGCCGACCCGGTCGTAGATTTCCAGTTTTTCCCGGTGCTCCGCCTCGTGAATCTCGCCGTCATGCCAGCAGAGGGCTCCCCAGTCGTTGACGCTGGCTGAATGTACCGTCCGCAGGGTAGTGGCCACAACCTTGAAGTTGGGATAGGTCTTGATGGCGGTCTCGATCATCTTCTTGTAGCCTTCGATGGGAAGAACCGTGAGGTTTTCGTCGGCCCCCTCGACCTCAAAACCGAGGCTGGCGGTAAAGTCCTCTTCATTGCCGATCATTACATCAACGTACTTGGCGATTTCCCGGTTCACCTCCTGAGCCTTCTCCTTGCCGCCGATTCCCTTCCACAGGGACGGACGGTAGTTCAGATCGTAGGAGATGATGGTTCCGTGCTTTTTGGCGGCCTTCATGGCCTCGATAACGACATCGGGGGTCGTCTCCGAAAGGGCGGCAAAGATGCCTCCGGTATGGAACCAGCGGGACCCTGCCTTGCCGAAGATCTCTTCCCAGTCGATGTCTCCGGCCTTCAGCTGACTGGATGCGGTGTTGCCCCGGTCGGAATTCCCCAGGGCTGCCCGGATTCCATAGCCCTTTTCCGTAAAGTTAAGGCCGTTGCGGACATTGCGGCCAATCCCGTCAAAGGGAACCCATTTAATGAAACGGGTGTCCACACCACCCTGCATAATAAAATCTTCGATTAAATGCCCGATCTCGTTTTCGGCGAAGGCGGTAACAACCGCTGTGGGAAGATTGAAACACTTGCGCAATCCTCTGGTGACGTTGTATTCTCCGCCGCCTTCCCAGGCCTGGAAGGAACGGGCAGTCCGGACCCGGCCGTCACCGGGATCCAGGCGAAGCATGATTTCTCCAAGGGAAACACAGGCATATTGACACTCTTCCCGGGGTCGAATTTTTAACATACAAACCTCCTGTTCAGTTTTGATTAGTATATCACTGATACCCTATTTTGGGACTCTTGCCAAGGTATTCCATATAGGGCATATGGTCCCATATAGGGAACTTACCAGGTCTCATAGTGAACAAAGGACTCGTTGTACCTGGTCCGGGGCGGCCTCTCTTCCGCGGGATAACCGACCGCCACAGCGGCCAGAGGCTCAATCCCCCTTGGCAGTTTCAACACGTCGGCCACATGCCTCTGCCGTTCTTCCCGGGGGTAGACACCGAGCCAGCAGGTCCCGAGCCCAAGCTGATGGGCGGCAATGAGCATGTTTTCCAGCGCCGCTGTACAATCCTGGACCATGTAGCCTTCCAGACCTCCATGGGCGGCATGCCGGTCGCCGCATACAACAATACCGAGGGCTGCAGCTGCAATAAATCTTCCATTGGGGAGCCCCTCGCTGAGACTGCGGAGATTCTTTTTCTCCCGAACCAGCACAAAACGCCAGGGGTCCTTTCCCACAGCGGAGGGTGCGGCCATGGCCGCCTTCAGCAGGCTGGTGATTTTTTCTTCTTCCACCGGCTGGTCGATATACTTACGAATGCTGCGTCTTCCGAATATGCAGTCAAGGGCGGGATTATCATCGGACTTAATCATATATCCTCCGTCGTTGCAGATATACCTTCATGCTAACGACGGAAGAGGACAGAGGTCAAGGATACTTCAGGGGCATCCTATTTAATCGAACGCCACTCCAGGCCGAGTTTGCGCAGTTTCGGCTGAATAACGTAGCTGCAGTAGCCGGCGAAGGGATTATTGTCGTAGTAGTCCTGGTGGTACTCTTCAGCCAGGTAAAAAGCCTCAAGGGGAACAATTTCGGTAACCACCGGCCTGTCAAAATTCTTTCCCGCGGCGGCCTTTGCCTCTTGTGCCACGCGGCGCTGCTCCTCATCCATATAGAGGATTATGGAACGGTACTGGGGACCCACATCCGCCCCCTGGCGGTTCACTGTGGTAGGATCGTGGGCGATAAAAAAGAGATCAAGAATCTCACGGTAGGAAATCACATCCGGATTGTAGGTCAGCTTGACCACCTCTGCGTGGCCGGTTTTTCCGGTACTGACCTGTTCATAGCTCGGGTTTTCCACCCTTCCGCCGGCATACCCGGATACAGCAGACTCAATACCGTCTATACGTTCATATACCGCCTCTACACACCAGAAACATCCGCCTCCGATAACAGCTTCGGCCTGACGTCTATTTTCCATATCGACTCCCTGGACAACAATACCGGCCCCCGCGACAAGAAGGAGCACCGGTATCAGGATTAATCTCCTCATCTATAAACTCCTTGTGCGGGATATTTATGATTAATATAATCAAGAATAAGGCTTCAGGCTATGAACTTTGAAAATCGTATTCAAAGAACGTCTTGTTTCCCGAGAGCAGGGCTACCTTCTCGCCTTTGCGGTTGAAACTGAGGGTGTCTCCCTTGTCCAGCTTCTCCGGATCAGGTCCGGCATGTACAAAGAGTACAAGGAACTGGGTCTCCCGGGAACGCAGTACCGTCTCTACCCTGGGAAGCAGAAAGGAGGAAGAGATGGTGTGCCCCTCTTTTCGTCCCTCGTAGCCCTGGGATATAGCCGCGAAACTGTAGCCCCCCAGTATTCTGACAATGGAAAATCCTCGCGGACCTTCCACCATGGCAAGCTGTCCGCTGGCTAGCGTCTCTACGGAATCCTCCGCTTCAAGGCCAAGGGCATAACCTCCCTCCCGCAGGTTTACCGCTCCGCCGCCGAAACCTCCCCGCCGGATACGATGAATCCTGACCTGGGCTCCCGAACGGAGGGGAACAACAAGGGTATCCACCTTCAGTGTGCCTGCACTGCCCCCGTCGACGGCTACCGGGAGATGCATGCCTGTCAGTAAAACCCTATCGGCAACAAGTTTGAATGAGTCAATGCGGTCCCTGTGACTCCAGCTTTTTTTATCTGCGCTGGCAGACAGGGTATTGTCGCAGCAGAATACCCTGTCCTTCGGTCCGGCTCCTGCAACAAAACCCATAATTCCGGAGTAGCTGAACTTGCCGTATCGGCTTATTATGTCGCCTCCCCGATGCCGTTTCTTGCGCTGGGATCCCCCGTTTATAAGCTGTACATGATCTCCTGATTTGGCTCCATGTACAAGCCAGCCCGGGGAGGGAATAAAATGGACAAAATCTCCCCGTTCTATGGGCAGGGCTTCTTCCTGGATGCTCCAGAAGGTATCCCTGTCGGGAATCATTAAAAGAAAACCCAGGGTCTGCATGACACGCCAGCTGATATTCGCGGGAAAACCTTCACCCCTTTCCGCCGCATCCAGTGCCTGATGAACGCCAAGGCGTACCAGCCGCTTGAGTATCCCGTTCTTACCCGGCCAGACTCCGGCCAGGTAACCGGCTACAGGCCCGGAAAGTCCCGCCAGGAGACCTGAGGTTTCCATTCCATAACCGGGCCCCTTGCCCCTGGAATCGTAGAGATACGGCAGATCCCGCAAATCCTTACGAAGACGGGGACCCCAGATCTGGTAGCGGGAAGACTTCTTTCCACCCTCAAGGTAAAGAACTGCCCCAAGCAGGCTGAAGTAAGTCCAGCTGATGGAATCGTCGAAGTTTTTTGTCCCTTTGCCTCCGTCGGCAAACCAGCCCTGCTCCAGATGGCTGCGCTCCAGAGTTTCGAAGGCAGCATCTATCACCTTGGGATCATGTCTTAATCCCATGCCTCTGCGGGCCACATGATTCAGCGCTACCGCAAGGCTTCGATAGCTCTTTTTCTTTACCGATACACGCCCCTCGGCTTCGAGCCACTGCTCAAAGAACTGAATTGAGCGGTTGGAAAGACGACGGAAAAGCAGAGAACGACAGGACCATGCGGCAAAGGCCACCAGAGCCGCGAAGTCGGGAGAACGTTTGGTACTCCGCGGACCAGCTCCCCAGAATCCCGGATGCTCGGGATTGCAGCCGTTCTCGATCGCATTGACCATAAAGCTGGAAAGAGAGAGCATCTCGCCCTGAAAATCTACCACATCGCTTCGTTCATCCCCCGCCAGATAGCCCCCCATGGCCACCAGACTGAGCAGGATCGGTTCCGGAGAATCATGATTCTTCAGGTAACTCATACCCGGAGAGAGGACCCGCTTGTAGGAGGTCATATAGCGGAAAAAGAGAGTGCTTACATGATCGGGGGTAAGTTCGTGCGTGATGCGCTGATCCATGAGCTCTGAGTATATACCCAGCACGGTGTCTGTCAAGGCGCCGTAAAATCCGGTATTACGCGATTCCGCGAACAAAGGGAACAAAGACAACCGGACAGAGCTTTTCCCTGGTGCAGCGCCCCTCGGAATTCTTTTTAATCCGGATCAGATACTGCATCCTCCGACCTCCCTGGGGAAAAAGCATGATTCCCCCCGGTGCAAGCTGATCCACCAGTTCCGGGGACTCGTCTTTGACTGCGGCGGTAATCATAATGCGGTCAAAAGGGGCCTCTTCCGGCCAGCCGGAAAAGCCGTCGCCATAACGGACCCGGACATTGGCATAACCCAGATTCTTCAGCCTCTCCCCGGCACTGAAAGCAAGCTCGGCGATCCGCTCAACAGTGTAGACATTTTTCGCGAGCACCGAGAGTACCGCAGCCTGGTACCCCGATCCGGTACCGACCTCCAGAATACGGTTCCCGGCTTCGACCTTCAGGGCTTCGGTCATGTAGGCCACGATATAGGGCTGACTGATGGTCTGCCCTTTCCCGATGGGCAGAGGCCGGTCGTCCTCCGCCTCTTCCGCAAGATTCGGAGGAACAAAGCGTTCCCGGGGAACAATGCGGATCGCCTCGAGAACCCGGAGATCACGAATATCCCAGTACGAAAGAGGAAGCATATACTATAGAATACTCCTGGAACAGCCGCTTTTCCAGTCCTGCCCCGACATGATACGATAGGCGACCCCGATGAATGAGCTATTTGACGCTTTTAAACAGAGTTCAATCCTTCCCGTCCCGGCACATCTGCCCCGGGAACTTCGCTGTGTTCTGCTACCGCCCCCTGGAGAAGCGCGACTCGTCTTTTACTCAGGCCGGGATGAGATCGACCCCCCGCCATCGCGCTCGTACACCGGCCCCTGGAGGGATCTGCTTGCAGCCTGTGAGGACATCCAGCATCGAGAAGAGACTGCTCTGGAATGGGACAGTGACCCGGCGAGGGGTTTTTCTGTAAGCAGGCATCCCGGGCTCATTCCCCTGGCCGCGGCAAGCGGCAACCTGAGCCTTCCCGGGGGTACCCCCCTGGAGATACGGGAGGAACAGGTGACGGTCCTTATCTCCGGCCCGGGCCCCTACTCCGCCCGCCTTGTGGATTCTGCAGACCGGCCCTTACACTTCCCCCAGGGGATAGCCGAAAGCTGCGTTCTGGACGAGAACATACTCTACCGGATGCCTCCCATGGGACCGGGATTCCGCAGTATCCGCCATCTGGGAACCCTTATCCGCGAGGAAGACCTTCCCCGCTACCTTTCCCTGGCCCGGACCCACTTTCCCGGCCTTCCCCTGCACTTCGGGGAATACAGTATCCGCAATGCCGAAGCTGTAGAACTGGCCGAGGGTATAATCTTTTCCAGAATGGACCGGGACGGGGTCCTGCACCTGCAGTTTACCCTGACCTGGCCGGGATATCCCCCTGATTTCTTTACCGCCTACGACGCTGCCCAGGTGGCGGAAATAGATCACCAGAAGGAGTGTATAAGCTTTCGCCCCGCAGTTACTCCGGACATTCGTAAGGGTATCAGTTCCCTGAGGAGGCGAATCCAGCGCCTTCAGAAACGTCACCAGGATTCGGACGGATTCTTCGCGGACGAGGTAAAAATAAGCCTGGGCCCGAAACTGGCTGAATACTTTGTGGAAGAGGAGCTTCCCAGGCTTTTTTCCCGCTACCTTTTTTTCGGAACCGAGAACCTCTCCCATTTCCGGGTTACCCGCTCCCGGCCTCGCCTGCATCTGCGCCTGAGCGGAGGCACCGACCTGCTGCGGGGAGAGTGCGACATTTCAGTCGAAGGCGAGTGGTTCACTCCGAGGGAACTGCTGGACCTTCACCGGGACAAGGGCTTTATTCCTCTGAACGACGGGGGCCGAGCCCTTATCGATCAGAAATTTCTGGAACGCCTGCGCCGGGTTCTGAAGGAGATCAACCATGGCGAAGTAAGCATCTCCTTCTTCGACCTGCCCCTTGTGCAGGAAATAATCGACGAGAACCTTGAAGGACCCGGTGCGGTGGAGCCGGAACGCATCTACCGCGGCTTCAGCGAACTTGAATCACGACCGGTCCCCGTTCCCCGCATGGAAGGAACTCTGCGGGAGTACCAGGAGCACGGATACCGCTGGCTTTACTATCTGTACCGGACCGGACTGAACGGCTGCCTCGCCGACGACATGGGACTTGGCAAAACCGTGCAGACCATAGCCCTTCTCTCGGTTGTGCACTCCAGCCCGGGTTCCCCCACCCTGGTGGTGCTGCCAAAGTCCCTGATCTTCAACTGGCAGGGAGAGATAATCCGTTTCGCACCGCAGCTGCAGATCAGCACATGTTACGGTCCCGCCAGGGACTGGGAATCCGCGAAGGAGGCGGACATAATCCTGACTACCTACACAGTGGTCCGGAACGATATTCAGGAACTCCGCAAACTGAGATTCAGGTACATAATCCTCGACGAGGCCCAGAACATCAAGAATTTAAGCTCCAGGATAAGCCGGGCCATGCTGCTCCTTGAATCGGAACACCGGCTTGCCATCAGCGGAACTCCCATGGAAAACAACCTGATGGAGCTTTACGCCCTCTTCCGCTTCCTGAATCCCGGAATGTTCGGATCCCCCAAGGAGTTCCAGCGGGATTATGCCAATCCGATTCAGAAAGAGTCCTGCCAGGTAAGCGCGGAGGACCTGCGCCGAAAGATCAGCCCCTTCCTGCTGCGGCGTCTCAAAACCGACGTTGCCCGGGACCTGCCGGAAAAGGTGGAGCAGGTCCTCTACGTCGAGATGGAGGAGACACAGCGGGGACTTTACGAGTCCCGGCGGGATTACTTTTTCCGGAGCATACGGGAACGCCTCGAGCGAAACGGGATCGAGGAGTCCCAGCTCTTTATTCTGCAGGCAATCTCCGAACTGCGGCAGATAGCCACTGTTCCGGAGAGCCGGAGCTCCGGGGTAATTATCAGCCCGAAACGGGAGCTTCTGCGGGAGAGTCTGGAGGATGTTTTCGCGATTCATCATAAGGCAATCGTCTTTTCCAATTTCCTCGACTCCCTGGAGACCCTCGGCTCCGACCTGGAGGAGATGGGTATCTCGTATCTCCTGCTCACCGGTTCCACCCGGGACCGCAAAGGGGTTGTTGAGCGGTTTCAGAGTGACGACAATTCACAGGCCCTGCTCATGACCCTGAAAACGGGAGGAGTGGGGCTCAACCTTACGGTAGCGGATTACGTGTACCTGCTTGATCCCTGGTGGAATATCGCAGCGGAAAACCAGGCCATCGATCGCAGCCACCGCATCGGACAGCGGAATACCGTTTTTGCCTATCGGCTTATAACGAAAGAGACCATCGAGGAACGAATACTGGAACTGCAGCAGCGCAAGCGGGAACTGTTCAATTCTGTAATAACCGCCGATTCCGGGATTCCCAAAAGTCTGACCCGGGATGACGTGGAATTTATCCTGAGTTAGGAGAAAGGATGCCCCGTATTTTCAGTCTCGAGAAGGATGTCTCACGGAATATAGCCAGCTGCTCCGCAGGAGAGGTCCCGGAAGTCTCACTTCCCGACGATTTCCCCGATGATCCCCTGTGGCAATCCTGGCCGGAACACCTCTACAGGGCAGTCTTTGAACCCGGCTGCCCGGTGGATCCCTGTCAGGGGGCCCGGAGAACAGCCGCATTTCTGAAAGGTCTTGCAGAAAACCTCAACAGGGAGCTGCTGCTTCCTCATCTGAAGCATCGACACCGTGCACGGCGACAAGCGGAAAAGGGAGAAGCCCCGGTCCTGCAACTTCTCTTTTCCATGCTGCAGCAGGATTGCAGGTCGGACTGGATTCCGGTTCGGGAGTTTATTTCCAGGGCGACAGAAGCGGAAGAACTCAAGCACTATCTTGACCCGGATTATGCCGCGGATTATGTATATTTCGAGACCCGGGGATACTATCGGAACTTCCTGGGTGATTCCGGGATTCACGAGGAACAGCGTTACCTGGAAACACCGGAGCTCTACAGAGAGGCATGCCTGCTTCCCCTGGTACAGAACTATCTTGGTGCTGCGACCTTCCTTGGTATACTTGAGCTCCATTACGGCAAATCCGAAAGCCCCTATACCCCCTGGGCGGGCATCACGAAGTTCAGACTGAGCGGCTGGGGGGAGTTCGTAACGGGAAGAGAGATGGAAGTCCCGGTCTGGAAACCCGGCCGGGTGCTGGATTTCTCGTCCACGGGAGAGATAGTACGTCTCCGGGAATCCTCCCCCGAGGCGCGTAAACTCCTTCTAAGAATCGCAAGCGAGATTGCACCGGGGGTCTTCCGGCTGGGCAGGGGCCAGATAGTCGCAGCGGCCGGATCGGAGGAGCAGCTTAACAGGATTGTTGACAGCCTTCTGGAAATGGCAATTGAACCTGTTCCCGAGTTTTGGCAAAAGCTGTTCGAATCCATGAATGACAGTGTTGTCCGCCTGGAGGAAGCATCGGAATATCTGATCTTCAGGATTCCCGAACACGGGCGCTTGAGCTCCGTTCTTCGGGAGGATCCGGCACTTACCCGGCTGATAATTCCCGCTGCCGGCAGAAAGATCCTTATACGGAAAAGCGACCTGTCCAGACTGCACAGGGAGCTTAAGAAGCGGGGATTACTTCTGGAGCTGCCGTAAAACACGACTGTTGGACAATGTTCGTAAATCATCATACAATTGAAGAACCAATACCGATGGATACACAAACAAAGACTGAGGGCAAAATAATTCGCCTTACGATTGCCGGTCATGGGTTTACCCATTTTTTCGAAGGCGCTGTCCCCCCCTTGCTTCCCCTTCTCATGATGAGTTTCGGGGTGGATTATTTTCGTATAGGTATAGTCGTAACGGTATTTTCATATGCCTATGGTGTCGGTTCCCTTCCTGCGGGGATCATAACCGACAAAATCGGTTCAAAAGGACTGATTTCCTTCTTTTTCTTTGGTACCAGCATACTTTCCCTGACGGTAGTTTTTATCCAGGGGTATTACGCCTTTCTGCTATGTATGGCTGCAATCGGTCTGATTGGCAGCGTCTACCATCCGACCGCCAACACCCTTATAAGTCACAGCGTACGGGAAAGAGGCAGGGCCTACGGTATTCACGGAATATCAGGGAGCCTCAGCCTGGCCCTGACCCCGGCAGTTGCAGCCCTCATGGGAGCCCGATTCGGCTGGAAATCCGCCTATTATGCGGCAGGACTCGCGGGAATCTTCCTGGCATTGTACTCACTTACGCTGCCCCGGGATTACCGGCGGGAGGCGGCAGAGGGAAAACCCGATATCCGGGAAGAAGCAGAGCATGAAATGCCGTCGAAAATGTTCCTTGGGGCCTTCTTTATTTCGGCGGCCTCCCTCGGCATGGCCTACCGGGGCATCATGACCTTTCTGCCTGCCTATATGGCGGAGAACTTCTCCATGGAGGGTACAAACATGGACAAGGTCAGCATCGGAGGAATCATTGCAACCTTGAGCCTGTTGTCCGGTACCGCGGGACAGTACATTACCGGCCGGATAATTGACAGAAAAAGCCCGGAAAAAATATACACCCTGATTTCGTTTACCGGGGGAGGCTTTGTTCTGTTAATGTCCTTTACCAGATCCCTGCCGCTCCTTCTGTCGGCGATCTGTTTCGCCTTTTTTTACTTTTCCGCCCAGCCGGTACAGAACTACATACTTGCCAAACACATGCCCCCACGAATACGGGGCCTTGGATTCGGGGCTCACTTTTTTATGGTATTTGCCGTCGGATCCACTGCCGCCGCTATTTCCGGTTTTCTTGCCGACCGTTACGGTTTGAGCTCTGTCTATTTATCCATGTCGGGTTTCTTTTTTCTCTCCGGGCTTATGACTCTGTATCTGGTCAGGTGTTCAAGTAAGAAAACGCTGAATAAACAGAAGATCTAAAAGAAGACTCCCCTCAAGGAGGGGAGTCTTTCAACAAGAAACAGCATTTCACCTTTTTACTTAGAAACCTCTTTGTAATGGACCTTTTTATAATTCTACACCTTTTATGAATCAGCACTTCAGTCAAAAATAACGTTCAAAATTATGCTATTATATACTTTATTACCCAGCCATACATATACATAAACTTTTTCTCTTCAATCTGAAAAGAAATTATCATGTTTCTATCGGCCAATATATACTACCAAAGTATGAAATTTACACTTTTTTTCTACAACTTTATTCTTAGATAGATGGATAACTCCAGGATATCGGCATAGAATAAGTAGTTATTAGAGAAATTGTACACTTAAAAAGTCTACACAGGATACTCCTAATGCAGACAGTTATGCCGGACAGCCCACAAGACAGCCTCCGATCTTCGCCGCACTCCTATCTTTTTATAAATGTTGTAGATATGAGTCTTTACAGTTGCCTCTCCAATGCCCAGCTCTTCTGCAATGTTCCTGTTCCGCAGTCCCCGACCCAGATTATGGAGAATCTGTTTTTCCCGTCGGGTAAGAAGGATATTGGGAGGCTGTAAGGAAAGCTGCTCATACAGCGCTTCCGCATCACGTTCCTCGTCCTCCAGGGGTTCGAACAGAGCTCCCCTGGGGATCCACAGTCCCTCGGTAAACAGCGTAAAAACACCTTCTCCCAGAATCTCGAGGCTGTCGGTTCGGTAGAAAAAGCCTTTTACCCCCAGATTGATCGCTTCACGCTCCCGGCCCCACTGGGGAAGCAGATTGAAGAAAGCCACAAGCTGAAAATGGGGCACAATATAATCGGCAAGCTCCCGCCCGGAAAGATAGTTGTCCATGTCCCGGTCCAGGCAATCGATGAGTACAAGACGGCGTCCTCCGTTCAGATTTGACGAGACCGGAAAGGCCTTGATATCCGGGCTCAAGCCTGGATAAAGCTGCAGCTCGTACTGAAAAAGATCGCGCATCAGCTGGTTCTGGATGGTAATTCCCCCGAGAATATAGAGCTGGTGATGTCTGATGAGTCGTTTCTGATCGATGCTGAGGATATGGGCAGTGGCCATGCTTCATGGTAAATCGAGCGGAGGGAACTGTCAATTAATAATCCTCTGTTCAATTTTCCAGAATGCAGGTATGATTATATATGGCCGCAAAAAGCGATAAAACATCCATTACAGTTTATGTGGCAATCCTGATCGCCGCGATTTGCTCCACGGGAATACTTATCCTGGTCCTGCAGTTTCTCAATCTGAGGGAGCTGGACCGACGTTTCAACAGCCTCAACGACCAGCTGGAATCACGTACCGACCTGTTTGTGAGCATACAGCGAAGTCTGGGATACGACGGAATTATACATAATCTGAAAGATTATGTTATCCGCAGGGACTCCCGATATCTGGAAACGGCCCAGGAAAGGGTGGATTACGCCCTGGGTCTGCTGGAGGAGTACCGCGCCCTTCCGGGAGTTTCCGACGAGGAGATATCCAGGATAGACTTTGTGGGCAACATGGTTGGAAAATACGATCAGATAACCAGATATTTCGCATCCATCGACACGTCACCCATGAATACCCGTGAACTGAATGCCCTTACCCAGGTTGATCATACGATGGCGCTAAGCTCTCTGGAAAATCTGACCCGGGACTACGAACTTTTTGCCGATCGGGGACGGGAAGAGGTAATGCAGGTGATCCGCCTCAGCATTATCGGTCTTCTGGTTCCCGCCCTGGTTTCCGGATTTTTTCTTGTCTTTCTTTTCCTTCTTATTGGACGACGCCTGCGAAACCGGATCCGGCGTATTCATCAGGCAACCCTGCGTATCGGACACGGAGATCTGAGAAACTCCATTGCCCTGGAAAGCCGGGACTTTCTCGGATCGATTGCGGGAAACTTCGATACCGCCATTGAACATTTTCGGGACGCTGTTCTCAGCATACATGCAACTCTTGCAGAAAGCAGGTATACCGCCGGGGATCTGACCTTGCAGATAGAGAACATTCTGAATGCCACGAACAGGATCAACAGCGAAATACGAAAGCTCCAGCTGGCCACCCAGCGTCTCAGTTCAAACGCGGCAGAATCGACCACCGCAACCGAGGAGATTACCGCGACCATCCGCAACCTTGCCCGGGGAATAGACAGCCAGGTAAGCGCGGTTACCCAGACATCCGCTTCCATCGAAGAAATGGCCGCGTCAATCCGCAATGTTGCGTCCGTAACCGAAGCACGCATGGAATCCTCCCGCGATTTGGAACGCTTGACCGAAGAGGGGGAAGCGGAACTGGCATCCACCGACGGCTATATCAGCGAAATCAGTGAATCCATCGATGATATGCTGGAGATGATTGACGTTATTGAGCATGTAGCGGATCAGACCGACATGCTTTCCATGAACGCCGCCATCGAAGCAGCCCATGCAGGGGAGACAGGGAAAGGTTTTGCCGTCGTGGCCGAGGAAATCCGGAAACTGGCTGAATCCACCAGAGAAAACTCGAGTCAGGTCTCGGGAAGGCTGAAAAATACCATCTCCACCATTCATAGCGCCCTGAAGTCCAGCCGCTCTTCCCGGGAGGCCTTTGTGGCCCTTCGGAGCAGTATATCCGGCATGCTGGATTCCTTTACCGAAATCAGCAACAGCACCCAGGAGCTTTCCGCAGGAAGCCGACAGATACTCTCTGCGGTTGACTCCCTCATGAGCGTATCGGGAGAAATAAAACTCGGGTCCGAAGAAATCCTTGGCGGTTCGGAGGAGATTGGTGTTTCCCTCAATTCAATGCATCAGATCGTGGAAACAGTGGGGAAGGAAGTATACGAGGTACTGCACAGTGCCGGAGATATTTCCGATGCCGCGGCTCACATCTCCGAAGCAGGCATCGACAATAACCGGGGTTTACGGAGGCTGGGAACCCGGGTCAGCTTTTTCAAACTGGAGGACGACGAGTCCGCATCGCAGGAGATCGATTTTTCCACCTACATCCTGCAGCACCACCGCTGGGTTTCCCGGGTTGGAAGCGCTCTGGCGGGAAATCAGACTATAAAGCTTTCCGAAATGACCGATCATCACAGCTGTGACGTGGGAAAATGGATCGACAGCGAAGGAGAAAGTCTTTTTCGCGGTAATCCGGTATTTCCGGAACTCAAGCGCAGCCATGAACAGGTACACCGGCTCCTTATGGAGATTGTGCGAAACCTTAACGATGGAAAAACAGAGGAGGCCGGCGAAGCTTTCTCGACCCTCCTTGAGACATCGAACCGGCTGGTGTCGAATTTCGCGAAATTAAAGGAAAGCCTTGAATCCCGCTGAGCCCGTTTTTACATTTCTCTCACTTTTTTTCTTTTTTTTCCCGCAAGGACGCCTTCGATTGAGTATACTGACAGGAAGATGAAGAAACGGAAAATGTCGAAGCATACCACCGAACCGGGGCATCCCCTCCCCTTCGGGTCGATCCTTACCGGCCGGGGAGTCCAGTTCAACCTGTTTTCCCGAAACGCCACCGCCGTCAGCCTGCTTCTGTTCGATGAGGTGAAGGATACCAGACCGGCTGAGGTACTTCATCTTGACCCGGAGCAGAATCGTACCGGTGATGTCTGGCATATTCACGTTATGGGGTTGAAAACCGGCCAGCTTTATCTCTACCAGGTTGACGGCCCCTTTGATCCCGACAGGGGACACCGCTTTAATCCCGACCTTTGGCTCATCGATCCATATGCAAAAGCCCTGACCCATGACCGCCCATGGAAAAAGTGGAAGCGCAACCTGATGCCCAAATGCGTCGTCATCAATGATTATTTCGACTGGCAGGGAGACGTGCCGCTCAACTACCCCCTTCGGGACTGTGTAATATACGAAACACACCTGGCGGGACTCTCGAAACATCCATCCGCTGAATCCGCGGCTCCCGGAACCTACCGGGGTGTAATTGAGAAGATTCCATATTTCAAAGAACTCGGGATTACCAGTCTGGAGTTCCTGCCCATCCAGGAATTCAATCCCCACGAACTTCTGCAGAAGAACCCCCGTACCGGAAAAGCCCTGACCAACTACTGGGGTTACAGCACAATCAATTTCTTCTCCCCCGCCGCCCACTACTCCTCCGCGGGGAGCAGGGGTCAGCAGGTTACAGATTTCAAGGAGATGGTACGGGAACTCCATGCCGCAGGCATAGAGGTAATCCTCGATATCGTCTTCAACCATACCGCCGAAGGCAACGACGAAGGGCCCACCATCTCCTTTCGGGGACTGGACAACAGCATCTACTATATTCTGGATGACAACAAACGGGCTTACAAAAATTATTCCGGCTGCGGCAACACCATGAACTGCAACCACCCGATCCTCCGGACCTTTATCCTTGACTGTCTCCAGTATTGGGTTATGGAGATGCACGTTGACGGTTTCCGTTTCGACCTGGGATCGATCCTTGGGAGGGACCGGAACGGAAGGCTCCTGGAAAATCCACCCATCATAGAACATATTGCGGAAGACCCTATCCTGCGGGAGACAAAGCTAATCGCCGAAGCCTGGGATGCCGCCGGGGCCTACCAGGTCGGGAGCTTTCCCGGAGGACGCTGGGCCGAATGGAACGACCGTTTCCGGGACGATATGCGCCAGTTCTGGAGAAATGATCCCCGAAAAATCTCCGGTCTTGCGATGCGATTTTCCGGCAGCTCCGACCTCTATCTGTCCGACGGGCGAAGACCCTTTCACAGTATCAATTTTATTTGTTCCCACGACGGTTTTACCCTGAACGATTTGGTAAGCTACACGGAAAAACACAATGAAGAGAACGGGGAGTCAAACCGGGACGGTCACAATTCGAACTACTCAGCCAATTACGGAGTTGAAGGTGCAACGACGGACAGCGACATCGAAGAGATCCGCGCACGGCAGATAAAGAATTTCCTCGCCAGTCTCCTCCTTTCCACCGGAACTCCGATGATTCTGGGGGGCGACGAGTTCCGGCGGACCCAGAAGGGGAACAACAACGCTTATTGTCAGGATAACGAAATATCCTGGTATGACTGGAGCTTCGTAGAGCGTCACCCCGACATTCTTCGTTTCTGCAGGGAACTGATCAAATTCCGCCGGCGTCACCCCGCCTTCAAGCGCTCCGATTTTTTTTCCGGTCAGGACCTGAGCCTGAACGGGCTTCCGGATATTACCTGGCTGGATGAAAAATGCTCTCCTGTGGACTGGAGCCGTGAGAAAAACCTTCTGGCAATATTGATAGACGGAAGCAAGGCCGAGATCCAGGCGGACAGAGACGACAACGATTTCTTTCTCATGTTCAATGCGACATCCGAGGAGGTCCGTTTCGTCATCTCCGACCCGCCATCCGGAAAGGTTTGGCAGCGGAAGATTGATACATCAATGAGTCCCGATATTCTGGATATGAATGTGGTGGAAGACCTGCATCGTCAGGAATATTACAAGGTTGCCCCCAGGTCCTTCGTACTTCTGATTTCCGAGCATTCCTGGTCTGATGCTGTTCGAATTTGACGGCATCCATTATATCTATTATGATTTTATAGTAAAATATCTCTATTTTGCTTGACAAACTAGAATGCATATACTATAATATATTCTGAGGCTTTCGCCAGGAAACAGCAGAAAAAGAACCGCTCCCCTCACCCGGGTAGAGCGGTTTTTTTATGCATACCTGGAAAAAACAGCCCTCCAACCTGCCGGTCGTGGGGCTCCAAAGGGAGTTCGGAGAACAGCTGCTCCCTGTAGAGACAGCTGAGTGTTTCGACTGAATCCGGCAAAGCGGACAAAAGGCGGTCGTAAAAACCTCCTCCGTATCCGACCCGGTAGCCCCGCATGTCAAAGGCAAGGCCGGGAACTATGACAAGAAGGCCTTCTGCGGCTGTCTCTTCCAGCGCCGCCGCAGGCATATCGGCTGCGGGTTCCCGCATGCCGTAGGAATGTACACGCCAGGGACCGTCAAGATTCGTAACCTCATGGAACTGCAGACGTCCCATCTCGACCCTGGGAAGTGCCAGACGTTTACCCGACGAAAGAGTCGCCTGCAGAAGCGGTTCCAGATCAAATTCATGCTCCATGGGAAGAAAAGCGAAGACCCAGGGACAGGCCTTCCAGCGGGGATCCGCCAGGAAGGATGCGATTACCTCGTCCTCCTGCCTGCGCCTTTCATCCTCCGGAAGCCCGGACAGCACAGTCATGATCGTTTTACGAATTTGCGATTTCTCTTTCATACGCCTTACATAAAACGGCCCGCCGTAAACCGAAGGGATACCTTCTGTCCACGGCAGGCCGAAAGTCAGCTGAACTACATGCCAGGCCTTATTTTGCTCTGACCTCAACCTGACCGCCCCGGCATCCTTTCAGAACCGTGGCATCACCGATAATCCGGCCGAAAACCTCGCCTTCACTGGCAATCCGGGGTTTGGACCCGGTACTGGCCGGAGTAGGACCGTAGAAGATGCAGAAGGCGTTTCCCGGGGGCCAGTAGGCAAGATCCCCGACTTCCATATCAACCTGGGGCGTTTCCACCTCCGGAGATATGGGCATGGAAAAATAGAGCTCGTCTCCCCAGGGGGATGCGTGCCCGCTTATGGGCAGAATGCCGGCAACCTCCCTGCCAAGGGCGGTATCGAACAGTTCACCTTCAAGTTCTTGTCCTGCAACAGAAATAATGATCTTCATGTTTTCTCCTTCTATAGAGGGATTCCATAGGGGCCGTCTTTCAGATAGGCGATCCGCGGTTCGTCTGACCCCGTATAAAGCTGTTTCAGTTTATCGATTCCGGCGGTCACCATTTTCGGGACCAGAGTATCCGGATCTTCGGATTCGGGAATACCCGCCAGTTCAGACAGCCTGGACCCCGCGGTCAACTCATACTCGGCGTTGCCGAACTGGGGGCTGTAGTAGTAAAAGTGATCAATGGGGATCTTCTTGAAGAGACGGGTCCACATCTGAACCTGCCACTGTTCGGGAATAAAGGTCCAGTCCGGAGAGAGCAGTATTTTTTCCACCGCCTCGGGGCCGCTGAGGGTAAGAATCTGCAGCACCGTCTTGTAGGCAAGACTGCCTACAGGATCAGTGTCGGTGTTGTTGGCAAGCATTATTACGTGTCCGCCGGGTTTGATAATCCTGGCAGCAACGGTGCCGGCCTTGGCTGCCTGGTAATGGTTGATTCCCACAAATCCGCCGTGGCTCAGCACGATATCGTACTGACCTTCATACGGAACGGCGGTATAGCTTTTCAGATGTTCCACCGCCGCCTCGTGGGCTGCCTTCAGTTCCCCGGCGAATACCCCGGTTACCTTGAACTGGTGGTCCAGGGTAACGTTGACGATATAGTCGGTACCCGCGGTACTGGCGACTTCGAAGGACTCCTCGTGGCAGGGGTTGCCGTCCAGCAACAGGTCTGTGGTATTCGGATGGGCCATCATGGGCGCACCGTGGAACACGAAGGTGCTCTCTTCGCCGATGAGACCGGGGCAGATCGACTTTCGTCCCCCCGACGCGCCGGCCATAAAGTGGCTCTCCACAAGACCTGTAAGAATCCGTATATCGCTCTCCATGTAGAGCTTGTTGATGTATATTTCACTGCCCCGGGCCGTAGTTCCCAGATAGCTCAGGCCTTTGTCATTCTTGCAGTTGTGGTTTTTCACCTGAACCCCGGCCTCGAGGACCCGGGAATCGATCATCTTTGTAATTTCCGCCTCGGTCAGCCCCCGGTGCATACCGGTGGCCACAAGAACGGTGATTTTTCCTGCCTTGACCCCCTGCTTTAACAGGCGCTCCACAATAGGCCAGAGAATCCCCTGGTCCCCGGTATAGGGGACAGGGCGCGTATTATCGGAGATTACGATTACCGCGGCGGGATCGTCGATTTTCTCCTTCTTTTTGCGAATTATTTCGTCGATTCCTGGGCTGCCGATGGACGTGTCCAGAGCTTCCTGAATCTTCTGAGCCGGATTATCAAGGGCGACAGGACTGCCCATACTCAAAATGTCTACCTGGTCCGGAAGCTCCAGAGCGATATGTCTGCTGCCGAAGGGCAGATCAGTTTTCCGCATGTTGTTCTCCACACTCTAAAAGGATAATGCCAGGCCAACAATTGACCTGACAACTAGAGTATACTATTTTCAGGGAGCTCCGAAAACCCTGTTCTTTTTAATCACGCCCGTTACAGATCAGCTTATCCGGCTTTCTCCCTGCCACAAATCGGCATTGGGTCCCATGGCCCTTTTCAGTTCCTCTGAAACCCGGGTAAGCCCGGCAATCACATCCGCGGGCAGCCCTTCCTCCACAAAACGGAGGTTCTCCGTCAGCTGCTTTTCATTGCCTGAGCCGATGATTACCGTGGAGATCCCCGGCTGTGCCAGAACCCAGCCTATGCCGCAGTGGGGCAGGGAGAGTCCTGCCTCCCCGGCGATTGCCTTCAGAGCCGCGATTGTACTGAAGACCAGCTCTTCATGCCCCGCTTCGCCGTGCCTGGCGTTGGGGTTCTCCGTGGAAAAATGCCGCGTCCGTTTGCGTCCAGCAGGAAAATCCTCCGGGGAGCTGTACTTGCCGGAAAGCAGCCCCTGCATGAGTGCGCTGTAGGTCAGCACGCCAAGCTTTTTTTCCCGCAGAAAGGGAAGCATTTCAAACTCGATGGCCCTGAAGAGCAGGCTGTAGCCTATCTGATCGCTTATTATGGGCAGACTGCTCTTAACAAAATCGCCGGGGCCGAAATTGCAGACACCGAAATGGCGGATCTTACCCTCCTCCATCAGACGCGCGATCACCTCTTCCGCCTCCGCCTGAGTGAAGGAAGCACCGGTAAAGGGCCAGTGCTGCTGGTACAGATCGATATAGTCTGTTCCAAGGCGTTTGAGAGTCTCCTCCAGAACAGTACGTATATCTTCCGGACGGGAAATTCGTTGAGGCATAAACTTGGAGGCAAGCAGGACCTTCTCACGCCTTCCTTCCAGGGCTTCACCAAGGACCGCCTCGCTGGTCCCATCGCCATAGCCTTCAGCGGTGTCAATCAGATTGATGCCTGAATCAATGGCGGCATGGACTATTCTGATGGATTCCTTTTTTTCACGGTCACCCCAGATACCGCCCCCGGCAAAAGACCAGGTGCCGAGGGTGAAACATGAGACTTCCAGGGGGCCTAAATTATTGTAACGCATATATTCCTTCCTCTGATGATAATAATTAATTCTCTATCAACTGCCGGTATAAATTCTTTTTTACTCTCGTATCGTTTTTCGTATAACAAGTTCCGGCGGCAGAATAACGTGCTGGGCAGGATTCTCGTGGCCGGGATTGATTTTCTGAACAAGAATCTCTACCGCCGTCCGGCCCAGAATATACTTTGGCTGCGCCATGGTGGATAACTCAATCTCGGGAAAAGAGGCGATGGGTATATCATCAAAACCGATTACCCCGATTCCGGACCCCAGCCTGCGGGGAAGCGCTTTCAATTCACGCAGAAGATCGAGGGCGATCACATCGTTGGTGGCGAAGAAGGCGTCCGGTCCGCCCTCCGCCTGCAGCTTCGCCACCGCCTTTTGCAGAGCGGTACTATTGGAAAAGGCGGGCCCGCTGAAAATCAGCTCAGCGTCGTAGGGGATCCCGAAATCATGTAAAGCCTTTTTATACCCCACCAGGCGGTCCTCGTACGCCTCGGAGGTTATCTTTCCCCCTACAATGGCGACACGTCTGAATCCAAGCTCGAGAAGGTGTTTTGTGGCCAGATACCCGCCGAGTTCGTGGTCTATCGTCACAAAACTTGTCTCAGAGTCGGTATTCTTCGTATTGAGAATCACCGCCGGTGTCCCTGCTTCCTTGATATCAGCTTCAGCCTGAGAAGAAACAGGTATAACCAGCAAACCGTCAACACGGTTTGAGGTCAGGCGCCTGATGTACTGACTTTCCTGTGTGGCGGAATGATTGGTGTCCCCGAGAATCAGGGTGAGACCGAACTCCTGGGCAGCATTCTCCACCCCCCGGGCAACCTCGGCGGAAAAGGGGTTTGTTATGTCCGGCACCAGCAGACCGATAGTATCGGTCCGCTGCATGACAAGGCCCCTGGCCAGGATATTGGGCTGGTATCCCATACGCCGGGCCTCTTCCACAATGCGTTCCCGCGTAAGGGCATTTACCCCGGTCGTGTTCGTCAAGGCCCGTGAGACCGTCGTGTACGAAACCCCCAGCTCCTTCGCAATGTCTTTTATAGTAACCCTGGCCATGTCAGCGCCCCTTGTATTTCCGCCTGATTATTCGAACAACAGATTCGGTACAAACTCAACGATAGGCGGAAAGAAGGCAATCAGCACCAGAACAAGCGAGATGGCGATAATGAAAGGAACCAGATCCTTTACAAACTGTTCAACCCGCAGACCGCTGATCGCAGCTCCCACATACAGACAGGACCCCACAGGAGGCGTAATCAATCCTATAACAAAACCAAATACCATGGTTATTGTAAAATGGACCTTCCCCATACCTATCTGGGTAGCAATCGGCAGAAAAATGGGGGTAAAGATCAGGATGGCCGGCAGGGGATCCAGAAAGGTACCGATAAGTAAAAAGGTCACCAGCATTCCCGCTGTAATGAGAATCGGATTTGTCGTTACTGAAGTAATCCATGTACCGATCGCCGAGGGGATCTGGGCGATGGCAAAAATCCATCCCAGTACCATTGCCGCCCCTACAGCCAGCATTACCGCCCCCAGACGCTGCACAACCGTGAGCAGGGTCTTGTAAAGTACCGCCCAGGAGGGAAAGCTCCGCAGCAGAAAGATTCCCACAACTACCGCGTAAAACACAGTCATGGCTGCGGCTTCTGTCGGGGTAAAAACTCCGCCAAGTATTCCGCCGAAAATAATGACGGGAATACCTATCGCCGGAATCCCGGCCCAGAATACCTGCACCCGGTCCCTCCAGCTCATCCGGTGGGCGGAGGGAAAACCCTTACGTTTGGCGTAAATCAGGCTGACCACAAGCTGTCCCAGACCGGAGAGGATCCCCGGAACAAGCCCTGCCATAAAGAGAACGGCTACTGAAGAGCTGGTTGCCAGGGCTGCGACAATCATCAGATTGCTTGGAGGAATGATTACCCCTATGGTGGAGGAGCTTACAGTTACCGCGGTGGCGTAACTGCGGGTATAGCCGTCCTTTTCCATGGCCGGGATCAGGAGCCCGCCGACAGCCGAGGTGTCCGCCGTCGCCGCACCGGTAATACCGGCAAAGAACATGCTGACCACAATATTCACATGGGAAAGTCCGCCTTTTACATGTCCGAGAAAGGCCCTGAACAGCTTGATCAGCTTTTCAAAAAGCGGTGTTATGGCCATCATTTCCCCGGCCAGCATAAAGAACGGAATACACAGCAGAATAAAGTTGTTTACACCCGCGAAGATTCTCTGGGGAACAATGGAGAGGGGTATGGCATCGTGAAATGTTTTCAAAGTAAATATCGCCGTCACCAGCATGGAATACCCGATGGGCATTCCCAGAACCATCAATCCGAAAAAACCGAAAAGTATAAAAAGTGCAGTCGTCATTTACCCTCCCTCCTAGTCATTTTGCGTTTCCACTTTGTCCTTGATTTGGGACAGGAGTTCGCGTATTTGTTTTTGTGCGGTATCAAGTCTGTTCAGAAAGGTCAGAACCATGGATATCGGCAGAGCGATGTAGATATAGTTCAGCGGCATCTCGAGGATAGTGGATAAGCCGCTTTTCCCCTGCTGGTAATAGTTCATTCCTTCCTGGAACAACACGAACAGAGCATAGAAAATAAGTATATTGAGGAATATTTCAATAATAAGCCGGACCTTCGGAGTTACCATTTCAATAAATACTTCAATCCGGAAATGGTCGCCGCTCTTTTCCGCTATGGAAAAGCCGAGGAATACCATCCAGATAAACATGTATCTCGCTACCTCTTCCGACCAGGCGAGGGGACTCTTAAACACGTAGCGCAGCAAAACCGAGTAAAAAACCACCAGGCTCACGAGTACGAGAATAACAACCGATGTCACCTCGATGATTTTATTCAATACGCTGAATGTCTTTCTCAGCGGATTCCTGTTCAACATACATGGGCCTCTTCTCTTGCATACAGGATTGGTACTGTCTTCCGGAATAAGCCGGAAGACAGTACATATATCAGATTTTTATATTTATCTGGCGTCTATGACTTTCTGTACCAGATTGTTGCGGATCTCCAGGGCATACTCATCAACCATGGGAGCAACCCGATCGCGGAATTTCTTCAGCTCGGCATCACTCAGTTCCACGACGGTTATTCCCTTGTCGCGGATCTTTTTCATGGAGTCTTCCCAGGCACCCTGGATATAATCGAACTGGTAGCGGACTGCCCGCTCGGAAGCCCTCATTACAGCGTCCTGAAGATCGGGCGACAGGGAGTCAAAACGGGCTTTGCCGATAAACAGCGCGTTGGAGCTCAGGGTGTGCCTGTTGAGCATGTAGTATTTAATGACGTCGATCCAGCCCCAGCTGACAACACTGGCAGGGTCGTTCTCGCCGGCATCAACTACACCGGTCTGCAGCGATGTGTACAGCTCGGAAGAGGGCATGGGAGTCGGCAGCATTCCGAGACGTTTGAACATCTCGACATACACAGGACTCTCCATGCTGCGGATTTTTAATCCTTTAAGGTCATCTATGCCCCTTATCTCTTTTTTTGCGGTAAAAATGCTGCGGAAACCGGGAATAATCTGTCCCAGAAGTACAACATTGTCATCCAGACACTCTTCCCGGAGAATGTCTCCCACCTCGCCGAAAACGACTCTGTCAAAATGGTCGACGCTGTCGAAAAGGAACGGAAGATCAAAGATCTTGAAAGAGTCGGACCATCCGAGAACATATGTGGTCGCTCCCATGGCAAAATCGACGGTACCTGCCTGGGCCATCTCGAGCAGCTCCCGTTCGTTGGAACTCAGGGAACCGGAATGGTGTACCGTAAGCTCAATTCTGCCGCCGGATTCTTCCTTCAGATACTCTGCCAGCTTGAAGGGCATCTCGCCCATGAAACCGCCCTCCGGGGGCTGGCTGGTCGCCATGGTCATCTTGATAACATCGGTGCCCTTTCCCGCATCCGAAGCGCCGTCTCCCTGTCCTCCTGCAAAGGCGAAACCCGCCGTCAGACAGACCAGAAGAAGCATCACTGTAATCCGTTTCATACAAACCTCCAAAAAAATATTTACAGCCCCCGCAACGCGCAGGCTTTACTTACATCCTTAACCTGAGTCCTCTTTAGACAAAAGAGGACTGTTCCGTGCGCTGGATAATATCCTCCTGCAGAATCCGGTCGATGGAGACAAAATAGACGCTGAATCCGGCGACCCGTACCACAAGATCTCCATACTCCTCCGGAGACTTCTGCGCTGCCCGCAGGACATCCGCGCTTACAACGTTGAACTGAACATGCTGCCCCTTCATGGTAAAATAGCTTTCGATAAGCGTTATGAGATGCTGAATACCATCGGCTGTCTCCAGCAGGGAAGGGTTAAGCTTAATATTCAGAAGGGTCCCGTTGGGTACCTTGAAGTGATCGATCTTTGCAACGGAACAGGCTATCGCCGTGGGGCCCAGCCTGTCCCGGCCCTGGGCGGGAGAACAGCCGCCGTCGGCCAGGAGCATTTCCATTTTCCTGCCGTCGGGGGTGGCACCCAGGGAGTTAACAAAGAGGGCATGGGCGGAGATGCTCTGAAGTCCCACAAAAAAGCAGCCGCCCCGGACATTCTTACGTCTCCGGAAGCGCGTATCCAGAAACAGGGATATATCCCGGGCAAAGGAATCCACTTCGTCATTATCATTTCCGTATTTCGGATAGTCCTTCAGGAAACGCTGACGAAGGACCTCGTTTCCTTCAAAATTATCCCGGAGAATCTGAATCAGGCCGTCGTATGAGACCCTATGCTCTTTAAAGACCGCTTCTTTCATTACCATGAGTGCGTCGGCAACGTTCGCGAGGGCCACTACGTTGGGCGAGGAAAAGTTATACCGTGCCCCGCCTCTGCGAACATCCGTACCGGATTCCAGGCAGTCATCAACAAAACAGGAACTGAAGGGAGTGGGAACATACCGTCCCTGCACGGAATCTATGCAGTTAATGGCATCCGCCATCAGATCGCAGAAATAGCCCAGCTGGCTCAGATAAGCCTCGTAGAAATCGGCGAAGTTGTCGAAACCCTCCCCGGTCTGAATCCCGATGCGGTTCCCTGTCAAGGGATTCACGCCGTTGTTCAGGGTCAGTTCCAGGACCTTGCTCAGGTTCATAAAGCCGGAGGGATAATAGCCCTCGGTAGTGCCCGCAGCCTGGGGCTCGACGCAGCCCACCTCGGCGTAATTCCGCGCCTCATCGAAGCTGTATCCCATATCGAGCATCATGGGGATGATGACTTCATCGTTAAAGAAAGCAGGCATGCCGAAACCGCCTTTTACCACCGATGCAGCTTCCACCATAAAGCGGCGGGGCGTCCCGGCGTGCCATCGCACCGAAAAGGAGGGCTGGGGAAGTTTCAGTTCACGGGTAAGCTCCATGCACAGGTAGGAGAGTTCGTTGGAGGCATCCCTGCCGTATTCATCCACGCCACCGACGATCAGGTTCTGAAAGAGGGGATAACCGCCGAAGGCTTTTGAACCCGTCAGGTCCCGCAGCTTTATCAGCTCGTTCATCTTTATCCAGAGGTTCTCCATCAGCTCCTTCGCCCGGTCCCGCTTAAGAAGACCGGCGTCGAGGTCACTGCGATACCAGGGATACATGTACTGGTCAAACCTTCCGGGAGAAATACTGTGCCCGTTCGATTCGATCTGGAGAACAAGATGAACAAACCAGAAGGACTGCAGGGCTTCGTGGAAGGACCGGGCAGGCTCCTCAGGTATCCTTGAACAAATCTCAGCTATTCCCGAGAGCTCCTTCCGGCGTTCCGGATTCTTCTCTTCCTTAGCCAGTTCCTGTGCATAGCTGCTGCAGCGTCGTGCAAATCGGATAAGGGCTTCACAGACAATCCGTACCGCCCGGAAAAAATTCCTCTTTTCGATTGCAGCCTGCGTATCTGTGTTCAGCGCAGCTTCCAGGCGGGTTGAATCATCGATTATCCTTCGCAGACCGTAGCGGATGCAGCGTTCATAATCGACGGCGATATGTCCGACACCGCTGGACAGGGAGGTCAGGATAAAAACCAGCTCCCGGTTGGCCGACTCGATTTCAGGAGGCAGCATCTGCAGAACCCTGTCCTGGACACACCTGCCCTCCCACCAGGGAAGAACATCCCGCAGACTCCGCTTGGTCTCTTCATCAATGGTAAAAATATCCGAATCCCGTTTTTCGAAATCATCGAGCTCCTTCAGGATCCAGCGGGTGGAGAATTCCGGAAAAATCTCGGCACAGCGGGGCCGGGGGGCCTGATTTCCCGCCAGGAGATCTCCTTCCAGCAGATAGAGACTTTTATTATCAAGGATATCTGCCAGTGCTCTGGCGCGCAGAATCAGAGGATCCTCGTATCCATATATCTTATATGAACGGGTTACAATCTCCGCGCGCTCGGCGGAAATGGAAGGAGTACAGCTGACTACCTGATCCTTCAGACGCTGACCACGTTTACTGATTCCCATACAGCTCCTCCTAAGCTCCCAGGCTTACCCGGACTCCCTTTTCTTCCATAACCTTCCTGGCCTCTTCTATTTCCCCGTCCGAAAGCAGGGGAAAATCTTCGGCCTTATAGGGCATGGAAAGCCGCTCATACTTGGATCTCCCCAGCCGGTGATAGGGCAAAAGGTGAACAGCAGGAATGCGATGATGAAGGGCAAAATCAGCAATTCCTTCCAGGGTATCTTTATCGTTGTTGAATCCCGGAATAAGCGGGATGCGTATTGTGACATTTGAATGACTGCTGCAAAGACGCTCAAAGTTCTCCTGAATAAGGCGTGTATCCACTCCGGTAAATCTTGCATGCTTTTCGCTGTCCAAGTGTTTGATATCGAAGAGAAACAGATCGCAAACCTCCGCCACCCGGTCCAGATCGTCACCCCGGCAGTAACCTGAAGTTTCTATCGCCGTTGAATAGCCCAGAGTCCTGCACTCCTTCAGAATCGCGTAGCTGAAATCCGGCTGGATCAGCGGTTCCCCTCCTGAAAGCGTAACTCCGCCGCCGGATTTCCGGTAAAACAGTTCATCCCTGCTTACCTGGGCGACAACTTCCGTAACCCGCATCTTCCTGCCGAAGCGTTCAATAGCCCCCGCAGGACAGGCATTGGCGCAGGGCTGCTCAGGACATTCTGCGCAGACCTTTAGTGCAAAACGTCGCTGCCCCTGCTGATCAACGGAAATCGCATCCAGGGGTCAGGCTTCCATGCAGAGCTTACAGGAAATGCACTTCTGCGGGTCATACCCGATCTGCGGATAAACCGCCTGGGATTCAGGATTACAGCACCACAGACAGGATAAAGGACAGCCCTTCAGGAAAACCAGAGTCCTGATTCCGGGACCATCGTGAAGAGAAAATCGCTGTATGTCGAAAACCATCCCCGCAGCTTCCATTATCCGTCCGGTATTAGTCTGATATCATATCGCAAACGTTTGCCATATCTTTTTTCTAGTTTAGCAAACGTTTGCGGTAGTGTCAAATTTTACCTTCAATTTTTTAAGTAAATCGTCCCGGGGGGATGACAGGCAGCCTGAAAGCGGTGTTCACTGTATCCATGGCGCTTGATAAACGCATAAAACGGCACATCTGGGCGAAGGATCACCGCTTCCTGGTGACCCAGGCGCCTCAGCTCCGGGCCGTCTGCAGCGGAGAGATGCAGGGGGAAAGACTTGATATAACCGAAGAGACGGAGCAGGGGATCTATTTTACCGGCAGACTCGAACATGCCTACCGGGCCCATCTGATGCTGCGAAGCGCCTCCAGGATATGGCTCTGCCCGGACCGCTTCAAGGCAGGTGCCAGGGAAGAGCTCTTCCGCAGGGCAGCAGCCCTCCCCTGGGAACTCCTTCTCACCCCCCGAATTCCCCTGGATATCTCCGCCCGGGTACGCCACAGCCGGCTCGAGCACGAAGGGGACACCGCAGAGACCCTTATGGCGGCTGTACAAAGGCGCTTTATTGAGGCGGGAGGGAATTCGCCGAAGGCGAAAGGTGCAGGAGACGAGAAGCCCTGTCAGCGTCTCCGGGTAGTTGTGGAAAACAACCGGGTAGAACTGCGGATCGACCTGAGCGGAGAGCACCTCCACAAACGGGGCTACCGGCTGCGGCAGGGGGCAGCCCCCTTGCGGGAAACCCTGGCCGCAGGACTCATCCTCCGGGCCCTGGAAATCTGGCGGAACAGGCACCCGGAAGCACCCTGGCCCAAAAGGATCCATGATCCCTTCTGCGGCTCCGGAACCATCCCCATCGAAGCGGAGATGCTGCGTCGGGGAGTCGGTCCCGGAACAGCACGGGAGTTCCTCTTTATGCAGCAGCCCCACTTTCGCGCAGCCGCCTTCGAACACATCAGGAAAAAGGCTGAGCACTCCCCCGCTGAGCCGCCGGAGTGCAGGGTCAGCGGCTCGGACATCTCGCCGGAAATGCTGGCGATTGCCGGGACGAACAGCGCGACGGCGGGGCTGGACATCGGATTCGATAATGCCGACGCCTTCGGTACCTCCCTGGACAGGATTTTCAGCAGCGGATCACTGATCATCTGCAACCCGCCCTACGGCGAGCGTTTAGCGGAGGGCGGGGCGCCGCTTTTTGGAAAGCTCTTCGACAGAATACAAGAGACAGGATGCTCCGCACTCGTTATCCTTCCCCGTTCCCTGGAAGCAAAGCTTTTCCCCCGGGAGGCTTTTTTCCATAAAATACGCTTTACCAACGGGGGAATCCCGGTATCAGCGGTATACCTGGACTGACAGGCAGCCAGGTTCAGCGGACGGTAAAGCTCGATTCTATGCGCCTGTCAGTCCCCTCCAGGCTGATCCGATGGGTCCCGCGGCTCAAGGGGAAACGGAGGGAGACAAAGTCTCTCCCCCTCGCATGAAGTATACTGTTTACACTGAGAAGCAGATCCCCCTGCCCTTCAGCCTGGATGCTCAGGGTCTGGCTTTTTGCGGACAGAGTTGGGTCGAGATAGAACACCGCCCCATCCGCCGGCGAAAGGATTCGCAGGGCTTCTTCCATCAGGTACTTCCAGGGGAGGCCCCGTTCATCTCCCCAGGACCTGTACATCGAAGGCATGTAGATTCCGTCCTCCCGGTGAGCGCCGCAGGTATCCGGTTCGGTGCCGGTCCGGAAATACTCCTCCAGGCTCCCGGGACAGTGGGGCCCGGCCCGCTCTCCAGTCAAGGGACAGATCCTCACCCGGCTGATTTCCCCGGGAGAAGGAGATGGTATCTCCGATACCCGGTAAGCCGGATAATCCTGCAGGGCAGTCAGGACCGCCACCGCTGCTGCTGCGGGAATGGAGCTGCCGGGACGTCCGATAACCGTCTCTCCGGAGAAGTTCCCCATCCATATCCCCAGGGCCACCTTCTCCGTCGCGCCCAGGGCCCAGATATTGTTGAACTGGTTGGATGTTCCTGTTTTGAACATTGCAGGATAAGGGGTATTCAGAATACTGCCGGTGCCAAAACCGGTAACCCGTCCCGACTCGGAGGAAAGGATGTCCCGGATCAGAAACGCGGTCTCCTCGGAAATTACCCTT
Source organism: uncultured Spirochaetaceae bacterium (assembly GCA_964554875.1). Classification (GTDB taxonomy): domain Bacteria; phylum Spirochaetota; class Spirochaetia; order JC444; family Marispirochaetaceae; genus Marispirochaeta. Next base: position 18,056 of record CAZKQJ010000027.1, on the reverse strand, counting down.
CGCGGGGTACTTTTTGTGGAATCCCGGTCCACCGAGGCGGAAAGAAAGAACCCGTCACGCTGAAAAACCGAGAAGGCGCTAAGCAGTTCCAGCAGACTGATCTCCGCGTTTCCCAGGGCGATACCGGCCCCCAGGGAATCCCTCTGATTCTCAAGGGAGTCGAAACCCAGGGCAAGGAGCCAGTCGGTAAACTCCGCAACACCGGTCCGTACCACCGTATGGACGGCGGGAATATTCAGGCTCGAGGCCAGAGCCACCCGCAGCCGTACAGGACCATGAAATGTGTTGGAAAAGTTCCCCGGAAGATACACAGCCTCCCTGCCGAAGGCGGAAGGAATATCCGGCAGAAGCGTGGCGGGGGTCATCCCCCTCTCCAGGGCAAGGGCGTAGAGGAATGGCTTGATGGTCGAACCCGGCTGTCGACGGATCCTGACCCCGTCGATCTGTCCCTGCCTTTCGGTGTCGAAAAAGTCGGCCGAACCGACCCAGGCCAGTATCTCCCCGGTCTCCACGGAAACGGCAAGCCCGGCGCCGTTGCTTATCCGGTTTTCTCCGGCGGATTCGACCCTGGCGGAGATCTCTCCCTGGAGGATTTTCTGCACCTCCGGGTCAAGACTGCTGACGAACACTTCCTTTCCGTTTATTCCTGAAAGACCGGCGACGTAGCGTACAAAGTGGGGCGCCCGGAAGGGCCAGGGCTTCTTCTGTCCAATACCGGCGCTCCTTTCGGAAACAGCACTCAGCTTTTCATGGTCTGGTCGGATTCCCGCCCGCTGCAGCAGATTCATGGCTGAATCTATACTGCCGCCCTGCCGGGGATCATAACGCCGGGGACTCCGGGGAAGAAGGGCCAGCAAAGCCGATTCCTCGGGGCTCAGACTCTGAATATCCCGGAAGAAATACTCCCTCGAGGCGGAGGCGACGCCTTCCACATTGGAGCCCATGGGCAGGGTATTGAGCCACAGTTCCAGGATTTCCCCTTTCGACATCCGGGCCTCGATACGAAGGGCATTCCAGGCTTCTCGAAGTTTCCCTCCCAGCCCCGCCCCCCCGGGAGCTGCTCTTCCGGCGAGCTGCATGGTAATGGTGGAAGCCCCGGAGACGATCCTGCCCGCACGAAGATTCGAGACCGCCGCCCGGACTGCCGCCGCCGAGTCCACCCCGGGATGAAGGAAAAACCGGTGGTCTTCCCCGGCAATGAAAATGGCGGTCAGATACGCGGGAAGCTTATCAATGGGCAGGTATTCCCTCCGCAGCCCTTCTTCATTGACCGGCAGAACCTGGAGCAGTCCGCCCTTTCGATCCTCCACCCTCAGGCTCCAGGGTCCTGAGCGGAGTTCCCGGAGCTCAGGAAATGGCAGGAGAAGAGAGAGACCTGTAAGCAGAGCCGCACCGAGAAAGCAGACCCAGGGCAGGAAAAGCAGTCCGGTGAAGGAGCGTTTACTCAATGATCACCAGCCTTCCGGCTCCCCTGCCGAATACCTCCTCCTCGTAAATACCCCGAATTTCCGCCGGAGGAGTCGGAAAGATACCCTTCCCCGTGGCCCGCACCAGAAAATCGAGCTTCTGCTGTCCGGCGTAGAAGTGCCGAAAGTAGCAGCGGATTTCATTGTCGAGGATCTTCCGTTCCGGGGCAAGGGAGCGAAATATCATGAGGTCGGGATAGTAGTACCCCTCGTCAAGGACCGTAATCTCCTCGCCGTAGACCGTCTCCAGCTGGAAGCTGCCGCCGGCTGCTCCCCCCTTTTCGGTGTAACTGCGGCTGGTAATCAGGTTCGCGTCAACAATCTCGCAGCCCGAGGGAACCGGCACACGAAGCTGGGCCATGGAACGGTCCCTGGCGGAGGATACAATTACCCGTACACGATAGGTCTCGCCGGCGGTAAGGCGCGTAACCACCTTCCCGTCCAGGCTCTCCATGGAGGTATGGACGGAAAAACCTTCGTCCCTCGGCAGGGCGGCTTCGGAAGGCAGTCCGTAGCTGATGGTTCCGGAGTAGAACACCGGTGAGTTTCCGCTGCGGCTGAAGGTCAGAGGCAGCATGGTATCCCTGGGAAGAGAAGCACCGGGTTCTTCAAAGAGGGGAAGCTCAGCGGATACGGGTTCGGGATTCTCCGACGAAGCGGAGAGGATCATTTTGCCCTGCAGACTGACTTCCGCATTCAGGTCGCCGGAAGATTCGATAAAATCCCGGAAGCTCTCTGCAAAACTGATCAGGACCCAGGTACTGTCGTTCAGGGTTCCCCAATGGCCGTGGCGCTGACGCTGGACCAGGCTGTTCTGAACCTGGCTCAGAAGAGATGCCGGATCACCAAGGGAATGGAACACCATCTGCAGCAAAGAGAGTGCAGTCAGCTCCGAATCGAAGTAAAAACGTTTTTCATAGGTTTCGGTGATGTCCAGAGAACGGGTACCGAGTTTCAGGAATTTCCTGACCCGTTCCAGGATCTCCCCGCCTTTGTCCGCCCTGCCGATCTCATTAAAGCTGAGGGCCAGAAAGGCGTAGCCCGAGATTCCCAGGGCATCCCCCCGGGACAGGGCATCCTTCAGCTCATCCTCCGGCCGGTCTCCCAGCAGGCTGCGTACATAGAGGGAGTATATCCTGGTAAAATCAGATACTGTCCCGTTGCCGTACAGACCCTTGAGGTACTGCATAAGCCGGTCGAAATCCGGTTCCTGTACCTCGATTTCCCCCTCCCGGGCCAGAGCCAGGTAGTGGGCAAGGCGTACGCTCAGCCAGGCAGACGAGAGGCCCCCGCCGGGCCGGTATCCGAACCCGCCGTCCCGGTTCTGGTAGCCCGTGAGCATACTGAAGAATTTCTCCACGCCCCGGACATCGTATACCGCACTGAAGAAATCCAGCTTATCCTTCAGAACAAGGTGGGGGAGCACCCGGAACATTTCACCTTCGAGAATCTCATAGTCCGTTTCCAGAAGACGCTCCACCAGATCCTTCAACGGCCCCAGGGGATTGGGACTGAGACGCAGGCTGATACTTCCGTACCCCGGCGCAATGGACGAAGGAACAAGCAGCGCCTCCCGGGCAGTATCGGTCTCATCCAGGGCACCGGCCAGGGTAAAGGACTCTCGTACCAGGGGCCTCTCCACCCTCAGGGTCGACTCCAGTATCTCCGACAGAACCCCGGAGCGCAGGGTAAACTCGAGCCTTGCTTCTCCACTTTCCCTCGCCAGCAGGGTAAAGGTCACTTCCCGGCTTTCGCCGGGTCCCAGGCTCAGGCTTTTTCGGGACTCCCCATGAACCTGGATCTCCGGCTCCGGGGAGCTGCATTGCAGGTCAATCTCCTGGACCTCCCCGGATAGATTGGTCAGAACGACCCCCGCTTCGGCGGTATCCCGCATTCTGAGTTTCCTCGGGAGGGCCGCCCGCATGGTAATGGGGTTCCGAACCGCCAGCTCCTCTTCCCTGAGACCAAAGCGGTTCCCCTTTACCGCCACAGCGCTTACCCGGTAGGTGGTCAGGGTATCCGGCAGGGTAAAGACCGCTTCGGCATAACCGTCAGGCCCGGTAAGGAGCACCGGCTCAAAGACAGCCAGAGGAGAGAAGTCCTTCCGCCGCTCCAGCTTGCCTTCGTCATCGCCGTCGCCTCCCTGCAGGTCCCTCACCTCGTAGGTAACCGGATTGATAAGCAGGGAACGGCTGTCCGCCCCCAGCACACCCAGGGGAAACTTGTGTTCGGCATAGAAAAAGCTCATGGGGTCCGGAACATGATAATCGATAAGATCAACAACCCCGCGGTCAACCGCCAGAAAAGTGACCTCAGCGCCTTCCACCGGGACACCGTTGGAGCTGACCCGAATCCGTGCCCGGCCCTCTTCTCCCGGGCGATAGAGCTTTTTATCGTGGCTCACAGAGACATCCAGACCGAGGCTCTCGGGACTTACCCGGAGGCGGGCGATACCGAAGAGCCCCCGAGGCTTGCCAAGGTCAGGATCAAAATAGCTCGTGGGGGCTTCGCCGCGAGGGGTGTGGGAACTCAAGGCCACATACAATACCGGGATATGCTCTCCCCTTACCGGAACTTCGATGGTTGCCGCAGATCCGGAGAGCTCCACAAAACGTTCCTCTATAATTCCTTCCCGCTCCAGGGTCAACAGATAGGTCCCCGATGGCAGGGGCGATTTAACCAGAAGCCGGGCCGTATCCCCGGGAGAATACAGCTCCCTGTCGGGAACAAGTTCGATGTCCCGGGGGTCCGCCTGGTTCCACTGCACATAGCCGGAACCCGTGGCGTAGAAGTCTATCTCCGACAGGGCCCCTCTTCCTTCTTCGTCGGCCGCGGAGATACGCAGCACATACTCACCCGCCTCGGGCGGGGTAATCTCAAACTCGAGTTTCTCTTTCTCCCCTTTCAGATCAAAGGCGGAAACAGGTTCCTCCACCAGTTCATAACGGTTGTTCAGCCTGTCGTAGACCCCCCGCTGCCGGCTCAGCTGCCAGCTCCGTTTGATCAGTTCTACCCGGATATCCTTGAGAGGGCCGCTGTACACGGAACCGTCGGGACGCACAAAGACTGCCTCCACGGAGATATTCTCCCCGGCTTTTACAAAGCTTGACCAGATGCCGTCATGTCCGTCCAAAAACCTGGATCCGATGTAGAAGGCCGCGGGATGCACCAGCACCGAAGCCCGGGCGGCCAGTTCCTGCCTGGCCTGGTCCCGGACTGCAAGCTCCGCCTGATATCGATACGGGAGCCCCGGAATCTGATCGCCCCCGCTCTCCCGGGAGAGCAGAACCCTTCCCTTGCCGTCCAGAGCGCCCCGGTCCTCCGACACCACCTGAAGTCCGCCCCAGCGCCGGGGAGCGAAGCGGTAATCCCGCCAGGCCCTTCCCGGGGGCACATAGGACCAGGGTTCCCGCATCCAGAGCGTGTGGTAGAGACCTCCGGCAAGGGAGCCGCCGGAGAGAAAACGGGCCATTCCAGTCATATTGATGCTGTCCCCGGAAACGAGCAGGCGCTCAGGATGTTCGAGCTTCACCTCGAAGGCGGCCCTGCGGAACTCCGCCACGGTAAAAGGTACCTCCTCGGTATGCCCTTCCCGCCGGTAGATGATACGGTATTGCCCCGGTTCGAGCTCCTCCGGCAGGGAGAAACTGCCGTAAAAACCCCCGGAAGCCGTAGTTCCGCCCTCTGCCCGGTGGAATACTTCAGCCCGGTAACGCCGTTCACTCACCTCCAGGCTATAGGGTCCCTGGTAGGGGCTGTAGCTTCCGGCGCTCCAGCTGCGGTCGATTCCCCGGAAGGTTACTGTCTCTCCTTTCCGATAGAGGCCCCGGTCGGTGAAGATAAAAGCTTCCATGCGCTCTTCTTCGATGCTGCCCGGGCGGGTAAAGGAGTAGACGCCGAAGCGGTAGGGGTTGTGGGAACCGTTGGGGATGAACTCCGCCCGGTCCGCGCCATTGCTGACCCTGATTCGCAGCCGGTCTCTCCCCTCCTCCAGAAAGAGCCTGGGATACTCGCCTTCGGCAAAGGAGATTTCCGCCAGTCCGAACTCGTCGGTCCGGGTTTCAGCTACTGTGGTCCGATTTCGGAGGAGCTCCACCCGGGCCCCTGCTATCGGCTCTCCTGTCGTGAGGGAGGCCGCCCATACCAGGGCCCTGTTGTGAGCAATCCGCGTGCTTATTCCGATGTCGGTGACCTGGAGCTGAAGATTCCGCTGTTCCCAGGGATTTCGCTCGCCCTTTTTCTCCGCACCGAAATTCCAGGAGATACCCACACTGCCGAAGCCCTGAGGGTTCAGATAGGGGGAAAGATCGAGGACCTCAAAATGCTTGGTATTCCGGGGGAGACTGGAAAAATCGTAGGGTTTAAGCGCCTTTGCGTCAAAGGAGGCATAGGGATCATCGATTGACGCTATGTGCCAGAGGCCGTCAAAGACATTCTGATACTCATAGATGATCTTCGGGTCAAACTGTGCTTCAAGCATGCGGCTTCCGGTGTCGGGAAAATAGTAGTACCTGGTTGCGGGTCCTACCTCCACCTCCAGGCTTTCACCCGCAGCCAGGCTCCTGCCGTGGACATCCCTGAGCCCCGGGGCAATATCCACCCTGTAGACCGACTCGTACTCCACCGGCAGATTGTTGAGCTTGATGGTATTGTCCCAGATCTCGATATGATCCGCAATATCATCGACCTCCAGGCTGGTGGAAATAAAAGGGGCTATCTCCTCCGGCTCCGTCTCCCCCAGGGGATGGCTGAACTCGAGAAAGAGGGGATTCGCATCCCCCCGGTCGCTCCCGGGAAAGGTGTAGGAATATGTACGCATCTGCCTGAAGTCGAAGGGCTTCAGGGTCCTGAAGCTGCGCAGCGAATCCTCCGTCCTTCCCAGATAACCCTTGTCGGAAGCCGCACCGGACTTCAGCACCACCTGGACATCGCTGTCCTCAGGCAGGGTCCTGTCCAGGGTCAGGACCAGGGTCCGTTCCAGTCGTTTCTCCGGTCCTTCAAAGCTCTCCTTCTCAGGCCTTTCGGCCCTGAAGGAGTACTCCTCATTACCGCTACGGATCGCCAGAAAGGAGGCGGTATACTCCGGATTCACCGGCCGGGTAAACTCACAGGTAATGTGCCGGGCTGTTTCCGGCGGGACGTCATCCTGATCAACCAGACCGAAGCTTTCCGGTTTTCCGGCGTAGACCCGGGAGAAATCGAGATGTTCCGTATGAAAGCTGAACTCCAGGGCTTCCTGAAGTTTTTTACCCCCCAGGCTGGCAATTCCCCGCTTCAGGCTCACCCGGTATTCCCGCTGCCCCTCGAAGGGCTGAGAGGGCTCAAAGCTGAGCAGGCGTGAACCGTACCAGCGAAAGAAGCCGTCAACAGGAGGCTCGATGCTCAAATGCGGGTGGGTCTTTCGGGGTTCTCCCAGCCTGGAAAGCGGGACCATGGGCTGGTTGAAGGTAACATAGATATCCGGCCTCTTCATCTCCACAGGCAGCTCCCCTTCAGGGCCATAGGCCGTTACTGTCAGGGGATCGTCGGTCTCCCGGGGAGAAAAATACTCCCCTTTTCCGGCCTCGGCTTCGTAATAGACTATGCCCCCCTCCCGCGTCTGTGGGGATTCCTTCAGCCCCAGCTGCAGCGCCTCACTCACCGCACCGCCTTTGACCGCAGAAGCAAGACTGACTTCGGGATCCGCTCCGCAGCCGGCTATTGAGACTGCGAAAAATATGAATACAACCGGAAAAATAAACCTGTGGAAGATGAGACTTCTTTTCTTCATTTTTACCTTGTTCCTGTCCTTAAAATTTTACCTTATTCAAGAGCACAGTATAGCAACATTACTCCGGACAAACCACCAAGAAAGATAAAGAAGAGCACTTCTGCTGAAGAGGACTTTCACCCATCGATTTTTCCTTAGAGGAAGTGGCGGAACCGCTGATATGGAGTACAATGAAAAGGAGAAATGGAAATCAACACAAAAACCAAAGCAGGCCTGATTACGCTGATCCGGGTACTGCGAAAGCTCTGGACGGACGGACCGGCCAGCCGGGCGACGCTGGCACGGGAGCTTGAACTGGACAAGTCGACGCTGACAAAGGTATGCGGACGGCTGATCAAGGCCGGACTCATACACCAGGTCAGGGAAGGCAGTGTAGGGCGTCAGGGCGGAAGACGTCCCACCCTGCTGGACATCAGGGCCGCGAAAGGAGCCATCGCCGGTCTGGAAATTCAGCCGGACCGCATACGCATGGTGTATACGGATCTTCAGGGGCAGACTCTTATGGAAGAGACCCGGGAAATCCTCAGCAGCAACAGAAAGCTCAGCGCCTTACTCGATACAGTGACAGAAGGTTTTTCCCGGGAGCATGACGGACTCCCCGTACTGGGCGCAGGCATCGCTATCCCTGGGATCATTGATCCCTGGGAGGGAAAAATCCTCCGATCCACCCCCCTGCATGTGGACGAGCCCTTTCCTCTGGCGGCAGAGATGGAAGGGCGGCTTGGGGTTCCGGTGGTCTGCGATAACGACGCAAACTGCTGCGCCTGGGGATCGATCTTCGGGATATCCGCTCTGAAAGATCGGGCCGGTTTTGCAGTTCTGCTGGGGGATCTCCGGGACAGGGGTTTATCCACCGGCTTCTCCTTCGTACTGGGCGGCGAGGAGGTCTACCATGGCTCCGGGTATTCTGCCGGAGAGTTCCGGAGCATCTTCTGTCCCGAAGAGGGCGACCGGCAGTTTGGCGCTGCCACAACACCATCGAAAGGGACAATACCGACACAGACCCCGGCGGACACCATGGAGGAACTCTGCCGCAACACAGCCTTCCTGGTGAACATGCTGAATCTCGATGCCGTTGTAATTGCCGGGACCCTGACGGATGAGCCTGATACCTTCAGCACAACTCTTCAGCGGGAGATTCGACGCAACTGGATTTATCCCCCCGCACCGGAATGCCCGGTTTTTCGTGCTCCCGGGGGAGCGCACTCGGCGGCTTTCGGCGCAGCGGCACTTTTTTTGAGGCGGCTCTGCCAGGTTCCCGTTCTGAGCAGAACCGGATACGGCAACGACGGAAGCCTTTTCCTCCGGGTACTCGGATCATCCCTCTGATATGGCGGCAATTCCAAAAACGGCTTGCCTTCTCAATCCTGACTATTTAGATTATATATACGGCTCCGCGAGGGACCGTCAATCGACATCCGAGGAGGACTGTATGAGCCATTCATTACCCGATTTACCCTATGCGTTCAACGCGCTGGAACCATATATCGATGCACGTACCATGGAGATTCATCATGACAAACACCACGGCGGCTACGTATCGAAACTGAACGATGCCCTGTCAAAACACCCCAATCTGGTGGAGAGACCCCTGGAAGAGCTGCTGTCGGATCTCGCCGCAATCCCTGAGGATATCCGCACTGCGGTCCGGAACAACGGCGGAGGACACTTCAACCACAGTCTCTTCTGGAAGGTCCTGGGCCCCGGAGGAAGCAGTCCCGAGGGAGAGCTGAAAGCTGCCCTGGATAGCACCTTCGGCAGTGTGGAGGCCTTCAGGGAGAGCTTCAGCAACGCCGCCGCGACCCGTTTCGGGAGCGGCTGGGCCTGGCTCTCCGTTGATTCTCAGGGAAAGCTGGTGGTTCACTCAACGCCGAACCAGGACACTCCCCTGGCCGAAGGCCTGCGTCCGATCCTCGGGCTGGATGTCTGGGAACACGCTTATTACCTGAATTATCAGAATCGCAGGCCCGAGTATATAAAGGCTTTCTGGGAAGTGGTCAACTGGAAGCAGGTGGCAAAGAACTTCAGCGCCGGATAATAAACGACGACCTCTCCCGCCCCAGGGGCGGGAGAATTTTTCTGTCGAAAAGCAGAGTATTCCTCTTTGATAAAATACGGAAAAGGGTCTACCCTTATGGGGTATGAAACGCGACTCCTCTGCCAGCGATCTTGTAAAGCTCTCCTACTTCGCCGATATGGCAAAGAGGATCACCTCTGCCTACACCGTCTCTGAAACAATCAAAGCAGTTCAGCATCATATAGGAACCATATTTGCTCCCCGAAACTGGTCGATTCTGCTTACCGAGCCGGAGAGCGGGAAACTGCGTTTTCAGGAAGTGACCGGAGAGGGTGCCGAAAAGTTGAGGGGACAGGAAATTCCCCGGGGCTCCGGAATCGCCGGGTGGATAGCACGAAACGCCCTGCCCCTGATTGTTGAGGATGTATCCACGGATCCGCGCTTCGATCCAAGCATGGACGAACTGATCGGGTTTACCACCAAATCCATCATCGGGGTTCCCCTGATCAATCGCGGCAGGGTTTTCGGTGTGATAGAGCTGGTCAATAAGCTTGACGGTTCGAGCTTCAGTCCCCTGGAGCTGAAAACCCTGGTCACCATCGCCGATTTTGGAGCCATTGCCATCGAGAAGGCCTATTATACCGCAGCCCTGAAAAGAATCGCCATGACCGACCCTCTGACCGGAGCTCTCAACCGGCGGGGTATGGAAAAATCCCTGGAAAGGGAACTTTCACGCTGCAAACGAAAAAGCGCACCCGTCACGATCCTCATGTTCGATGTGGACCGGTTCAAGGAGATCAACGACACCTACGGTCACATCAAGGGAGACGATGTACTGAAAGAGCTGGCGGATGTTTTGAAAAAAAATGTACGCAAAGCGGATATTATCTGCCGTTACGGCGGCGATGAGTTTGCCGTAATAATGCCCGAAGCGGGCCCGGAAAAAGCGGAGTTCGTCAAAAGCCGAATTCAGGCCCATCTTGCCATCGAAAACGATCGGCGGGAGTTCCCCTTCGGCGTCAGTATCGGTATCCATTCCGGTGAACCCGACACTCTGGCGGATATCTTCGATTCCGCCGACAAGGCCCTCTATTTTGAAAAAACCCGCAAGATAGAGATGGACATAGATAATCTGGGCACAAATCTGCCCGAATTCCTCTGAATAGCTCTCAGGCAGGGACCTCTCTCTTGCTCAGCAAGCGCAGGGAGTGATACTGTCTGCCCATGTCCGGATCAATCGCTCCCCTTATACTGGAAAAACTCGCCGTCCTCTTTCTTCTTATCGGGACCGGCGGCGTAATACGAAAAACCGGCCTCATTTCCGAAGAGGGAGAGTCCGTCGTCAGCACCCTGCTGGTAGACCTCTTCTGGCCGGCCCTTATTTTCACCTCGATTACCATGAACCTGAACAGAGAAGACATTCTCCGCAATATCAGCCTTCCCCTCTTCGCGGCTGTAACCATCATTACCGGCGGCGGCCTGGGGCTCATCGCCGTAAAGCTGATGAAATACCGCGGAGTCCGGCGAAACAGCTTTCTGTTCCAGAGCATGATGAACAACTTCGTCTTTCTGGTTCTCCCCTTTGCGGTTCTCTTTCTGCCCGAACGGGGAGCGGGACTTCTTTTTGTGCATAACCTGGGGACAATCCTGCTTCTCTGGACTCTCTGCGTCCCGGTGCTGCAGGGGGAAAACCGCGACAGGGAAAAGGTACTGTTCAAGAGTCTTCTGAAGAACCCGGGAATCATATCCACCCTGGCTGCCATTATCCTGGTGCTGACAGGGCTCAATACCCGGCTCCCCGCGGCGATTACCATAACCATGGATTACCTTGGTGCGCCGACCATGGCCGTTGCGATGCTGGTTGCCGGGTCAAGAATCGCAGGAACCGGACTCAAAGCGGTCCGTCTGGACGCCTGGAACCTGCTGATCGCCCTGATCAGGCTCATACTGGTGCCCTTGATCCTTCTCGGTCTCTCCCTGCTGGTCTGGAAAGCCGGACTGGCGGGCCCCGAGACCCTGCTGATCTTCATGCTGGTTAATATTGTTCCCGTGGGGGTCTTTTCCGTCAGCCTTGCCAACAAGTACAGGGCATCCCCGGAGCTCATGGCCCAGTCGGTCGCCCTGACTCACGTAATCGGCGCAGGGACAATGCTCGTCTGGCTGCTTGTTTTGCAGAAGATGCCCTTTTTCCCCTGATCCGATAAAAGGAGGAAAACCATGGACGCAGACCGTTTTTACCGCCGCATGCTGAAAATCGCCAAGGAGAAGAACAGTGAAGAAGAGCGCCTGGACAGGATTCGGGACGCCTTTGTGGAGGGGCTTCCTCCCCTTCCCGGAGAGATGGGTATCGACCTCTTCTGGGAAATCGCCGATCTCCTTGATGTTCGAAACAGCCTGCAGGAGGAACGGCCCCGGGAAGATTTTCTGCAGCTCGCTGTAATCCTTACCCAGGTGGTGGAGCTTTTCCGGGAGGAGTTCGGCGCCACGGAAGGGGAATTTCCCGACGGGCTGTGGGAGATAGTCCGGGACTGCGTCAACGACTACGCTCTGGAGCTGGACGAGGACCTGTTAAACTACCTTATGGGCCTGGTGCTGGATCACGGAAAGATATAGGCCAGCAGGGTAATAAAGATAAGCGACGGAAGCAGGTTCGCGATTTTTATCTTTTTGATCTCCAGAATCGACAGGCCAAGGCCAACCAGGAGAACACCCCCCACGGCGCTCAAGGCTGCGATCATCTCCGGGGTAAAGAGTTCGTGCAGCCAGGACGCAAAGAGGGTCAATCCACCCTGAAACAGAAAGAGGGGAAGCGCGGAAAAGAGGACTCCCACCCCCAGGGAAGCCGCCAGGGCGATGGAAGAAAAACCGTCCAGCACAGCCTTGGTCATAAGCAGGGTCGGTTCGCCCCCCAGACCCTCCTCAAAGGCCCCGAGAATCGTCATGGAACCCATGCAGAAGAGAAAGAAGGCCGTAATAAGCCCCTCGGTAAATCCCGCGTGGGATATCTTCAGACGTTTTTTCAGTCTGTCGCTCAGGGAGTTCAGCACGGCATCGATATCCAGGAGTTCCCCCACGATTGCCCCCAGAACAAGACTGAAGATCATGATCAGATATCGGTCCGACTTGAAAGCCATGGTGAAACCGAGGACCAGGGTAAAAAGACCGATGGCATGAAAAACGATACCGCTGATTTTCCGGGGCATTCTGGAATGTATCAGCAGTCCGAGAAGACTGCCGGCAATTACGGTGGCTGTGTTGGTGATGGTTCCGATCATTGATGAAACTGGTACTCCTTTGATTCTGTGCAAAGAGACAGTCTCAAGGATTCAGGAAAATCGGCTTTTCTGCAATACCCTGGTGTCGCACATCCTCAGACAACGGGAAAAGTTATGGAAAATACGGGGACAGGATTGCGGGAAAGCGTAATACTCCCCTGAAGCTGTTTGACGAAGGCCGGAATCAGCTGCATTCCCAGGGACCGGGAATCGTCAAAGTCGATATCTTCCGGGAAAGGCCGTCCGGAATTGGAAAGCGTAAGGGAATATTCACCCCGGCTGAAATCCTGTGTCAAGCAGACCATGAAGGACGGCTCTTTCTCGTCACTGAATCCGTGCTTCAGAGCGTTTATTGCTATTTCGTTTGTCAGCAGCGCGATGGGTATTGCCCGCCTGTGGTCCATGGAAATCTCCGCGACATCGTTGATAATCCGGACCGGAAAGGAGGAAAAGGAAAAGACCGTTTCCAGAATCTCCTGAAGGTATGTATGAAGATTAATGCTTGAGAAACTGCTTCCCTGGTACAATCTGGTGTTAAGAATGTTGATGGCCTCAATATGTCGTTCTATGTCGGACAGATCAACCCGATTCTCCAGCACCGTACTTTTCAGCCTGATGAGGGCCAGAATCATCGCCAGGTTATTCTTTGCCCGATGACTAAACTCCTTCATCAGATAGTCCTTCTCCTCCACCAGGGACTGCAAATGCTGCTCTTCATTCTTTCTGCCGGTAATGTCCCTCACTATTACAACAAGCGCTTTCTCGTTTGGAAGAGGAGTCGCGCTTACCTCGACAAAGAGGCTGTTGTCTCCCGCGGTCCGATGAATCGTCTCGAAGGTTTCTCCCCTGTTTTCAAGAATCCGATGAATATGGTCCTGAATCTCTTTTCCTGTCTCCAGCAGATCGATATCGCCGATGGACATCTCCAGCAGCTCCGTCCTCGAGAATCCTGTCATAGAACAGTAGGCACCGTTGACATCGCTTATGTGTGCATTTCCGTCGATCAGCAGAAAACCGTCCTGCATGGTATGAACAATGGTCCGGTACTTTTCTTCCGCCAGCTTCTGTCCACTTATATCCATATTGAATCCGACAAAACGGACAGGAACACCTTCCTCATTGAATATTGCCTTGCCGCGGCCGGAAATCCAGCGATAGCTGCCGTCTTTAGCCCGCAGACGAAAGACGGATTCGTATATGTCTTTTTCCCCCGACAGGTACTCCTCCACATTTCTGAAGGCCCGATCCCTGTCTTCAGGGTGCAGCAGCTCGCTCCAGGCTTCGGATGTGTAGGGCAGCTCCTCGGGCTCATAGCCCAGCATGCGGGCAAAACGGTCTGAATGATACGCCTCGTTGTTCTCAAGGTTCCAGTCCCAGAGCCCGTCACGGCCGCCTTCCACCGCCATACGCAGACGTTCCTCACTGATCATGAGGGATTCCTCCGCCGCCCTGAGACTGGAAATATCGTGAAAAATGGCCTGCAGGCTGTCATCGTCAACCTTTTTGCTGCTCATAATCACCGGAACAAGCGTTCCGTCCTTTTTCCGGATATTTCGTTCCCGCTGTACGGTTTCACCCGCGTATACACGGCGGTAAGAAAGGGGGCGTTCAGCCATTTCCTGATCATCGAAGAGCACCCGGATATTTCTGCCCACAAGTTCTTCCCGGGAGTATCCCGTAAGCTCGGTCATGTTTCTGTTCGCTTCGGTAATGATTCCCCCGGCATTACCTATAAGAATACCGTCTGCTGCCTGTTCAAAAATGGCCTTGAACCGGTGTTCGCTTCTTTTTAACTGATTTTCGACCTCTTTCTTTTCACTGATATCCCTGGTAATCGACAAAATGTGAGGTTCACCGTGCAGGCTTATCGGTCGGGCCGACATCAGGCCGGTTTTCAGGCTTCCGTCCTTACAGCGGAATACGGATTCAAGATTCTTGACTATTCCGTCCTGCTTCAATCCCTTGACAAGTTTTTCACGGTCCTCAGGTACCGCCCAGATATTGATTTCGGATGAAAAACGGCCGATAACATCTTTTCGCGTATAACCGGTCAGGTAGGTGAATCCTTCGTTTATATCCACATAGAGGCCGTCGAGCCTGTTGATGTTTACCGAATCCGGACTGGTCATGAATGCTGCGCGATACTTTTGCTCACTCTCTTTTATCTTCGAAGAGGCATCGAAGAGTTTGTAGGCCATCCGGATCGATTCGATGAGTACAAATTCCCCCGAATTTTTGAGAACGTATCCGTAGCCGCTGATCTGCTCAACCCGGTCAACATACTGCTTTTCCGAGTGGCTGGTTAAAAAGATTATCGGGAGGTCCCGGATTTCAAGGATGTCTGCGGCTGCCGCGGTTCCGTCCATCCCCTTGCCGAGATTAATATCCATGAGAACAAGGGAGATTTCCGGATCGGATTTAACCATGTCTACGGCATCCTCTCCGCTTAACGCCGTATCCACAATAAAGTTGTGCTTTTTCAGCAGCCGTGCTTCGGAGAGGGCGATAATTGCTTCATCCTCGACCAGCAATATTTTTTTCGGCATTCAGGTCCCCAGTTCTCCACCAGCAAGATACCTAGAAGTATACGGGACTTTCGGCAGGAAAACAAACTGCACCGGGCAAAATCAAAATATGCTTAATGGAGCGAGTATCAAAACTCGAACCCGGGCAGCTTGTCTCAATGTAATGATCAGCAGCTGCGGCAGGTCCCGGGAACTTCAAAAAAAATTGAAACAGAATGGGAAATGTGGTACCCTGAGGTATAAATAATGGTTTATCCATAAAATGTATCAAGGAGTTTCCCATGAAAAAGTCCACAACCAGGGCCCTTCTATTGTACCTTGCTATCCTTACAACTTTGATCCTGACAGGCTGTAGCGGCGGGGGCGCGGGGCAAAGTCCGTATGCGCCTCAGTCATCACTAGACGAGTTAAAACTGGATACCGACTTTTTCCAAAACGTGTATCTTGACGTTACGGAGAACAGAATAGTAAATACATCCGCCGACATGGAATACAGCCTCACCGATGGATCTTCCTGGGAGGCCTGCTCCGGGAATCCACAACCAGTGAGCCTGTCTGTCGGGACCATGGTCTGGGTCCGAAATGAGGGAGACAACTCATCCGAACGCTTTCTTGGTCGCGTAGAATCTTTATCCGGTCCGGATATCAATGTCGGCAATGAACTGTATGTCGGTATCTATGACCCTGCATACAGCACCTGGGACGATGTCCCCTCTGCTTCACCGGGGGACATCCTAAATATTATGGCCTATATTTACAACATTGGGACCGATCCCTGCCCTTCCGGTCACCGCTTCAATTTCTATATTTCGGATGATCCAAACATAACGACATCCGATACCTTAATCAGCAGTTATGTGCATCCTTACGAAACGGTAGCAGACGGGACAATACATTTCGTCCTCACGTTCCAGATTCCGACCAGCTTTTCTGCCGGCACCTGCTACATCGGCTGCATCGCGGATGCGAACAATTCCGTCAGCGAGATGAACGAAGGCAACAATATCTCCGCACCCGAGGGAGTTGTCCCCCTCATTGTCAAAGACAATTCAGCGACAAAAAACGGGGCAGTTAAAATCTACAACTCCTGGGGCGAAGGAAACGGCTGGGAGAACATAGCCGACGGATACTACTGGATGCCCTATGAGGTCCTGAAAAATAACCGGATGCTGGTAAGTTACTATTACAACGATTTTACCCGGGAGTATAATCCTACTGCCGTACTGGTCTTCTCTCTGACCCATCCTGAAAGAGATAAGCTGCGTGTTACCGTCGGTCTGGGAGATCCGGCTGATCCGTATATGAAAAAGACATTTCAGAGTGAGTGGAGCAGTACCCAGCTGATCAGCGGAGCGGAACCATTTCCTGACAACAATATGATCCTCGATATAAGTGAGTTCGCAAGCGGTCTCAACAGCTACGATCTCTTTTTCATGGCGGATAATTCCAGCAATACAGCCGCTTCTCTCGGCAGCTTGAGCATTGAGCTCTACAGCGATTATGATTCTCCGGCAATACGAACGCTGAATACAGTTTCAGCCTCATTACCCGTAACCCTTTCCGCAGACGCAGAAACAACTGTTTACCTGAGCACTGCCGGAGAACTGACTTTGACCGAGCAGCAGCAGATCCTGCCCATGACCCGTTCCACAAGCCTGTCGGGCATTACATTTAATGAACGTATCCCCTCCTCCGGGGAAGTCGCCCGAAACATCGACCGTTACGGCGTATATACTCCCGGAAAAAACTACAACAGAATCATTAATGGTCGGTTCGGAACCGGATACTCTCCCCCGTCCCGAACAGTGTGGGAAAGCACCAGGATACTGGAGAGCATTGATACCGGTACCATGAGAGGTCCCCTGCCTCTGTCGGCAGACAATTCGGCAAGCATTTATTTTCCTCCAACGGGAAACCAGGGTGCGGAAGGTTCCTGTTCCGCTTTTTCGGTCGGCTATTACATCCAGACCTATACCGAGGCAAAGGAACACAACTGGGACCTCTCATCAACAGGCTGGACCGGCGGCTTCACCGGTTCACCGGACTCGAACCTGGACAAAATCTTCAGTCCCGACTTTATCTATCATCAGATAAACAGCGGTGAAGATAACGGGTCAAACATCATTCAGGCAGCCGGTCTGATCACAAGAATAGGCGGCGCCACCTGGAACACTATGCCCTACGACACAGCTGATTCAAGCTCCTGGCCGACGGAAGCAGCCTGGCGGGAAGCCCCGAAATACCGGGGCCGAGAACCTGCAAAATATTATTGGGACAATATCTCTGCAGGGTATTTCATTATTGAAGACGATTCAGACATTCAGCTTCTGAAAAGTCTTCTCAACGCGGGGTACTGCGTCAGCACCGGAATTGCAGCCGATACGGTATATAATGGACTTGATGTGAATGACGTTGTGAGCGCGGTCGTTACGTGGACATCGACCGATCATGCCCAGACTATTGTCGGCTACAAGGAGGGGAGCTCGTGGGACCCGTCAAATCCCGACTCCTGATCATATTGTTGATCCCTGCACTTGCATTTCCCGTGTTCTCTTCAGGCCTCCGTGAGAGAACACAGGGAACATCAGTCCATCCTGCAAAAAACGACGAAGATTCCAGCGGCCATGCAGGGGGATTCCGGGCTGCAGAGAAAGACAATCCCAGGATTATTGAATCTGTTCAATTTCTGACCACGGAACTGGAGACCCGGGGGATAAGGCTACAGGATGTCCGAAATGCAGAAATACAGGTTGTATCGGGGTATAAAGTGCATCTCGTTGCGAATTACCAGAAAAACGGCGAAAGCGATGTTCTGGATGCCCTGATTTTCCTTCCTCCCCTGGGAGAGCCGCAGCTTTTGTCGCTGGAGTTTGATGTTGAATAGTTGAATACAAGATAGAGAGGTTCTGTCTGGCTGCTCCGACGTTCTGCGTTCTCTTTCACGAGGTCCACCGGCAGAACATCCGCTGCAGCAGGTCCAGGACCGCAAAAAAGAGAAGTCCC
>CAZKQJ010000026.1:0-68029 GCA_964554875.1 uncultured Spirochaetaceae bacterium | reverse complement strand
TCTTCCGGCCTATGCGTATTCGTGAAATATCCCCAGGATTTGGGACACTGATTAAAGTTTACGCTTTACGTAGAGGTTTACACTGCTGATTATATCGTTGGTATCGGCAGCAGCATCATAGAAGCCCTGTTTATGATAGGAGGTTGTAGAGACTCCGGTGTACCAGTCGTCGAGGAACTGCCGCTCAAAGGCCATATCGAGGATTCCTATTATGGAATAACCTGTGGAACCGTACTCCGGCACCGATTCGGCTATGGTATGGATACCGTAGTATGAATAGTTTACAAGGATGCTGCCGATTCTTCGGTGGGACAGCTCAAAGTAGAGTTTTACTCCCTCGCCGCTGCCCAGGTCGTAATCCCTGCGCTCGATGCCGTTGTCCGGAGGAGCATCGTACCAGAGATGCAGATACTCGCTTGCCCCGAGGAGTATCCAGTTCATGTGCAGCTTGGATGAAAGGTACCAGGAGCTGCCGAGATGATGCTGGGTCTTGAAGCTGAGGCCCAGGGAATTGGCTGCAAAGTTGATCAGTGAGCTGAAAATAAAATCGTAATGAAGACTGACAAAGACGCTTCCCTGGGAATGCCGGGAGTCGTACAGGGGCCAGGCACAGAGTGAACCGTCGGAAAAGAAGGAGGCAGCGTAGAAGGAATCCGAAAGGTTTATGCGGAAGCGCTGTTCAAAGTGTTCAAAGGGTGTGAAGGATTTCAATAAAAAGGGATTTCCGTAGATTATCTGACCGCTGGCATAGGCGGAAAAATCGTTCTCCGCCGCCTCGTAGTTCCGACTTCCGTCAAGTTCAAAATCCGCCAGAACGATGCCTCCCGCAATATACACCTGGTCCAGGGAGGAGCGCCCTGGGGCAGCTTTTGGACTTTCCCGAAACAGCGTACTGTTCAGACTGTCCATAGGACTTATCAGCCAGCGTGCTGGCAGCTTATTCGTGTCGGCTTCCAGGTAGAGGCGGTGTAACATCTCTCCCACCGCGACTCCTCCCAGGCTCGTTACGATCAGGTCGTTTTTGCTGGGCAGTTCGGTTTCCATCAGGAGCTCCCAGGTTACGCTTCCCCCTATGGTCAGCAGGGAGGATTCCCAGAAATCGAGATTGTTCGATCTTCCGGAGATAAAATAAAATGAACCCTGGTAAGGGTGTCCTATCTGGTTGACGGAAAATTCATCCTGGTCCCATACCCAACCGCTCGTAAGATTGGTGTGAATGGAATCGGGACTTATCATGGCGTAATCGGCCCGGCGAATGTAACGGTTTATACCCAGCAGAAAGAGATTGCTCCCCATGGCCTCCATGGCGGCTATACCGTATCGAGGAGAGCGTTCTTCCTCCCCTGTTTCTATCTGCTGATCAGCCCGCAGGGACAGCCGAATCGAAGACAGCAAGAGGAGAAGGAAGACAGTTGAATACAGTGCCCTGTGGAAAGGGGAGAGACGCATGATCTGGTGGCCACCCGGCATTCATTATGGAATGAAGGCAGGGTACCACCAAAGGGAAGATTATTACTACCCCTAGTATTTGAAGGCAGCGGCCAGTTCCCGGCGGCTGTATTCGAGCACATCCATAAGGGTCCGGGTCCCGTCCTTACCGGGAAAGTTGATCAGGGTGGCTATTTTTGCCTCGGGCATGATCTCGAGCAGGGGGGCCCCCACGTCGGTATGCCAGTTGTCGATTATTACTGCTGCACCGCTTTCTGAAAGCTCTTTCAGCTGTTTTGCCTCCAGGGGAGCAGGACCGTAGGTTCCTGCGACGGTGAGACCCAGATTTTTGGCAAGACCTGCGAGGAACTGGTGGACAATGACGGGGGTCTCCCTGTAGGGGGCAAGCTCAGCCCGCCAGTCGGCGAAGAACTCTTTAATTACCGTAAGGTTCTCCTCCGCTGTCTCTTCGGTGCCGGCGGCTTCGGCGATGACCCGTACGGACTCACTGATAACCGGCCAGGTATTGACCGTGGTAATCTGCACCAGCCGGGCATCTGCGGAGGCAGCCTCCTTGAGACGCTCCATCATTACTTCGTAACCGGCGAAGATGATTATCTCTGCCCGGGAAATATCCTTTATGTCTCCCGGGGTCATCTCGTACTCCGGAGGATGCTGGAGTTCGTAGGGGGCAAGGATGCGGATATCCTCAAGCCCCGCGACCTCTGCAAAGGAGGCGGTCCAGGAGGTTGTGGCAATGACCTCGGGGCCGGAATGGGTCTCCTGTACGCCTTCAGCGACAAGAGCTGCCGTCATGGACAGGCAGATGTACAGAAATAACAGTCTTTTCATAAAGATCTCCTGAAATGTTTAATGAGTATAAAAATTCCAAATATCAGTGCCGAGGTCAGGGTGACCCCTGCACTGACGGGAATATCGAGCCAAAGAGATAAAATGAAACCAAGAAGGGCGGAAGAGAGGCCCACCAGGGATGAGACAAGGAACATCGCCCCGGTACTGCCCGCCACCAGAAGGGACGAGACCGCCGGGAGCAGTACCAGGGAGTCCAGCAGGAGGGCTCCCACAAGACGCATGGAAATAGCTATGGTGACACCCGTACCGATCAGGATGACCCGGCGATAGGTCTCCGAAGGGATGCCGGAGGTGGCGGCTACCTCGTAATTGAACAGGACCGCCGTTAACCTGCGTCGGAGTACCAGAATAAAGAGCAGGATCGCGGCTCCGACGCCGCTGTTCACAGCCAGCTCCGTTCCCCGGACAGCGTAGATATTCCCCCAGAGGATGCTCAAGGCATCCTTGGCGGGGACCCCTGCCTTGTAGATAACGATTACCGCCAGGGCAATACTGACCACCATCAGAAATGTCGTTGCGTAGCCGGTGGGAATGTCACCTCTGCGTGTAACGGCGATGAGTATGAAAATCAGCAGAAGGTTGATTACAAGACTGCCCAGAAGGGGTGAGATCTGCAGTCCCATGGCCAGGGCGCTTCCCAGAAGCGCTCCGTGCATCAGCATGAAACGCAGGGTTATAAGGTTCAGCCGGATTACAAAGACACCGATCAGGGGAAAGGCGATTCCCGCGGTTAGAAGGGCCAGGAATCCACGCTGGATCGGCGGCAGAGCGAGGTATTCCAGCATCAGCCGACCTCCCGTACAAGGCTCTCATCCAGCTCCTGCTCAAGACGCAGCCGGCGCCAGCCCGTCTGGGGAATACCCTTCAGGTCGTGGGTTACCAGAAGCACCGCTGCTCCGTGCCCTGCTGCCATCTCCAGGAGCAGGGGATAGAAACGGGCCCTGATTTCCGGATCCAGCCCGGCTGTGGGTTCGTCCAGAACGAGCAGCTCCGGGGCCTGGGCCAGGCAGCGGGCCAGGGAAACCCTCTGCTTCTCCCCACCTGAAAGGGTGGCGAAGGAGCGCCTCGCCAGGGATGCGCATCCCAGGGCTTCCAGCAGGTCATGGATTTTTCTGTTCCGTTCGGCCCTGCCCATTCTGCGGGCGCTGAGGCCGATATCCACTACCTCCCGCACCGATATGGGCAGGTCGCCGCTGAGGGACTCCTGGGGCAGATATGCCAGGCTGCCGGGACCCCGGAGTTTTCGAATCAGGCTGCCCTTTTCAGGAAGAATGAAGCCCAGGGCGGTTTTTAGAAGGGTCGTCTTGCCGATGCCGTTTTCACCCTGAAGAATCAGGTGTTCACCAGGGCTGACGTCAAAGGAGAGGTTCCGCAGAACAAGCCGGTTTCCCCTCCGGACGTGGACCCTGCGGAAGGATATAAGGGGTTCTGTCATTATCGTCCGGCCCGCCGGCTCAGCTCGGTGTAGGCCTCTTCGGTATCATCAACCCCGGCCAGAACTTCCTCGGTTTGACATTGGATCCGGGGAACCAGGGAGTCCCAGGAGAATTCCGCTTTTTGCGAGCGAAGATACTCCGCGGCAAGCTCACTCATGAGTTTTCCATGTATCCGGCGTATTCCCAGGCGGCAGATAAGGATGGCTGCAGCCTTGCCGATAATACTGTCCTTCAGGTAGAGATCGGCGGCGGTATGCTTATTCTGCTTGAGAAAATCCTCCAGGGCAAAGAGAGGATGCAGCCATTTGCCGTTGTGGGTAAATATGGGGTCATCCTTCAGAAAGACCTGAAGGGAAGGTGAAGTCTGGTGATTTGTGCTCATACATGGTGATAATACCCCAAAACATGGGTCGAAGCAAGCAGGTCCGGGGAATCAGTCCAGCTTCTTCGATATCAGCTGCAGGAACTCCAGACGTGTCGCCTCATCGTTGTGGAAGCTCCCCAGTACGGAGGATGTGGTCATGACGGAGTTCTGTTTTTCCACGCCCCGCATCATCATGCAGAGGTGCTTCGCTTCCATTACTACCCCCACACCCTCGGCATTGGTGGAATCCATTACCTCCCGGGCAATCTGCCGCGTCAGTCGCTCCTGTATCTGCAGCCTGCGAGAATAGACGTCGGCGATACGCGCCAGTTTGCTGACCCCCAACACCTTGTCCCGGGCTATATAGCCGATGTGGACCTTACCGTAGAAAGGAAGCATGTGATGTTCGCAGAGACTGTAGACCTCGATGTCCCGCACAATGATCATGTTGTTGGCTTCTGACTCGAAGACCGCTCCGTTGATAACATCATCAATATTACGGCTGTAACCGGAACTCAGATACTCCCAGGCTTTGGCGGCCCGCTCCGGGGTCCGCTGAAGGCCTTCCCGGTCGGGATCCTCGCCGATTTCAAGTAATAATTCCCGTATAAGCCCTGCTACACGTTCGCGGTTCATTGCTTGAAGCCTCCTTTGTTTCACAGGCCGGAATCTAGCAGATTACGCAGGATTTCGGTTATCGGAGAATAGTACAGTTCCATGTCGGGATTGACCAGCCCCGACAGGGAACTTTTGTCCCCGGGAAGGCGGATCTCCGGTTCCAGTTCCAGAAGGGGTATGTAGATAAAGGCCCGCTCCTTTATCTGCGGATCCGGCAGCACAAGCTCAGGGCCTGAAAGAACAAGATCATCATAGAGAATCAGATCCAGGTCCAGGGTACGGGAGGCGAAGGAATCTCCGCTTCGGACCCGGCCGCAGGCTGTCTCGATCTGCCGCAATGTCCTTTTCAGCTTCAGGGGTTTCATGTCGGTCCGGCCGTGCCATATCCCGTTTATATATTCCGGCTGCTTTCTGTCGCCCAGGGGGGCGCTGCGGTAGTGGGTGGATATCCTGAGCAGCCTGGTCCGGGAGGCGAGCAGGGTGAGTCCCTTCGTGAGACTGGTTTCGGCTTCGATGTTGGACCCCGTTGCAATGAAAAAGTCAGCCATCAAAACCTCGATCGGGATAATCCTCCCGGGTGCGGAAGATTTCCACGGCCACGCTTCTGGCAAAGCGAAGGGCCCCGGGTTTGTCGACGCTGACCCCCGCCCGCTGGATCTCCGGTACCTCGAGGCAGAGGGCGGCAATCTCATGGGCCAGGGCTTCAATAAGGAAAAACGAGCTCTCTTCGGTGAATCGCACTACCCGGTCTTTGATGTCCTTGTAATTGATGGTGTCGTCGATATTATCGCTTTCTCCTGGCAGCCGCAGGTCTCCCTCCAGGCACAGTGAGATTATTACATCCTGCTTTTTTTCCCGCTCATCGGGATTTATTCCCACGATACAGCGTACCAGGATGTCCCGTATGTGAATCCGGTCGAATCTATACTCCATACATGCTTCCTTTGATGCGGCGGCCGCCATCCACAAAGATGACCTGGCCGCTTATAAAGCTGTTAGTCACAAGAAACAGCAGGGCGCTGCTGATGTCCTCGAGTTTTCCCACGCGGCGCATGGGGTTTGTGTGGCGCAGTTTTTCCAGATATCCCTCGTCTTCCCCGGGAGGCGGGAGAATGAGCCCCGGGGCGATGGCGTTTACCTTGATCCCGGGAGCGCAGGCGAGGCTCAGCATACGGGTAAGGGTAAAAAGGTTTCGCTTGCTCAAGGCGTAGGCAGCATGATTTTTGTCGTTGTCGGTAATCCGGGTATCAAGAAAATTGACGATGTTTCCCAGTTTTGCGGCTTTCGGCGGGTCCTCAAGGCCGGAAAACCGCTCCTGTGCCGCGAAGAGTCGGGAGAGAAGCAGGGGTGCCCAGGTGTTTACCCTGAGGTTCTGCTCAAGATCCTCCCAGGTAAAGGTATCCACCGTGTTGTCGGGAAAAATCGACGCGGAATTGACCAGAATGTCGAGGCCTCCGGTCATGTCCAGGGCGTTTTCGAAGAGTCCCCTGGTCTCCTCTTCCGATTCCAGATCGGCCTTCAGTGGCCATGCATTCACCTCCAGGCCGCGTATCTTCTCTGCGGTTTTTTCCGCTTCCCGGAAGGAGCGGTGATAATGGAGAACAATATCGGCCCCGGCCCCGGCCAGGGCGAGGGCACAGGCGGCGCCGATGCGTTTGGCTCCGCCTGTTATCAGGGCGGTTTTACCCTTCAGGTAGGGCTGAATCATGCTAGACAAAGCGGTTGCGTATCTCCGCGCTCACGTAATCAAGTATTGCGACCGTAAGTGCGATGAACCAGACGGCGATTCCCGCGGAACGGTATTCAAGGAGCCGGATATACTGGACCAGCAGAAAACCGATTCCTCCGCCGCCTACCATACCGATAACCGTGGACATGCGCACGTTTATGTCCCAGCGATAGATGGTGAAGGAGACGAAGGGAGGAATCATCTGGGGAACAACGGCGAACATGATGGTCTGCAGCTTGGTGGCCCCTGTTGCCTGAATCGCTTCGATGGGGCCGGGGTTTATGCTCTCGATGGATTCGGAGTAGAGCTTACCCAGGGCCGCTACAGAGTGGATGGTCAGAGCCACAATGCCGGCAAAGGGTCCGAGCCCGACCCATACCACTGCGATAAGGGCCCAAATGAGGGGTTCGATAGCCCGGACAATGTTCAGAATGGTCCTGGTAAAGTAATAGATGGCCATGGTTACCCAGCTTCCGGACATCAGGTTGCGGGCCGCGAGGAAACTCACCGGTACCGACAGGATAATCCCGAAGATTGTGGCCATCATTCCCATGAAGATGGTCTCGATGATCAGTTCAATGGTCAGAAGCAGGGGGTCGCTGGGGAGCAGTGGACCAACCTCGCTGACCTGCCGGGCAATCACCTCGTGGTACTGGGGCCCCCGGGCGCTGGGGGGCACCAGCCGGTAGGGCATTATCATCTTCAGCTCAAAAGAGCCGGTATCGTCTGTGGTAACCGACAGATAGCGGCCTTCCTGACGGGGCTGAAACTCATTGCCGACGGCATCGCTCCACCATATCCCGGTATGGGTATCGGGCTCGAAATTTTCACCCTTGATGCTGAGCTCCGTCCCGGGGATGACCTTGTTGTTCTCGTCCAGACTGGAGAGTTTTCCTGACCGCGGTTCAACCAGTATGTAGGGTTCTCCGGGGCGTTTTTCCGGGATCGGGGGAATCTCCCCTTCCGAATCCACCAGGAGCTTCGCCGAAGCCTCCAGGCTCTCGGTTTCCCGGGTCACCGCCGCGTCCCAGGGCCACAGGATTTTCGACAGGGGGGTCCATGCCTCGTTGGCGTCCCTGGTCAGTCTTACCAGATCGATCTGGCTTATCTGCCATCCGACAGCAAAAAACACCAGCAGGATCAGGGCGAAGATGGCGTTGCCGTACTGCTTCTTTTTATCCGTCTGCCTGGCCGCGTCGACTATGATCCATATCCAGATTCCCAGGAGGGCCAGCAGGCTGAACCCCACAAACAGCGGATTTCTGGACAAGGCCTTTACAAGGATGTCCCGGAAACCCTCCTCCAGACGTCCGATAATCCGAATGCGCCAGATTGTGAGACCGATAAGGCTGATCATCGAACCGGCCAAAAGGAGCCCTCGCTGAATCCTGCGAGCCATGATCTGTCCCAGCCCCGGTACAAGGAGAGAGAGCAGGGCCGCCACAGGGGCGCTGACCAGGGAGTTTTTTGCCTCTTTATAGACCCGTTGGTTCATGGTGCCGCCTCCCCTCTGCTGTTTTCCGCTGAGCTCAGGGTGCCTGCACTGACCCGCTCGGCTTCCTCTCCGTAAATCTCCTTGAACTGCTGGTCAGTCATGCTGCGGATATCCTCCCGGGTGCCGCGATAAACGATTACTCCGTCCTTCAGCCCGATAACCTTGCTTGCATAACGCTGTACAAGGTCCAGGTAGTGGAGGCTGCAGAGTACGGAAATACCGCTCTCCCGGTTCATCTTTTCCAGATATCCGAGGATTGTATGGGCCAGGACGGGATCAAGGCTGGCTACCGGCTCGTCCGCCAGGATCATGGCCGGCTCCTGCATCAGTGCCCTGGCAATACCAACCCGCTGACGCTGTCCGCCGGAGAGTTCATCCGCCCGCTTGTGCGCCTGGTCCTCGATACCTACCTTCCGCAGGGCCTGTATGGCCTCTTTCCGTGTACTGCCGGGAAACTTGTGCAGAACACTGCGCCAGGGGTTCAGATAGCCGAGTCTGCCGGAAAGTACGTTGGTGAGCACGCTGGAACGGTCCACCAGGTTAAAGTGCTGAAAGATCATTCCGATTTTCCGTCGGATTAAACGGAGTTCCCTGTTGTCCGCGGCTGTTATGTCCTGACCGTCAAGGATGATTTTTCCTTCCGTGGGATCGATAAGCCGGTTTATACAGCGCAAAAGGGTCGATTTCCCCGATCCGCTCAGACCTATAATGACCAGAAACTCACCGTCTTCCACGGTAAAACTGACATTTTTCAGGGCTTTTGTTCCGTCGGGGTAGACCTTGGTGAGATTTTTGACTTCGAGCATGATTCCCTCAAAACATGAGAGGGGGGACACGCATCCCCCCTTCAGATATCTGCCTGTATACCCTCGGGTGCAGGCTCTTACATAAGCTCCTGGGCTTTCAGGCCTGCGGCCTGCAGCACCTGCCGGAAGGGATCGTAGAACTCATCCCCGTGCAGGGCAAGATCATCCCACTGATAAGCGGTGTTCAGGGCCTTTTTGCCCTCTTCCGTTTTTACAATCTTTAACAGGGCATCCACAATCTTCTGCCGCATTTCTGCGGGTACTGATGGATGAAACTGGACTCCGTCGTTGGGAATGTCCGTGGTAACCCCGATAACGACTACCTTGTCCATGACGTCGGGATAGGTCTTTTCCAGCCGGGTCCTGGCATCTACGTAGGTGGCCCCTGCGTCGGCTTCGCGGTTATAGACGGCGGAGACCACGGTGTCGTGGCTGCCTGCATCCACGATGCTCTTCAGGTCACGGTCCGGGTTAATGCCGACGGCCCGCATCTCGATCATCGGAATTATCCAGCCGCTGGTGGAGAGGGGATCGACCCGGGCAAAGGTTTTGCCGGCGAAATCCTCGATGCTGCGGATGCCGCTGTCCCGCTGGGTTATAAACTGGCCGTTATAGGTGGGCGAACCGTAGCGAACCGCCACCAGGGCCGCATCGGCGACTCCCCGGTCGGCTGCCATTATGTAGGCGAAGGTCGCCAGGGATGCCATGTGGGCCTTGGGCGGTTTGCTGCTCATGGCTTCGATTACCCCTACGTACTCGGTTGCGACGTTGGTGCTGAAGTAGTAGCCGGTTTCCGCGTGCAGCAGATCGGCAACCTCCTGGGCTCCCGCGGAGACCCGTTCCATCTCTCCGGAGGGTACGAAAGACCAGACGATGGGGTTTTCCTCGGAACCGAGGGCTGCCTCTTTGGCTCCTCCGGCAAAAAGGGCAAATGAGGCTGCGACGATAAGGAACATGATCAATCCTTTTTTCATCTTACATCTCCTTGTGACTTGGTGTTCTATGCTAACAGCATACCATAGGATACTGAGAAGCTACTAACAGTTTGTCAGGTTTTTGTTAAAAATCCCGGGTTTCCGATAAACATGACAAAAACAGTTGACTATTATGATTGAGAGGTATAGTATAATCCTATAATGAAGATAGTTTTGGTAGGGAATATATGAAACTCTCCACCCGGAGCCGCTACGGACTGCGCCTTATGATCGCCCTGGCCATGAGTTACGGCGGCGGTCCCCGGTTGTTAAAGGAGATTGCCGATACCGAGGAGCTCTCGGAAAAGTACCTGGGCCAGCTGGTGATTCCCTTGAAGAGCGCCGGTTTTATCAGCGCTGTACGGGGCGCGAAGGGCGGCTATGAACTGGCCAGGGACCCGGAAGATATCTCTCCCCTGGAGATCGTCAATGTTCTGGAGGGCGACCTCTTTACCAGGGAGGAGCATACCCCGGCCAGCCCCGGAACGCTGCGTTCGGCCTCGGAACTGTGGGAAAAACTGCGCAGGGCAATGACGGAGGTCCTCTCCTCCATGACCCTGGGAGACCTGGCCAGAAACGCCGGTAAAAAGAACAACGACTCCCTGATGTATTCCATCTGAGAGAAGGAGAATTACAATGGCAATCGTACAGAACATAACCGAACTTGTGGGGAATACCCCTCTGGTTTTCCTGGCCGGGTTCGCCCCTGAAGGAACGGAGATACTGGCCAAGCTGGAATCCTTCAACCCCTGCGGCAGCGTCAAAGACCGTATTGCCCTGGCAATGATCGAGGATGCAGAGCGGAGGGGGCTGGTGGGACCGGGAAGTACGATAGTCGAGGCTACCTCCGGCAACACCGGTATCGGTCTTGCTTTCGTCTGTGCTCAGCGGGGCTATCCGCTGGTGCTTACCATGCCGGCGAGCATGTCCGTGGAACGGCGAAACCTGCTGAAACTTCTCGGGGCGCAGCTGGAGCTGACTCCCCCGGAGAAAGGCATGAAGGGCTCGATCGCCCGGGCGGAGGAGATTCTCAAGGAGAACAAAAAGGCCTTCATGCCCCGCCAGTTCGAGAACCCCGCCAATCCCGAGGTCCATCGCCGTACCACCGCCGAGGAGATCTGGCGGGATACGGAGGGGCGGGTGGATGTCCTGGTGGCCGGAGTGGGCACAGGCGGAACCCTGACGGGAGCCGGCAGCCGCCTCAAGGAGCTGAACCCGAAACTCCGGGTGGTTGCGGTTGAACCCCAGGCCTCCCCTGTTTTATCCGGCGGAGAGCCGGGGCCCCACAGAATCCAGGGGATCGGGGCCGGTTTTATTCCCGGGGTACTGGATACCGGGCTTATAGACCAGGTTGTGCAGGTGGGGAATACGGAAGCCATGGAGACCGCCCTGGAGCTGGGCAGAAAGGAAGGAATTCTGGCGGGAATCTCCAGCGGAGCAGCTGCCCACGCTGCCCGTACCGTGGCCTCCAGAAAGGAGAACCAGGGAAAACGAATTGTAGTCATTCTCCCCGACACCGGGGAGAGATATCTTTCCGTATGGTCCGCCCTTGAAAGCTGAGAGGCTGAGAGTCGAGCGGAAAAATCAAGCTTTGGAGGAATCCATGTCGTCACAATTTCATTTTGAAACCCTGGCGCTCCATGCCGGGCAGGTGCCGGACAGCGATCAGCACTCCCGGGGTGTCCCTGTCTACAGGACCAGCGCCTACACCTTTACCAACACAGAGCATGCGGCGAATCTTTTTGCCCTCAAGGAGCTGGGCAATATCTACACCCGTATCATGAATCCGACCCAGGCAGTCCTGGAGGAACGCATGGCGGCCCTGGAAGGCGGGGCTGCGGCCCTGGCCCTGGCTTCGGGGACCTCCGCAATCTTCTATTCGATCATCAATATTGCCTCCACCGGAGAGGAGATCGTCTCTTCCAGCAACCTCTACGGCGGTACCTTTACCATGTTCCACGACATCCTGCCCCAGTTCGGCATTACCGTGCGATTTGTGGACCCCGAGGACCTGGATGCCCTTGAGAAGGCGATCAACGAAAAGACCAGGGCGGTCTTTTTCGAGACCATCGGAAATCCGGGACTGATTGTGGCTGATCTGGAACGAATCGCGGCCCTGGCCCATGAACACTCCCTGCCCCTGATTGTGGACTCTACCTTTACCACCCCCTATCTGCTGCGGCCCATCGAGTACGGGGCGGACATCGTGGTCCACTCCCTGACCAAATGGCTGGGAGGTCACGGGGCGGGAATCGGGGGTGTTGTTATCGATTCCGGCCGCTTTGACTGGACGGATCCAAAATTCAAGCTCTTCAACGAACCTGATCCCTCGTATCACGGAATCCGCTACGCCCACGATCTGGGAGATCTGAACCCCGTGGCCTTTATCCTGCGCATGAGGCTGGTTCCCCTGCGAAACCTGGGGGCGGCCCTTTCTCCGGACAACGCCTGGATTTTTCTGCAGGGCCTGGAGACCCTTCCCCTGCGTATGGAGCGGCACAGCGAGAACGCCTTCAAGGTGGCGGAATTTCTGGAGGATCATCCCCGGGTTGAGTGGGTTAGCTATCCCGGCTTACCGTCGAATCCGGCTTACGAACGGAACGCAGGTTACCTGAAGCGGGGCTTCGGGGGTATGGTTGTTTTCGGCATCAAGGGGGGAGCTGAGGCCGGATCGGCCTTTGTGGAAAACCTGAAGCTCTTTTCTCACGTGGCCAACGTGGGGGACGCCAAAAGCCTGGTTATACATCCGGCGAGCACTACCCATTCCCAGCTCTCCCCGGAAGACCAGGTTACCGCGGGGGTGCGGCCGGAACTGATCCGTCTTTCCATAGGGCTGGAACATATCGACGA
Source organism: uncultured Spirochaetaceae bacterium (assembly GCA_964554875.1). GTDB lineage: Bacteria > Spirochaetota > Spirochaetia > JC444 > Marispirochaetaceae > Marispirochaeta. The sequence continues at coordinate 55,456 of CAZKQJ010000026.1, read as the reverse complement.
TATTATTGCCGATCTGAAGCTTGCCCTGGAGCAAGGGGAAGACTGAATCCCATACGTGTACCGTTACCGGGAGTGCTGCTGATTTCCAGGGCGCTCCCGTTTTTTTTCAGAAAATCCCTGGCCAGCTGCAGCCCCAGGCCGGTACCCTTTTCATCCTCCGTACCGGGACGGGAACTGCCTTTTTCCTGATCATACAATCCCCTGATCTCCGCGGGACTCATCCCTATTCCGGAATCCCTAATCTCGATCCTTGCCATGTTACTGTTTGTCCTGACGACGATAGAAACCGATCCGCCCCGCCGGGTGTACTTGATGGCGTTGTCCGCCAGGTTTCGCAGGACCGTATAGATCATGTTGCTGTCCGCCATAACCTGCAGCTGCTCCCCTTCGGCTTCAACGCGCAGATCAATCTCCTTTGCCTGTGCGCTTGTCAGGGCATAGGTATGAACGCTGTTGCAGAGCCCCACAATATCGACAGGCTCTTTCCGTACCGTCAGCCTGCCGGATTCAGCCTGGGACCAGGCCAGAAGATTTTCAAGCAGGTCATAGGTGGATTTGGCGGACGAATTAATCATGGCCAGGAGTTCACGGTTTTCATGCTCCGTGGTGAAGGTTTTATGGTCCTTTGAGAGCATCAGGTTAGTTATTCCGATGGTGGAATTGAAGGCGTTTTTCAGGTCGTGGGCGATGATGGAAAAAAGCTTGTTTTTGGTTTTATTGGCCTCATCCAGGTCCCTGGCGGTCTTTTCCAGCTGGGAATAGAAGAGCTTGATCGGATTGCGGATACCCTCCCGGACCAGGGAGCGGTAGATCAGGTAGAAGGAAATGATCTTCAGGTAGTGCCCCAGCATGTTCAGCAGTCCGTAGTTGTCGGTGTACAGGGTAAAGGCGAACTCGCTTCCGATGGTGGCTGCTATGGACCAGTAAAACAGTCTGAAAAGTCCGGGAGGAAAAAGACCCCGCCGGGAACGGAATACCAACAGAGTGAGAAACAGAATGGCGGCGATTACATATTCACTGACAATCTTGAAGGTCGTCTGACCGCTGCCCTCGATAAAGCAGACCGGAAAAATATTCGTCGGGAAGATCGAGATAAGAATCATGATTGTAACCGCAAGGTACCCGATAAAGGTCAGCTCGTAGTTTCGTTGTTTGGTCGATACCAGAAGCACGAAACCCAGCAGGCTAAACGCCTCGATATAGCGGGCAGCGATCCACAGCTGATTCGCGTAGTAGCTGTAGTCTGTAAATATCCCCATTCCCGAGTAAGCAAGGGTGTGCATGATGTCGATAAAGGCGATAAAAAGATACGCGATGCCCAGATGGACCAGCACCGGGGTTTCCATCAGGTCCCGGGCGTTCCAGGCGATCATGAAGACCCCGCAGGCTATGATGATGCTGAAAAGCTCCGCCAGGGAGTGGAACAGAAGGTAATTGTAAAAGCTGGTAAAATAGAGGGACGCCAAAAGAAGCAGGGGAAAGAATATTGAAAAAAATTGACCTTTTCGCTCTTTTGGAACAACGCTCATAGTGTGATCATAAGGGACGCCGGTGATATCCGCAAGTATTATCTGAGAGGAATGTGCAGGCGCAGGACGCCGCCGGAGCTGTCCACCTTCATCGTTCCCCCCAGTTCTTCGGTCACAAGAAAGCGAAGCATGGAGAGTTCCTGTTTCTCCGTATTCCCAAGAGCCCCGGTGGGGGACACACTGATCAGCAGTCCCACCCTGTCCAGGGATGCGCTCGCTTCCAGAATTTCCCACTCCTCTTTCGGGCGCCGGTGAAACACTGTGGCCAGTATCTCGTAGAGGCTGAGGGAAATGAGTACCCCCTGGAGCAGGCTGATTTTCAGGGTTGATCCGGTCACAGTCAGTTTCGGGGATTTTTCCTCCAGGGCGAAGGTTGCCGAATAGTGGCGCACCACGGTGTTGAGAACCTCCCGCAGGCTCCTCTCTTCCGGGATTCCAGTCTGGGTAAAGAAGCGGTAGGCTGCCCGCAGCACCGTAAGGCGGTTTGCCTTCTCCTCCGGGGATACGGAAGGGTCAGATTTGAGCATGTAGCGTACCAGCCGCAGAATTTCGTCGATACCCATGCTGAGTTTGTTGAACAGAATGCGGTTCTTTTCTACCGATCCTGTAAGCGCCAGGTTGGAGCGATGTACCATCTCGTAGAGGGAAGCGCTTTCCAGGGCGTTGGCACAATGGGAAAGTATCAGGGTAAAGAGCAGAAGGGTCAGGCGGTCCCCGTGTCCCCGTCCGTGGCTGAATACCCCGGCGAAGAGTCCCCTGCAGCGGCGGGTGGTGCTTATGGAATGGAGCAGCAGCCTGTTTCTGTTCTCAGCGTCCATGTGGCGCAGCATGGGACGCTGGTCTCTCAGGGCGATGTGAATATTACCCTTCTCCATCTCGTCGGCAATCAGGGTTTTGATATGCTCAGCTTCGGTTGCGGGACGGCAGGAATGAAGTTCCAGTTCTCCGGTATCCTCGTTCACCAGGTAAAAGGCGGACACGTCGAAGGGAAGGATGGTATTCAGCCGTTCTCCCGTCAACTCGAGTATACGCTCCAGGGGAGAGGCGCTGGTAAGGGTATCGAGGAAATCGGTCAGTTCAATGGCAGATTCGATGCTCTCGTAGGCGGAAACGATTGCGTCCGTCAGGTCCTGGTTCTCAAGATCAAGGTCTTTGGGATCAGTCATGGAGCATGATCTCCGTTATTTCCTCGGAATGGGTTTCCACCTGACGGACAACGGCGTCAATGGCGGCAGGTTTGAGGCTCAGGTATTCCCGGGCAGCCTCCTGAAGGGGAGGAACAAAGAGTTCCCCGCTGGAACCCTTTTTTATCCCGTTAACGATGATATCAGCGAAGTGGATGATCGAGGCTTCAAAGGGCCGCAGGCTTTCCGCCACGCTGTGGTGGTCGGTTATCATGGCCAGAAGGTTTTCCGGCATATTGAGTTTCCGGCAGAGTTCACGGCCTATATCGGCATGGGAAAAACCGAGGATGCTCTTTTCAGCAGTGAACTGGCTTATTAAATGGCTGCGGCAGACCGTATCGATGTAATAGACAGCATCATGAAGCCGGGTATACAGAAGAAGTTTTCCGATATCGTGAAGCAGACCGCCGATAAAATAGCGCTCCGTGTTTTTTTCTTTCAGAAAGATTGCCAGGGTCCTGGCCGCGATGGCGGTGGCGATGCTGTGGCGCCAGAACTCCGTAAGGGATGCGTCGTTTTCTCCGCTTTTAAAAAAGCTCCTGCTTATGCTGATTCCCAGCGCCAGGGTCCCAAGCTGCCGGGTTCCGATAATGGAAACTGCTTTGCTGACGGTGTCCACGCTGTTTTTCAAGGCGTAAAAGGAGCTGTTTGCCAGGTTAAGCAGCCGCGAAGTAAAGCTCGGGTCCTTGGTGACGGCATCGGATATGTCGATGGCTGAACTGCGTTCATCATTGATGACCGACAGGATGTGATTGTAAACCTCCGGAAGGGCCGTGAACTGACCCATCTCTATTATGGCGGCAGGATTGGCCGGCAGACTGTTTCTCTGAGGCGGGGCAAGCTCCCTGGTATTCTTCAGGAATCTGTCGTAGGAGCGTTGTGACCGGATCCTGATGCTCTGCCGCCATATCTCGCGAATCAGGGGATCCTCCCGGTCCACCGTGGAGAAGAGCTCCAGGCTCTCCCGGGGAACGGGCGCGTCGGCACTCTCCCCGGCTTGTATTCCCAGGGCCATCTTCGATTCAATCGTTACCGGTACGTCGGAAATCCCCCAGGTTTTCAGGATCTCGAGGGTCTTTTCATTGATTACACAGCCGGCGCTGAGCAGGCGTCGACCGTACATGTCATGCACATCCTCTGCAAGGACCATTCCGTTCTGTAAATCACCTACACGAATCGTTTCCATACAGCCGCCGATGGGAAAGTATTCCTATAATATAGCCGCAAAAACGGCGCCCCTCAAGGTTCAGGACTCAGACTTCCCGCACGTCCCGTATCTCTTCGACATAGGGAGACAGGCAGGATATAAGGTCCTCCCTGCTCAGATCTTCGACTTTCAGGGTCAGCAGGGCGTTGGTCATGTCTTCTCCCAGGAAGGTCCCGATGGAGATGATGTTCCCCCCCTTGTCGCGTATTGCGACGGCTATGTCCGCAAGTTCCCCCCGTTTTTCCGGGATAAGGATGGTTGCCCGGATCCCTGAGCGCCGTGCTCCGAAGAGCTCCACAAAGAGCTTGAAGAGGTCGGACTCAGTGATGATCCCCGCAAGGTGTCCTTCTTTCATGATCGGGAGGCCGCCGATGTTGTTTTCAGCCATTATGCGGGCTGCGTCCTCGATGGTGGTTTCCACATCGATGGTGATGGGGTCGACGGTCATGACCGATTCGACCTCGAGTTCCGAAAGGAGTTCGGATATTTCATACACATCCAGGGCGGTAGCGGTGGAGGGCGATGCTTTCAGCAGGTCCTTTTCCGTTACAATGCCCTTCAACTTGCCATGCTTGTCCACAACGGGAAGTCGATGAATTTGTTCCCGCTGCATTATTTTACGGGCTTTGGCGACTGAATCGTTCGGCAATATGGTTATGGGATTCCGGGTCATTCGTTTTTCCACAGTCATGACAACCTCCTAATGAACAAAGACAAAAATCGGGGCTAAGCCCACAATTATGGTAGCCCTCTTTTACATCAGTGTCAAATATGGCTACCAGTTCCGATGGACCAGGGGTTTTATGCGACGGTCATAAATATCGCGCACCTTCTCCATCTGTTCCTGCGTCAGCGGAGGAAGGTCCGCGGATTTGGCATTGGAGACAACCTGTTCCGGCCGGGAAGCTCCCGGAATTACCGTGGAAACCTCAGTGTGCATGAGAATCCAGCGCAGGGCGATGGACGCCAGGGGGGTATCGCCGGAAAAAAGCTCCTTCAGCTCCTCAACTGCCTGTAAGCCCGTTTCGTAGGGGACACCGGAAAAGGTCTCTCCCTTGTCGAAGGCCGAACCGTCCCGGTTGAAATTCCGGTGATCCTGGGCCGCAAAGCTCGTGTCCGCGCTGAACTTGCCGCTCAACAGGCCGGAGGCCAGGGGAACCCGCACGATGATACCGATGTCCCGTTTTTTGGCCAGGGGGAAAAAGTCTTCCGCGGGACGCTGGCGAAACATATTGAAAATAATCTGCACGCTGCTTACATTGTCGTATTCCGAGGCCTTTACCGCCTCCTCGATTTTCTCTACCGACACTCCCATGTGAGCGATTTTTCCTTCCCGTTTGAGGTCTTCAAAGAGACCGAAAATTTCCGGGCGGTGATAAACTTCCGTGGGGGGGCAGTGAAGCTGAATCAGATCGAGCCGGTCCAGACCGGTCCGTTTCAGACTTCCCTCGACGTAGGAACGGAGCGCCTCCGGGGTATAGCCCTCTGGCAGGTGGGGCCTTATCTGCCGGCCGCATTTTGTTGCCACGTAGATCCGTTCGCTTCTGGATCTGACAACCCGGCCCACGGCCTTTTCGCTCTCCCCGTCGGAATAGACATCCGCGGTGTCGATAAAATTTACACCCCCGTCGATGGCGGAATTGATTATCTTCTCGGCGTTGGCATCGTCAAAAGCGCTGCCCCATTTTCCCCCCACCTGCCAGGTTCCCAGGGAAACTTCTGTAATGTTGAAACCGGTTTTACCAAGTCTTCTTCTGTTCATCTTTTACTCCTCAGGTTTTTTCTTATGCCATAAACTATATCATACCCAGGCTGGAGAGGTATTCGGCAATACCGCTTAAGAGCATCTGCACTGCAACGGTGGTCAGGATCATCCCCATCAGCCTTTCGATGGCCTTCAGTATCCGGGTTCCCATCAGGGCCCTGAGCAGGTCGGATAAAAGCAGGATAATCACCGTGGAAAGCCAGGCTATAAGAAGGGCCAGGAAGGTCTCCGTCATGCGGTCCGGGTGCCGGGTGGCCATCAGGGTCAGCATTACTATGGTGGACGGGCCTGCAATGAGAGGAACGGCCAGCGGTACGATTAGCGGCTCCTCATCGCCGACTATTCCCTGGCCTCGGACGGTCTCGGGGAAGATCATTTTCAGGGCAATCAGAAAAAGGATAATGCCTCCCGCTATGGAGAGGGCTGGTTCGGATATATGCATTCCCTTGAGGATGTAGCCGCCGAAAAGCAGGAAGATTAGCAGTATTCCGAAGGCAATGATCAGTTCCCGCAGAATGATCCGCCGCCGGCGTCCGGGATCCATGTTGGACAGGAGGGCCAGGAAGGCCGGTATGTTCCCGAAGGGGTCCATGACCAGCAGCAGGGTTATCGCATTGGATATAATAAACATGGGTCTACTGTAGCATACTCATGAAGGAAACGGTAGCGGCCTCTGTTTTGCCCTTGTCCAATCAGAACATCGGGGATATCTTCAAGGGTAAGATCAGGAACACTTATTTTGAATATGCCAGGATTTTTCAGAGGAAAACTTGCGGTTTTTTTATGTCTGCTCTCCTTTACCCCGTCTCTTTTTGCGGAGATTCCCATGGAGGTGCGTCCCGAGGGTGAGCCCCGAGATGAGCCGCGGCGGAGCTTTTCCGGAGAAGAGGTAGTGAAAGCCTTTTACAAGGCCTATCCCGAGAGGGTTGAGCGTATCGCCCTTTTGGCGGGGGACTGGGCCATGCTCATTGACGGCAGATGGTTTTTCTGGGCCGAGGGACGGCTCCTGCCGGAAGAGCTCAGGATGCAGTATCAGGATTATTCCCCGTATCCCTTCTATCGGTATCCACGAAGCCTGCCCCCCTTACGGGATCCGGACCCCCGGGAGGCCGCCATGCTGCGGGCCAGGGTCAGCTCCCGGGAGGAAAACCCCCCGCGGCGGCATCCCGGATTCTTCAACGCTCTGTGGCGCATACACGACCGCGATACCAGCTGGGCGCGGATGAAAACCACCTTTTTCCTCGGCCACAGGCTGGAGCTGCACCGGGAACTCCTGGAGGACCTGGCTGCGGTGGAAGAGACAATCCAGGAGGCCATGAAGACTGACGGGGAACTGCGCCGTTTTGTCGCCGGCCTTGCCGGATTCGATGCCTACAACTGGCGTATCATAGCAGGTACCGCGTCCATGAGCTTTCATGCCTACGGTGCCGCGGTGGATCTGCTTCCCGGGAATTACCGGGGACTGCAGGCTTACTGGCGCTGGGCGGCCCGTTATTATCCCGACTGGTTTGTTCTTCCCTACGAAAAACGCTTCATGCCTCCGGACTCCTTTGTCCGGGCCTTCGAGGAGCAGGGATTTATCTGGGGAGGCAAATGGTTCTACTTTGACACAATACATTTCGAATACCGTCCGGAACTTCTGATACTGAACGGCTGGTAGGAAGATTAAGGAGGTCCTATGCTCTCGTTTATTGCCAAATTCCTCGCTGCCCTGAACGCCAATTCCCGGCCCGGGGAGATCGGGGCCGCTGCCGCTTTCGGCTTCATGCTGGCCCTGATTCCGGGGGGAAACCTGCTCTGGTTCGCCCTCTTTATCCTGGTGTTCCTGCTCAAGGTCCATCTGGCGACGGCGCTGCTGGTGATGGTGCTGGGTAAACTGGTCGTCCCTCTGCTTGACCCCCTTGTCGAAACCCTCGGCCTGGCAATCCTGAACCGGGAGGCCCTGTTTCCCCTCTTTACCGCCATGGCAAACATGCCCCTGGTGCCCTACACGAACTATAACCACTCTTTGGTTACAGGAGGGCTTGCCGCCGGCCTTATTCTCTGGATACCCCTCTTTTTTCTCTTCATACTGCTGGTAAAACTCTACCGGAGTTACCTCTGGCCGAAACTGGCGGAGAACAGGCTGGTTAAGGGCTTTTTACGCTATCCCCTGGTTAAAAAGATCAGCGGGGCTGTCGGCAAGGCAGGCGGATTCTGGAAGGGGATAGGCTGATGGCAACGACGAAACCTGCAAAGCTGCCGAAGATGTTTCGGAAACCCATACCCAAAAAACGCTTCGAGAAGAAAATCCTGGGGAGGATCTACCTGGCAAAGGAGCGGGATTTTCTGCTTTCCGTGGCAAAAAAGGACGAGCAGGAGAGATATGTTGTATCCGGGGATCTCTCAAAAGCAGAGGCCAAGCGACTCGCGGCCCTTGCAAAATCCATCCGGAAAAACAGGGGCCTTGTTACCGGATGGAAGGCTGCGATTTTGGCTGTTCTTATCGGCTCTCTGCTCATTTTTAATTTTCTCTTCAAGGACCGTCTGGTGGAAGCTGGAATGGAAGCCGCCCTGGAAAACGTTTTTCGCGCCCGGGCGGAAGCGGAGGGTGTGCGGCTTTCGCTGTTCAGGGGTTCCGTCTCCTTTGACTCCCTGAGGGTGGCTGACCGGGAGAAGCCCATGGAGAACCTCTTTGAGCTCTCCAGTTCCGAGCTGCGGGTGAACATCTGGGAACTGCTGAAAAAACGCGTTGTCATAGAGCGGGCGGTCTGCTCCGGCATACAGCTGGGGACCCCCCGGGATTCCTCCGGTGCGCTGCCGGAGAGCGAAAGGGTGGAAGAAGGTTTTTCTCCCGAGGATAGCAGCACCTCCGGCCTCGGTGCGCTGCTGGCGGACACGGATCCCGAGGCTCTGCTTCAGGCCCAGTTCGACCGGCTGGGGAGTCCCGCCTACCTGGATGAGGTGAACAAGCGCTACAGTCAGGCTGTCGATAGATGGCCGGAGAGAATCGAGTCTTTGCAGGATGATCTGGAGGCAGGAAAAGAGGCGGCTTCCAGGATCGCGGCCCTGAAGATACAGGAGATCGATACCCTGCAGGAGGCCGCCGACGCGGCGAAGATCATTCAGGAAAATTACCCCCGGGTGGAAGAGGCAGCCTCCGCGGTGCGACGAACCAACCGGGATTTTCAGCAGGACCGGGAGACCCTGACCGATCTGCAGAGGGGAGTTCGGGATGCCCTGGAGGAGGATTACCGGCTCCTGGAGTCGGTGGTAGCCGACCCCGGAGGAGAGCTCAGCGGGGTAGCCTCCCAGGCGGCGGAAAACCTCCTGAAGGCCCGGATCGGCAAGTACTATGACTACGCCCTGAAAGCCATTGCTGCCTCCAGACAGATGAAAACAGAAGAAGCAGAGGAGAAAAAAGACTTCAGCAGACAGGGGGCTGTTGTCAATTTCCCGGTCCGGGGGTATCCCCGCTTCATGATTCAGGAGCTGTTCATATCCTACGGACGTTCCGGTTCCGGAGAGTATCTTGAAGCTTCCGCGCAAGATATAAGCTCCGACCAGGAGCTTGTCGGGCGTCCGGTTCGGTTCTCCCTGAAGGCCGAGGAGGGGGTCCATCGGGTCAGCGGCGAAGCCTCCCTTGATACCCGGGAGGCCGCGGAGGAGTTTCTTGTCCTCGAAGGCGGTCTAACAGGCGGCGGTTTTGACATCGCCAGTGCCCTGTCTGGAATGGGGCTTCAGGAACTGAAAGGCTCCGCCGACGGCAGTATCGCCTTCAGCATCGACCCCGGGATGCAGGGCTCCGGAACCGCGGAGATCCGGCTGGAGAATATGGACCCCGTTTTTAAGGATGACGGAAACCTGCTGCAGACCGCTGTCCGGGAGGTCCTTTCCGGTACGGACAGCGCGCTGTTCACCGTTTCCTTCGAAGCTGACGAGGGCAGATTTACCCGCTTCCGCGTGGGGAGCGATCTGGATGCCCTGCTCGCCCGGCGGGTGGGGGACTTTCTGGAAGCCGAAGCCGCGAAGCTTCGGGAGCGTCTCAAAGTTCTGCTCCGGGAGGAGCTGGCCTCCGCCCTGGAGGAGAATGCCGGGCTTGAAGAGCTGATGGGAAGCTACGGCGGAGAGCTGGCGGGAGATCTCCGGGAGGCGGATTCCATTGAGGATATTGCACGGTCCCAGAGGGAGCGCCTGGATGCCCGTATGCAGGAGATCCGGGATAGGACCGCCGCGGAGGCACAGGACAAAGCGGAGGATCTCATAAAAGACGCCGCCAAAGGTTTAAAGCTGCCCTTTTAAGAAGAGTACGAGGAGTTTCTGAATGGATGACGGACTGCTGGAACTGCAGATCAGGCTGAGCTACCAGGAATCCGCCCTGGCGGATCTGAACGAAACGGTAATAGCTCAACAGAAGGAGATCGACCGCCTCAGAAAAACGCTTGAGCTTCTGGGGCAGAGAGTGCGGGATCTGCAGGATCTTGGGGGGGAGGAGATGCCCCACACGCCGCCACCGCATTATTGATACTTTATTATATTGAATTTGCATGTTTCCTCCATTATGATTCGACCCAATGGAAGTAACGGAAATTCGGAGTGTCCTGTCTCCCCGCAGCCGGGAGGCGGGGGATTTTATCGCTTTTCCAAAGAGGCTGTATCGGGAATGTCCCTACTATGTCCCCTGGTTTGACCGGGGCATGCGAAGGCTTTTTGCCCGGAAGAACCCGTTTTTTCGCCATTCCGACGGGGAGTTTTTTGTCGCTTACCACGGCGGCACTCCCCTTGGGCGGATCGGTCTTTTTGAAAACCGCAATTTTAACAGGTATACGGGCAACAGGGACGCCCGGTTCTACTTTTATGACGCGGAAAACAGTCAGACTGTTGCTGATGCACTCTTCGATCTTGCGGAAAACTGGACACGCAGCAGGGGGCTCACGCGCCTTATAGGTCCCCAGGGCTTTTCCAGCATGGCAGGAGGGGGAATCCTGATCCAGGGCTTCGACCAGATGCCCGCCATGACAATGATGGGATACAACTATCCCTATTATCAGAGCCTGCTGGAGTCCGCCGGCTTCACCAAATACAAAGACTTTGTCTCCGCCCATCTGGATCCCAGGACATACCGGACACCGGAAAAGATCTCCCGGGTGGCTTCCATCGCCATGAAGCGGGGAGGATTCGACCTGCCCCGTATCAGGACACGCCGGCAGATGCGCTCCCTGGCGCTGGAGATCGGGCGCCTGTATAATGAGTCGTGGCGGGACCACGAGGAGTTCGCTCCCCTTACCGAAGAGGAGCTTCTGGAACTCTCCAGCGATCTGATGCTGGTAACGGACCCGAAGCTTCTCCAGGTCATTCGGAAGGGGGATGAGCTTGCCGGCTTTGTGCTCACCTTTCCGGACCTCACCGAAGCTCTTATACGGGGGAAGGGAAAACTGAATCCCCTCAAGCTCTGGTCCATCCTCCGGGAAAAACATCGTACCTCCAGGGTGATTATCAATGGCCTGGGGATTCATCCGCGCTACCGTAATAACGGTGGAACAGCGATCCTGTACCATGCACTGGAGAAAAGTGTCCGCGGGATGGGCCGGGAGTTTGTGGGGGCGGACCTTACCCAGGTCGCTGAAACCACCGAGCTGATGCTTTCGGATCTTGAGACCCTGGGGGCGAAAATCTACAAGCGCCACCGGGTTTACTATAAATTGATGTAACGGGGGGAATGGATGAAAAGGATGAGTTTGCGGCTCAGGCTTATACTCGGTTTTCTGGTGATGATACTCCTGATCAGTGCAGTTTCGGTATTGAGTATTTTTCGCTTCAGTGATGTGGCCGACCTTGGGCGGGAAGCGGTTCGGGAGAACAGCAACCGTGCCTTTGCTCTTTCCAGGGAGATTGATCACCTGAAGTGGGTCAGCGATGTGAGTGATCTCTTTCTGCTGGAGGATATCCTGGAGTTGACTGTGGAGACCGACTGGCACAGATGCAGCCTGGGGGAGTGGATCTATGGTGAAAGTCTGGAGGAGGAGATGGCCGCTGATCCCGAACTGGAGCGTCTCATTGCCGGTATAAAACCTCCCCATGAGCGCCTGCACAAAACAGCCATCGAGATTGACAGGATATATGTGGAATTCGACCAGTCCCTGATGCTGATTCTTGAGAATGCCTGGATCGATCACCTTGAATGGGTGAAGGACCTGAATTATGCCGTCATGATGGGGACGGATTTTACAGGAGAAACCGATCCCCGGCGCTGCGGTTTCGGCACGTGGTACGAAGGATTTTCTCCGGAGGACCCGAATTTTGCAGAGCTCCTGGCTCGCTGGGAAGCGCCTCACAATAATCTGCACAGCTTCGCGGAGGAGATTCTCCTGTCCCTCGACCAGGGAGATCTTGCAGGCGCCCGGCGGATCTACAGCCAGAATGTCCTGCCGACTCTGGATAATCTGCGGAACAGCAAGAACCGCACAATGGCATATCTGCAGGAGCTGGCCGCGGGTCAGCAGGCAGCCCTGGAAGTCTTTAATACCGAAACGATCCCGGCCCTTCAGGATACCCAGGAAGCCCTGGCCGGTCTGGTTGCATACTTCGAAGGGAGGGCGGAGAGCGCCCAGCAGTCCATGGAGGAGCAGGTACGACAAATAATTATCACCGTTATCGTCATAGCCCTGGCGGCGCTTCTGGCAGGACTTTTCCTGGCGGTTTTTACCACCTCCGCTATCCTGAGACAGCTGGGAGAGGATCCATCGGTACTGGAACGGATAGCCGGACGGGTCGCCGAGGGAGACCTGAGGATTGATCTGGCAGCCATTGACCGGACGGAGGGGGTCTACCGCTCCGTATTGGAGATGGTAGCAGCCCTGAAGGAAAAATCGGATTCCCTGGAGATTATTTCCGGGGGCGATTTTTCCCGGCAGATTAAAAAGGCTGGTGATGCCGATGCCCTGGGGGCCTCAATGATTCGCATGCAGGAGTCGCTTTCATCGGTGCTGCGTCAGATTCAGCAGGCCATCGATCAGGTAGCCCAGGGGGCGGACCAGGTAAGCATGGCCAGTCAGGACCTTTCCCAGGGAGCGACGGAGCAGGCAAGTTCCCTGGAGGAGATATCCTCCTCCATAACCGAGATCAACGGGCAGGCATCGCAGAATGCCGCCAGCGCGGCGGAAGCCAGCAGCCTGGCCAACGAAGCCAGGGACAGCGCTGTTTCCGGCAACCGCTTCATGGAAGAACTTGTCCAGGCCATGCAGCAGATTAATCTCGGGTCCGGGGAGATAAAGAAGGTGGTCAAGGTAATTGACGATATCGCCTTCCAGATTAATCTTCTTGCCTTGAATGCAAATGTGGAGGCTGCCCGGGCGGGCAAGTACGGTCGGGGTTTCGCCGTAGTAGCCAACGAGGTTCGCAATCTGGCCAACCGCAGTGCCGAAGCGGTACGGGAAACTGAGACCATTGTCGATGACTCCCTGGAGAGGATATCCGCAGGCGACAAGCTGGTAAACGATACGGCTGAACAGCTTGTCAGGATCGTAGGGGGTATAGAGAAGGTGGCCTCTTTCCTTGACGAAATAAGCTCGGCCAGCAGGGAGCAGGCCCAGGGGCTCAATCAGATAACCGGAGGGGTGGAGCAGATCGATGAGGTAACCCAGGCAAATACCGCCTCTGCGGAGGAGAGTGCATCCGCCGCCGAAGAACTTGCCGGACAGGCCGACGAGCTGCGCAAACTTATCTCCCAGTTCAAGCTGTCCGCAGGGAAAATGCTGCTGGAAGCTCCCGGAGAGGAGGAGTGATTCCCCGGTTCCTCAGACCAGGGAGAGCAGTCGTGCCAGGAGTACTCCCAGGTAGTTGCCGGCGGCATAACCGATGATCCCGGTGGTGATTCCCGGAAAGATCAGGTTCCGGTTGTTCAGGGAAATTGCTATCGCGGAGACAAAGGGCGGAGAGTAGATAGCCGAAGTGGAGGTTATCATCATCGTGTCGGCGTCGACGCCGAATATGCGGCACAGGAGCAGGTGAATCGCTATGGAAATACCCAGGGCTGCAGTAACGTAGCCCAGGACCGGGGGTATCGCCGTCAGCAGTTGCGCAAAATCCGCCATGGAACCAACGGCGGCGCAGAACACGAGGATGACATATTCCCCGATCTTGAAGCTGTGGGGAAGATTCCTGATCCGGGGGATAAAGGAGACCGCAATGGCAATGCTGCTTATCCCCAGGATGGCGGCCAGGGTGGAGGCCTCTCCGCTGAAGGGCAGGGAGAAGGCGCCTCCGAGGATAACGATGCCCAGAGCCACCCCTAGTGAGGCCAGAACGCTTCTTCCCGCCCTGTCGCTCAGCATGGCCTGCAGGGATTTCAGGGACAGGGGTTCTATCTCCCGGCCTTCGGCGTAGTTGTCCCGGTAGCGGGGCAGGATCCTTCGTATGATTCTCCGGCCCAGGCTAAGCAGGAAGAGCAGATAAACTCCCCCCACAAGAACGTCGGCGGTATGAACGGCCAGATAGCTTTCGGTGTTCACCTGCAGCGCCCGCTGAAGGGCCGCCATGTTCGGGGTGCCCCCGGTATACACGCCCACCAGAAGCCCGGCGATCTTTGCGCTCTCATCTATCCTGGATCTGAAAAGCAGAAAGCAGACGGCGGAGGAAACCATGATGGCAATAAAGGCAAAGGCCATGGAGAGCCCCGCTTTTCCCGTCAGATCCCGCCAGCGCGAGAGGTCCAGCGAGATGAGCATCAGGGGCAGGGACAGGGCCACCGTTACGGTGGAGATTGCGTCCAGCACAGGAAAACTCCCCGCCGGCAGCAGTCCGCTGTTGCCGATCAGTATTCCCGCAATATAGCAGAGAATGATGGGGCGGACCTTGCGGACTAGTGAAGATGACTCGACAAATATTACAATCCCCAGGGGTAAAAATACGTAGAGGGCGGTAATTCCGAGGGCGACCATACCTGCCGCCTTCTAATGATGATGGTCCCCGGTATGGACATGTCCGTGATCAAGCTCCTCTTCCGTGGCGGCGCGCACCTGGCTGACAGTTACGTCGAAGTCCAGATCGACCCCGGCGTAGGGGTGGTTCCCGTCCAGGGTTACCGTACCGTCCTGAATATCGATTATCGTAAAGACCTGGTGACCGTTGTCCGTTTCCGCCTCGACCTGAAGACCCGTGACGATCTCCTCGTCCTCGGGAAAGCGGTCCCGGGGAACGGAGATAATCTGGTTTTCATCCCGGTCGCCGAAGCCTTCTTCCGGGCTCAGATTTACCTTGACCCTGGCACCGGCCTCTTTGCCCTCCAGGGCCTCCTCGAGTTTTGCTGGAAGCTGGCCGTAGCCGTGGAGATAGGCGAAGTTTTCTTCACTGTCGCTCTTCTCCAACAGGTTTCCGTCACTGTCGTTGAGAACGTAGTCTAGAAAAACAACTGTATCCTGTGCAATCTTCATGAAAAACTCCTTGTGCTTTAGTCTACTGTAGACTGGCTTCCGAGAAAAGCAAAATCAGGAAGAGATTGTGATTTGAAGCGCTTTTCTGTATAGTGGTGGTCAAGATTTCATATTTACCGAGGATTATTATGGCCCGTTGCATTGTACCTGAAGCCGACGCGATTCTGGACAGGGAATTCCCTGTGCTGGATAAAGGCTTTGTCCGGCTGGTTGACTATTTGGGAGGGGATGAGCGGATCGTGCAGGCCGCCCGGGTAAGCTACGGTGCCGGTACCAAAAGCTATCGCCAGGACAAAGGGCTGATCGCCTACCTGCTCCGGAACGAGCATACAAGCCCCTTTGAGCAGGTGGTTCTTACCTTTCATGTAAAGATGCCCATCTTCGTGGCCCGGCAGTGGATACGTCACAGGACGGCCCGGCTGAACGAGATCTCCGGCCGCTACTCCATTATGAAGGATGAGTTTTACGTACCCGCTCCGGAGAATGTTTCCGCTCAGAGCGAGAACAACCGGCAGGGACGTCAGGAAGAAGCCCTCCCGCTTGACGAGGCGGAAAGAATCCGGGGAATACTCACGGAAGGTCAGAGGAGGGCGTATACCGAGTATTCCGGCCTGATTGAACAGGGGCTTGCGCGGGAGCTGGCACGGGTCAATCTTCCCTTGAGTCTCTACACCGAATGGTACTGGCAGATGGACTTGCACAATCTTTTTCACTTCCTCAAACTGCGTCTCGACCCCCACGCCCAGCGGGAAATCCGCCTGTATGCCGAGGTCGTACTCTCCATTGCCGAGATTGTGGCCCCCATGGCCTGTGAGGCCTTCAGGTCCCACATCTATGGCAGTGCCCGCTTCTCCGCCCAGGAACTTGAGGCTCTGCGCCGGATGCTTCGGGGAGAGAATCATGGATTGGAAGGCAGAGCGGCGGTGCTTTTTCTGTCAAAGCTCGAGAAAGGAAGCGAGGTGTAATCCTGTCAGAAATCTGAGGGATTCTCCATATCCCGCAAAGGAAAACGGAGAGTAAAACCGCTCTTCCCGTCGTGATCCAGTCTTCCCTTCAGCTGCTGAGCCAGGTTGTTCACCAGGAGAAATCCCAGGGTATCCTGGTTCTTTATATCAAAATCGAATCCCGGACCCCGGTCTTCATATTCAAGCACAGCGCACTCGCCGCTGCGGAAAAGGGAGAGGCTGAAGCGGCATTCTCCATTGGTACTTCCGTATTTGATACTGTTGCTCACGAATTCGGTGATAATTATACCAAGTGGAATTGCCTCGTCCAGGTGAAGTCTGAGGTTTTCCATATTCAGGGAAAAGTCGATTCTTCCCGATCCGCTGTGGGCGCTTGCGAGCTGATGAACCAGGGATTCGAGATACTCCGATGCCTCGATACTGTACAGGTTTTCCGACTGGTACAGGAGTTCATGGACCGCAGCTATGGCATTGATCCTCTGTCTGCTGTCGTTGAGCATGGACATGCTTGCAGGATCCCGGACCCGGTCCGTTTGAAGCCTCAGCAGGCTGATGATAATCTGCAGATTGTTCTTTACCCGGTGATGGACCTCCCGCAGAAGGAGTTCGTTCTTCCGAAGGGATTCCTCGAGATAGCGCTGGTTCCGGTTCCGTTCATTGATGTTCCTGAGGATGGTCAGAATCGCGGTTTTACCCTGGTAATTGACTTTGGAAACCCTGCTTTCAAACTCCAGTACCCGACCGTCCCTGCTGCGATGATGGACCTCGTAGATTCTTGTGTCCAGGGTAAGGATCTCATGAACCCGCCTGTCAAATTCCGCTGCGTATTCCGGAGTATCCAGCTCCTGTATGGTCAGTTTCCGTATCTCCTCAACGGAGTATCCGTAAAAGTTTTCAACAGCCTTGTTGGCAATAAGGATTTTACCCGAGGGACTGAAAAGAATAATCACATCCGGAGCGTTGTTGAAAAGCGAGTAGAACAGGGATTCCGCCTGTTTCCGCTTTCCGATATTCAATCCCAGAAGCAGAACAAGCCCTGTAAGAGCTGCAAAGACAATGAGTACGCCTGTAAAGGCAAGCGGATAACGGAAGTAGATGGTATCAGGCCGGTTGATAATGGTCGAACCGGAAGGGAGCCTGCCGATGGGGATACTGTGCCTCTTCATGGCCTGGTAATCGAATACCGGACGAATCCGGGGGGCTCTCCGGACTGGAAGCCGATCCGGGTCCTCCCCGGAAAGAATCCGGAGGGCCATTTCGCTGGCGGCCGCTCCCTGATCTCCCACATCCAGGGCCATGCCTCCGACAGTGCCAAAGCGGATCGCCACGTCCCAGGCGGTATATACCGGCAAGCCGGTCTCCGTGAGCAGGGATATGCCTTCCCTGTCGCTCAGGGGTTTGCCGTTTTTCTCCTGCCAGTATCCCAGGTTGAAAATGACCGTGTCTTCGGGCAGCCGGCTCAATCTTCTTCTGATTTCCGCCGCGTCATGGCCGAATAAAACTTCGTATTCCAGCCCCTGGTTCCGGGGGTCATTGATCCGGTCAAGAAGAAGACGGGTATTCTCGCTCCCCGAGACAGTTGAATCCGCCACAACAGCAACGGTTGTACCCATTCCGTGAAGCCTTTCGATGAGATCGAGATTTCTGGCAAGATCGAAATCCTCGGCGATTCCGGTAAACCCGGAGGGCAGACCGGGGAGGTAGGAATCGATATTGTTTATACCGCAGAAGACGACCGGTGTTTCCGGGAACAGCTCTGTACGGTACTCAAGAACGAATCGCAGGGCATCGTCATCGCTGACGATGATCATATCAAAATCGAGGTCGGAATATTTCTCCTTCAAATACCCGGCAAAACGGGATGAGAAAACCTGGGGGGGAATTCTTTTTGCATCGAGGTATTCGAAAAACAGCTGATGTTCCGTTTCCGCGGATTCAAAAGTCCTGATGATTCCTGCATGAATGGCTTCGGTCCAGAAGAAGCCCGCATGGTAAGAGTGGATACCCAGTACCCTGGATGCAGGGCCGGCATGCACAGCAAGGGGAAAAAGAAGAAAAAATCCAATAATACACAGTCTGAAGGACGTAAAAACTCTCTGCATGTTGCAATGTGTTGTAAAAACCCAAATGTTGACCCATTGTACGGCTTGCTCTGCCGGAAGGCAAGAGTAAAAAACCGTTCAGGGCTGTAAAAGGAACTGTTCTTCAAAACTGTCGTCGGTTTCATGATAGCTTACAAGAGCCGGAGAACGGTGCCGTTCAGCTTCCGCTGTAGTACGGGCCGCCAGTTTTACCATTTTATTGGCACTCCAGGTTGGATGATAGCTCACCAGACCGATGTGGATGCCCAGGTCCGGCAGTTTTTCCATGATTGTGGAACTGAGGCGGCGGCAGAAAAGACGGGCGTTATCCCCGTTTGTCTCCTGTAAAACAATGGGTATGGTATCGTCGGGCATCCGGAAGGGACGGTCGGAGTACTCCCTGATTTCTCCCCTGATGCAGTGACCGATAACCCGCAGCTTATCATCCCGATCCTCGGGCCCCAGAATCCTGAGTTCGGGAATTGATATGCTTATTATGGTCAGGGGGAGCCCGCCGGAATGATAATTTTCCACAGCACTCTGAACAACCGGGACATACTCCTTCGGTTCCAGCAGTCCGGAGACCCTGTCGGTATTTTCCTTTTCTCCTTCGAGAAACTCCTCCGGAGGGGTTAATTCGATATCATTGCTTTCTATTATCCGGGCGGTCTCCATACTGCTTACGGAATAGATGGGTATTTCCCTGTGTCCCTCCTCGTGGCGGTAGAGGGGAAACTGGTTTGATGAGTACAGGTGGCTCTCCGGATTATTCACCAGGTAATCAAGGTATCCGAGAATCAGCGCAGAATGTGAGACCAGGTTCCGGTTATCCTGAGGCAGCCCTTTACGCTTCAGGTAACGGCGAAAACGCTGAATAACAAAGCTGTCAATCTCAAAATGGAAAGGAGCATTGGCGTTCCGGATTCCCGGTTTATAGCTTTCCGGTTTCGGCAGAAGAGATCCGGCAAGCAGCGTGTGGAAGCCGGATACTGCAGTGTGCAGCTGGGGCAGGCTGCGTTCATCCGGGTATATGCGCCCCCGGGATGAGACCTGCAGATGCGGCAGAAGACTGCGGCGGATCCGGAGCATGATCAGGCTCTCCTGCTTGATTCCGGATTCGCTGTGACGATACTCGGGAGACCTCTCTATCTGTCGGCAGTAGTCCACAAGTTCGTTCAGAAGACGTCCGCAGAGAAGTTCATCCAGGAGCCGGTTCCATTCCGAGGTGTGTCTGTCTATCTCGCTCTGTATCTCTGTGGCATTGTCCTCTTCGTCAATGACCTCGCCGAATATAATCTGCCGAAAACCGTAGAGAAACTCCTGCAGAACAGCCAGGAGCACCGCAAGCTGGTGAAGGGGATTTCGGGGATGAAAAAGATCAACATTCTTGGGAAAGCTGAGTATCGGTTTAAAATAGCGGAACATGTCGGGGAACTCCCAGGGCTCCTCGAATCCGCTCTGGGGAAACAGGCGGGAAAGAAACTCCAAAGCTTTTGACGATGCCTCGGGGAGTTCTGCCGTTACCTCCTCCTCAGGTTCTTCCGGTATTTCTTCATCGGATACTTCCTCTGCCTCTTCCGCAGGGGGAATATCCGGTTCCGGCTCGTCAGCCGGCAGATCCTCCGGCAGCCATTCAAGAATGTCGTTCCCGGTAAGGGAGAGATACTCCAGAATCTGTGAACGGAAGTAGCTGAAAAGCTCCGGATACGGAGCGTAGGGAAGATCCGCCAGTTTCACCAGGAGGGGAGCACAGCGACGCCGCAGGTCGGTAAAAAGATGGAAGATCTCCTGTTTGATGGTACTGCCGATACGCTTGATACGCTCCGCCTCCCCGGAGTCCGGTGGATAGGCCATCAGGTCAAGATCGAAAAGCCGCTTAATCGCGGGGAGTATATGGGTTTCAGGTTCAAGGTCCATCAACTTTACAAAGGGCCTGTAGAAGGCCCGGCAGAGCTTCCCTGCGGAATTTACAGGCTGATTTCTCGGCGAACGCTGGAGAACGCTCAGTTCCTGGTGGATTGTCTCGATATTCCAGCTCTTCAAAACAGTGAGTATCTGCAGACAGCGATGGTCCAGCAGTGAAGGTACCTCTTCCCGGCGATTGATGGACATGAGAGACCGGACAGCCAGAACAAAGCGTTCCAGAGAATTGTAAAAAATCTGGTCCGCTTTGATGATAAAACGGGGGTGGAGCTGCTCATGAATGGGAATAATGAAGGAGAAGAGGCTTCCCAGCGCCTGGTGCCGGGGAATCAGGGCATGATCCGTCGAGGAGGCCCAGAAGTTGATTCGTATCCTGTCAAGGTATCCGGGATGTCTTCGCTGCAGTTCGACTTTCGGAGCTTTTCTGACCGCTCCTTCCGGATAGCCCTCCTGGGAGGAATAGATAATCCGCGGATCGCTGTTTCGACGATTGAGCATTTTGAGGCGGCGGTACTTCTCCTCCATCTCCGGCGGAGTCCGCTCAATGCCCACCTCTCCTCCGAAGATCTCGGCCATTTTCCTGGCTTCCTCTTCCGTCAGGTCTCCGAGGTTCTGCCTGGTCCGGCCCAGCTCTCCCGGATCATAACGCTCGGGAGGATATTTAGGCATGACGAAACTCCCTAGTCGAGGACAATTTCCATTCCCTCCCGGGCACCTTCGATGATCATATTCGTCTTTGATTTTACCCGACTGCGATAATTTCCAATAAGATCGTTCAGCTGCTCGTCGGTACGCAGCGGATCGTGATGAAACAGCAGCAGATGCTTGACACCCGCCTTATGAGCGGAGTTGATGGCAAACTCGAAGGTGGAGTGGCCCCAGCCGATCTTCGATTCCTCATATTCCCGATGGGTATACTGGGTGTCGTGAATCAGGAGGTCGGCTCCCTGATAAAAACGGAGCAGTTTTTCGTTCTCTTCCTTGGCCGCCCGCTCGCCTTCCTCGGCGGCGATGGGATCATAGCCCGGGGCATCGGGGTCGGTGGGAAATACATTGCGAAAGGGTTCGGTGTCGTAGGCGGTGCAGAAAACCTTGCCCCGGTACTCAAAACGGTAACCCAGGCAGAGAATTGGGTGGTTCAGATACTTTGTCGTGACCCAGAGACCGTCCCCCAGGTCCATGGAGGATTCCTTCAGGGGATGATAGCTGATATTTGCGGCAAGCTCGGAATGCTTTACCGGAAAGTAGCGGTAGGAGAGCTGTCCGCCGACTATATCCTTGAGTCCCTCTTCCTCGTATGTGACAGGCCCGTACACCTTCAGTTTTGTACTGGGGATAAAGATGGGTACGAAAAAAGGAAAGCCCATGATATGGTCCCAGTGGGTGTGGGATATGAAAAGGGAGGTATCTATGGGTCCTTTGGGAAGGTCGTGCTGCATCAGGTAGTTTCCCAGGGCGCGTATTCCCGAACCGGCGTCTATGATAAACAGTCTTTCCTCTTCTCCCACCCTGAGTTCTATACAGGCTGTGTTGCCTCCATAGGCAACGGTTGCTTCTCCGGGACAGGGAATTGAACCTCGTACACCCCATAATCGAATTTTCATCATACCCTGTATCCTTTTATCGTCAGGTTGCTATCTTTAAAAAGATCCGCGCTTTCTCAATTTCACTCAGAACCTGGTCTTCGATGTCATCAAACCACTCCATATCCACGTCGATACCCTGGAATACCTCAGGAGGGACGCTCAAGGGGTAGCGGTCTCCGGCAAAGCCTATTTCAAAGGTGTTGGCAAAGTAGTTTGCCGCCGTTACCGCGTAGACAATTTTCCAGTGGGGGCCCTCATAACTTAAAGGAGCATGGTGAAAACTGACGGCATCCTGAATTTCCTGGTTCAGGCGCCAGCGCTGCAGAATTATCTTGGCCACCTCGCAGTGGTGAATGCCCATGACATTCTTTTCGGCCTGTATCAGCGGCGCCTGTTCCCTGTCGGCATTCTGCATGGCCGCGACATAGGGGTCTGCCAGGCGGTTGTTCAGGGGAATTTTGCCGATATCGTGGAGCAGTCCCGCCATGAAGAACTCCTCAAGCCGTTTTGGGTCGATTTTAAGTTTCTTCGCGATCAGCTTTGAGGTTACCCCCACGCAAAGACTGTGACGCCAGAAACCATCCATATTCAGGCCTTTGGCAGAAGTTCCCTTGCCCAAATTGGCCAGAACGGCAGTGCTGAGGGCGAGGTTCTTTACTGTATTGATGCCGAGCATGATGATTGCCCGCACCAGGGAGGTAACCTCCTGGGACAGACCGTAATACGCCGAGTTTATAAGCTTCATCACCTTGCCCATCAGTACCGGATCGAGGCTGATTACCTGGTTGAGGTCTGCCGGAGATGCGTTGGGATCGTTGGAGATCTCCATTATCTTGGTTACGCTGGTGGGAAGACTCGGCATTTTATCGATATAAATCTTCAAGGCGTACAGGTAATTCTTCTTGTTACTCTCCATGCTCGTCTCGCTTCATGGTTTTCAGGATTTGTGTGATCCGATGGTGCAGGGCAACTCCGATTTCGGGATTCGGCAGATACGTGGAGAGGTCTCCCATGAAAGAAAGGGTACTCTCGATTTTTCCCGGTTTCAAGACTGTTCCCTCATCTTCCTGTTCCTCCGGAACTCTATAACGGGACAACTGCTGTCGCAGGGATGGGCGCCCGGAAAGTCTGTCCCGCAGCGCTTCCAGTCTGAGGCGCATATCGCTGCTCGTGTATTCTCTACGCTTGTCTTCCGGAAGATACCGCGTCAGGGTCTCAAGATGAGAGAGCAGTTCTGCGGGGCTTTTCTCCCGTTCTGCTTTGTCCGGTTCCTCATCTTCATTCGCCGGAATATCCGACTCCGCTCGTTTCTTTTTTCCGGCCTTGAGCAGGGAGATTTTAAGCTGTCCCAGATCCAGCGAACCTCCCAGTTCTATTCTGCCGGGAGTCGGCGTTCCCTGAACACTGATGTTTACTGGATGCTCGGGCAGGGAAGATGTCCCGCCGCCGCCTGATGCAGCCTCCGCTGAAGGGGGCTGCGATCCGTTTGAAGGCTGCAGTGACGCCGGCGGTGGAGCAAATACCTGATGTATCTCCTTTTCTTCCTCTTCCTTTTCTTCCGGCGGAAACTCCGGGATCTCCTCCTCCATTTCGAGAAGATTGATCCGTTCTTCATCTTCGTTTATGACGATTACCGGTTCGATGCCCCCGATATCAATTAGCCGGGCCGGCTGGTCCAGGTCGGGAATGGCATCAAAGAATAGACTCTCCTCTTCCCGGAGGACCTCCGGTTCTACATCGGCCTCGCCGTGGTCCAGATAGCGTTTGAGGTTATCTTCCCAGAGTTTTTCATGTTCCTCCGCAAAGGCTTCGACGGTCTCTTCATAGAGATGCAGGGTCTGCTGCAGTTTGTCCAGATCCAGGGTTTCGTCTCGTTCTCCCTGCATGTTAACCAGGGCTTCGGTGATCCGCAGTGCCTCCTCACGGTTCCCGGCGCCCCGGTGGGCGCGGATCAGGGTTTCCAGGAGTTCCTCGTCGTGGGGTGATTCCTCATACAGCTCATTCAGGATGGAAAGGGCTTCGGCGTAGAGGTTTTCGTAGAGATACAGTTTGGCAAGCAGCAGACGTGCTGCGTGATGTCGGGGATTTCTGGCAAGAATACCCGAAGTCTGGGCTATCGCCTGCTTGTACTCTTTCATCTCTTTGTACAGCAGGGCCAGGTTGAAGGATGTTTCCAGGTCTTCCGGCGACAGGGTCAGAGCCCGGTTAAAGGCCTGTACCGCCTGCCGGCGGTTTCCCTGGGTGAGGTAAAGGTTTCCCAGCAGCGCGTAGGCGAATCCTGCCTTGGGATTGTGATCCAGAATAAACCGGATCTCCTCCTTTGCCTGACGGACCCTGCCGGTCTTTACCGCCAGCCGGGCGATTTTTTCCCGGATATCCAGATCGGATGGAGAGTTCTGCTTGATGTGCTGCAGGTGTTCCCAGGCCTTATCGTACTCCTCTATCTCCTCCAGTTCTGTTCCGAGGTTGATGCTGGCCCTGGAATAGGAAGGATCGTTTTTTACAGCACGGTTCAGATACTCGATGGCCTCGGAATGGCGGCCCTGGGCACTGAGCACTACAGCGTAGTTGTTGTTCAGTTTCGGGTTCTCCGCTTCCAGTTCAAGGGCGTTTTTCAGTATCCGGGCAGCTTCGTCATAGTTGCCGCTCTTTTCCAGGAGTATGCCGAGATTGTTCAGTCCGTCGACCCAGTTGGGGCGGGCCTTCAGGGCCTGCCGGTAGGAATCAATTGCCTCCGGGATACACCCTTCGGACTGATAGCTGATACCCAGATTGTAGCTGAGAGTAGGGTTGTTGGGATCGCTTTTCAGTCCCGAGAGGTAGAGGTTTTCTGCTTTGGAGTGGTCTCCCCGGTTTTCATAGAGATTTCCCAGGTTGTTGTAGGCACGGCTGAAATCCGGATCAAGCTCTATGGCTTTGCGATAGTAGGTCTCCGCTTCTTCCGGCTCATCCATCTGTTTATATACATTCGCCAGATTGTACCAGATGTCTGCCCGTTCAGGTGCCAGCTCCCGGGCTTTTTCCAGGGCACCCACAGCAGCGGGCAGGTTGTCTTCCAGGCGGTAGACGATACCGATATTGTTGAAGGCCTCGGGGTTCCTGTCGTCCAGTTCCAGGGATTCCTGATATGCCTGGATTGCCTGGTTGTAGCGTCCCATTTTTGTGTAGATATTACCAAGAAACAGGAGGATTCCCGGGTGCTCCGGTTTTTGCCGGTGTAATTCACGGGCAAATGACTCCGCGCTCTCCCAGTCCCTCAATAAAAAGGCCTTACGCGCCCGGGCGGCAAGATCGTTAAGCACTATTTCCGTCCCCCGTTGGGCCGGGCACTGACTTCCGCCGAGAAGAGTGTCTGATAGGGCCTGGGAGACTTATCATAGGCCGCGACCGTAAAGTAGTAGAGCCTGCCGTTTTGCAGACCGCCCAGGAGAAACTCAGTGGTGTTCCCGACATCAATGGGAGAGGGTCCTGCCGCGCTGTCCTGTCCAAAATACCTGCCCGGAGCGGTTCCGTAATAAATCCTGTATCCTTCCAGATCAGGATCGGGTACGGCTGTCCAACTAAGCAAAACAGCTCCGTCCCGAGGGCTTGCCTGAAGACCGGAAGGCGGAGGCGGAGGTAAATCGGGTTCGTAGGTAATCGTTATATCGGACAACACCGGGCTTTGCTGCTCCTTTCCGTCGGGATACAGGGCCGCCATCAGGTGGAGGTAGCGGCCTCGGGTATCGGGTGAAAATATATCACCGGGCGTGAAGGCTTTCCAGTTCGAATCGTCCGCAGTGGTGTAGAATGGCGAATCTCCAAGCTGATAAAAAAAGAAGATATCTGAATCATTCGGAGTTTCATGACTGCTTTCTATGCTTACCAGCC
The DNA here is from genome assembly GCA_964554875.1 of uncultured Spirochaetaceae bacterium. Taxonomy (GTDB): domain Bacteria; phylum Spirochaetota; class Spirochaetia; order JC444; family Marispirochaetaceae; genus Marispirochaeta. The sequence goes on along the minus strand of CAZKQJ010000026.1, from coordinate 29,936 downwards.
GGGAGGCAGCGAACTGCATATCCACAGGATTAATAAGGACCGTGCCGTCCCTGTCCTGAAAACGTGCAGGCGGAGCTGAATCCCGAAACGTCGAGGAAATCCTGAACTCATCCAGGTAAGCGGAGAGGTCTTCTCCAATACTGAGCTGCCTGTTTCCGGCGGAACCCAGATAGGGAAGGAAAACGGTTCCGGTTTCCCTGTTCTGGTGATTGGCGTAGGCTATGTCCTCTACCGTACCGTCTATAAGGTATTCAACCAATCCTGTCCGGGAGTCGAACCTGAGCATATGATGATGCCATTGCCGGGGCATGAGTTCCCGTTTTCCCTCAAGCTCCAGTCTGAATGAAGAAGCGTCATGGGGTCGAAAGACAGATTCGAAACGCCATGTCAGACGGGTCCTGCTGAGCTCACAGCTTATACTCTGGCTGCGAGGTGTCTCTCCCCACTCTCCCGGCAGGCTTACGCCCTTCCAGTCGAGGATCTTCTGGGAGGATTCGGTTTCAGCAGGATAGAGCCAGAACTCGATTGTAAAATCACGCCAGTCTGTTCCCGGGTAGAAAAGGCTTCCCTGTCTCGGAACAAGTTTGAGGAGGCTGCGGGATGAACGGTCAAACATGGCAGAGCCGGACCCGAATACCTTTTTGCCCGGATCGGGGATAATTTTTTCTGGCTGCAGGGTATAATATTGCTGTTCAGTCCAGAGGACTTCCCCCGGGCCATCGCTTTTTTTTCTGACCAGAGAGGGCGATAAGGGGGTGCTGTCGAAGTGGAGCAGCAGGTCGGTATGCTTGTCCCAGGAATAGGCTGCATCAAGAAGCATAATATCCGAATAACCCTGAAAACCCCGTTCCAGTAACCTGGTGTTGTGGTGATGTAATGCTCCCCAACCCATTTCCCTGCCCAGTATTATTGTTTCCTCCAGGGCGTAGAGTCCCGGACAAAAGAGCAGCAGAAGGGGCACATATGCACGCATAAAGAGGAGAATCGCTGATATCCTGAATCGTCTGTATCTTTTCATCCTTGTTCTACTATTACTATCGGCGATCTTGCCGGTGATACTGAAAACTTCTCCTTGCATTTTCCCTTACTTTTCCGATAGTTATACTATATGGGAATTAAAGTAATTCTTGTTACTCTGACTGTAATTGCAGCGCTGATGCTGAGCGCTTTCGGGCTCTCCTTTATCATGCTTGCTTCAGAGGGTGTAGATATAGATAGCGGGCTTCTCTTTTCCACGATACAGATGTCCGCCGTATCGCTTCTTATAGTCTGTTCGCTGCTGTTTTTCGTTTTTGCGATTTTCAGCCGTCCGCGTCGGGAGCATCTGTTCTTCGGTCTTTTTCTGACAGCTGCCGTTCTTTTTTCGTTGATCAGTTCCGTTCCCTTTTTTGCCCGGTTCTACACGCGTATATCCTTGCTGCCGCTTCACTCCTTTAAACTGATTCTCCTGTCAGCGGTGGGCATCTTTCTTGCCTTTTTCGTGCGTCAACGCTACGAGAGGCGTATCTCCTCTGGACCGGTGTTTTTCTATTTTTTTCTTATTAGTGCACTGGCTCTGGGCTGGATTCTGAGCCCTTCGTCCGCGGCAGAGTATATCGAAACTGCCATGGCAGGACTATCGGGAATATGTCTTGTGTACCTTCTTGTGCGACTGGTTCCGCTGATCCGTGAAAAGCTGCGGGTGCTGCTCCATGTGCTTGGCCTTCTGGTAGTCGCAGCAGGAGGAATCAACGACCTGATTTTCCACCGGGAACTGATTGTGTCGGCCTATCTTCTGCCCCTGGCTCTGCTTGTGTTCATTTTTCTGCATGTTCTTGTACAGTTTCTCACCATTCGGGAAGACTATGCCTCTCTTAGATTCATGGATAAAAGGATCCGGTCCGCTGACAGGATCAAGGACGAGTTCTTCTCCAACATGAGCCACGAGCTTCGGACTCCGATTCATGCGGTTGTCGGTCTCTCGGAGTCTCTGCTTCGGGGGGCTGTGGGCGATCTTACGGAGGATCAGAAGTCCACGCTGTCTCTGGTCTTCTCCTCCGGTTTACGCCTCAATGCCATGGTGAGCGACATTCTGGACTTTTCCCGAATGCGGGAGGGCCGAATTCAGCTTCAGAATACCGAGGTCGATCTGTACCAGTCTGTTCTTGTTGTCCAGAGAATGTGTACCCCCCTGCTCATGGGTGGACAGCTATCCGTGAAAAACAACATATCTCCCCATTCGCTGTTTATCCGGGGGGACGAAAACAGAATAGAACAGTCCCTGAACAACATTCTCATGGCAATAATAAAGTCTTCCAACCAGGGGACGATTGAAATTGATGCCCGGGAAGAGGGCGACACAACGATAATACTCCTGACGACAACGGGAACATCCCTGCCTGAGAATACGGTAGAAGATTTGATACGCGAAGGAGACAGCTTCGGTGCCGATGCTGGATCCAAAGGTATCTGGCTCGGATTATCCCTGGCGAAGAGGCTGATAGAAGCCCAGAACGGTACACTTGAATACTCGGTGGAGGATCAGGCAGGAGTTTTCAGGATTAAGCTTCCCAGTATAAAGGGTACATATCAGGATACCCTGCAGGATGAAGAACAGACCCTGGAGATATCTCTCGACGCTCTGGAGAACCTTGAGGCCCTGAATGACGATAATTCCCGGGCAGCAAAGTTCACAATAGTGGTCGTGGATGACAATCCGGTTAACCTTCAGGTCTTGAAGAACCAGCTGTCCGGGGATGAGTTTCATGTTATCCCGTTCCTGAGCGGAGAGAAGGCTCTGCACCATATTCTTGATAATCCTCCCGACCTTGTTCTGCTGGATATCATGATGCCGGAAATAGACGGGTATTCCCTGTGCCGCAGGATTCGTGAAAACCATACATCCACGGAACTTCCGATTGTGCTTGTTACCGCAAAAAGCGAAGCCATGGATATGGAGGAAGGGCTTTCAGCCGGAGCAAACGATTTTCTGGCAAAACCCTATACCCAGGAAGAACTGCTGGCCCGTATCCGGACCCATCTGAATCTCGCAAAAATAAATACCATTTACAGCCGCTTTGTCCCCATGGAGTTTATCGATTTTCTGGGACACGACAATATCGCGGATATTAAACTTGGCGACCAGGTCCAGAAGGAGATGACCGTACTCTTTGTGGACATCCGTGCCTTTACCGCTCTGTCGGAGATCATGACTCCCCAGGAGAATTTCAAATTCATCAACTCCTTTCTGAGCCGCCTGAGTCCGATGATCCAGGAAAACGGCGGTATTATCGACAAGTACATCGGCGACTCCATCATGGCGCTTTTTCCCAACCGGCCGGAAGATGCAATAAAAGCCGCCACAGAAATGGTCGGGCACATGGAGATCTACAACAAGCAGCGGGCATCCTGCGGGTACAGACCGATCAGTATCGGTGTGGGAATCCACACAGGAAACCTGATTCTCGGGATCATCGGCGACAAAGGACGCATGCAGGGAACGGTAATATCCGACGCGGTAAACCTGGCTTCGCGGATCCAGGATGTAACAAAGCTCTACGGGGCGAATATCATTATAAGTCAGGAGTCCTTTATCAAACTGGATAACCCTACGGAGTACGGATTCAGGTTCCTTGGCAAGGTCCGGGTCAAGGGAAAGAACAGGTCCGTATCACTTTTTGAAATCTTCGATGGCGACCAGGAAGAGATGCGGGACCTGAAGACGGAGACCAAGACCGACTTTGAAACGGCGATTCTGCAGTTTTCCAAGCGCCAGTTCGATGAGTCGGCGGAACTGTTCCGGCAAATAATCGCGGTCAATCCCAGCGACAGGGCGTCCCGGCTCTTTCTGGAAAAAGCGGAAGCCTTTATTGCCCAGGAGAAGCGCAGGTTCCTGTTCTCGGGATAGAGATGTGCCGCAGAGCCCCGGAGATCACGGAGGGAACATGGAACACAGATGGGGAAGATGGACAGGATAGGGAAGGCCTCCGAGGCACCGGGAGCACTGAGGAACACAGAGGGATTAGAGGTGCTGATATTTGCTGACTTACCTTCTCTGCGGGCTTTGTGAGCTTTGTGAGAGATAGAATTTCACGCGGAACTCACGGAGGTAACGTAAAAAGACTCAGTGTTCTCTGAGGCTCCGTGGTTCCTTTCCTTAAATCCTATCCTTCCCATCCTGTTTATCTTTGTTCCATGCACAAGCTAAAGTTCCTCTCCCATAAGGAAGTCTAAAATTGAACGGTGGTGTATACCCTGAAAGTCCCGGGGCTGGAAGCTGTCCAGGGTCAGAAGGGTCTTGCTGTAATTATCATCTACATTTCGAAGGGGCGACAGTTCCCGTTCAATCGTGGCGGGACTGCCCAGGATGTAGGAAACCTGAATATAGCTGCGCAGCTTATCCTTTTCCGCGATGAAGTCAATCTCCTCCCCTGTTATACTCCCGACAGTAACCGTATACGCACGCCTCTTCAGTTCAAGAAAGACCAGGTTTTCAAAGATTCCTGAAATGTCCTGTTCCCTGTAGCCGATAAAGCCGTTGCGAATACCGATGTCTCCCAGATAGTATTTATGGTTTATTTCCATCAGTTTCTTCCCTTTGATATCGAACCGTGGAACCTCATACAGAAGAAAGGCGTCCTGCATATAACGCAGGTAATTGAGGACAGAATCCACCGAAAGGCTGCGACGTTCCTTCTTTAAAAAGTCAGTAATTTTTTTGGCTGAAAGGAGGTTCCCAATATTTTCCAGTGCAAAGGACATGACGGACTCAAAAAGACGGATATCGCGGATATTGTAGCGGGAGATGATGTCTCGAACAGCGATGGTATTTACAATATCTTTCTGCATTTGGCTGACGACATCAGTGCTGAGATCAGTGTGCAGAAGCCCGGGGAGACCTCCGAATCTTAAATAAAGACGGAACAACTCCAATCTGTCGAGGTGATGATCACCGTGTAAAAGCTGGTACAGTTCTTGAAATTCGGGAAGAGAGAGAGGGAACACCGGCAGGGTGAGGTAGCGTCCAGCAATTAATGTAGCCAGATCGCCGGATAATAGGGATGCATTTGATCCTGAAATGATTACCCGGGAATGTTCATCACCGTTCAGGGATGCGACAGCTTGTTCCCATCCTGCAATCTGCTGGATTTCGTCTACAATTACATAACGTCTCTCTTTGCCGGAACTGTGTATATCCACATGGCTTATCAGATCTCTGCCGGTGTTTATGCCCTCGAAGTCAAAGGATTCCTTGTCAATAAACACAACCTGTTCTGATGAGATCAGTTCTTCCGCCAGTTGCCTCAGGAGGACGCTTTTACCTGCTCTGCGCGGACCAGTAACAACTGTAATGGCCGGAGCTTGAATGTAAGAGTGTAGTTTCTCCAAATAGATGCTACGGCGGATCTGTTTCATCCTTCTATTATGATCGAAGCTTATCGCGTTTGTCAAATAGATTCGATTGTAGTCGAAGGTTTTTGCAGCTTAGATGGGGAGGATGAACAGGAGTGGGAAAGCCACCGAGGCACCGAGAGCACGGAGTAACACGGAGGTAATATGAAAAAACTCAGCGTTCTCTGAGGCTCTGTGGTTCCTTTCCTTAAATCCAATCCTGCCTATCCTGTGTATCGCTGTTCCAAAACACAAATTTACCCGTTCTCCCGCAGCACCCGCCCTATGGCCTTTTCGATGTGTTCTCTGAAGAGGCGGGTTATAGTCAGGAGATCTCCTGTTTTCAGGGCTTCGATCATCTCCTTGTGTTCTTCCACTATGCGGGGTGAGTAGTTCCGGGGAATGTTGGAACGGGTTATCTCCTCGCAGGTAAAGGACTTCAGGGTATCGAAGAGATTGGTAAAGAGGCTGTTTCCCGAGGCAGCAACCGCCGCCCGGTGAAAACGGAAATCCGCCTCCACCAGTTCCATATCATCCCGTTCGCTGATGGCTCTCTCCATGCAGGCGACCTCGTCCTCCAGGCTGTGTATTGTTCTCAGCACTGATCCAGGCTCCTGTCGTGCTGCTTCACAGAGAATGAACCAGGCTTCAAGCTCCAGGGCCTTGCGAACCTCCATCAGGTTGCGGAAATCCTCCCGTCCCAGGATGAATGCCCAGGTCAGGGCCTCTTCGGAGATCCCCGAATGGTCCTGCAGGCAGGTTCCTTTCCGGGTCCGGGATTCGAACACACCAAGATAGGTAAAGACCTTGATGGCCTCGCGGATAGTGGAACGGCCTACGCCGAACTTTGCCGCCAGTTCCTGTTCCGTCGGAATTTTATCCCCGGGTTTGAGTCTTCCCGAGGCAATGAGCTCTTTTATCTGTTCCATCACCTGGCCGACTACGGTCTGTCGGCGGACAGGGGTGTAGGTCAGGGGGATGGTCTGTTCCACGGTGCGGCCTCCGTCGGCGATCTTTTTAAGGTGCCCGGAAACAAATCTACGCCATACCTTGACAAACTGCAAGAGTTATTTAATCTTATTGTCATACAATATGATTAATATGACAAGGAGCAGATAATGACAGTCCGTAAACTCAAGAACTATGTAAACGGCGCGTGGGTGGATCCCGCCGGCGCGTCCTACCTGGATGTTGAAAACCCGAGCACGGGAGAAGTGATCTCCCAGGTTCCCCTGACACCGCGGCAGGAGACCGACACGGCAATCGAAGCGGCCCACGAGGCTTATCTTTCCTGGAAGGATGTTCCTGTCTCCCGGCGGGTGAGCTACCTCTTCAAGCTGCGGGACCTGCTGGAGGAGAACGAGGAGAAGATCAGCCGGATTCTGGTGGAGGAAATGGGCAAGTCCCTGCCTGACGCCCGTGCCGAAATGAAGCGGGTTTTCGAAAACGTCGAGGTGGCCTGCGGCATGCCGGTGATGCAGCAGGGAGACAAGCTGATCGGGGCATCCTTCGAGATCGACGGCGAGGTTATCCGGCTACCCATGGGGGTTTTCGGGATGATCGCTCCCTTCAACTTTCCCGCCATGGTTCCTTTCTGGTTTCTCCCCTACGCGATAGCCACGGGGAACAGCTTCGTGGTCAAGGCCTCAAAGCAGGTACCGAATACGATGAACTTCATTACCGAGCTGATCCATCAGACGGGACTCCCCGCGGGAGTCTATACCCTCATAAACGGTGACCGCACGGTGGCGGACGCCTTCATGGAAAATCCCCTGGTGCAGGGTGTCTCCCTGGTGGGTTCGACTCCGACATGTAAACTGATGGCTAAAAAATGCGCCGAGAACGGAAAACGCTTCCAGGCCATGGGGGGCGCCAAGAATCACCTGGTGGTCATGCCGGACGCCCGCCTCAACGAGGTTATCCGGAACATGATTACCTCCTGTTTCGGCTGTGCCGGTCAGCGTTGTATGGCCGCCTCCGCCATTGTCTGTGTCGGGGACGATACCTACGCAAAGGTGACCGAAGAGTTCGTCAAGGCGGCCCGGGAGGTAATTACCACCAATCCCCTTGATCCTGCGGTGGCCGACGAAAGCATGGTAATGGGACCGGTAATTTCCGCCAAAGCGAAGGAGTTTATCCTGGGAATGATCGACACCGGCGTGAAGGAGGGGGCCGAACTGCTCCTGGACGGCCGGGATATCAAGGTAGCGGGATACGAGAAAGGCTACTATATCGGGCCTACGGTTTTCGGCGGGGTCAAGCCGGGAATGCAGATCCATCAGACCGAGATCTTCGGGCCTGTGGTGGTCATTCTGAAGGCCGACAGCCTGGACGAGGCAATCGGCATCATCAACGATCACCAGTACGGCAACGGCGCCTCCATCTACACCCAGAACGGCTGGTTCGCCCGGAAGTTCAAGATCGAGGTCAAGGCCGGCATGATCGGCATCAACGTCGGGATTCCCGCTCCGGTGGCCTACCTGCCCTTCGGCGGAATGAAGAACTCCCAGTTCGCCGACATCAAGGCCCAGGGCAAGGCGATCGTCAATTTTTATACCGAGGACAAGATCATCACCGAACGCTTCTGGTCCGAAGAGGGCTGAGCCTGCCTGAACTGAATCATCGCCGTCCGGAGATCTTCTGCGGGCGGCTTTTTTCTTCCCTGAAAATGGAGTATTTTTATCCCGATCTATGAAGGAAAACAGCGACGACGAACGGCTGATCGATCTCAAGGAACAGGTTGCGGAGTTCCCCCACAGCCCGGGGGTCTATATAATGAAGGATTCTTCCTCCCGGGTCATCTATGTGGGCAAGGCGGTGGACCTGCGCAAGCGGGCGGGTTCCTATTTTATCGGGGAAAAGGACATCAAGACCCGCTTTCTGGTGCAGCGCATCGCCTCCGTCGAGTACATCGTAACCGCCAACGAGTACGAGGCCCTGGTCCTTGAAAACAACCTGATCAAGCAGTGGACTCCCCGCTACAATGTGAACCTCAAGGACGGGAAGAGCTACCCGGTAATTCGGATAACCGCGGATGATTTCCCCCGGGTCTTCCGTACCCGCCGGATTGTGCGGGACGGTTCGGAATATTTTGGCCCGTACCCGGATGCCCGCAGCGTCGACCGCTACCTTGAACTCATCGAGCGGCTCTTTCCCTTAAGAAAGTGCAAAGGGAAGCTGAAAAAACGGGACACACCCTGCCTCTACTATCACATCGGCCGCTGCAGGGCCCCCTGCGTCGGGAAAATCAGCCGTGAAGACTACGCTAAAGAGGTTGACCGGGTGCGGAAACTCCTCTCCGGGGCAACGGAAGAACTGATTTCCGATCTGAAGGCGGAGATGGAAGAGGCAGCGGCGCAGCTTAAGTTCGAGAAGGCCGCCTCCCTGCGGGATTCAATCGCCGCGGTGGTGAGCGTCGAGGAGGGACAGCAGGTCCAGGATTTTCAGGAGGAGTCCCGGGACTATCTGGCGGTGGCAACGGCGGGACGCTTCGTCTCTTTCGCGGTAATGCAGATGCGGGGAGGCAAGCTGGTGGGCCGGGAACTCTACGGCAATGTGAGCCCCCAGGACGAAGAGGAGCTCCTTCTCGATTTTCTCCTGCAGTACTATACCCCGGATCACCGGCCTCCTGAGATGCTCTATCTATCCCATCAGGTTAACACTGCCCTTCTTGGTGAGTTCTTTGCCGCCCAGGGCTGGGTAGAAACTGCGGTGGAGGTCCCCGCGGAGGGACGCCATCGCTCCATTGTACGCATGGCCTGGGAGAACGCCTCCATGGACGTGCAGAAGAGACAGAAGGCTTCGGCAAATCTGCCTGCCCTGGAGGAACTGCGCATAGTCCTGGGACTTGCAAGTCTTCCAAGGCGTATCGAAGGCTTCGATATAGCCCATCTTGCGGGGAAGAACACTGTGGCCTCCCTGGTCTCCTTCTACAACGGCAACCCGGACAAGAAGAACTACCGCTCCTTCAACATCCGCAGCTTACAAGGCGAGGTCGACGATTTCCAGGCTATGCGGGAGGCCATGGCCCGGCGCTATACCCGGGTACTGAACGAGGATCTGCCCCGTCCGGACCTGGTGGTTATCGACGGCGGAAAGGGTCAGCTCAACGCGGCCCTGGAGATTATCCGGGGGCTGGGACTTGAGGAGATCGCGGTGATCGGTCTTGCGAAAAAGAACGAGGAGATCTTTCTTCCCGGCCGGAGCGATCCGGTAAGTCTGCCGGAGACCGCGGAGGCCCTGAAGGTGCTGCAGGCGGTGCGGGACGAGTCCCACCGCTTCGCTACATCCTTAAGCCGTCGGCAGCGGACTACAGATATACGACTTGGCCGATTGACGGGAATCCATGGGATCGGGGAACGCAGGGCGGCGGCGCTTATCAAGGAGTTCGGCGGTATCGAGGGGCTGTCCGCGGCCACTTACGAGGATCTGCGGGACCGGGGACGCCTTCCGGAAGCCGTGGCAGAACGGGTGGCGGCGGAGTTTTCGGCGAAAAAGGCAGAAACCGGAGATTAAGGCAGCACCGGCTCCTCTTCCAGGCCTTTGCGGGAGACGGCGTAGTAGAAAAACATGCTCAATACATGCAGATGAGCCTCCGCCGGGGTGCTGCGCAGGAGACCGTCGTAGCGGGCCTGGAGGGCGAGGATGCGGCCCAGTTCCTCGGCGCTGTAGCTGGCTGCTCCCTGCAGGCTGATCTGCCCGTTCCGCTTACCCCGGATGTTGACCCGGTTGAGGGCCTCCTGTTCGCTGAAGTTGCTGTCCAGAAGCAGCCGCAGGGAATGGAGTCTGCGGAACTGCCAGATTATCCCGCCCAGTATCTGCACCGCCTGCCCGGCGCCGGATTCAAGGATCTTGATGCAGATGTCCAGGCTGCCGCTCAAATCCCCCTCGGCGATTTTTGCAAAGAGGCTGAAGACGTTTTCCTCCTTGCTGTGGAGTATCTGGCTCTCCACATCCTCGACGCTCAGCTGCCGTCCCTCCCCGTAATAGAGGGCGAGGCGTCCGCAGGCCTCCTTCAGATCCAGGGTATTGTTGTCCACCAGGTCCAGGAGCAGTTCCAGGGCCTCCTGATGGATACCCATCTTTCTTTCCCGGAAGTAAGAGAGGATCCATCCCTGTTTCTGGTTCTCGAAGAGCTCCCAGAAGATCTTTGAGCTCTCCTTTGGAAGGGCTTTCTTGATTCTTCCCGGGGGGCTTTTCGGATCTCCTCCAATCTCATCGGAAAGGAGGAGCAGGGTTACTCCGGGGCTGGGAGAAGATATATACTCGATCAGGGAGTCCACACCCTCTTTTTTCAGGTCTTCGATACGGCTGATCTTCACCAGTTTGTCCGATGCAAAAAGCGACCCGTTACGCATATCCGAAACGACATCCGCCATTGATGTGTCGTAGGGGTAAAAACTCGATGTTTCCAGGGATCCCCCCGCCCTCTTTTCAAGATCACTGCGCAGACGGGCGATGAAACGCTCCTTTTCCCCGTTTTCGGGGCCCAGGAGAAGAAAGATTGATTTACTCATAACAGCGGATCAGGTACTGAAGTTTTCCAAGGACACGGACATTCTGGGTGTAGATGGGGGGATAGACGGGATTCTCGGATTTCAGTTTGACCCGGTTCTTTTCCCGGAAGAAGCGCTTCAGGGTGACCGCTTCGTCGTTTATGCGGGCGACGATGATGTCCCCGTTATAGGCTGTCTCGGTTTTCAGGAAGACGGCTGTGTCTCCATCCAGAATCCCGGCGTTCTGCATGCTGTCTCCCTTTACCTTCAGGGCAAAGTGTTCCCCCCGGGAGAGCTGGGAGGCCGGGACCCTGACCTGTCCGTCGAAGTTCTCCTCCGCAAAGAGCGGAATACCCGCAGCAACGTTTCCGAGGACGGGGATCTCCAGGATTTCGTCGCCGGAGGAATCATCCTGGGAGATGATCTCAAGGGCACGGCTTTTGCTCGATCCCGAACGCAGGTGCCCTTTTTTCTCCAGAGCCTTTACGTGATCATAGGCCCCTTTGACAGAAATGGAGAAAAAGGAAGCAATCTCACGTATGGTGGGAGGATATCTGTGTTCGGAGAGATACTCTTTAATAAAACCGAGGACTTCGTTTTGGCGACTGGTCAGTTTTTTCATTTCTTGATCTCAATACTGTATTTCTTAATCTTACTGTGCAGGTTGCTGGGATAGATACCCAGGTTTCCGGCAGTCTGGGAGATATTGTATCCGCATTCCTGTAATTTGGTTTCAAGAAACCGTTTCTCAAAGAGCTCTTTTGCTTCGTTCAGTCTCAAATCGAGGTAGTCCCGAAGATCGGTATGTGCCGGTGGCAGCTGCTGTTCTCCAAGATAGTATAGCGCAGTCTCGGCGGAAATACTCTCTTCGTCGCTCATTATATTAATCCGTTCTATGAAATTTTTCAATTCCCTTATGTTCCCGGGCCATGAATAATCCTGTAAAACCTGCATGGCTTCATCGGAAAAGTGCCTGACAGCCCCTGCAGGATCATCGGCAGCGTATTTCTGCATGAAATATCCCGCCAGCAGGGGCAGGTCATCCAGTCTCTCCCGCAGGGCGGGCACGTGAATCGGAACCACATTGAGCCGGAAAAAGAGATCCTCCCGAAAGCGGCCGGCCCGGATCTCTGCCTGAATATCCTTGTTTGTCGCCGCCAGCAGACGTACATCCACGCTGATCTGGGACTCTCCGCCCAGGCGTTGAAACATCTGCTCCTGAATCACCCGCAGAACCTTGGCCTGGGCGTTCAATGACATATCCGCTATCTCGTCAAGAAAGAGGGTCCCTCCGTCGGCGGATTCGAACTTACCCTTTCTTCTGGAAACAGCCCCGGTAAAGGCCCCTTTTTCGTGGCCGAAAAGTTCACTTTCGATCAGGGTATCCGGAATGGCGGCGCAGTTCACCTCTACGAAGGGACCGGATGCCCTGCTGCTCTGGCGGTGGATCTCCCGGGCAACCAGCTCCTTTCCCGTGCCGTTGTCGCCCAGGATCAGCACCTTGGCGTCGGAGGCGGCGCTCTGGCGTATCCGCTCCTTCACCTTTCTGATCCCCGGGCTTTCGCCGATGATCTCATCCTCTATGAAGAGGGATCTTTTCAGGTTGGTGTTTTCCCTGCGCAGCTCTTCCAGTTGAAAGGCATTGCGGCAGATGGTGAGCAGACGGTCCAGGGAGAGGGGTTTCTCGATGAAGTCGAAGGCCCCAAGTTTAACCGCCTTGACCGCCATGTCGATGTTGGCGTGACCGGATATTACAATGACCTCCAGATCAGGATACTCCTCCTTGATCTGCTTCAGAACGTCGATTCCCCCCATGTTTGGGAGCCATACATCGAGAATTACAAGATCGACGGGGTTTTCCCTGAGCAGGGCGAGACCTTCGATACCGTCCTCGGCGCAGAGAACCGGGTAGCCTTCATCGGTGAGAATATCGTGGAGAACGCTGCGAATGCCGGGTTCATCGTCGATAACAAGTACCAAACTCATGCTCAAAGCTCCAGGGGTAAATCGATAAAAAAGGTCGTTCCGACTCCAGGGGCGGATTCAAACCAGATCTGCCCGCGATGATCAAATACAATACGTTCAACAATGGGGAGTCCGAGACCGGTGCCGTGGGATTTGGTAGTAAAATAGGGATTGAATACTTCTCCCTGGTTTTCCGTCGCAATACCGCAACCGGAATCTTCAACCTGTACTCTACAATAGCGGGTATTTCCCTTTCGGACAAGGTCGGTCCGGACCGTTATTTTCCCTTCGCTGCCCATGGCTTCCACAGCATTCTTGAAAAGATTGGTAAAGACCCGGCCGATCTGTTCCCGGTCCAGGGGTAATTCGATATCCCGATCCACGCCGGAAAAATCGAAGGATATGCCGGGATATACCGAAGGGTACCGGGACCCTGTCTCGTCAAGGAGACTGGACAGTTTGACGGGATATCGTGAGGAGCGGGGCAGCCGGGCAAAGTCACGAAACTCCTGAAGCAGCAGGTCAAGGTTCTCCACCTCCCTGACTATGGAACTCACCGCTCCGTCCAGTATCTCTCCGATACTGGACGGGTCTTTTTCATAGCGCCGGAGTATCCGCTGGGCCGAGAGTTTGATGGGGGTCAGGGGGTTTCGTATCTCGTGGGCCAGACGCTGGGCTATCTCCTGCCAGGCGGTTACCTTTTCGGTCTGCAGGGTCGTGCGGCGGCTGTTTTCCAGTTCCGACATCATCCGGTTGAAGGAGGCGGTCAGTATGGAGAGCTCGTCCCGGGATCTTCCGAGTATCCTGTAGGAGAAGTCCCCTTCCGAGGCCCTTCGGGTCGCCTCCTCAAGGGATACTATGGGGCGGATCAGTTCGTCGCTGAGAAGAAAGCTGACCAGGATGGCCAGCAGAAATACCGGAAAGGAGAAATAGGAGAAAAAGATCAGCAGAATGATTCTGAAGATATTCTTGTACTCCTGGATCTGGCGGTAGGACTGACGGCTCTGGGTCAGTTTCTCCGCTGAGATTCCAAAATCATCGGGAAAACGGCTGCTGAAAACAACGTTTATGCTATCTCCGTCCTCGATGCGGAACTCCCTGGCTACTCGCTGGACCGTGACGGACCCCAGATACTCCTTCGGAACGATGCCGTTCCCGGCAATTGTCTCCGGCGGTTCATCAAGAATCAGTACCGGATCTCCGGAAAAATGCAGCGATTCGAAAGCTCTGAATATCTGCAGGCTGTCAACGGCGCTGTTTGCCTCCTGCAGGGTTTCCCACAGGGATCTGTAATCCGCCTCATTCAGCAGGCGGTAAAAAAGGGAGCTCTCGGCAAGATTGACAAGGTTGTCTACCCGTTGGCTGTTATAGGCCAGGGCAATCTCGACGCCTCCGTCCAGGGCTTCTCCCAGATCGGCGGAATACCATGAGTGAAGGGCTGTATCGATAAAGGCCAGAGAAAGTATTGCCTGGGGCAGGGATGCAAGGAGGCTGATGGCGAAAAAAAAGACCATCAGTTTGGTCTTGAAGCGCGTTCCCGGCCTGTTTTCCCTCCGGTCCCTGATCAGTTTGATCATCTGCAGTCCAACGGTGCCGAACAGAAAGACCGGAAGAACGATTCCCAGGGGAATAATATAGATATTGTCCAGCTGTTCCCCCCGGGAGATATCGATCAGGATCTGCCGGGCCAGGACCAGAACCAGGATTATCAGAATGATGTAGAGCAGGATGACGGTCAGGATGTTGCTAACGGGCCCCAGGGGTTGGTGTTTTCCTTTTCTCATTCTCCCTTGACCCCCGCTTTACTTTTTGGTCTGTAAAATTCTATTACCTTCCATTCCCCGGCGGAACGCAGACTGGTCAGAAACGGGCTGAGTATATTGAGGGGAGGGAGCAGTATTTTCCACTGAATTTCTCCCCGCAGACGAAAACTGTGCTTACCCCCGGGAACCATTATCGGCAGGTCCTGGAAGGACTGCACTGCATCGAGAAGGGCATCCTTGTGGGAAAAAAAGCGTCGCCGGCCCTCGGGTTCGTCGATTACATAGAGTCCTTCCACGGAATCCCAGCTTACCTTTCGCTGATACTCATAATACCCTGCCCGGGGATTGAGGAAGGTGCTTTCAGCGGAGGCCTCCCTGAGACGGATGCCCAGCATGACGGTCTCGCCCTCATCCAGGGACGATAGCAGGCGTTCGGTATCGTCGATCAGAATCCGGCAGTCAAGCAGAAAAAGCTCGCCATGCCTGCGTACAGAATCGACGCTGACCTCCTGGGATAGGAGGGTGAGTCCCATATTTAATAAAAAGACAACAAAAAGCGCTTGTTTACTCTTCTTCAAAACGACTTTCGAACAGATGGACAATGGCGTCTACCGCTGCCTCTTCATCATCTCCTTCGGCGACAACCCGCAACTTAGTGTTGAAGGATGCACCCAGGGTAATAATTCCCATTATCGATTTGCTGTTGATCCGGGTACTGTCTTTTTCCAGATAAACCTGACAATCATATTCATTAGCTGTTTTTACTATCATTGCTGCCGGTCGGGCGTGAATACCCGCCCGGTTCTTGATTACAACCTCTTTGGAAACCATGCCTACTTCCTAAAAGATATCTTTTTTCTGAAAATAGAGGGCCCGGGCGTTTTCGCTTTCCAGCCACTTGAGGATGTTCTGGTTGAACTCTCTTGCTGAATAGTAGCCCATTTTTTTCAACCGCTCGTTCATGGCGGCGGTTTCTATGATAATCGGTACGTTGCGTCCCGGTTTAACCGGAAGGGTAACGGTGGGAATGCCGACTCCCAGGATCTCGGTACTATTGTCCCCGGTGCCCAGGCGATCGTAGACCTTGGCTGAATCCCACTCTTCAAGATCGACGATAAGCTGCACCTGTTTCTGGTCCCGGATGGCCCCGACACCAAAAAGATGCGAGATGTTGATAATTCCCAGTCCCCTGATTTCCATATGATGCCCTGTTACGGTGTTGGCGGCGGAGCCGATGATGATGCTGCCGCTGACGCACTTCATCTCCACCGAATCATCGGTTATCAGCCGGTGTCCCCGTTCTATCA
Organism: uncultured Spirochaetaceae bacterium; assembly: GCA_964554875.1. Classification (GTDB taxonomy): domain Bacteria; phylum Spirochaetota; class Spirochaetia; order JC444; family Marispirochaetaceae; genus Marispirochaeta. Next base: position 14,036 of record CAZKQJ010000026.1, on the reverse strand, counting down.
GCTCCAGGGCGGTTTCGCTCTTGCCGACTCCGGAGTTCCCTGTAATCAGGACCCCGATCCCGAAGACCTCCACCAGTACCCCGTGGATGATCCTGGTGGGGGCAAAGATGTTGCCCAGGGCCCTGTTGAGCCGGGTGGCGAACTCCGAAGAGTTTAAATCGGTCTGCAGTACGGGACATCCCGCTTCTTCGGCGAGCTCCATGAAGCGCTGATTGGGCTGGAGGGAATGGGAAAAGATGCAGCAGGGAATCGAGTAGGTAAAAAACTCCCGGATTGTATCGTAGTTGTCCTCGTTTTCCAGTTTCTGCAGGTAGGCATATTCTCCCCGGCCGAAAAGCTGGACCCGCTGTCCGCCGAAATTGTCGAAGAAACCGCTCAGGGCAAGACCCGGCCGGTTTATGTCCGGGACGACTATTTCCCTTTCCAGACCGGGACGTCCCCCCAGACAGCTGAGACGGAGATCATTCTGTTCTTTCAATTCCAGATCAAGCAGATCCAGTACGGTAAATGTGTCCATTGGCGTGGATATGGATTCCCGAACCTAGTGGTGCGAGTTAATCTTCTCCTTCTCTTTTTTTATCTTGACTATGAGTTTATCGAACAGCACATCGATGGCAGGCCAGAGTTCATGGCCGTCCACCCGGATATGGGAGGGTGCTCCCCAGCTGAAGTGAAAATTCACCTCTACTTTGAACATGTTCTTCTCTTTGGTGATGGTTATATGGAGTGTTTCCAGATTCTCCTTTACCGATTCCAGGCGAAGCATCTTCTTCTCAATGTAATCAGTTGTGTTTTCGCTTACATGATAGTGGACGCCTTTGAGTTCAAAGTGCATGAAGTCCCCCTCAAAAGTTTTTTATCGATCGTAGGAAGAGAGGATATCAAGTTCCTGACGATACTTGGCAACCGTCCTCCTGGCGATCTTGATTCCCCGCTCTGCGAGGATATCAGCGATTTTCTGGTCCGAAAGCCTTTTGTTACCGCTGTGCTCTTCGATGATCTCGCGTATCCGGTGTTTTACCCCCTCCTTGGAAAATTGCGACCCCGTTGAACCGGCGCCGGAAATGGAATTTGTAAAGAAGTACTTCAGTTCGAATATACCCCATTCAGTCTGAATATACTTAGAATTCGCGATACGGGAAACAGTTGTTTCGTGAACATCCACCGCCTGGGCAATGTCCTTCAGGGTAAGGGGTTTCAGGTATTTCGGGCCCCGGCGAAAAAAATCCCGCTGAAACTCGACAACGGCCTTGGAAATGCGCAAAAGGGTCTGGTTTCGCTGTGTAACGGAGCGGATAAACCACTGAGCGTCCTTGACGTGGTCCCGGACAAAGCTGCGGACCTCCTTCTGGTCCCGGGCCTTGTGTTCCCGGAGGAGCTGGGTGTAGAAATCGTTGATCCCGAGCACCGGGACCTCTTCGTCGTTGAGAATCGGCTGGTATTCTCCGTCGATCATTACCACCATTACATCGGGAACAACAAAGCGGACATTGTCGGAAGAGTAGAGCCGACCGGGAAAGGGGTTCAGGGTCCGTAAAAACTCCAGGATCTCGTCCACGTCCTCGAGGTCTATATGCATCTTCCTGGCCACATCCTGGTAACGTCCCCGTTCCAGGAGTTCCATCTGCTTTTCTATGACCTCTTCGATTCTGTCCGGAGCAGCCGGAGAGAGCCGGGCCTGTACAATGAGGCTTTCCTTGAAGTTGGCGGTGCAGGTCCCCGCCGGTTCGAGCTGCCGGATCAGATCCGCCGCCTCCTGGAAGCGTTTCATCTGTCGGGAACTGAGAAAAGTCGAGGGTTCTTCGATATGGAAACCGTTGTGGTCCAGGTTCTGTATCAGAAGTTCCCCGATTTCGAAGAGTTCCCTGTCAATGGGCTGCAGCTGCCACTGCCAGAGGAGATGATCATGGAGGGATTCGCTCCGGGACAGCGCTCCTTCCAGGAACTTCTGTTTCCGGTCCCCCGCTTCCCGGTCGCGGCTCTGGTTGTATCCGGGATCGGATGAGTTTTCGAAGGCGTCATAGTCCTCGGTGTTCGGCCTGTTCTCGTCGATGGAGAGGGCCTGCTTCTCCGAAACAATCTCCAGGGCGGGGTTTCGTTCCAGTTCTTCACGGATCTTCTGGCGCAGTTCCTGGATGGGCAGAGCCATCATCTGGATGGACTGGTAAAGCTGGGGACTCATCTTGAGTTTCTGCTGCTGAACAATTACTGGTCTCTGATACTGCACTATACCCTCCGGGGGAGTTCTCTGAATTCTAGAGTTGCATTCGCGATTTGTCAATTGAAGCTTTTACGTAATCCCGGCGGATTACATCCGGAATTCCGCTCCCAGATAGATCTCCCTTGCGGTCTCGCTCTCAAGAATGTCCGTTCTGCCTCCGCTCACCAGGATTTCTCCCATGTTGATGATATAGGAGCGGTCGGTAATCTCAAGGGTGTCCCGGACATTATGGTCGGTTATCAGTATGCCGATTCCCTTGGATGCCAGGGAGCGGATTATCCTCTTGATTTCGTGTACAGCTATGGGATCGATCCCGGCAAAGGGTTCATCCAGCAGGAGAAAACGGGGCTCCGCCGCCAGGGACCTGGCAATCTCCGTGCGCCGGCGCTCCCCGCCGGAAAGGGTATAGCCCTTCTGACGGCGGACGTGTTCCAGCCCCAGTTCCGCCAAAAGTTCCTCCAGTTTCACCGACCGGGCCTGATTGTCCAGGTCGCGGCGGGTCTCCAGGATGGCCCGGATGTTGTCTTCCGCACTCATTTTTCTGAAGACCGAGGGCTCCTGGGGCAGATAGGATATTCCCAGTCTGGCTCGCCTGAACATGGGAAGATGGGTAATCTCCTCTTCGTCCAGGAGGATTGTTCCTCCGCCGGATTTAATGAATCCGACAATCATGTAAAAAACGGTGGTCTTTCCGGCACCGTTGGGTCCGAGGAGCCCGACAATCTCTCCGTTCTGCATGGCGAAGCTGACGTCCTTTACCGCCACCTTTTTCCCGAAGGATTTGAAAAGCCCCTCCACGATCAGCTTGCTCATGGTTCCGCCTCCCCGGGACCTTCGCCTTCCTTTTTTTCGATCTGGGTTTCCACTGTTCCGGTAACCTGGCCCTCGAGCCTGATCTCGTCGGTCTCCAGGTCCACCAGTATGCGGGAGGCCTGGTATACGTCCCCTTTCCAGTCGACCCGGGGCAGTCCCGACAGTTCAAGGACCTTCTCTTCCCGGAAATAACGGGCGAACTCGGACCGGCAGATCATGACTTCAGCATCTGAGATTTTCATGATCCTGACGCCCATCTGGATCAGAGTGACCTCGTCGTCACCGCCCCGGTCTTCGAAAAAACCGCCCCGGATCAGGAGACCGTTGGCCCCGTCCTCCATTTCCGCATAGCCTTCTATGCGGGAAATCTCCCGGTCCCGGTCCACAAAAAGATCGGAGGAGCGGATCAGAAAATCCTGCTTTCTGTTTTCGAGCTGAACATTCCCGCTGCAGCGGAGATAGCGGAAATTCTCCCCGAAAAGCTCGATCCGGTCCGCTTTTATAAGCAGGTCGCTGGTTTCAACCATGGCATTGCCGGAAAGCTCCGTCTGTTCCCTGCCCTCGGCAAAGCGTGCAATGGTTGAATCCGCGGAAAAGAAGAGGCTCTCATCTGCACCCAGGGGCAATGCTGCTGCAAAGACGAGAAGGAGAAGGCAGACGATTGTTCCGGTGGATCTCACGGTTCAGTTTCCTCTCCGCCGTCTCCTGAATCATAAACGTAGCGTCCGGAGACCCCGCGGCTGAAGCGAAAAACCCGGGACGGAAAGTCGGCGCTGAAGCCGAAGCCCCTGATTTGTGTGCCGTTCTCCCTCTCCAGGTATACCTCCCCTTCGGGACGGCCGCTGAGGCGCCGTTCTGCGTCGTTCCACTCCAGGTAATCGGCCGCTACGCTGGCGCTGTCCTTCCGGGAAGTAAAGCTGATGTTGCCCTCAAGAACCGCGTTATCAGTTCGGGTGTCGAACTCCACCCGGTCGGCCCTGCCACGGGTTCTGACTTCTCCCTCCCGGTCGTACTCGATGAATTCTGCTCCCCGAATAAGCCTTCGAAAGGTATTCTCGTAATCCTCCAGGGTTTCCGCCTGGATACGGAACTTTTCCCGCCCCTCCTCAACGGTGACCACCGTGACGGAACTCATTCTTAAAGAGGGGGTTTCGTCGTCCAGGCTCTCCGCCAGTTCCTGATACTCCAGACTGCATCCTGTTCCAAGGAAAGCGGCGACGGCCGCGATACGGAGGAGACGGCGCAGGGTCATCCTTTGCCCCGGACCTCGTCGGCGGCGGCAATGAAACTGGTAAAGAGGGGATGCGCCTTGATCGGTTTGGACTGGAATTCCGGATGGTACTGCACCCCGATACCCCAGGGATGGTCCGGCCACTGGATGGATTCCACCAGGGCTTCGTCAGGGGTTACCCCGCTTATGATCAATCCCTTCTCCACCAGGAGCGGACGGAAGCGGTTTGAAACCTCATAACGGTGACGATGACGTTCGAAGATGGTATCCTCCCCGTAGATATCCCGGATCATGGTTCCGGGTTTCAGCCGGGTTTCGCTGCGACCGAGGCGCATGGTCCCGCCGTAGTGGGTCACGTCCACCTGTTCTTCCAGCAGGCTGACCACGGAGTTCTTGCCGTCGGGGGAGAACTCGGATGAATCGGCATCTTCGATCTCCAGAACGTTCCGGGAGTACTCGATGACCATTACCTGCAGGCCCAGGCATATGCCGAAGCAGGGCAGGGCGTTCTGCCGGGCGTACTGGGCGGCCTTTACCATACCGGTTATTCCCCGCTGGCCGAATCCTCCGGGGATCAGAATCCCGTGGATATCCTTCAGCAGCGTATCCGGGTCATCTGCTTTTTCCAGCTCTTCCGCGTCAATCTTGATGATCTCCACTTTGACATTGTTTGCTATACCCCCGTGGTAGAGGGCCTCGTGAACCGATTTGTAGGTGTCGTGAAGGTCGATATACTTGCCCACCAGTGCGATCCGCACGATGTCCCTGGCTTCGGTGATGGTTGCCACCACCTTCTCCCATTCCGAAAGATCGATGGGCGAGGTCTCGATTCCCAGCTTTGTCACGGCAATGTCGTCCAGACCTTCGGCGTGGTAATTCAGGGGGATCTCATAGATGGTCGAGGCGGCGTCATGGGCGGAGATTACCGCTTCGTCGTCCACGTTGGTAAAGAGGGCGATCTTGGAGCGCATGCTCTCTTCCAGGGGTTTGGTGGATCGGCAGAGCAGGATATCCGGCACGATTCCGATCTCAAGGAGCTGTTTGACCGAGTGCTGGGTGGGCTTTGTTTTCATTTCTCCCCCGGTCACCTCGGGTACCAGGGTAAGATGAATAAATACCACGTTCTTTTTTCCCACATCATGGCTGAACTGCCGGGCAGCCTCCAGGAAGGGGATGCTCTCGATGTCGCCCACGGTTCCGCCCACTTCGATCAGGGTTACGTCCGCGTCCTGGGCCTCCCCTATGCGGAAGATACGCTGCTTGATCTCGTCGGTTATGTGGGGAATGACCTGGACGGTCCGTCCCAGATAGCGGCCTTCCCGCTCTTTCGTTATCACCGACTGGTAGACCTGGCCGGTTGTTATGGAGTGCTCCCTGCTCAAGGGGGAGTTCGTGAACCGGGCGTAGTTTCCCAGGTCCAGGTCCGTCTCGGCGCCGTCGTCGGTAACGTAGACCTCCCCGTGCTGGTAGGGGCTCATGGTCCCTGCATCGACATTGATGTAGGGATCTATCTTGATCATTCGAATGCGCAGTCCGCGGCACTCAAGGAGGCTCCCCAGAGAAGACGCGGCTATACCTTTGCCGAGGCTTGAACAGACCCCGCCGGTAACGAATATGTATTTCTTCATGTACTCCGATTATCCCGGAATCGGGGGGGCGTGGTCAACCTTAAACGGCGTGGTCCCGGTAGTCCGGCTCAAGGAGAAGGATGTCGTCTCCGTGCAAATGCCGGAAAACATCCAGGGAATGCTCAGCCTCCGCCAGGAGCAGGGGATTGATGCGGAGGGGCGCCTGCATGCGCAGGGCCAGGGCTATGGCGTCGCTGGGACGCACCTCCATGCTGTACTTCCGGAAACGGCGTCGGTAATGCATAAAGGCGGTATAGCTGTCCTCAATGCGGTCCCTGATTTCGCAGTACAGAAGGGAGAACCCGTGGCGCTGAAACAGTTCCGCCATCAGGTCGTGGGTCAGGGGCCGCGGAGGGTGAACCCCTTCGATTTCGACGATTATCGCGCTGGCTTCGGAAGGTCCCACGGGAACCGGAATAATACGCCTGGGGTGACTGGTTTTCAGCAGGACGATCGGTAACTGGGATTCTCGGTCAAGGGCAATTCCCTGGACTTCCGCGACAGTAATGCTATGCTTCATTTCAATTTCAGAGTATAGCACTTTACTTTCTATTTTCCTGTTTTTTTATTCTCTGCGTTGACACCCCCGCAGCCAGTCCATACACTTGATAGTGATTACTATGGGAACAAGCTTTTTAAACGACCAGGAGTTCGATCAGTACCGGGAACTGATATACAATGAAAGCGGTATCCACTTTTCCGCCTCCAATCGCTCGATTCTCGAGAGCCGGCTCAAGGAGCGTCTGCGCCTGACAAAGGTCGAGACCCCGGCGCTCTATCTGAAGCAGATACGGGAGAACGGGGATGAGATGAAGGTTCTGCTGGACTCGGTAACCACCAATCTTACCCGCTTTTTCAGGAATACCGCCCATTTTCAGACTCTTGAATACTACGTAATACCGGATCTGATCAAACACAAGCAGGAGGGCGGAAACAAAACACTGCGCATCTGGAGCGCCGGCTGTTCAACCGGGGAGGAACCCTATTCCCTGGCCATGGTCTGCAAGGACCTCCTTCCTCCGGGATTCAATGTTGAAATCATCGCCTCAGATCTCAGTCTCAAGTCCCTGCTGACCGCCAAGGAGGGCCTGTATCCCGAACCGCGGCTCAACGGGGTCCCTGACAAGTATGTAAAGCGTTTTTTCACCCCCGAGGGCGACGGTTTTCGCGTCACGGAGGAAATTAAAAAACTCATCAAGTTCGATTATCACAATCTCAAGTTTGATTCGGGGCAGCGGAACCTGGACCTTGTTTTCTGCCGCAATGTGATAATCTATTTTGACGAAGCCGCCCAGGAGGCGGTCATCCAGAAGTTCTGGCAGGCCATGAACGGCCATTCCTATCTGTTTATCGGTCATTCCGAGTCCTTATTTGGAATGAAGACGGGATTTGAGTTTCTCAAGACCGACTGGGCCTGTATTTATCGTAAATTCACCTGATCAGGGAGGTAAGGGTGACGGAGAATCTTCCCCTCGGGGTTCTGGTATGTGATGACTCTGCGCTGATGCGCAATCTGATTTCCCGTATTGTTGATGGGGCAGATGGCCTGACGGTGGTGGGCAAGGCGATGAACGGCAAATTCGCCCTGCAGAAGATACCCCTTCTGAAGCCTGACCTGATTCTGCTGGATATAGAGATGCCGGAGATGAACGGTATCGAATTTCTGAAGGAACGCCGCAGACAGGGGATAAAGGTCCCGGTGGTTATCCTCTCGTCCCTGGCCCGGCGGGGTGCCCAGATAACCATGGAGGCCCTGAATCTGGGGGCTTCGGATTTTATCATGAAACCCTCGGGCTCGATCTCCGAAGACATTCACGTGGTGGGGGATCAGATAGTGGAGACGGTCCGGGCCTACGGGTCCCAGTACCGCCGGCAGACCGGCAACGTACCCCTGATGCCGGACAGTCCGGTCTCCGCCCCTGCTGTTCCCCGACCTGCAGCGCCTGCCCCGATGCTGCTGCGGGAGATCCGGGATAAGCGTATCCCCGAATTTCCGCCTTCCCGTCCGCGGCACGAACGCCAGCTTCCCTCGGGAATCGATCTTCTGGCCATCGGTATATCCACCGGCGGCCCCAACGCTCTGCGCAAAGTCTTCGCCGCCATGGACCGGGACCTGCCGGTACCGCTTGTCGTGGTGCAGCATATGCCTGCGGGTTTTACCCAGGAGTTCGCCCGCAGTCTGGACAGAATCTCCGGCCTGGAGATCAAGGAGGCCGAAGAGGGAGATCTCTTAAGTCCCGGACGGGTCCTGATTACCCCGGGGAACAGGCATATCCGGGTGGAAAAGCGCCGTTTATCCGGTATTGTTCACCTGAGCGACGACGAGCCGGTCAACGGACACCGGCCTTCTGCGGATGTTCTGTTCAAGTCTGCGGCCGCCGAATACGGCAACAGGGTACTGGCGGTGATAATGACCGGCATGGGCCGGGACGGTGCCAGGGAGATCGGAACCATCCACCGAATGGGTGGTGTAACCCTTGCCCAGGATGAGGAGTCCTGCATTGTCTACGGAATGCCCAAGGTGGCGGTTGATCACGGATATATCGATCATATCGTCAAGCTGCAGGACATGGCCGATACCATCAGTCGCCTGGTGCGAAGCCCCTCCTACGGAGGATGATTTACTCTGTCTTTTCCAGGACCCTGAGCACTTTCGGCAGGTTGCGGCTGTTGGTGGCTTTTGAGTAGAGCCAGCTTGACCCGAAGCCCGCGAAGAGTCCCAGGACCCCTGCAAGGACGCGCAGGCCCTCTCCTGATTCGGGAACAAACAGGCCGGCAAGGGCAAAAAAGAGGCCGAAGAGGATCAGGGGCAGTATCATTACCATGAAACCGGCAAAGATGGTTTTTCCGGGAGGAAGATGTATCTCCACAGTATCCCCGATCTCCACCGGGGTATCCTCCGGCTTCTGTGCTTCTATTTCCCTGATCTTGATATTGCAAAAGCTGTTGCCGCTGCAGGACTTGCAGGCCGATGTCGTACAGCTGCAGATAATCCTGTCGCCGTCAATCCGTTTAACTGTTACTCTTTCCTTCATCGGGAACCTCCTTGCAGGGAATTCGTACCCGTTCGACCGCCGTGGTTCGTCCCTCGGCATTGATCTCGAAGATTACTCCCTGCATTTCCAGTCCGTCCCAGGCTTCCTTGGAGCGCTCCGGGATCTGTGTTATAAATTGCCCAATTTCCGTCTCGATATCCAGTCCTCCCACAGAATCGATGCTTCCGGTCCGGCCGGTATCGCAGATCATGCCGGTTCCCCTGGGCAGAATACCGTCGTCGGCGCTGAGGGCCTTGTTGTGTGTCCCGGCGACGGCGGATACCTGTCCGTCGGCGTGGAAGAACATGGTGTACTTTTCCGCCGTTGTAGCGGCATGGAAATCCAGCAGAATAATGGGGGTCTCCCTGCGGATCTTGTCCACAATGGACGGAAGAAAGCTGAAGGGATTGCTCAGGTGGACCCGGCGGAAACCCGACTGGCCTAACAGGGAGATTACGCCCACCTTGTACTCTCCGACCTGGTATATCCACCAGCCCCGGCCGGGATTTCCCGGAGGATAATTTGCAGGCCGCAGGATATACGGGGCCTGGCGGATGTGGGAGACCATGTCTCGTTTGTAATAGATGCATTCTCCCCCGGTAATCACATCGATCCCCAGCTTGTGCAGGTAGATGGAATGGTTTTTCCCCAGTCCGAAGCCGCCGGTGGTTCCTTCGCCGTTGGCGACTACCAGATCGATCTTCTTCTCTTTCCGGAAATCTTTTAACAGTGTTTTTACACAAAAAACGCCGGCTTTGCCGACGATCTCTCCCATGCAGAAAATTCGTACAGACAAAATCTTTCCTTTCATTCCCCGTGTACTGGCTGTTTGCTCTATCGGGGCGGGAAACAAGGATACACGATATTCCGCTTTCGGGTGAAGAGGTCTTTTGTTATGGCGGTTTTTTGGCTATATTCTAGGTATGGCCGTGCTCGGCAGGCCCGCCTTTCGCCCGCAGTATACGGGGAAAGGTCGTAAAACTCCTCGCTTTGCGAGAACATATTGAGGTGGAGTATGAAAGACAGGATTATCATCGATCTTGGACAGATTATGGATGATCTGTTCGATGCTACCCAGAATTTCGGGGGTGCCTTCAAGGAGGGATTCAGGTCCCATCCGGGGAGCCCTTTCTTTAAATGGGACGACAGCGTGGATTATTACCCCGCTTATTCCTATCCGCCGGCGAATATCTATTTTACCTCCGACAAGAGCCTGGTATTCGAGTTCGCCCTGGCGGGATTCGACGAAAAAGAGATCTCCCTCGAGTTCAAGGGCGATTACATGGTCCTCAACGCCAGACTGCCCGAAGAGCGCAGCAGGGAAGACGATATCAGGTATCTGAAACGCAGACTCAAATTCAAGGAGATCGCGGATCAGAAGTATTACGCCCCGGAGGACAAATTCGACAGAACGGCGGTAAAGGCCGTCTACCGTAACGGAATCCTGACGGTTACCATGCCTGCCCGGGAGCAGGCGGAGAGCCAGAAGGAGATCAAAATAGAAATTGTAAAAGAGGAAGAATAGAATGCTGTTCTGGCTGATTATCGGAGTTGCTCTGGGTTATGTTTTCAAGCCCCAGCTTGAGATCTTTGTCGGTCGGGTCCTTCACGCGCTGCAGAACAGGCGTAACGGAGACGACCCGGAAAATTAGCGCTTTATACACTCGTCGGCGTCCCGGGGTCGGGGCCGGGATGCCGGTTTTTGCCGTTTATTCCCTTTTATCTGGCCAATCTGTCCATTATAGACCTCCCCGCCTCTTGAAATTAGCCTTCTGCCAGGGCTATTATCGTCCCTGAACGGATGGATCTGTGTCTTGGATCCGCTATCACTTTCACAACAGGAGTATGTCGTGGTTGCGCAAGGGTTAGTATTAACAGTTGTCGGCATGACGGTGGTGTTTTCATTTTTAGCACTGCTTGTCATTCTCATGACCGTCCTCTCGACGGTGGTCACCCGCTATTTTCCCGAACCGGTGGCGGTAGTTGCTGAGTCCTCAGGTTCGAAGGATGCGGAGATTGCTGCGGTCATCGCCGCGGTAAAAGCTTATATCTCATAAGAAAGGAATTAATCGTCATGAAAAAGCGCGTAGATTTCATGGTAACTGCCTTCCGGGACGGATTCCAGTCCGCCTACGGAGCCCGAGTTTTCACCAAGGACTTTCTGCCCGCCGTTGAAGCGGCGGTTGAAGCAGGAATCAACCACTTTGAAGCAGGCGGCGGCGCCCGTTTTCAGTCCCTCTTCTTTTACTGTAACGAAAATGCCTTCGATATGATGGACTCCTTCCGCCAGGCGGCCGGTCCTGATGTAAACCTGCAGACCCTGGCCAGGGGTGTCAACGTCGTCGGACTTGATTCCCAGTCCAGTGATGTTATCGATCTTCATGCCAGAATGTTCAAAAAGCACGGAATCAGCACAATCCGTAACTTCGACGCCCTCAATGATGTGAACAACCTGATCTATTCCGGTCAGTGTATTGTGGATGCCGGTCTGAAGCACGAGGTGGTTGTAACCATGATGGAGCTTCCTCCCGGATGCGAAGGCTCCCATACACCTGAATTCTATATCAAGTCCCTGAAGGACATCCTTGACGCCGGAATCCCCTTCGATTCCGTCTGTTTCAAGGACGCTTCCGGAACCTCGGTACCCAACAAGGTCTACGAGACCATCAAGCAGGCCCGACAGATGCTCGGCGACGATGTACAGCTGGTATTTCACAGTCACGAGACGGCCGGTATCGGTGTCGCCCAGTACATGGCAGCACTGGAGGCCGGGGCAAACCAGATCGACCTGTCCCTGGCTCCCTGCTCCGGCGGTACCTGTCAGACCGATGTAATGACCATGTGGCATGCCCTGCGGGGGACCGATTTTGATCTTGGTGTGGATATCGGCAAGATCGAAAAAGCCGAAGAGGTCTTCAAGGAGTGCATGAAAGACTACTTCATGCCCCCCGAGGCCACCACCGTTGAGCCCCTTATCCCTTTCAGCCCCATGCCCGGCGGAGCCCTGACCGCCAACACCCAGATGCTGCGTGACAACAACATGATGGACAAGTATGTTGAAATCTCCGCCAACATGGGCGAGGTTGTCCGGCGCGGCGGTTTCGGTACTTCCGTTACTCCGGTGAGCCAGTTCTACTTTCAGCAGGCCTTCAACAACACCCTGCTTGGTCCCTGGAAGAAGATCGCTGAAGGTTACGGCAAGATGGTTCTCGGATACTTCGGCAAGACCCCGATCCCGGCGGATCCTGAAATCATTAAACTTGCTTCCGAACAGCTCGGTCTGGAACCGACGGACAAGAAAGTCCTGGAAATCAACGACGCCGACCCCAAAAAGGGTATCGCTGCCGCCAGGAAGATGCTCCAGGAAGCCGGTATCGAGGAAACCGAAGAGAACTTCTTTATTGCCGCCACCTGCAAGGAGAAGGGAATTACCTATCTGAAAGGTGAGGCAAAATCCGGTGTGCGCAAGATCGACAGAAGCCAACCCGCCGAGGGCGGCGAAGCTGCTGCCGGCGGATATACCGTAAAGCTGGACGGAAAGACCTTCAAGGTCAAGCTGGAAGGCGACAAGGCAGTTGTCAACGGAAAGACCTTCACCGTTGATGTTTCCGCCGGGATTGGTGATGAAGCCGGTGCTTCTGCCTCCGGTGATGGCGAAAGTGTCAAGGTTGCTGCTCCTTTACCTGGAATCGTTCTGCGGCTCAACAAGGACGAAGGCGATTCCGTCAGCGAGGGCGAGGTGATCATGGTCATGGAATCCATGAAGATGGAGAACGAAATCCATTCTCCGGCATCCGGGATTATCGCGAGCATTCCCGTAAAGCAGGGAGATCAGGTAGCAGCCGGCGACACTCTGGTAGAAATCCAGTAAAGGGGGCCGGAAATGAATTTCGGAAGCGCATTTTACGATTTATGGACCACAACAGGTCTCTACGGCTTTATGCAGGAGGGCGGCTGGCAAAGTGTGATCATGATCCTTGTCGGCTTTCTGCTCCTGTACCTTGCCATCAAGAAGGGCTTTGAGCCCCTGCTGCTTGTGCCCATCGGACTGGGGGCGATTCTGTCGAATATTCCCTTCGCGGAAATTGCCGCCCACACGGTGATTACCGGAAATATCAGCGAGACCGCTCTGGCGGTAAAGGAGATTTCCGGCGGATTTATCGGGCTCTTCTACGACTTTGGTATCGGCTCGGGGCTCTTCCCGCTGCTGATCTTCATGGGTGTAGGCGCCATGACGGACTTCGGACCCCTTTTGGCGGACCCCAAGACCTTTCTGCTTGGTGCCGCCGCCCAGTTTGGAATCTTCGTTGCCGTACTCGGTGCCGTTTTCCTGGGAAAATATGTCCCCGGAATAGACTTCGACCTCTTCGCCGCGGGTTCCATCGGAATCATCGGCGGAGCAGACGGGCCGACGGCTATCTATGTCGCCTCCCGGCTGAAACCGGAGCTTCTGGGAGCCATAGCCGTCGCGGCTTACTCCTATATGGCCCTTGTACCGATCATTCAGCCTCCCATCATGCGTGCCCTGACCACGAAGGAAGAGCGGCAGATAAAGATGGAGCAGCTGCGGCACGTAAGCAAGCGGGAGAAGATCCTCTTTCCCCTGGTTGTTCTGATTACCTGTATCATCCTGCTGCCCTCGGCGACCCCGCTGATCGGTGCCCTGATGTTCGGTAACCTGGCCCGGGAATGCGGAGTGGTGGACCGGCTCTCCGACACCATGCAGAACGCCCTGATGAACATCGTTACCATCATGCTGGGACTGGCGGTAGGCTCCAAGATGCAGGCCGAATCCTTCCTGAACATGAACACCCTCGGTATTCTGGCGCTCGGTCTTATTGCGTTTGCCATCGGGACCGCGACCGGTCTGCTCCTGGCTAAGGGCATGAATAAGATCTCCAAGAAACCCATCAATCCGCTGATCGGTGCCGCCGGTGTTTCCGCGGTACCCATGGCGGCCCGGGTCGTGAACAAGGTCGGCAAAGAGGAGAATTCCCAGAACTTCCTTCTGATGCACGCCATGGGGCCCAACGTGGCCGGCGTTATCGGATCGGCGGTTGCTGCCGGTGTGCTTCTGGGTGTTATTCCCAAGCTCGCAGGCGGTTGAT
>CAZKQJ010000025.1:0-68439 GCA_964554875.1 uncultured Spirochaetaceae bacterium | reverse complement strand
CAGACTGCTGTCCGCTTTGCTCCGGAATCACTGTCCGTTTTCAACGGAATACACAACTACAGCTCCGTAGCTGGTTAATCCCCGTATGCCGTCTGCAACGTACTTCTCAAGCCGAATTTTTTCTACCTGGTTAAGCTGTAGCGCCATGGTGGCGGCAGCTTTCGTTCCGCCGATGACACAATGCGCGTCGCTTTCTTTTGGAACATTGGTCGACATCCGAATATCGAACCCGGCCGCCCGTCCTACATACCCGCCCTGGAAAGCTGCAAGATCAACTTTAAGATCAACTTCAGCGGTGACAAGGTCCTCGATGTACCATGGCGGCAGTACGACCGACCGCCCTTCCCTCGGTACATCCGCATCGTCCAGCAGCCGGCCCATCCTGGTAAGCGCCGGCAGAGCATTCGCTGAATTTATGCTGACAGGCGCATCATCACTGTCGAGCACAAAGAGCTCCGCCCCATCTGCGAGAGTTTGCGCCAGGTATTTATCAATCGCATTCTCAAGCCCGTGGACACCATCACGCAGCGCTGCTGCGAGCAGGTCCGGGGAGCTTTGGATTTTATCCAGGTCATCGATCCTACAAGCGAAAATGTCGCTCTGGTCAAGGTCCAGGTCAACTGGTGTATCGCTGAGCAAGCCATAAACGACTTCCTGGTTCCGCGTATACGGCGCGACCGTTGCACCGGTTACACCAATGAGCCGAACGGTTCCGCTCGTCGCGTCTCCCGTATAATCCTCGTTATACATCGCTCGGTACACCAAGCGTTTTTCCAACGCTGCAAGCACCGCTTTCGCGATAACGACACCTATTGCATATTCAATTGCCATTTTATGCCTCAGAGTTTATCAAGAACCGCTTTCGCAAAATCGTCTGCCGCTGCTGCGTCCGTTGGACGTGGGCGGCTGAATCCACCATGAGCACCGCCGCCGGTATTCCCGGGGGCCTTTATATAGGCCTTTGCTCCCTCCGTCTGGCTCCATGCCTCCAGATAGTCCTGGAGAGGAAGCGAATCAGGAGGATCACCTTCGAAAGACAGTCCTTCAAGATTTTCTTTGCCGACAATCGGAACACGTAGTAGGCCGTCAGCCCGTACCGAAACATCGACGCTGGAAAGCAGGGCACGCGCCCCGTCTTCCATCCCCTGCGCAACGCGCTGGGAGACAAAGAAATCCACGGCCTGCTTTACGAGGGTTGCTCGTGTTGCAGCCCGCTCCTGGTCGAGCAGTGCAGTCGCGTCGTTGAGCTCCTGCACGGTTTTGCTGTGGCCCTCGTTGAGAGTCTTCAGCTTCCCCAATAACTCGTCCTTTTTATCGATCAGGGGCTTCTTGTGCTCGTTGAGCCAGGCTTGCCCCTCTTCGGATTTTACCCATTCATTTAATTTTCCAATGTCCATTCTCAATTCCCCCCAGACCTCGTTTCTCAATAAATCTCAATGTTTCCTGTATACGGCTTTTCCAACCTTTCCCAACCCAGGGCGAAATTCTTAGCGTTTTCTAGCGCCTCACATAATACCACAGATACTACACAAACGTTTAGTTCTGGTCCGTTTTTAGCTGCTGACCCTAGTTTCATCACACATAACTCCCGAAATGATAAAGAAATATTATCAGCAGGTTGCTGAAAAGGTTTCTGTACCCCGCCAAGTCCCCGGATTTCACCGGCAAATGTTGGTAAATGTTGGTGATTTTGAGGGTTGGCGGTTTTTTCAAAAAGCGTTCAAAACCGTGTTTTTTCGCTGCAAAACAGCGTTTTTTCAGTGTTTTTTGCTCATTTTTTAACCGGTTCATGCGGGCTTCTCCAGGGGTTTTGAGCCATCCCCCAGGCCCTGGTGGAACCGCAACTTCAGGAAGTAGTGGTTCCCGATGGTCCCATTTCTGTCAGCCTCTGAAGCATTTTCATAAATCAGATACTCGTAATACGCAAAACCGCACTGCGGACAATCGTCTGTTGTTCCCTGGGCATATTCATATCGGAAGCCACAGGACGGACACTCCACCTCTCTCCCAGATGATAACGGCTGTACATCATCCTTCGGCTTTGGTCTCGGAAAATCGATTCCGCGTTCGTTCGCAACCTCGTAGATCTCAGCGAAACTGATTCGTCCATATCGATTACTGACCGCTTCAACAACGAAATCCTTTAACTTGCGCCGGGCATCTTCGCTCAAGAGCCTTGTTCGGATTCCGATTTCTTTTATGCTGATTTCATTGGTAAGAGGAAAGTATTCCTTCAGCCACTGCAGGAATGTTCTATTGTCCATCAGCTTCCTCCTCGATTTCCGTAAGTACAGAATCGATAAAATCGTCCCCCCCTAGGGGTGGTTTACTAGTATTGTTAAAAGGATAGTAATGTTTATGCGCCAAATTGGCGTCACCTTCACCGGTTTTTCTTGCAGTTTTGGCAGTAGGTAGCGCCAAATTGGCGCGTTCGGGAATAATATATTTATTGGATGTTTTTTCAATTTTTCCAGTGCTCTCACATCTGTTGAATCGCCGTTCAATTTGAATCACACCAGCCTCTTCGAGCTCCCTTATGGTCCTGTTCAAGGTTCTATTTGACTGTCCGGTTACGGCTCCTATCTTTGCCAAACCTGGAAAGCATGCTCCTGTTTTGCTGTTCCAGAAATAAAGCAGCCCGAGCAAAGTGAGCTTGGCGCTTGAGGAAATTTCTTGTTCCATCAGACCGTTTGGCACAATAAAATACCTACCCGACACATCAAACTTTCTCCACCCGTCCGCGTTCCAGGAGCCACTCTTCCAGTTCATCGACATCGAACACAACGCGCCTTCCCCATTTATAGAACGGTACATCCCGGGCGGAAGTGTGGCTCCAGAAGAATTGTCGGGAAAATCCATACTTTTGTATGGCCTCATCAATCGTGATCAAGTTCTTTCCCTGGATCGTCATGACTATTCCTTCCCGTTTTTATTTAGAAAATTTAAAAAGAAGGTTTTTCTTCTTTCCGTGTCCCAAGTTTCTTCTATTGCTGTATCGTGGTCGGGATAATCGAGCTCTTTTTGATAGTCGGCCATTATTTCAGGAAAATATTTCATGTTTAATTCGGCGAAATTCTCAATCTTTTTCTCGTCGAGCATCGCCTTTATGTCTTCAAATGACATGTGTTGAGCAGGAGCCGGCAGCTTCATATCCAAGCAAGCATTAACATGAGCAATCAATCTTGAACCTTTTTGCATCTCGTCCCAAGTTGCCTTTCGTATCAGATCCCTAACGATCTCTGATTCACTCAGTCCTTTTGCCTGCGACAAGAAGCGTAACCACCGCCTTTGACGGTCTGTCATTCTTACTCGTAACATCTCGTTTTTGTTTGCTTTCATTATGATCACCATCCTTGTTAGTAAAATACCATAAATGTTGCTACAGGTCAAGTATTTGTTGCTACATACACGAAAAACATAAAGGTTCGACTGTCAGCTATTTTCTGAAAATTGGTGGCTGGTTTGGTGGCTGGAATTGGAAAGGTCAAAAGAGAAAATGCTAGTTGCGCTTGCGTATTTCCTTGCCGTGTAGTATTATATAAAGTATAATAAAGGCTATTGGTGGCTACCAAAGGTAGGCAATTCAGCTTGAGGGGCTAGTGGCCGTTAGGCCGTGCTGGTTCAAGTCCAGTTCGCCGCAGTTACAAGTGCATACCCTGTAAGGTTTTACAGGGTATTTTTTTTGCTTCTCTGCTTTCATATGTAAGGGTGAATTTGTACAAAAGTACCGATACGATCTCCATTATTCTGGAACATGATCTGAAACAATGTCCGCAATCGTAAACACAGGAGTAAGCATCTCTTGTGTACCTGATGAACCTGTGGTATCGATGTTTGCCTTACCAGGACATTGTGCTACTATTGAACTGGAGAATAATTAATGAAAAGACAAAAGACAATAACAGGAAAACTGCAGATAAACGCAAAAGGATTTGGTTTTGTTCTTCTCGAAGACGAAGCGGATGTTTTTATAAGTTTCGATAATCTTGCCAATGCCATGGACGGCGATACTGTTGAAGCAGTTGTCTTTGGAAAAGGAAGAAAACCGTCCGGAAAAATAATAAAGATAATAAAGCGCTCCGGCCGCAATATCATCGGAATTTTTCGCACGAGCCCGGGAGGCGGAAAGGTATATCCGGAAGACGAGCGTCTTCCTTCGTCACTCTTTATTCCGCACAAAGAATTAGACAAGCCCGGGACTGGCAAAAGATTGAAGGATGGTCAGGTCGTGGTCGCGCTGCTGATCGAATGGAAAGATCCCAGTCAAAAACCGCGGGGTACGATAATCGATATCCTCGGAGATCAGAACGAAGCAGGCATTGACCTGAAGGTTGTAGCCCTCTCCCACGGGCTTCCTCTCGATTTTCCTGAGGAAGTACTCCTGGAAGCGCAACACCTGAGGGATCCGAATATTCGGAGGATCGCAAAAAAAAGGCTCGACTTACGAAAACTGGAGTGCCTTACCATCGATCCGGAGAGCGCTCAGGACTTTGATGACGCTGTTTCTATTCGACAGCTTTCATCCGGACTTTTCGAGCTGGGAGTCCATATTGCGGACGTAAGCTTTTTTGTTCCCGAAGGCGGCATAATAGACCAGGAAGCCTGGGAGCGCGGTACTTCGGTATATTTTGTACAGAAGGTACTGCCCATGCTCCCTGAACGCCTCTCCAACGAAATATGCAGCCTTGTGCCGCATAAACCGCGGCTTGCTTTCTCGGTCCTTATGCATATAAATTCCATGGGCGAGGTACAGGATTATCAGATCGCGGAGACTGTTATCGAGAGCAAACAGCGATTCACCTACCAGGAGGTCGAAGAGATCATCAAGGGCAATAAACACAAATACGCCTCGGCGATCCACCTGATGCAGATGCTCAGCCAGGTATTACAGAAACGCCGGGAGGAGCGCGGAAGTATAGACTTTGACATGACCGAAACCGTAATCAGCCTCGACGAAGAGGGTATCCCCCGTACAATAATTCCGAAGGTACGCCTTGAATCACACCGTCTCGTTGAGGAGTTCATGCTCCTGGCGAACAAGACAGTGGCCGGACATATTGTCGCCGCGGAAAAGCAGCTCAAAACAAAGATTCCCTTTGTGTACCGGGTCCATGAAAAACCCTCAGAAGAGGATGCTCAAGCCTTTTTATCAATGGTGTCTGATCTGGGTATTCCCTACAGAATGGGAGAGACCATTGAACCGGAGGATTACAGGAATATCTTCGAGATAATCCAGAACCTCGAGTTCAAAAACCTTGTGGAAAAAGTTGCCCTGCAGTCCATGACCAAGGCCGTTTACAGCACCCGCAACAAGGGTCATTTTGGATTGGCTTTCGAGGCCTACACCCATTTTACTTCTCCAATCCGGCGTTACCCGGACTTATTGGTTCACAGGTTGCTCAAGCGATATCTGGATATCCTGTCCCCTGGACCCAGCCCTGCCGGAGTGAGTGCTAAAAATGTAGAAAAAAACCTTGACGCAATCAGGTGTATGAAGAAATCAGGTGAAATTGCGGAATACCTCGAAAGAACCTGCAGGCAAAGCAGCGATCGCGAGAAAGTCGCGGTTTCTGCCGAACGCGAATATTCCAAGATCAAATCCCTCGAGTTTCTGTCCCGCAAGGTCGGCCACAGTTACAACGGTATTATCTCCGGGGTAACTTCCTTTGGACTCTTTGTTGAGCTTTCGCACTACCTCATCGAAGGACTCGTGCCGCTTTCAAAATTGAAAGACGACTTCTACGAATACGACAGCGATAATTATCAATATAAAGGGAAAGAATCCGGCAGGATTTATCGTCTCGGCGATCCCGTCAGAGTAAAGATAGAACGTGTTTCCGTGGCTGACCGCAAGGCGGACTTTGTGTTTGTATAGGCTCATTTACGCCACTTTCAAGCCCATACAGGCTTCGGTGCCATGCGCGCACAATAGCGACGACGTCCTTCAGGGCCAATGCGACTGAATCCTCCAGACATAGTACTATTCTCCTGGCGGATGACGATATGCGTACTCCAGACTATCCTGCACAGACCCTGTTTCTCCCTTCCCGTTTTGCCCGATAAAGAAGGGAATCCGCTCTCTGAATGATGCTTTCTTCCGTATCCCTGTCAGCTGCCTCTGTAACACCAAAGCTTGCCGTTACACTGATTCTGTTGTCATAGAAACTGGTTTCCTCAATACCGCGCCGCATACGATCTGCAATTCCCTTTGCTTCATCCAGCCGGGTGTTCGAAAGAAGGATCACAAATTCCTCACCCCCATATCGTATCACCGAGTCCATACTCCTGGTTTCATTCTGCAATATCCTTGAGAATTCAATGAGAATCATGTCACCAGCGTCATGGCCATACTTATCGTTTATATCTTTGAAAAAATCGATATCTGTGAAAATGCAGCAGAACGGAACACCTGCTCCTAACTTGTGGGTAAAGCTCTGATGTACAGCTCTTTTCATATATCTGCGGTTGAAACTCTGTGTAAGACTATCCCTGAATGTCTGATTCAACAAATCAGTATTATCCTCATGGAGAATTTTATAGAACTTTTCCCGGGAATAGGAAAAATAGAGGGCAAGAATGTTTACTGCGATAAAGGGTAGCACCGACGGAAGGGAGAGAACACGGGGAGAATAGAAATAGTAGAGTGTCAGAAAAATGCTAATTCCAGCTGCATAGACAGCCAGGGTAAGCTTCGAGTCCAGGCGCAGTACAAAACCCATAATAAAAAGACCCAAAATATAGCCAGTAAAGTTGTAATCATTAGAAGGTTCATTGACAACAATCCGTACTGAATCCAATACTGAAAGCAGCACCAGCAATATAAAAACTTCAGAAGCTGAGATAATGATCAAGGTATTTACAGCTTTATAATCCTGTTTTTTATACAGAGAAGAAACTGCTGCTCGCGTAGGAAGTATTGTTAAGCATCC
Organism: uncultured Spirochaetaceae bacterium; assembly: GCA_964554875.1. GTDB lineage: Bacteria > Spirochaetota > Spirochaetia > JC444 > Marispirochaetaceae > Marispirochaeta. The sequence continues at coordinate 61,510 of CAZKQJ010000025.1, read as the reverse complement.
AAGCAGATAAATGTAAAAATAATATCTCGCTATATAATAATGCGGAAGGTAAAAGAGAGCGTTCCTAAGGAGAAACCCGAAACTGCCCACACCGAGAATAAACAGAATACGCGTATATAAAAAAACATTGCTCTCCAGTCTGTGGAGAAAATAGGAAGTATCATCCGGAAAAACCTGTTTTGTCTGCAGCATATCAGATGCATCTATCCCCTTTTCGCATTTTATCACCTTTTGTGTACATTTTTTCAGAAATAATGCTATAATTTTCTGGATACTTCAATAATGATACTCTTATCATTATTTATCCTACAATCAGGGCCAATGAGAATGATACCCACCGGAAAGGCAACTATTCTCCTTGTTGACGACCTGGCACACTCAGCCGAAACAACGAAAACGGCCCTCCTCGACAGCGGATTCAGTGTACTTTCCTCCGGTACCTTAACACAGGCTGAAGATGCTCTGGAAACGACTAAGGTAATAGATATCATCCTGCTGAACCTGTACCTGGGAGATGGGAAGGCTGGGATCTCCGCTGCATCAAATCTTACCGAAGATTATAAACTACCTCTCATCTTTATGGTCCCTCCCGAAGCTGCAGAGCATATTCCCACGTCCAGGGAGATCAGAAGCTACGGATATGTCGCTACAGACAGCCCCGCCGAGCTTCTGATCGCCTCAATTCAGACTGCTCTTAGCTTGAACAATCAGATAGAAACGGAGAAAGAACACAACAGGGAATTTATAAATTACCGTACCATAATAAACGCCATGAATGAATCGGTGTGGGTAATAAGCTATGACGGAAAATTTCTTGAATTTAACGAAACCGCTGTGCGACAGTTGGGTTATTCCCGTAAAGAACTCAGGTCCATGGGACCCGTTGATATCGATGCTTCCATGAACGAAGAGACCATAAATGATCTTATCCATAACGCCCCGGAGGATAAAATCCAGGTATTTGAGACACGTCATAAATCAAAACAGGGGAATACAATCCCGGTGGAAATATGTTCCACCCTTGTTGCATACGGTGACCGCAACGCAATACTCAGCATTGCGCGGGACATTACGGAACGCAAGAAGGCGGAAGAGCAGATTGCTTCCCTGCTCAAGGAAAAAGAAATCCTGCTTAAAGAGACTCATCACCGCATTAAGAATAACATGGGCGTCATCCGCAGTCTCTTATCCATACAAAGCAGATTGAAAACCGAAAAATCCTGTACCGAGATTCTACGGAACGCGGCCAACCGGATACAGGGAATGATGGTACTCTACGATAAACTGTACCGTTCTGAGAGCTTTACCGAACTCAGTATCAGGGTATTTCTTCCTTCTCTTATCGAGGACCTGAAGACACACTATTCATCGGGCAAAGATATCAAAACCGATATCCATGTCGAAGACATTGTGATCGATACGAAGATACTCTCATCCATCGGAATAATGCTCAGTGAAATGTTTACCAATTCCATGAAATATGCCTTTACCGAAAGGGATTCAGGAAAAATCGCAGTAGAGGCGTTCCGGAGAAGGGGGGTGATTCGTGTTGTTTATGCCGACGATGGAGTCGGACTTCCCTCCCCTGCCGATCTTGAAGCAGTTTCCGGCTTCGGTCTTGAACTGATCAAACTGCTCACTAAACAGATTGACGGAACCGTATCCGTCGATTCCGTCAATGGTACCCGCTATACCCTCGAGTTTCCGGGGTAAGTCAGGCTATCTGCAGCCGACGTAACAGATTCCTGATGGTTTTCTTTTTCGCAGACCCCGCAATACCAGAAAAACTTGCCACCTGCTCCTGCTGCCCGGCAATCAACAGAATATCAAGGGGCTGGAAACGGTAGTCCACAGAGGTCAGTTCATACTCCCCATCGCCCTCGTGACGTACACCGACCACGTTTACACCGTATTTTCGACGTACATCGACCTCCCGTATCGTTCTTCCTATCATACTGTCGGGTACACGGATTTCTGCAATTACGAGTCCCTGCCCTGCCGGCAGCAGATTGAGAATGGTGGATGACAACAGGGAGGGGGTTATTTTCTGCGCCGCCTCTTTTTCCGGAAAGACAATTCTGTCAGCTCCGACGATTCTCAGAATTTCAGCATGCTCATCGTTTTCTGCTTTAACGACTATTTGCTGCACACCTATTTTCTTCAGATAATTAACGGTGAGAATTGAGGTTTCCATCTGCTTTCCCAGATCAACAATCGCACCGTCAATCGTTGCCGGAACTGTACGGTTAATGGCTTCCGGATTTAGTGCGTCGACACAGTAAGCGGCAGCTGCCACATGCTTGTAGCGTTCCACAGACTCCCGGTCCTTATCAATAACCAGGAATTCAATTCCCAGCTGGGTAAACTCCTCGGCCATCCGTTTTCCAAAGGTTCCGAGACCTATTATTGCAAACTGTTTCATCCGAGCAGTACCTCTCCTTCAGGATAAATGGTGTGATTCGACTTTTCGGGTTTTTTTCTGGTTCCGTTACCCATTTTGGAAATCATCAGCAGCAAGCCTATTCTTCCGGTGAGCATTGCTGCGATAATGACGAATTTTCCCGCTGCGGATAATAATGAGGTTATCCCGGTTGATAATCCGGCAGTTGTAAATGCGGAAACCGCCTCGAAGACCAGATCGCCAAAGGAGAAATCCGAGGAGGGATTGAACACTGTTTCTGCAAGGGATAAAAGCAGTATTAAAGATATCATCATTCCGGCAACACGAAGAAAGAACAGTACCGCACTGCTCTGAGCTGCCACAGGGATTCTTCTCCTGAAAAGAACTATCCGTCTGTCTGTTCCGTATCCTTTCAGAGCCGTCATGAACAGCATGATAAGGGCAGTTATCTTTATGCCCCCCGTTACAGAACCGGCAGCTCCGCCGATAAACATGAGAAGCATGGAGAGTATCCGCGCGACAGCAGTACTCTGGGCAGGATCGACGATGGAGAAACCAGCTGTTCGTGCATTTATGGTCCGCATCAGGGCGGTCCAGAAACCGGTAGAGGAGTTCCTGTCAATCAGCAGATAGAGGGATGTCCCGAGGGTGATAATTACAAGTGTGCCTATAAGAGAAATTGGGACATTCAAACTCCATTGCCGGTTTTTATCCCGTATTTTGTGGAGGATCTCAGCTAAAACCACATATCCAAGACCGCCAAGAAGTATCAAAACACCTAGAGTACCGGCTATTGGGGCTTGAGTCAGTATTTCAAGATTTCCTGTACCAAAGGTTGTAAAACCGGCATTCAACAGAGCAGAGACAGCATGGAAGAGGGAAGATAAAAATGGAAATTCCACAGCATGGTCTTTTAAAAGAAAATAGAGAACCATGGTTCCCAGGAATTCCAGGAAAAGAACTCCCAGGATAATGTTTCTAAGAAGATTCTTCGGTGTGAGTTCATTTACCTCGCTCCAGCGTTCCCTGACCATCAGATGGTGCGATTTGGATGATGCACACCCCGGCACAATGATCAGTCGGGATGCAAAATAGAGCAAACCGATTCCACCGGCCTGAATCAATGACAGTACAATCATCTGACCTTCAGGGCTGAACTCGGACAGGGAAACCGTTGCCAGACCTGTCAGTGTAACGGCAGAAACAGCAGTAAACAGGGCATCAAGAGGTGATAATGCTTTTCCGTCCAGAACAGGAAAAATGGTGAAGGCGGTAATCCCCACCAGGATAAAACCAGTGTAAAAAACCAGAACCCGCAAAACAGGATTTGTTATAGTGGCACTGACACCAGAATCAGTACCGTTATTCTTCCTCAAGCCATGTACTGCCGGCCGTATCTGTTGAACAGCTTCCATAGTCAGTTCCTCCTTCGTAAACGGTAACCAACGCCTGGTACGGTTACCAGTACTTCTTCCTGATGCGAGTCGTCGTCAAAAATATCCCTAATCTTGCTGATATATACCCTCAAACGGTTCCGGTCATTATGACTTTCCGGACCATCCAGTTCTGAAAGTAATCTGTCATAGGGAACAACCTCTCCTGAATGCCTTATAAGAGACCGTAGAACAGTATATTCCGCAGGCTGTAAGTGCTTAATGGTATCCCCGGCGGAAACAGTTCCTTGTATGGGATCAAGTACAAGCTCTCCCGCCCTAAAAACTGTCTGCGGATACACACGCATTGCCTGACACAGGGAGATTCCTATTCGTGAGATTAATTCCCGAATGCCGAAGGGTTTAACGATACAATCGTCGGCACCTGCTTCCAGAATCGACGCTATTGCATCCATCTTTTCCTTTCCGACCAGACATATGATGGGAGCAGACGATCCGCTTCTGAACATCCCGACAGCTTCAAGATCGTCACCTTCACTGTAGTCAAGATCGATGAGTATAAGATACGGATGAAGGGTACGTACTCGTGTTATGCCCTTCTCGGTATTTTCCACCTCCGAGACCCTGAATCCCCGGCTGGATAACTGCCTTCTCAGGAAACGTCGTAACTGGAGCTCCTTTTCAACAACAAGGATGCGGGCCATTCATTCCCTCCGTTAAACTCACAGTCTGAGTATACGGCAGAGATGAAGGGGAGTATATTTGGCGTGAATTAATCTTTATCCATAAAGCATTTGTTTTTTGTTAACAATACGGTGATTTTTATTAAAACAGTATTAATATGCGCTCGTCCTAACCTATCATCACCTTTTCCGACACATACTCGATGTTGTGCCGCAGATTCTCGGGAGACTGCGTAAGAGTCACAGAGATAAGACCTACCCGGCCCGCAAACATCACGAAAATAATGATGATTTTACCGGCAGAGGAAAGCGTCGATGTAACTCCGGTGGAAAGGCCGACCGTACCAAAAGCGGAAAAGATTTCGAAAAGAAGATCCATGAAGGACCAGCTTTCTCCGGCTATCAGTATTTCAGAAATCGACAGGGCAAAGCTTCCGCAGGCCACCAGCATAACCGCTCGCAGAATAAACAGATGGGCACTTCTTACTGTTTCTGCCGGAATCTGCCGCTTGCCGAAGTTTAAGCTACCTTCCTTAAAAGTTCCCCGGAAAATAACGGTAAGGACAATCAGCATGGTCGTTACCTTTACACCGCCTGCGATTGACCCCGGGGCACCACCGGTAAACATCAGGAAAAGATTAAAGACTTTTGAGGGTAAACTTAACTCTCCCTGAGGAATCGTGTTGAATCCGGCAGTCCTGGTTGTTACGGATTGGAAAAAAGCATTGATCCATTTCTGAGGTTCATTATAATTCCTCATAGTTCCGGGATTTTCAAGAAAGTAGAAAACAATTGCCCCGCCTGTTATGAGCAGCAGGGTCATTATAATGACCATCCGGGAGTGAAGGCTAAGGTGCCGGTTTCTTCCCCGCAGGCGTAAAATCAGGTCGTTAAAAACGACAAACCCGATTCCTCCAAGGACAATAAGCCCCATTACTGTGAGTAAAACAAGATTGTCGCCAGGGTAATTTTCAAGGCTGTTGGAGAATAGAGAAAACCCCGCATTGCAGAATGCCGAAACAGAGTGAAACAGGGCTGTTAAAAATACACCGTCACTGAATGTTTTTCCGGCAGCCTCGAGAGAACTGAAACGGGAATACAGCAGCAATGCACCTGCAGCTTCGGCTGCCAGGGTAAAAAGAATAATACTTCCAATGATATGCCGGTCCCGGTGTTCCACGGTATCCACATAGTATTTCTGAATAATCTGCTGGTGCGACAGGGAGAGCCTGAGGCTGGGAGTAACAAGAAAAATTGTGGCAAAACTCATTATCCCGAGTCCGCCGACCTGTATAAGAGCCATAATAACGAGCTTGCCGAAGAGGGAATACCGGGCTGTGTCGACGGTTATAAGACCGGTTACACATACAGCAGACGTCGATGTAAAAAGGGCATCCAGATAGGACAGACTTTCTTCACCGTTCCATGCACCGGGCTGTACCAGTAAAATGGAGCCGGTCAGGATAACTGCAATAAAGAAAGCCAGAAGGGTAAACTGTTGGGAGTTAAGCAGTCGGTGCATAGTATTCCTCCACAGGTGCAGGCTTATGTTTTAAGTCGATAGCCGACACCGGGTTCAGTCAACAGCAGCTGCGGTCGTGCCGGATTGATTTCGATCTTTTTCCGCAGCTGGGTTATGTATACACGTAGATAGTTATACTCTTCCTGCGTGTTGGGACCCCAAACCTCCCGCAGGATCTGCTGATGGGTCAGGACTTTGCCGGCATGCTGTATGAAAAGACGGAGGAGGGCGTACTCGGTGGGAGTAAGTTTTGTTTCTTCACCTTCAACCTTTACCTCCCGGCTTCCCAGATCAACTGTCAAGGAGCCGGTGGAAAATACCTGATCTGCGGGTTCCGGATTTCGATGCCGCAGGGCTACACGAATTCTTGCAATTAATTCACCCGTATTGAAGGGTTTTATCATGTAGTCATCAGCACCGGCATTCAGCAAAGCGACAATGTCATCTTCAGTGTTTCTAACGGACAGAATGATAACGGGAATGGAGGACCATTCTCTCAAGGACGACAACACATCTTTTCCGTCCATATCCGGGAGGCCAAGATCAAGGAGAACCAGATCGGGTTTTACATTCAGGATCTGTCGGAGGCCCTCTTCCCCGTCAGATGCGTCATATACCTTGAAATCATTACGCTCCAGACATATCCGTAAAAGACGTCTGATCTGAACTTCGTCATCGATAGCCACAACTCTGATCACAGCTTATCCTCGTTTCCGCTTTCTTCGTCAACACAGTCCGGAATAATAATACTCACGCACAATCCTTTTTCCCTGCCGTTGTGAGCATCAATGCTGCCCCCATGAGCCTCCACTATTCCGCGGCAAATGGACAGCCCCAGACCAACACCGCCGGTTGCTTCATTGCTGCCCCGGTAGAATTTATCAAACAGATGTGGCAATTCTGATTCAGAAACTCCCTTACCGGAATCACAGACAACAAGCTTGAATTTCCTTTCCTCTGTAGCTGTCTCGATGCTGATCGGCGATCCGGCCGGAGTGTAAGACGCCGCATTCTGTAAAAGATTGGTGATTACCTGAACAATAAGAACAAAATCGACCAATACCGCCGGCTGATCCTCGGGCACCTCTATCCTCACAGGATGATCATTCAGTTCTCCCCTCAGGTGATCCAGAGCTACACTTACAAGATCGTTGACATCACTCCAGGTCTTTTTCAGTCGGAGTACGCCCGACTCAAGTCTGCTCATGGACAGCAGGTTTCCAACAATACTGTTCAAACGATCCGAAGCTATCAGGGTTTCCCTGAGCAGCTCCGTCCTGGTAGTCAAATCATCCGCCGTGGAAGAATCCATCAAGGCTGTAATGGACCCTTTTATTGTTGTCAAGGGGGTCCTTAACTCATGAGAAACGGTATTCAGCAAAACCTTGGAAAGACGTTCGGATTCTGCGGTCATCATATTGCGCCGGTATTCCTGGGCAAGCATTTCCCTCTCCAGGGAGAGAGCGAGATTCCTGCCAAGGGTTAACAGCAGTTCCTCCTGGTCCGTTGTCCAGGTTCTCTGATCTTCCAGCCGGATTCCAAGCACCCCCATAGTGTTTCCCGGACCACGAAGGGGTACGTAATGGTACTGAACATCCGGAACATTGTTCGTGTACCGACCACAGGGTTTATTCTGTTCAAAACAGTAGCTTGCACAGTCATATTCCCTGTCGTCCAGATCCGTTCCACGGATTGTTATTGGATACCGGTCAAGTATTCCGGACTCCTGTCGCAAAAAAAGTACAGTCCAGGCATGGAAATAACGGGAAACATAGTCGAGACTGGTATCGACAATCCCCTTAATAGTCTGCTTCTCCGAAAGACTCTGGGAAAAGTTGTACAGAAGGGTCATTTTTTCTTCCCGCATAACCAGGACCCGCTCATTGGCCTTTAAACGGGAGGTCAGGTATCCCGTTGTCGATGCAGCTACAAAGTACATACCAAACATCAACACATCTTCCAGTTCCCCGATGGTAAAGGTCATCCGCGGAGGAATAAACAGATAGTTCCAGAGAAGCGCACTTGCCGCAGGCGCAATCCACACGACAGCCTTGCCAAGGAAAAAAGCGAGAGCTGTAATGGTAAGCAGATATATGGTAGAAACTGAACGATACCCAATCAGAGGAAGGGCAATCAGGTTTATGCCGGTAACAGCAAGCACAACAGTCAAGGATAGAAGATGCGGAAGGGTTGTAAAATTCAGGAAACGAAAGCGATGTATCCAGCCTCCCGGATAACTACTCGGTTTTTCCTGTACCACAAGGACATCAATGGTTCCGCTTTCATCAATGATACGCTGGGTTATGCTTCTCTTCTGCGGACGATAGATCCTGGAGTTGTGGATGCTCTTCCCGATTATTATCTGGGTAATATTCTTCATCCGGGCATAATGGATCACCTCTGCTGCTATATCCTCGGCAGGCAGGAGTACTACTTCAGCACCCAGTCTGCGAGCAAGTTCAAGGTTCTGATGCAGCCGTTCGCGCTCATCATCCCTGAGGGGTATCCCGGTCTCCACATACAAGGCTGTCCAGCTGGCATTGATTTTTTCAACCATCTGCCGGGTCCTGTTTAACAAATGAATCGAATTAGGACTGTGACTGACAGCTACCAGCAGATGTTCCCGGGAGTTTCCCTGATGTTTTTCATTGTCTGTAAATTCGACAGGCTCTTCAGTTTTATCACTCATACAGGATCCTTGATTTGACTTTACTGTACTGTGAAAATTAAGAAAGAGATAGCAGAAGAACTATTAATATTTTCTCGTTTTACATTAAGGGAGCATTAATATAGGCTGCCCATACAAATGCTCCCCTGAGATTTTACTTTCTTTCCACCTGAACCTTGACAACCCTGTCCTTTGAAACCGCCCGGTCCATGGCTTCCTGCATCTTTTCGTAGGGATAAACCGCGGAAATAAGGTCATTTACAGCAATTTTTCCCGAACGAATCAGATCCAGCACCATGGGATACACATGGGCATAGCGCATGGAGCCGAAAACCGTCAGCTCCTTGGACATAACAAGGTTTGCAGGCAGGTTTACGCTGTCCGGCTGGGTCCCGATCTGGACCACCCTGCCTCCCCGTGCTGCAGTCGTGTAGGCAAAGCTGAGTCCCGCCGGAGCACCGGAGGCCTCAAATATCACATCAAAGCCGCCCCCGGCGAAGAGTTTCTCCGCAATACCCGTCTCCGTGGGATCGATTGCCGCGCCCGCGCCGTGGGACAGGGCGAAACTCCTGGGATATTCCGCCGGGTCAGCCAGGGTAATGTCGGTTGCTCCAAGGGCACTGGCAACCCCCAGAACCATCTGCCCTATTGTACCGCCGCCGACAATAAGAACACGGTTGCCCGCTACCGTACCGGCACGCATGACTCCGTTTGCCCCTACTGCCAGGGGCTCAATCATGGCTCCTGCACCGTAATCCAGTGAATCATCAAGAATGTAACAGTGACTTTCGGGAACCACAACCCGTTCGGCAAATCCTCCGTCAATATGGGGTATTGTAGCCGCCGTCCCCATAAAGCGGAGATTTGTGCAGAGGTTGTAGCGTCCTGCCCTGCAGTACCTGCAGTTTCCGCACTCTATTGAAGGTTCCGCGGTAACCCGGTCACCTATCTTTACATTTTTGACTTCCGAACCTACTTCGACTACAAGTCCTGCAAACTCATGACCGAGAACCAGAGGCGCCCGAGGAATAAACTGTCCTATTTTGAAGTGCTGGTAGTAGTGAATATCCGAACCGCATATTCCGACCCGCTTGACATCGATAAGTACCTCGTCAGCCCCAGGCTTTCGTTCCTGGCGCTTTTCCCGACGTAAATCTCCCGGTCCGTGAAGAACATATGCATCCATATCCTGTCTCCTTGTTTGAAAGCGCTTTCAATCCAACTATTTCAACGCTCTCACATGGTTTCGCCTCTGCAATGTACCAGAGAGAAGCCCGGTTGTCGATACGGGCAAATTGTCATGCTCGATGGAGAACACCTGTACGCATATTTCAATTCCCTAGTATTCTTCTGTCAGAATATTGTGTTCCATCGTTTCCCAGCCTATTCTATAGTGTAGATCACAGTGTAAGGCAGGTGGACAATGCGGCTTATCAAGCTCCATTTTTTCATTATTCTTCTTCTATTCACATGCTTCTCCGGCTGGACAGAAAGCATGGCAATCCCCAATACTGTAACCGCCGAGGGGGTATATCCGGCTTTAAGCGTAACAATCGCGGATAAGATAGCGGAAGAGCTGCTTGCCTCGAATCTCTACGAAATACTGGACCGCAGTTACGTGGCGCAGGTTCTCAAAGAGCAGGAATTTCAGCTGTCCGGCCTGGTTAGCGAAGCGGATGTAAAAAAAGCTGGAGACTTTCTCGGCGCCGATTACGTCTGCGTATCCCGGATAAGCCGCATTGAGATGTTCTATGTTATCAGCGCAAAGATTATCAACGTAGAAACCGGACTCATAATCGCCCAGACCTCCGCAGAAGAGGAGGGCTCAACGGCCGTAATCTTCGAGCTTTCCAGCCGGGTGGGCAAACAGCTGGTGCAGAGTCTTAGGGGGGATCAGCCGGAAACGGAAATCACCGGCACTGTCTTTGCCGAAGAGAGCCCCCGGCGCGAAACCACCCCTCCCCGGCAGGAGCAGCCCGCACCCCAGGAGCCAGGGCAGGAAGCCCGGCCGGCGCCCTTTGTCCAGCAGCCTGCAGCGGCGAAGCCGAAACGCTCCCACCTTACCTTCTCCTGGATGCTGCCCCAGTTTGCCGGGACAGCAATTGATGTCCTGGAGGCTGAATATGACTACGCGTATACGGATTTACCTACAAACGGCTTCGACATGCATCTGCTTCTCGACATGACAAACAACTTCTATTTCGCCACGAGCATGGGTTATGGATGGCAGAATTTTGAAGGCGTGGGAGGATATGAGGCGGAGGACTTTTCGGTTCTGGATCTTCGCCTGAGCTTCGGGATGCTGTTCCCCCTGGGCAGTTTTTCTTCACTCTTTTTTGGCGGAGGCCTGGACTATGTGATATTTACTTTGGGAGACAACTGGGATCCCGGTAAAGGATGGATGGACGAAGGCTTCGGTATCAGTTTTGAAGGAGGCCTCGATTTTTACCTCAGCGATCTCTGTCTTTCCGCCCGCATGAACTATACCTACGTCCCGGAACTCTCCACGGACGAAATTTTTTCAGAACCGGAAGATCTTGATATTACCAGCATAATGATCGGTGCCGGTTTCCGTTTCTAAAGAGCCATCACTTCAGCGGTATAGCCCCCCTCTTTATGGGATTTCAGGACAAGATGGTGGGTAATCGCGGGGACCTGATGATCGGGATCATGGCTCACGTACAACAAGGTTGAGATTCCGTGCTCGGCTATGAGCTGAGCCGCTTCCAGAACCGTTTCGGTGTTATGATCATCGAGACCGTGACAGGGTTCGTCCAGAAGCAGGAGCTCAGGGCGCTTGATCAGGGCCCGGACTATCAGGGCCACCCGCTGTATGCCGAAAGAGACCTGCCGCATACTTGTATTCAGATACTTTTCAATGCCGAAAAGTTTTGACCACTCCCTGGCCTCATCAATCTGGATATCCTTGGCTTTATCGTAAAGGCCCAGGGTATCAAAAAAGCCGGAAAGCAGGACATCCATGAGGGGTATTCCCATTAACTGCCGCATATGGAGGGCGGGAGATACATGGCCGATCCGCTTTTTTATTTCCCAAACGCTCTCCCCGGAACCCTTTCGCCGTCCAAAGAGATAGATGTCCTGACCATATGCCTTTGGATTATCCCCGTTTACCAGTTCCATAAGGGTAGTTTTTCCGGCGCCGTTGGGACCGGAAATCTTCCAGGCCTCTCCTGCTCGGACCCGCCAGTTCACGTCCCGGAGTATTACCTCGTCCCGGTAAGAGACCCCGACCTGTTTCATTTCCAGCAGGGGGGTACCTTTTCTATTCTCATTCCCATCATCGCCATTGCGGGAGCGAATTTTATCCCAGAGTTTTCTGTTCTCGTATCTCCGGAAATCCGGGAAAGCGGAATGCTCATTTTCCTCGAGGGGATATATTTCCAGCAACTGGTCCGTATACTCCGGAGCCTCCCGGCGACGTCCGCTGACGATTACCAGGGCGCACTGGTCGAGAAGATGCTTGAGAAAATCGGTCAATTCCTTGCGGGCTTCCATATCGAGACCGTCGAAAGGATCATCCAGTATCAGAAGAAGCGGTTCGTCGATGAGGGCATGCAGTATCAGCACCTTTCTCAGCTCCCCGGAGGAGAGGGCACGAAGTCCGCGGTTCATCAGGGCCTCGATTCGAAAACGTCGGATAAGTCCCTGGAATCGGTACGGAAGCGCAGTCTCCACTCCAAGGTACTCCCTCACCGGGCGTCCCAGATCCGCTGCGCCGCCGTTAAGATCGCTCTCGTCCCGGTGCTTCTCAGCCTCGATGAGGCGTAAGCCCGTTTCAAAGGAGACGACCTCCACCTTGTCTTTCAGTGCCGGGACCGCCTGGCGTTCGCTGTCTTTCGCTTCGATCTCGCCCGCCACCAGCCTGCTGAACCAGGTTTTTCCGCTGCCGTTGGGTCCATAGATAACCGTACATCTGCCGAAGCGAATATCGCAGTCGGGAAAGCGGTGGTCCCGTCCGCTTGCTGCACGTACTGAGAGATTCCTTACTCGTACCAGAAGATCATCCTTGTTCATTACATAAAAGTAGACCACAAGTGGTGGAGTCGCTGCAATACATTTCATTGCGTATTGCGCATCGTATTCTTGTTATTTTTGCAATATTTACAATATTGACAGAGGTACGGCATACCCTTATGCTAGTTTGTGTATATAACTCCAAGCGGAAAAAGGTAGAAAAAATGAACTATTTTAATTCACTTCCCCTGCGCAGACAGCTTGAACAGCTGGGCACCTGCGATTTCATGGACCCCGCTGAATTCTCCGGTGTTGAAAAGCTGAAAGGTAAAAAGATCGTTATTGTCGGCTGCGGAGCCCAGGGCCTCAACCAGGGTCTCAATCTTCGCGACTCCGGCCTGGATGTATCCTACGCCCTGAGGGCTCAGGCGATCAGCCAGAAACGCCAGTCCTTTATCAATGCTACGGAGAATGGTTTCGCCGTGGGAACCCATGACGAAATGATCCCCCAGGCGGACCTGGTAGCCAATCTAACCCCGGACAAGCAGCACTCATCCGTAATCGACACCATAATGCCCCTCATGAAAAAAGGAGCCGCCCTGCTCTATTCCCACGGCTTTAACATTGTGGAAGAAGGCAAACAGATTCGTGACGACATTACCGTTATCATGGTAGCCCCCAAATCTCCGGGTTCCGAGGTCCGGGAAGAGTACAAGCGGGGTTTCGGTGTACCCACCCTTATCGCTGTACATCCGGAAAACGACCCGAAGGGCGAAGGTCTGGAACTTGCCAAGGCCTACGCAGCCGGTACCGGCGGTCACAGGGCCGGTGTACTCAGGTCTTCCTTTATTGCGGAGGTAAAATCCGACCTTATGGGCGAACAGACCATCCTCTGCGGAATGCTTCAGACCGGATCGATTCTTATTTTCGACAAGATGGTGGAAAAAGGAATCAAGGAGGATTACGCTTGCAAGCTGGTGCAGTTTGGCTGGGAAACCGTCTCCGAAGCCATGAAACACGGTGGTATCACCAACATGATGGACCGTCTCTCCAATCCCGCCAAGATCAGGGCCTTCGAACTATCCGAAGATTTAAAGCAGATAATGACTCCCCTCTACCGGAAGCATATGGACGATATCATGTCAGGAAAGTTCAGCTCCACCATGATGGAGGACTGGAAAAACGACGACAGGGACCTTCTGCGATGGAGAGAAGAAACCAACAGTACAGGCTTTGAAAAGGCCCCCACGGGCACCATGGAGATCAGCGAGCAGGAGTACTTCGATCACGGAGTCCTGATGGTAGCCATGGTTAAAGCCGGGGTGGAACTTGCCTTTGAAACCATGATTTCTTCCGGAATCAAGGCCGAATCGGCTTACTACGAATCACTCCACGAGGTTCCCCTCATTGCAAATCTCATCGGGCGAAAAAAGCTGTACGAAATGAACAAGGTAATCTCCGATACCGCCGAGTACGGCTGTTACCTCTTTGCAAATGAGTGTGTTCCTTTGCTGCAGGATTTTATGAAGAAGATCGACACGGATGTCGCTGGAAAGAACTTCAAGGGCGGCATCAACGATGTGGACAATGTGGAACTCATCAAGGTCAACAGGGAAATCAGAAACCATCCCATTGAAACCGTGGGTGCCAGGCTGCGGGGATTCATGACTGCCATGAAGAGCCTGCGGTACTGATTTCGATGAACGAGATAAAGGGGCCGGTCTGAGGCCCCTTTTTTTATGCCCCTTCAGCCTTACGCTTTCGGTTATAGCTGTACAGAGCAAGCTCGGAATCCGCCACCTTCCTGATACGCCCTGCTATCCCGAAGGAATCAAGCTCGAACTCGGCAAGCAGCTCCTCCCTGGTTCCCTGGGCATAAAAGGTATCCGGTAGACCGTGGTAGGTAAAACGGCAGCTCAGCTGGCGCTGAAGTACCAGGGAAGCGATGCTCTCCCCGATTCCGCCGATCCGGGCGGCATCTTCAATACATAGTACGTTGCTATATGAATCAAGTATCCCCGCGAGGTAATCCTCATCCAGGGGCTTTATAAAACGCAGATTGTAGATATCGCAGTAGATACCCTCTTCCCGGAGTTCTGCCGCAGCTGAACTGGCTTCCTTCAGAAGGCTGCCGGGGGTAATCAGCAAAGTGCTGGCGGGTCCTTCACTGAGCAGCCTGCCTCTGCCGGTTTCCCAGGGAGCGGCAAGGTCGTCGCAGCTCAGAGCACTTCCTTTGGGAAAGCGCAGCATACAGGGACCGTTCAGGCTGAATGCATAATCCATGGCAGAAGCCATCTCCTGCCGGCAGCCCGGAGCAAGGATCGTCATATTGGGAACAGCTTTAAAGAGGGCAATATCGTAGATGCCCTGGTGGGTTTCGCCGTCATCACCCACCAGGCCGGCCCTGTCCATGGCAATAATTACCGGCAATCCGGGCAGGGCAATGTCGTGAATTACCTGGTCAACCGAGCGCTGCATAAAGGTGGAATAGATGGCCACAACCGGGCGGCATCCGGACCGTGCCTGTCCAGCCGCAAAGGCCACCGCGTGTTCCTCGGCAATACCCACATCAAAAAAGCGCTCGGGATAACGTTCCTGGAAGGTATGCAGCCCTGTCCCCTTGGACATGGCCGCCGTAATGGCCGTGATTCGCGGGTTAGTTCCGGCGTTCCGTACCAGGCTGTCGGAAAAAGCTGCGGTGAAGGAGTAGGAAGCCCTCTCGGTGAGCTTGCCGTCCTCTACTGTAAATGGGGCTATGCCGTGGAAAAGAGTCGGATTTCCCTCAGCATGTTCATAGCCTCTTCCCTTCTGGGTTACCACGTGTACTACCGTCGGACGACCATTCCTCTTAACCTCTTGGAAAACCTCTTTCAGCTTGGTTATGCTGTGACCATCAATGGGGCCTACGTATTCAAAACCAAGATCCGAGAAGATGCTCTCTTTGTAAAGGACCGCTTTAAAACCTTTTCTAATCCGCACACTGAGATCGAATAGTTTCATGCCGATTAGCGGGAGGCCCTTGATTCCATGGTCAAACTTCTCACGCAGACGCTGATACCTCTTGGACGCGAAAAGACGGCTCAAATAATTGGATAAAAGCCATTTACCGCTGACTGTAAGAGCACCGACATTCTTGCTGATGGACATGGTGTTATCGTTCAGAACGACGATCAGCTGTTTTTTCAGATGCCCCGCATGGTTCAGCGCCTCAAAGGCCATGCCGCCGGTCATTGCACCATCGCCGATGACAGCAACTACAGCGCCGTCATCTCCGATCACTTCCTGCCCTGTCAGAACGCCAAGGGCTTCGGAAATGGAGGTTGAAGCATGTCCGGTCTCCACAATGTCATGGCGACTCTCGCTTTTTTTCGGAAAACCGCTTATGCCGTCTTTTTTACGTATACCGTCGAAACTCTCATTTCGCCCGGTAAGGAGCTTGTGTGTGTAGCATTGGTGTCCCACATCCCATATGAGCTTATCCTTCGGTGATTCAAAAACCAGGTGCAGGGCCATACTCAACTCAACGGCTCCCAGATTACTGGCCAGATGGCCGCCGTTTCTGCTGACCACGCTTATAATGCGTTCACGGATCTCCTGGGCAAGCCGGGGCAGATTCTTCTTTTCCAGCCTGCGAAGGTCTTCGGGATCATGTATTGAATTTAACAGGGAATCATCCATAGAGCTTCTCCAGTCATACTTTGTAAGATACTGCTATTGTGCGGGAGAAAACAGCAAATATATCATATTATTTATATATTCAAGAAGTAATCTCCGGCGCGTATCTTCGGATATCGAATAGCCGCTTCCGGACCGTGGAGTCTCCGCCGGTAAGTTTTCTTCAGGTATTTCGTTGAGGATTTCCGGTAACTCCTGTCCCGCGTCCAGTGCAGGAAGTTCCGGCCCGGCCGCTTCTTCTGCATCTGATGGAGTCTGCATTTCCCTTAGGCGCTGAAGATCGGTATCGCCGATTACATCTGCATCCGGGCTGCTGAAACTGGTAAAAACCAGAACCGAGTCCGCAAGATCACCAAAGGCCAGGCTGGCATCCTCGTCAAGATCCCGTATATTTCCCCAGCCTTCAATTTCTATACGCTGAACAGCCCGGTCTATTCGTGTTTCTCTGCTGCCCCGCAGTAGAAAAGAGCCTGAAGGCCCGGACTGTACTATACGGGCTCCGATCCGGGTGGACAGTACGCTTTCCTCCCTGCCGTCGGCATTGGTCTGGTTCAGTGTATTGCCGGAAGGAAGAAAATTGAAAAGTCCGTCTCCCTCGCCTCCTGTAAAGGTAAGAGAAACATTCCCTGTGCTGCTGAAAGATGAAGTGTAGGTCATGGAGGTTTCAGAATCTATTCTTACCCCCACCAGATCTCCGACCTGCAGAGATCCGGCGGCGTTCAGATAGCCGGGAAAGTCGGGGGGTACAAGGCTATCAGCACCAAGAACGGCAGAACAAAGAAATAATGCTGATAGAAAGGCTGTCAAATGTCTCATATCGGAGAACCTTCAAGGTTCGGGGATTGGCACACAAAAGACGGCCAATCCCTGATTAACCCTGTTATTTCTTCTTATGTCGGTTCTTCCGAAGCTTTTTTTTCCGCTTATGGGTCGCAATCTTATGTCGCTTTCTTTTTCGTCCGCAAGGCACAGCAACCGGCTCCTTTCTCTTTTAGTTTTGGAATGTATTCAGGAATACATAATCCTAAGATACTAAACAAGTTATGTGGGAGTATGCAGGGTAAGCAGCATCTAAGTCAAGGGCCCCGGCAAGCTTTATCGGAATTGTTCTTGATGTTGAATTTCGCCCGCTATGCCTGTATGATGTCCTGTAGTGGATACCACCGTCAATACCATACCGGTCCGGTATACTGATGCCCGGATCAATGAGATGATCCGTTCCGCATTACCCGAAGACAGCATGCTGCCGCAGCATTTCAACCAGAACGAGGAGTTCTTTCTTGAATTGCCCGAAGAAATCGAGGTTCCCGGAATCCCTATCCATCACGATATTCGACAGGACACCCCAAAAGAGGCATATCTTACCCCTTTGCGGCGGATTATCGAAGAACTTCTCCCCCATATTCCCGGTTTTTTTTATGACACAAGCTACTATTTTGATGCCGCGGAGGTCCTCAGACCCTGTTTCTTTCAGGTTTTTCGGCTCAACAAACTCTCCTTCTTATATCTTGGGCGCCTTGACCTGAGCTTCCGGACCCATGACGGAGAAATGATCGACCCCGGCGGCAATGACCTTACCCCCCGCTACCGTACCCGGAAAATCTACCTGGACTGCGATCTGATCCCTCTGGATGATATACTTTTGGAAGAACGACGAGTTACAGGGTTTATTGTTAAGCAGATTATCTCCCAGACCTGGATTGGCGAAACAGGCAGGGGCTATTTTGTCCAGGGAATATGGATTGACCACGAATTGACGAAGTTTTTTTCCCGTCTTTTCATACCCGAAGGAACAAGTCTCTACCCTTACTACCCCTTCACCTGTAAATACCGGTCAGTCTGCCACTCCCTGATTGATTCCGGTCCCGAGGGACGGCGTCGGGGAGTACCCCGTCTGCGGAGAGCCCTTGAGTTCATAGAACCCGAAATAGAAGATATTCAAAGATACCTGACAAAAGAGTCATTCCGTCCGGATCTGCCGATCTTCAGCTCCCTGAAAGAACGGGTTCCCTCTGTCTGGAACAATGTCTGGGAGGGAATACGTTTTAAACGATACCTGAACGAACACGACATGAAGGAGTTTGTGCTTGAAACTGCGACTTGAAGATATTCCCGGCATGCGGATAACTATTATGGGACTGGGACTCCACGGCGGCGGCGCCGCGGCAGCCCGTTTTTTCTCCAGCCTCGGAGCCCGGGTGCTGGTAAGCGATTTGAGACGCTCCGAGGATCTTGAAGGATCCCTTGCCGAGCTTGAGGATCTGAAAATAGAATACCGTCTGGGGGAACACCGCTTCGAAGATTTCTCCGAGGCGGACCTGGTAATAAAAAATCCCGCCGTTCCTCCGAATTCGAAATACCTCAAGGCCGCAAAAAAGGTAAGCAGCGATATCGCGGTTTTCTTTTCCCTTAGCTCGAGAGATGTTTTTGCAATAACCGGGACCAAGGGAAAATCCACCACCGCCAGCGCGGTACACCATGTTCTGTCGAAAATCGATCCCGGAACCGACCTGGGTGGAAATATCACCATCAGTCCCCTGAATTTTCTTCTCAGGGACATGAAAAACGGCACCCTGAAAGAGAGCGGCGCACCGGTGGTTCTGGAGCTCTCATCCTGGCAACTGGCGGATTGTATGCCCAGGGAGGTCCTGAAACCCCGCTACAGCATGATAACCAATATCATGCATGACCACCAAAACCGTTATGACAGCTTCGAAGATTATGTCGCCGATAAGGCCCTGATCTTCTCCAACCAGGATTTTGGGGACATCTCCATCTTTAATTTTGACGATCCCTATGGAAAAAGATACGCCGCCCAATCCGGAGCAAAGGTTCTCTACTTTTCAGGAGAACCCCTGCCCGAGCCGCTGGAAGGAGGCTTTCTGAAGGGGACCAGAGGTTTTCTGCGTATGAACGGAAAGGAGCTGGAAATTCTCACCCAGAAGCTGGCAGTTCCCGGTACCCATAACAGGCTTAATCTCCTGGCCGCTGCGGTGATGCTCGCTTCCGCCGGGGTCCCGCCGAAGACTGTAAGCTCCGGACTGGCGGATTTCCGCGGGATTCCTCACCGCCTGGAAGAAGTGGCCCGTATCGACGGGGTGCTGTATGTAAACGACAGCGCAGCCACAATTCCTGAAGCAACGGCCGCTGCCATCGGAAGCTATGATGCTCCCGTGCGGCTTATCGCCGGAGGCACTGACAAGGAACTGGATTTTTCGGGGTTTCCCGATGCCCTGCGCAGGTTGGCAGGGCTCTACCTGCTGGAAGGAAACGCCACGCCCCGTTTTGTATCCGCCGCCCGGGAAGCCGGTATCCGGCATCAGGGCCCCTTTGATTCCCTGAAAACAGCCCTTGGCAAGGCGCAGAAAGAGGCCCGACCCGGTGATGTTGTACTGCTTTCGCCTGGATGCGCTTCCTTCGGCATGTTCAAAAACGAGTTTCATCGGGGAGACCTGTTCAGGGAGTATGTTCGCACTCTTGCAGGGACAGGCAAGCTGTAATCAGCGGCGGAGACGTTTGTAGTAGTAGTTTCTCGCTTTCTCGGCTATTCGATAGAGGGCATAGGCTCCGGGGCGGACTGGAAAATCCCAGCAGCCCGCACGGTTTATAATCTGCCCTCCAAATCCCGTTTTAAACCGGTAGAGCCCGCTCATGGGATGCTCCCTGTCGTCGAAGGGAGGTATTCCATAGAGGTCGTAGCTTTCACAGCCATGATGCTTTGCCTGTCGAATAGCTTCCCACTGCAGCAGGTAGGTGGGCATAAAGTTCCTGTGTACCGACCGGGAGGCTCCATAAAGGTAGGTGGCGGATTTTCCGTGGAGGACAATGATAATCCCCGCCACAACCTCCCCTTCAATCTCTGCCAGCAGAAGCCGTACGGAGGGATTTTTTCGCTTGAGTCCTTCCTGAAAGACCTTTCGGTAATAATCCATTGAGTGGATGCTGATGCCGTCCCGCTCCGCGGTCTCCCGGTAGATATCGTACCAGGTTTCCAGGTCCTTTATGCTGCCGCTGCGCAGGGAGACTCCTTTTTTACCCGCCAGACGTATATTGTAGCGGGTCTTTTTTTTCATCCCCGCAAGAATCTCCTCTTCGCTCGCTTTCAAGGACAGAACAACTGTATCGGGTGGCTGAACGTCCACGGGGGCTTTTTTAAAAGGAGACCCGAGAAAGGCCCTTCTCTCCTCCACCGAAGGAATCCTCCAGGGAAGATCAAAGCGTATAAAGCTAACGTAGTCCGGAAGGGAGGGAACCATATTCCTCGCAAAAAGGGCAAAGAAGTGAGGCTCCACCTCGTTGACAGGACCATGAGGCACGTAGGCAATGCCCTGACCAAAGGGCAGCCGCCGCACGAGAACCAGAAGGGGTTGATCATTGAAACTGAAGGCGAAGGGAGTCCAGCCGAAGCTCTCCTTTACTCTTCCCCAGTAGCCGGACTGAAGCAGGTTGTCATAGCCGTCGAGCTCGTCAAGAGAAACTGTTTCCATCATCGCCCCGGGCATAATCAGCCTACGCTCCCCCGGGCCAGGGTTTTTGTACGGACGGGTGTTCCGTCGGCGGCAACAGCGCTGGAGCCGATCATTACCGTGCTCTCCTCGACCCGCATGGGGACGGAGAAAAAATCGTCAATGCTGATCCGCTTTGCTCCTTCGGATTCAGGCTCCTCACCGTTCAGGGAAAGTCGGGTTCCCGGTTCAACCTCCGGCAGAAAGAGGACCTCCAGCTCCTTTTCTCCCTCCGTGGAGGCTGCCAGGAGCATGCCTTCGCTCTTTATTCCCCGGAGTTTGGCGGGTTTCAGGTTGTAGACAAGTACGATGTGCTGACCGGAAAGCTCTTCGATACTGTAATGGTCCACCAGGCCGGAGACTATCTGCCGCGCCTCTTCTCCGACTTCGAGTTGAAGGACATAGAGCTTATCGGCGTTGGGGTGCTGCTCGACCTGTTCGATCCGGGCAACCCGCAGGTCAAGACGCTCACGGAAAAAATCCTCCGGAGAGGCTTCAGCTTTCACCTGAATCTCTTTTTTGGCGGCCTCCCGCTCTGCCTGGCTGCCGGCGAAGCGTTCTCTCAGGGTTTCGATAAAATCATCCTCAAGACGCTGAAAAAGGATTTCCGGTTTTGCAATGCCGCTGATACCGTCGGGCTCGCCCAGGGTCTCCCAGCTTATCGCGTCCATGCCGAGCCAGCCGGCGATTCTCTCCGATGTTTCTGGTATGTAGGGGGCAATCAGTACCGCCAGATCACGTATAAGGAAGCTCAGGTCCCTGAGGAGCCGGGCGGCCTCTTCCGGAGCCTCCTTGCGGGTTCGCCAGGGCTCTCCATCCTGAAAGGCCTTGTTTCCCATGGAAGAAAGAGCGAAAATTTCCCGGAAGGCGTCCCGCAGCTCCGCCCGCTCCAGGTGGGCGGTGATCTTTTTTTCGTGGGCGGCAACCTGTTTCCAGAACTCTTCGCAGGATTCCGCCTCCGGGAGTTTTCCGTCGTAGAAGCGGTTAACAAAGGTGAGGGTACGGTTTACCAGGTTGCCCAGGTTTCCGATCAGCTCCCCGTTTACCTTCTCCTGAAAATCCTTCCAGGTAAACAGTGCGTCCGCTTTTTCCGGCCGGTTGTAGTAGATATAGAAGCGCCATACATCAGCAGGGATTCCCGTCTCCTTGGCGTCGGTACCGAATACGCCGATCCCCTTGCTTTTTGAGAACTTGCCGCTCTCGTAGTTCAGGTATTCGGTGGACGACATATGGTGCAGAAGAGTCCAGTTTTCTCCGCTTCCCAGCAGGGATGAGGGAAAAATAACCGTATGAAAGGGGATATTGTCCTTGCCGATGAACTGAAAGAGCTCAACGTTTTCAGGGTCCTTCCACCACTTTTCCCACTCCTCCGTCAGGGTCGCGGTAATGGATATGTAGCCGATGGGCGCGTCGAACCAGACGTAGAAGACCTTGTCTTCATAAGCCTTTTTGGGGACAGGGATTCCCCACTTCAGGTCCCGGGTTATGGCCCGCTCCTTGAGACCGTCCCGGATCCAGGAATTGGTCATCTGAATCGCATTACGGGCCCAGAAGCCCTGTACCGAAGCCTCGCTCATCCAGGATTGCAGTTTAGGCAGAATGGCGGGAAGATCGAGATAGAGGTGATGGGTCTCCCGAACCTCGGGTTCGGCACCGCAGGTACCGCAGCGGGGTTTTACCAGGTCCGTGGGGTCCAGCAGTTTGCCGCAGCTCTCACACTGATCTCCCCGGGCATCCTCGTAGCCGCAGTGGGGACAGGTCCCGCGTACAAAACGGTCCGCCAGAAAACGCCGGCAGCTTGTGCAGTAGAGCTGTTCGATGCTGCCCTCTTTTATGTAGCCCTGCCGGTCGCATCCCTTGAAGATGGACTGGACAATTTCGGTCTGTTCCGGCGTGGATGTACGGCCGAACTTGTCGAAGGCGATGTTGAACCACTTGTAGATATCGTCGTGGATAACAAAATAGCGGTCGCACAGCTCCTTGGGAGAGACTCCCTCCTCAATGGCCCGGGTCTCGGTGGCGGTGCCGTACTCGTCGGTCCCGCAGACATAAAGTGTTTCGTATCCTTTCAGGCGGCAAAAGCGGGCAAAAACATCCGCCGAGAGCACCTGGATCAGGTTGCCGAGATGGGGGATATTATTTACGTAGGGCAGCGCGGAGGTGATCAGTCTCTTCTTCATAGATCATCACTATAGGGAATAATTGCCCCTGTTGCAAGAGAAAGGATATATCCCGGGGACAAAGCAGGACATCCCTTGACGCTCGATGCACAGGGAAGTACCCTTTAGCTGATACGGCGCATCCTTTAACCAAGGGAGACGTTCAGTAAGATTAACAGGAGGTCTTATGTCGGACCGTAACCAGACACCGAAAGGTTTTCCCTTTCCGGTGCGGCCGAAAATGATAATATTGGCGATTGTTGTACTGATAATCGCCGGTACCATCATGTCGAGTTTCTACGTTGTCGACCAGACAGAGCAGGCGGTGATTCTCTTTCTGGGCAATTTCAAAACAATCACCGGGCCGGGACTGCAGTTTAAACTGCCCTTCGGCATCGAACGGAACTACAATGTTCCCACCCAGGTAATCCAGACCGAGCAGTTCGGCTTCCGCACCGAACGGGCCGGAGTAAGCTCCGTCTATTCCAGGGCGGATTTTCCCGAGGAGTCCATCATGCTCACCGGCGACCTGAACATCGTCGACGTGGAATGGACCATCCAGTACCGCATCGTCGATCCACGGGCCTGGCTTTTCAACGTCGAAAACAGGGAGCGGACCATCCGGGACATCTCCCAGTCGGTGGTAAGCCGCCTTGTCGGCGACCGGACCATATTTGACGTTATCGGCTCGGAACGAACCAACATCGAGATCCATGCCCAGGACACCATGAACGAGATTCTCGGCGGCTACGGTCTTGGAATCAACGTTACTACCGTCAAGCTGCGTAACATTGTTCCCCCTGCCGGTTCTGTGCAGGATGCCTTCGAAGACGTCAACAAGGCAATCCAGGATATGGAGCGGCTGATCAACGAAGGTCAGGAAGCCTACAACAAGGAAATCCCCAAGGCCAAGGGACAGGCCCAGCAGCTGGTACAGGAGGCCCAGGGATATGCAGCGGAAAAGGTCAACCGGGCCCAGGGAGACGTTGCCCGTTTTACCTCGGTACTGCAGGAGTACCGGCGAAACCCGGACGTAACCCGCTCCAGGCTCTACATCGAAATGATAGAGGACGTCTTCGGCAATGACCCGGGAACCGATCTAATCGATCGCAATCTGGAGAACTTTCTACCCCTGAAGAACCTCCAGGGACAGGGAGGACTGTAATATGAAACAACTTGCAACCGTACTAATAGTAGTAGCTGTACTTCTGGTTGTATTCGTGGCCCTGGGGCCCTTCTACATCCTGTTTGAAGGTGAACAGGCGGTGGTTACCCGCTTCGGCGCCATCGTCTCTACCTCCCGGGACGCGGGTTTGAAATTCAAGATGCCCGTAATCGATACGGTGGTTAAGTACCCCAAGAAAATCCTTTCCTGGGACGGTGACGCCCAGAGACTGCCGACGGCGGAGAACCAGTTTATCTGGGTCGATGCCACCGCCAGGTGGAAGATCACCGATCCCACCCTCTTTTATGAATCGGTAACCTCGGTGAATCAGGCTTTCGCCAGACTGGATGAGGTTATCGACTCCTCCATTCGCACCGTAATTGCCGACAATCCCCTTTTTGAGGCCGTCCGGAACAGTAACGTAATCAACGAGATCGATCGCAGCGATATCGTGCGGATTGCCGCGGATACTGAAGAGGAACAGGCTGAAGATATTCCTGTGGAAGAGGCCCCGGCCATTATCGACACCAGCAAAACCTACCCGGAGGTTGCCAAGGGGCGGAACAGGCTCTCAGAGGAGATGTTCGACGCGGCGAGCAAGGTAACTCCCCAGTACGGCATCGAGCTGATCGATATCATAATCCGGCAGATCCGCTACTCCGACGACCTGACCGAAAGCGTTTACAACCGGATGATTGCCGAACGGAACCAGAAGGCCCAGGAGTTCCGCTCCCGGGGAGAAGGCCAGAAGGCCTTCTGGCTTGGAAAGCAGGACAACGAGAAACGTACGATCCTTTCCCGGGCCTATACCGAGGCGGAGACTGTGAAGGGTAACGCCGACCGCCAGGCTGCCCAGATATACGCCGACGCCTACAGCGCCGACGAGGAGTTCGCCATATTCTGGCGCTCCCTGGAGAGCTACCGGAATACCATGAACAAGTTCAACAAGACCCTGACCACCGACATGGAGTACTTCAGGTACCTCTACGATCAGGACGGTTAAATCTTCGGTCCCAGATACGCCAAATACCCGGTATGCCGCCAGGCTGCCGGGTATTTTTTTCTGCACAAACATTACTCATTTTGTTATCTTTAAAGCATGAAACACAGACTCGAAACAAAGCGCATTGTCCTGTACCTGGTCATATTGGGACTGGCCGTCTTTACCCTGTTGTCGCTCTATCCCCGGGAACCGGGAGATTCTTCAACGTACAGAGACCCGGAGCAGCTGCGGCAGCTTGTTGAAGAACAAAGTACTCCCCACCTGCTGCTTGATGTCCGAACTCCTGCTGAATATACATCAGGCCATATCCCCACAGCCCGCAACCTGCCGCTTCAGATTATCGCGGAAAACCTTCCTGCAGCACCCAGGGATTCACTGATAATTCTTTACTGCCGTTCAGGCAACCGCTCAGCCCAGGCAAAAAGAATCCTTGAGAATGAGGGGTATACGAATATTGTTGATTTCGGCGGAATAAACCGCTGGCCCTGGGAGCTCAGCCATTGAAGCGCCGCAAAGCGACCTCGTTCAGGGAATGAAGTCTTTGAAGAGCACCTTCCCTTGAGATAATCTTTGTGGCTTTCAGGTAAACAGCTTTGTAAATATCACGATATTTCTTATGTGCCAGTTTTTTGAGAACCAGAAAAAAACGCTCCTCCAGAAAGCGGAGCTCTGCGTTACTCCCTTCTGTCCGGGAAATCAGGTCAAGCAGAACCTCCGTCTCTTCCAGGTTATCCTGAAAACGGGCAGATTTAAGGAGTTTCAGGCTCGTTTCGATCTCCTCGTCGCCAAGGCAGCTGAAATCATCCGGACCAAGGCCGGAAGAGTCGGGTTTGAATCCTCCCTTGAGGGGAACCGCGACACTCCCGATGGACCCGAGAAAAAGTACTCCCCCTCGTAGGAGTCCCGTCGCTGCAAGTCTTCCTGGATGAAATCCCCCCTGCAGCAGCTGCCCGAGTTTCTGGAGCCTGATAAAACGACGGATTCCGGCCGTATCCATGGAACGATGCTTCCGTGTACTCTCCACCACGAGCTGGAACTCGGTGGTAAGATTTTTTCTGTTTAATCCCTGTTTGCCTCCCCGGTACTGAACGTAATCGTCGGCGAAAACAGAGAGGCGGCCTCTTTCAGCGAGGAGATCACAGAGCTCGTCGAAGGAGATAATACCGTCGCTGTTGTAACTGAGCACAATGTAGCGGGAGTCGATTCCGGCCAGCAGGTTTTCCAGGGCAGCGGCAGCGGATTTTTTTGTGCAGTAGGCACTCCGGGTCCTGACCCAGTCTTCCCGGATACCCGCCTTTCGTTTGAGACGCCCGTCCTTTCCCAGATCCAGGGGAGCTTCCGGCCGGTCCCAGCGGGCAAGGGTGTTCAGAATATGGTAATTACTTCCGTACTGGTGAATGGTATAGGGCGGGTCGAGGTAACAGAGATCCGCGCTTTTGCCACGGACCCATTCGGCCGCATCGGCGGAACCGACCTTTCCCGCGGGACCGTCGGACAATACGGGATACTCCAGCTCCATGGGGGCCATGATACGCTTCAGGGCATCGGAGCCGTGTCCGCCGAAGCCCTTGTGGAAGGCTTTAAAGACCCCGGAGGTATTCGCGTGGGTTGCCGCCTCATAGAGAAGCAGGGCAATAAGAAGTTCACGTTCATCCAGGCTTTTTTCGTCCCTAGTGGCTGCAGGCGGGTATTCCTGTTCAATCCAGCTCCGCACCCTATCCAGAAACAAAGCGTTCTCCCGGGTATAGAAGAGACGCTCGGTACGGTAATCCGCGTTTTTCGTTGACCGGGGAGCGTAGTACCGGGAAAAGCAGGCCTCCTGTGCTTCTGCTGTATCGGTATTAAGCTTTTCAAGGAGCTTCTCAAGACCACCGAAACGGGAAAAGAGCCCCGCCGTTTTCTCGGGGCTGAGCCTCAGATAGACCCGGTTCAGTATCCTGCTGTACTCCTCCCAGTCATTGGCATAAACCCGGTAACCCATGGCGCGTCCAAGGCGCGACACGGCACCGCTTCCGGCAAAGGGATCCAGCATGCTGCGGACAGGGTGCTCCTCTTCCAGGCGCAGAAAAAGCCGGTGCAGGGAGGGCAAAAGTCTCCGCTTGTTTCCGATATAGGCGATAAGCTGATGTTTCAGATACTTCGAAGAGAGGTCCGCCGCGGGCATCAGGTCAGTCCGGCAGATAGGAGGCTACATTGTTTTCTGTTTCGAAGACCTCGACCCTGTCCAGTTTGACCGAGGGTATTTTGGGGACCATCTCCTCATAGATGTACCTGGCAATACGTTCGGCACTGGGGTTACCGGAGCTGAAAAAGGGGTGTTCGTTCAGATTGCTGTGGTCAAGCCCCGCCAGAACATCCTTTAAAATGCCTTTTACAATACCAAAGTCAATGAGCATTCCGCCGGCATCGAGCTGACTCCCGGAAAGATATATCCGGACCTTGTAGTTGTGACCGTGAAGATTCTCGCACTTACCGTGATAGTTTTTCAGGAAATGGGCGGCGGCAAAGTCTCCGTTGATTCGTAACTGGTACATCCTGTATCTGGCCTCTGGAATCTGAATGTTTCTTTGTCAGCGCCGCTTGTCCGTCGGCGCGTCCCCGGGTTAGACTGTGCAAAATTTCCTTCCGACCTGTTGGAAAAGGAGTCTGTTGGACCGTGAAAAACCTCAATGCACAAGTCAGAAAAAGATTATCAGACTTCGTATCTCCTGACAACATCCTGGAAACCCGGGGACCGGAAAATCCGGAGGTACGGGGAATGGCCTACGACTCCCGGGAAGTGGAAGAGGGTTTTCTCTTTTTTGCCCTGTCCGGGGTTCACACCGACGGTCACAGCTATATCGATGCCGCCATAAAAAAGGGGGCACAGGTTATCGTTCACAGCAGGCTCCTGGACTCATATCATCCATCAATCTGCTATCTTCGGGTAGAGAATTCCAGAACCCTTATGTCGCCCATAGCGGCGGCTTTTTACGGACATCCGTCACGACGAATGATAGTTGCCGGGGTAACCGGGACGGATGGAAAAAGTTCCACCGTCTCGTATCTGCGTCAGCTTATCGCCGCCGCCGGCGGACGTTGCGGATTTCTCTCCACCGTGGAGTTCCATAACGGCGAGGAACTGAGCAAGAACGTTTTCCGCCAGTCCACCCCTGAACCGCCCGAGGTTCATCGGCTGCTCCGGGAAATGGCGGACCGGGACTGTAACTACGCTGTGGTAGAGGCCACTTCCCACGGTCTCTCCCCCCGGAACAATCGCCTGGGGGATGTCGATTTCAACCTGGGGATTCTTACCAACATCAGCCACGAACACCTGGAGTTCCACGGGACCATGGATCAGTACGTACAGGACAAGTCCCGTCTTATGGAATACCTGTCTGAAAGCCATTCCGTCGGCCCCACGGCTGTGCTTCCCGCGGCGGAACACTATCTGCCCAGGTTTGTTGAAGCCGCCAAAGGAAACAGGATTCTGCTTTACGGAAGCAATAGCCCCGAGGCCGACTACAGGGCCGTGGATATTCGGGAAGACGAAGAGGGTATCCGCTTTACACTGCTCCATCAGAAGCAGAACTGGCCCTGTTTTCTCAGGCTCCAGGGACTCTTCAACGTGGACAATGCCCTGGCAGCCCTGATCGCGGCAAAAGAGATGCTGAAAAAACCCCTTGAAGTGCTCATTCCCCTCCTTCCTGAGCTTCAGGCTGTCCGGGGAAGAATGCAGGCGGTCCGCAGGGGCCAGCCTTTTACGGCCCTGGTGGACTACGCCCACAGTCCCGGGGCCTTTGAAAAGCTCCTTCCCCTGCTCAGGGAGCGCTGCCGGGGACGGCTGATCAGCCTTTTCGGTTCCGCCGGCGAACGGGACCGGGAAAAGCGGCCTATTCAGGGACGCATCGCCTCACGTTACAGCGACCTGGTATTTCTCTGTGACGAGGACCCACGGGGAGAGAACCCGCTTTCCATCCTGGAAGAGATCGCCGCGGGCTGCGAGGGAAAAACTCAAGGGACGGACCTCTTTCTCGTCCCCGACAGAAAAGAGGCGATCTTTCGAGCCTGCGCCATGGCGAAACCGGGCGACCTGCTGGTCTGCCTGGGGAAAGGACACGAGGGTTCCATCATCTATGCCGACGGCCCCCGCCCCTGGGACGAAGAGCAGACCCTTATCGACGCCCTCGCAGGTTTGGGATATACATGAGTTTCAGCGCCTCCGTCATCGATCTGGTCCGGGCCATCCCCCCGGGAAAGGTCGCGAGCTACGGACAGATTGCCGTAATGGCGGGGAAGCCACGGGGCGCCCGGGGGGTTGTATGGATACTGCGTTCATCCAGCCGAAAATACAACCTGCCCTGGCACAGGGTTCTCAGGGTGGACGGGCAAATAGCCCTAAAATCAGGTGAAGGCAGGGAGGAGCAGATTTCCCTCCTGGAGGCTGAAGGAGTCCCCGCAGCCGAGGGCCGGGTGGATATGCTCACCTTTCGCTGGAATCCTGGTAAAGAACGCAAGGGCTGAGGCCGTGTTTACCCGGCTTTCTCTTCCGTGGTAGGATTTATTCACGGGGCATAGTGACAGGCTGCTTTTATTTTACTTTTCCCCACACAGCAGGAGGTTCTTGGAATGTCGAAAAAAGAGGTTATTGCTATTCTGTACGGCGGTAAATCCGGAGAACACGAGGTTTCCCTCAGGTCCGCCTGTTCGGTGTACCATCATATAGACCGCAGTATCTACTCTCCTCTTTTAATCGGAATCGGAAGGGATGGCCGCTGGTTCCTGCAGCCGAAAACTGGAATACCCCGGGAGACTGAAATCCTGCCCCTTGCGGCGAATGAGGAAGCCCTGGTTTCAGCAATTCCAGGAGTCGGTCTCTCCTGTAAAGGAAAACTTCTGAATATTGATGCTGTATTCCCGGTTCTTCACGGTACAAACGGAGAGGATGGAACCGTCCAGGGTCTTCTGGAAATCTGCAATCTGCCCTATGTAGGTGCCGGGGTTATGGGAAGCTCACTCTCCATGGACAAGGGATCTGCCAAGGAGATATGGGCCGCCCGGGGACTTCCGGTTGTCCCTTTTATCCGGATTGAGGGAGATGAATACTCCTCAGCCGAACTTTGGCCGGAGAAACAGAAACAGCTTCAGAACAGCTTTACCCCACCCCTTTTTATTAAACCTGTACGGGCCGGATCTTCCGTAGGAGTTTCCCGAATAGAGGACTGGGATGCCCTGAACGCCGCCCTCGAGGAGGCCCTTCGCTTTGATACAGCCGCCCTGGCAGAGCCCGCAGTCAACGGCAGGGAAATCGAATGTTCGGTAATCGGCAATTTTCATACCCGCAGCTTTCCGCCGGGGGAGATTCTACCCAGCCACAGCTTTTACGACTATGAGGCAAAGTATATAGATCCGGACGGGGCCGCCCTGCTGCTCCCTGCCGACCTGAACGAGTCCACCGCCGCCGAAGTTCGCCGGGTTGCGGAAACGGCTTACAGGGCCGCAGGGGTTGAAGGCATGGCAAGGGTCGACTTTTTTCTGGATAATGACAGCGGGGCTATATTCCTGAACGAGATTAACACGATACCCGGGTTTACCAGCATCAGTATGTTCCCCCGCATGTGCGAAGCCGGAGGCCTCTCCTATTCAGAGCTGATCCGGGAAATGATTGAACTTGGAAAGGAACGCTTTGAAAAGAGAAAACACTGTGTCTACTCCATTCTGAACATGACCGGCACAGAGTAGTCCCTACCAGTGGTTATAGGAGATAATCTGATCCGCTGATCTTCGGGGCGGGCGTAAGGGACGATTTTCCGGATGTCCCAGGGCAAGAAGCATAACCACCCGCATGGAATGAGGAACCGAAAGTATCTCCTTGACCAGGGTCTCGTCGAAGGTAGTCACTATGGAACTTCCAAGTTTCTCTTCCTCCGCCTGGATAATCATAAACGCTACTGCCGTTGCTATGTCGATGGGATAGGAGGTTTGTCCATTGGGCATGCGGTAATCGACGTTGGTCGTACAGGCCGCGATCAGAACGGGAGCAGAGGAAACATGGGGTTCATTGTAAGCCGCATCCTGAATCTGTTTGAGGACCCGGCTGTCCTGTATAACGATAAATCGCCAGGGCTGGCGGTTTTTCGCGGAAGGGGCAAGTCTGGCGGCTTCAAGAATTGAGTCAAGACTTTCTTGATTCACCGGATCCAGGGTAAAATTCCTGATTGTAACACGGTGTTCTATATGGGGAAGCAGGGTCATATCGGATCCTCTCTCTCTTGACCATTGAAAACAATTTTCCGTATGCTACAGCGCAGATGAAACGTTCTCTTTCAACGATCGTTTTTCTCTTGTTACTGGCATACACCTTACCAGGTCAAAGTATAATTCGAACCCCCATGGGGGATATCCTCAACGATCTCACCTATTTTAACAGCCTCTACCCAAGACTGGAAGGGGCCAAAGGTGAAAATACTGCATTTTTCCATATTGAGTCGGTTCTTGAAGATAACAGAATCGATTATAGCCGGAATCCCCTGACAAAGCTGCGTCACGCCCATTCCTTTTCCTCTTCTCTGATGGTTGAGATTTCGGGAGAAAAACAGGACACCCTGAACATCGTGGTCCCCGTGGACCATCCCCGCGACAGCAGGCCCGAGGCTGATGGCGCAATCAACATTGCCCTGGGACTTGCTTTGGCAAAGGAATTTTATCACAGGGAGCTTCCCATAGGCTTGCGAATTCTTTTTCTGGGTGCCGAGTTCAGCGGAGAAGAAAACCTTCAGCTTGGGGCCGAAAATTTTCTATCTGATTTTTTCCCGGAAGAACCTCAGACTTTCCTCTATCTTGACCTGCAGGGTATTCCCGATGAAATCCTGGTCCAGACGGGAGGAGAAGGTATAGTCGCTCCCTACTGGTATGTCACGAGAACCATTTCATCCCTGGAGGCATCCGGTCTCTCCTACCGTTTTCAAAACAACGAGAACCAGATTCACCGTCTGGGAATGTGGCACAGTCCGACACGAATCAATCCTTTTCTGCAGGCCGGATACCCCGGCATTACCCTCCGGGGAGAAGCAGCACCGGAGGCTAAAAATACTGTACGCTGGATTACCAGTTTCTTTTCTTTTTTCTTTATGTTTCTGGATGAGAATTCCAAGGGATTTGTGGAAGAGTGGGACCGGCATTATCTCTATTACACTATCTTTGGCGTCCCGGTCTCCATTGGCGAAGGGGTGTATATAAGCTTTCTGCTGGGGGTATTGATTCTGCCCCTTGGATATCCCTTCTTCCGGACCCGCAGGTTTCTGCGTTACATGCGGACAATCCGTCGCAATCTATGGGCAATCCCTGTTCTGTTGTCGCTGATTTTCCTCTTTCTTCTCATAGGGACCTACGCGCTGAAGGGACTTCTTGTGGTACGAGACTTCCCCACAATCTGGCGCTACACTCCCTTTACGGCCTTCCTGATAAAAAACGGTGTGGCCATGGTTCTTTTCTTCCTCTTCTTCGGGCTCCTTCGCCGGCTGCCTTTCTCCCACAGCTCCTCGTTTTATACATCTTCAGCCCTGCTCTTTTTCATGATCTCTATAGCCATACTCACCAGCCTGGATATATCCATGACCGTACCCTTGTTGTGGGCTTTCGGGTTTTCCTTTCTGTTCAGCATCGTTCCGTCGAGGCTCATGAAAACCCTGATGCTTGTTCTCTCAATTGTTCCGGCGGTACTGGTTTTCTATAATGTTTTAAGTGAACAGGCTGTTACGGTAATTGAGTACCTGCTTCTCTCTCCCCTCTGGGGAAATCTGTTTTTATCCCTGCTGATATTACCCTATCTTTTAATGCTTATTCGCCTGGATTTTCTCTTTCGTCATCCTTCCATGAATACGCAGAAAAGGATCCTTATTAACGCTGGAATCATCGCTCTTTCAATAAGTTTCATAAGCTTTCTCTATGTCCTGGGTTTCGATCCCTACTCCGGCCCCAGATCACAGCCTGTTCTGGTGGAAGAAAAGATTTCCGCCGATAGCATGCTGAGAAAAACCACCGTTTCCAGCCCGGCACCTGTCGGGTCTCTGCTTCTCTTCGATGAAGACGGTAGTCAGGATCTGGTATTCAATGCCCGGCAGGCTGTCTTTGAGAGCAGCTACAACACTCCCCTTATCACAACTTCAATACATCTGGAGCGATTCCTGGACCGGGACAGGTTCATGATCTCCCTTACCAGTAAAAACCCGCCGGACAGTCTTGACATCAGCTTCCATGGAACAGAGGAATTCCTGATCTACGACATACAGTATCCATATACCCTTTCGGAGGATGGAACACGGGCTCGTATTCATATTGGACGGAACCCGCCGATCCCCCTGGAGCTGGACACAATATTTCTCGCGGGGACTGTTCAGACCATGCGCATACGGGCGCTTTTTTCCGGCCCCTTTGAAGACCGCAAAGTCCTGGGGAAGGATTATACTGTTCATCACACCCGGGAATACTCGGAGGATATAAATTTATTTGAATTGACACCCCCGTAATCTCTGAATTAGGATTGAGCCTATGAGAAATACCCTGAAGATACTCCCTGTAATCTTTATTCTTACCTTTGTTCTGAGCTTTCAGGAGGCTTTTGCAGCTCCCCGAATAGTTGACAATACCCTGGGGGCCCGGCTTGGTACTATTTTCCCGGAATTGAGGGAAGGTTATATCGATTTGAACCAGAACGGAAGCCTGGACCGCCTGGAAGACATGGATGAGCTGGTTCCGGAATCCCGACTGAGGGATGGAATTCTTCAGGTTCAGGAGATTTTCGATTTTCTGATTGAGAATTACCGCTATCTCCCTCTTGAAAAGCTTAGCTCTGTACGGGACGCCCTTGATGATCCCCAGGGCGCAATTCCGGAAATTCTTACAATAAACTATCGAACCCGAATCAGCGCCCTTATCAGGGAGCGGGAAGCCATGGGAGATGAGGGACTATACCTCTCTCCTTCCGCCAGGCGCAAGGCCCTGGCGACTATGGAAGACCTCATATCCCGGCTGAACCTGGCCTATCAGAAGGAGTGGCGGCAGGCGGAATCCGATTTCGTCGACGCCAGGGATGAACTCTTTACCCTGCTGGACAGGGGTTATCCATTGCCTGAAAACCTTTTGCCCGAGGATTGGGCTATTTTTGAAAGCACCCTGATAAACGCCACCATGCCGCAGAGGACGGACAATCCTGATCGGTCCCGCATTGCAATCCTGACCCTGGGAAAACTGAAATCCGATAACGCCGTTCCCTATCTGATTGACCTGCTGAAGGGAAACACCTTTTCCCGGGAGGTAATCCGGGCCCTGGGAAACATCGGGACCCCGGACGCACAGCAGATACTTCTTGAACGGCTGAAAAGAGAAGAGACCGGAAACGCCGAAGCCCTTGAGTGTATCCGGGCTCTGGGAAAAATCGGCGGAAAAGAGAGCGCCGATACCCTGCTTGATATTCTTGCCAGGGAGACGCCTGAAATCAGCGCCGAAAAGGAGCAGGAAATTTTGGGGAGTCTCAGCGACATGGCTGCCGGTGGATACGCCGACCGGCGGATTTCCACCCTGTTGACGGAGTATCTGGAAAATTCTGATCCCACGTTCAGGACCATTGCCATCCGGGGTCTCTCCTTCTACGCCGATCAGGCATCCTCGGTTCAGGTTCTCAATGCCATGAAGAGCGATCGGGACTCAAATGTGGTACTGACGGCGGTACGGTCCGCTCACCGTATCAATCATCCCTCCACAGTCCCGACAATGGTTGGAATTCTGCGGGATGGAAAACTCGGTCCCGACATGACCCGCGAGGTCATCAAAGCCCTGGGACAGCATCCCGACGGGGTCAGGGGGGCAGTGAATATCCAGGAATATCTGGGAGATCCTGAGCGGGGAATTCGGGAGAGCGCCAGAGAAGCACTGAAAGTTCTTTATTCCCGGAATGCCCAGGCGGTTGCCAGCACCCTTGCCCGGGGACTTGCCGCCTCGAAAAACGAAACCTATTTGAAAGAGGCATCGTCCCTGCTCGCAGAGCTCGCCGACCCCTCGGGGGTGAATACCTTCTTCAGCTTGTTGACCTCGTCCTCGCCCCAGGTACGCAAGAATGCGTCATGGGGTCTCTACCGCATCGGAATCTCCGGAAACCTCCGGGTCCAGACCGCCTTGCAGAAGCTCGTTACCAGCGAGACCGAACCCCTGGAGGTGCGGATCAATGCCCTCCGGGCACTGGTCAAAGCAGGTGAGGATCACCCCAGTATGCTGCTGTGGCAGACCTTCTCGACTGTGGCTAAAATGCGGGGAGAAAAATACTCAGTACTGCGCCTGTATGCCCTGCGCGGTCTGGGTGCCCTGGGGACTGTTAACGATGAGGTCCGTTCAGTCCTCTTTCTCGTCGCCCGGGGAGAAAAGGACCAGAGCCTCCGGGAGGAAGCGGTAAAAGCCCTGCATAGTATCGGAGCTGCCTCTCCCGGGGTGGAAAACACCCTTGCGGAGATAGCCGCGGGAAACGGCGGAACCTCTGTTCCGGTGCGGATTGCAGCCCTCCAGGCTCTGGGAGATATCTCCTCCGACGAGACCGGCGCCGCGGCACGCTCTCTTCTTGAAGAGGATCCCGGCAGGGAGATTAAACGGGACATCGTCTATTCCCTGGTAAAAAGCAACAGCGACGACGCCTGGGAGGTACTTTTTGATCTGACTGCGGATGAAGACGTCAACGAGCTCCTTATTCCTTTCCTGGAAGAGGGAGACCCGGACATTCTGGAACCTCTTATCAACCGGAGACTGAAACGGGAGGAGAACCAGCAGATACGTTCTGTCCTGGAGGCTCTGATAATGAGCTATTCCCGGGGGTTATAGACACAGACAGGCTGTATGGAACCGGTTATATTTCACGTCGATCTCGATGCCTTCTACGCCTCGGTGGAGGAGCATGATAATCCGGAACTGAAGGATAAACCGGTAATTATCGGAGCCCTTCCGGGACACCGGGGAGTCGTCTCGGCCTGCTCCTACGCTGCCCGACGTTTTGGCGTACGTTCCGCCATGCCAATTTCGGAAGCCTATCGACGCTGTCCCGACGGCGTGTATCTGCGTCCCCGAATGGAGCGCTATCATGAAATCTCGCTGCGAATAATGGATATCTTCGCAGGCTTTTCTCCCATCGTCCAGCAGATTTCCGTAGATGAAGCATTTCTTGATATGAGTGGTACACGACGTCTTTACGGCACCCCGATTCAGGCTGCGGAGAAACTCAAGGCGGAGGTACGCCGGCAGACCGGGCTCAGCGTTTCCGTCGGCATAGCCTGGAACAAGTACCTTGCAAAGCTGGCCAGCGATTTTCGAAAGCCCGACGGGCTGTACCAGGTCGTCAAAGGAGAGGAGGAAGCCTTTCTCGATCAGCTTCCTTTGAAGGATCTCTGGGGTCTGGGTGCCAAGGGGCGCAAGAGACTGGAAGAACTCAACATACGCGACATTCCCTCTCTGCGGACGTACCCCCTGGGGATCCTCAAACGTCAGATGGGAACCGGCGCCGCGGAATTCCTGTGGGATGCCGTACACGGCAGGGACCCGGGCATCTTCTCACAGGAACCGAAATCCCGCTCCCTGAGCACCGAAACAACCTTCGGGAGAGATACTGCCGACGAGGAGGGTTTAAAGGCCGGCCTGCTTGATTTGTGTCACCAGGTAATGTTCAGAATGATGCGGGAGGGCTTTATAGGCAAAACGGTGGTCCTTAAACTGCGCTTTGCTGACTTTTCCACCACCACGGCCCAGACGACCCTCGCCTCCCCCGTTGTTTCAGCAGAAGAGCTCTACAGCGAGGTACTTAAGCTTTTCTCCAAGCGCTGGTCCAGGGGGCGAGAGGTACGCCTTATCGGCGTAGGAATCTCCAACATCGAACCCGGAACATCCGCCAGGCAGGGGGACCTCTTCGAGGATCCCCAGAACCGAAAGAAACGGGTGGAAGAGGCAGTGGTGATGATCAGGGACAGGCACACCGAAGATGCCCTGGTAAAGGCCCGGCTTCTGCGTTCAAAAAAACGGAACTGATCTATTCCAGAATCTCCGGCACCTCTCCCTGCTCCCTGTTTCCAAGAACAGCCTTCCCCTCCGGATTCAGAAAAGAATAGAGCGGCCGCGTTACCATGTAGTAGCGGTTGGTATTGTTCCACAGGGTAAAACCAGAGGCGGGGGAATTCTTTGTTCCTCTGAGCTGACGCTCCAGGTACTCCACGTATTCCGGCTCCTCCATGTAGTACTCGAAGGGAAGCAGAAAAGCCTGTACATAGGGACGGATAATGCTCCTGCCGTCGGCAATCCTGGCGGAACGGGTTGATCCTTCCTGATAGATTCGCTCCGCCCGGTCCAGATAGGGGAGCTCTTTCATGAAATTCCTGGGAAAATGGGAGGGATAATACATGGGGCAGATAACATCCACATAGTGGGAAACAAGCTCTATGTTCTGTCCAATCCAGTTGCCCATACGGTACCAGGAGTTAAACCCGTACAGGTCTGTACTGATCGGAACGCTGATCTTTTCGCGGACCATGATCAGGAAGGATTCAAGAGCTTCTATGCGGCTCATGCCGTCATGCCGGTGGCGATACCGGGCTGTGGATAGGTCTCCGTCCGAGGGGAATCGGATATAATCGAACTGGATCTCGTCTACCCCCCTGGCCTGAAGTTCCTCAGCTATGGCCAGGTTGTATTCCCAGACATCCTGACTGAAGGGGTCGACCCAGAACTCCCTCTGTCGATAGACAGTCTCATCTTCATCGTTTTTCTCAGGGACAAAATGGCCCCAGGGAGCATCCCGGGCGGAGTCCCAGACAGCGTAGCGGTTATCCCTGTAGTCGTAGAAGCGTTTATCCTTGAAGACCACCATGCGCCCGACCACATAAACACCCCGGGAGTGGCAGGCCTCTATCAGTTCATCCAGTTTGAAACGAGGCCTCAGGGCCCCCGCATCTTTTACAACCTTCAACCTGGAATCGTAACTTACCCATCCAAAGTCATCCTTTACATCCACGGTTACGGAGTTCATTCCGTTCTGGATGAGAAAATCCAGCAGGGCGACCAGCTTGTCCCCCGAGGCATTGGCAGGATTAATGTAGATGCCGTACTTGTCAGACGCAGTTTTCCGGCGGGCATCCGCCGCAGGGTCCCTTTCCGGCAGGATGTTTTCCACCGGAAGAGGGATTTTGGTCCACATTCCGGCATTGTAGAAGTAGATGGCTTTTGACCCCCAGACATGCAGCATCTGCTTTTCAGAGCCGGATTCGCCGTTCCTGAATCCGGCGGGGGCGGAAAACCAGAGACCCTTTATTTCATCGGTATAGGGGAAGCGAACGCTCTCCCAGGGACCTGAATCACTGCCGGCAAGATAAATCCGGGAACTGAAGCTCGTCCCGATTGCCATACGACCCTCTTTACCCACGGCAATTCCGCTTATCTCTTCATAAAAACCGGCTCCCCGATAAATTTCCGGAATGGATTCAGAGAGCTTTTTCCAGGACTTTCCCCCGTCGATACTTTTAAAAAAACCGTTGAAGGATGTCCCCAGGTAGATCAGCTCCCCCGGTCCACGGGCAACGGAGGTAAGGTAATTGGTGGAGGCAACGGGATCTCCCAGGGGAATTTCCCTGAAGGAACGGCCCCTGTCATCCGATACAAAGAGCCTGGCGTTGGTAGTTACCGCCAGCCGCCGGGGGTCCGCAGGGTCAATGTTCACAGCACTGAGGTCCTTCGGCTTGTCGTCGGTAAAAGGATAGACAACCCGGCGGGGAAGCTCCCGGTTAAGAGGGCTCGTATCGCCGGTAAGGGAATTATAGAAATTGAGCCCCCCTTCCCGGACAAGGGTGTACCAGCCTGAATCTCCTGCCGGGACTCCCCGCTCAACATACCCGCCCTTCTCGGCATTCACATCAAAAGAAAAAATGAAAAAAAACAGGGCCAGAAAAACTGCAGCAGAAAAAATACTCCGGCTCTTACGCATACAAGCCCTCTCTGATTCTTATGTTCATAGGCGGAGCAAGCTTATCACGGGAACCCGCTTCGATCAACGGCATATACCGGACATACGGTGGGCGGAGGGATTAATCCAGCCAGCCCTTGCTCCGCTCCACGGCTTTTTTCCAGAAACGGAAGCGCTCCTCCCGTTCCGCTGTATTCATTGCAGGAAGCCAGCGTTTGTCCTCTCTCCAGTGCCTGCCGATCTCCTCCCGGGAACTCCAGAAAGCGACGGAGAGCCCAGCGGCGTAGGCCGCCCCCAGGGCGGTGGTTTCGGTAATCTCCGGCCGAATAACCGGGCGCCCCAGAATGTCAGCCTGGAACTGCATCAAAAGCTCGTTGCGGACCATACCCCCGTCCACCCTAAGTGAGCCGATCTTTATTCCCGAATCCCCTTCCATGGCTTCCATCATTTCCCGGGTCTGGAAGGCCGTCGCCTCCAGGACAGCCCGGGCAAGATGTCCGCTCCGGGCGTAGCCCGTAAGACCTGCGACAATTCCCCGGGCGTCTGAGCGCCAGTGAGGGGCAAAAAGCCCGGAAAAAGCCGGTACAAAGTAGACCCCGCCGCTGTCGTCAACACTGCGGGCAAGATCCTCCACTTCGGCGCTGTTCTTTATAATGCCCAGGTTGTCCCGCAGCCACTGCACAAGGGATCCGGTAACAGCAACCGAGCCCTCCAGGGCATACTGCACCGGTTCATCCTTCCAGCGGTAGGCAACAGTGGAAAGAAGCCCGCGGCTGGAGCGGATCAGTTCGTCCGCCGTATTCAGAAGCAGAAAACAGCCGGTGCCGTAGGTGTTCTTCGAACTTCCCTTCGCAAAACAGGCCTGACCGAAAAGCGCCGCCTGCTGGTCCCCCAGAATACCCCCGATGGGGATTTCCGCCCCGAAGGGTCCGTCGGCTTTGGTAGTACCGTAAGGTTCGGCGGCAATGGAGGATCGGATCTCCGGCAGGATCTCTTCCGGAAGCCCCCAGAGGGAGAGGAGTTCCCTGTCCCAGGTACAGCTCTGAATGTCCATCAGCATTGTCCGGCTCGCGTTGGTAAGGTCCGTAACATGGGCCTCTCCGCCGGTGAGCTTCCATACCAGCCATGAATCGATGGTACCGAAACGGGCGGTCCCGCGGGAAAGCGCAGAGGCAACCGAAGCCACATTGTCCCTCATCCAGACGAGCTTCGGTGCGGAAAAGTAGGTCGCCGGAGGAAGTCCGGTTTTCTTCGTCAAAAAAGGATGCTGGTCGTGTTTGGATTCTACGATCTGTGCGGTACGGGTGTCCTGCCAGACTATGGCATTGTTAAGTGGTTTACCGGTCTCCGCATCCCAGAAGAGGCTGGTTTCCCGCTGATTGGTTATTCCCACTGCGGCAATTTGTGAACCACTGATACGACTTTTAACCAGGGTATCCCGGATAACCTCATCGGTACGGGCCCATATTTCCTCCGGATCATGCTCCACCCAGCCTGGTCGGGGGTATATCTGGCTGTGCTCCTTCTGGCTGGAGGCGACCTCCTTGCCGTGTTTGTCAAACAGGATAAAGCGGCTGCTGGTGGTTCCCTGGTCTATTGCTCCGATGTAGTCTCTGCTCATGAGCTGGTTCCTCCATTTTATCTGTTTTCAGGCTAAAGCCGCTTTATTAGCTTGTCAAGGAAAAGCGGAATCTGTAAAGCTGTTGATCTTGATGCTCTTCCGCTTCATATCTACAATACCCCCTGTGAAAAGGAGTACGGGTTTTCCTGCGGTCCTGATGGCTCTGATTCTCACCTTCTATCCCATTATCCTGTTTGGAGGCTGCGCTTCGATGGGTCAGCAAAAATCCCGTGACACGGCAGGGTTCCTGGGGCTGCGAAAAAGCAGGCCGGCTTTTTCCAGGCAACAGGAGATTTCCCCGTCTCTTGAAAAATATCTGGATTACTACAGTCTGTCGTTTAACCGGGACAAATACTGGTTCGGCTATATCGATGTCGGTGATTACCACTGCGCAGCCCACCTGAGTCTTCCGGAAGGAGAATCGAAGGGAACAGTGCTGCTGGTCCACGGGTTTCTCTCTCACTTCGGTTTTTTCCAGGACCTGATTCCCCTGCTTCTTGAGAACGGATGGGGAGTCGCAGGGATCGATCTTCCCGGTCATGGTCTTTCCAGCGGAATACCCACCCACATCGATGATTTTGCTGATTACGGTGCCGCCGTCGCCGCACTGTCACGCGCTATTACCCCAACAGCGCCGCGCCCCTTTGCCGCAGTCGGTCACTCCATGGGATGCGCCGCCCTGCTGGAATATAGATTGAACCGTGGAGAGTCGATCCGGGACTACATCTTTGTGGCCCCCCTGGTCCGGTCCACCATGTACGGACTCTCCCAGTTCGGTTTTGCCATTTTCAATCCCCTTATCAAGACCTTGCCGCGAATGTATCAGAAAACAAGCTCCGACCTGGAGTATCTCGATTTTCAGGAAAATCGCGATCCCCTGCAGCACGACGCCATTCAGCCCAGCTGGGTCAGGGCCCTTTTTTCCTGGAACAGCAAAATAGAAGAGACCAGACTACCGGCCATGGATCTGAGTATCATCCAGGGGGACCAGGACAAGGTCGTGGACTACAGTTACAACCTTAAGTTTTACGCAGACCAGCTCGAGGGTGTACGAATATTCAACATTCCCGGTGGACGCCACGAACTCCTGAAAGAGATTGAGCCTCTCAAGAGTATGACCTTCGAGTACATCCTCTCGGTTCTGAATGGGCGGGAGCCGAAGCATGAATAGAATCGCCCCTTTGACTATCCTGATTGTCCTTTTCGGGGCAGGTGTCTTTCTCCAGGCTGAGTCGGAAGAGGATTTAACCGTATCCCTGGTCACCACCGGCCCGGGCAGCGAGGTCTACCTCTGGTGGGGACACATTGCGCTGCTGGTGGAGGACCATTCCCAGGGTACGGATTACCTCTATGACTTCGGGGTTTTTTCCTTTGAAACGGAAAACTTCCTATCCAACTTCATCCTCGGCAGGCTCTGGTACATGAGCCACCGCAGCTCCGGAGAGGCGAACATACGGCGTACAATACGTGAGGACCGCCGAATCCGCATACAGACTCTCCGCTTTCCGCCGGGAAACAAGCTCAGACTTGTCCGGGAACTCGAACAGCGGGTATTGCCGGAGAACCGGGAGTATCTGTACGAGTACTATCGGGACAACTGTGCGACCCGTATCCGGGACCTCCTGGATGAGGCCTGTGACGGAGAACTCCGGAAGGTTTCATCCAGAGATGCCGCCATGACTCTGCGTTTGCAGACTCGCCGTTTTACCGGACACAACAAACTTGTCGAATGGCTCCTGATGTTTCTGATGAGCGGCAATATCGATCAGAAGATCAGCGGCTGGGAGGCCATGTTTCTCCCCGCCGAGATTCCCGGGTATTTGGAGGAGATCAGCTTCTTCGACAGCCGGGGGGCGGAACAGCCCGTCGTGGTCTCGGACAGGATAGTCTACCGTCCGGAAGATGAGCGGAGCATACCGGCGGTCCCCGGGAACCCGCTGCCCGCGCCCCTGATCGCGGGGGTACTTACCGCCGCGATTCTGATTGCCGGCAGACAGTTGCAGGGAAAGCCCGGATTGGTTATGGAAATATTCTTCCGTCTGATTCTCGTATCCGGAGCGCTCCTGGGAAGCGTCCTCTTCTTCCTCTCCTTTTTTACCGATCACGCGGTTACCCATGGAAACTGGAATCTTCTTCTGCTCAACCCCCTGCACTGGATCAGTCTCTTTGTTCCATACCGGATTGAAAACCCCGATCAGACAGATCAGATACGAATACGGGATTTCTTTCTCTTTCTCCCCTGGCTCATATGCATCGATGCCTCGCTGATCATGAGCTTCAGCAGATTATTTGGACTGCCTTCCCAGGATGTAAGTCAGGCAATAGCTTTTCTGCTTCCCCTGGCCCTGGGGATATGCGGTCCATGGATTCTGAAGGTATTGAAGCCCCGGCGGCGGCTGAGTATAGTGAGCTAAGTATGTACCTGAGTCTTTTTGCAGGGTCTTTTTTTCTTGCCTTTTCCGGCGCCATGATGCCGGGACCTCTTCTAAGCGCCACCATCGGCGCCGCGGCACAGCGAGGCCCCTCAGCAGGTCCACTGTTCATCCTCGGCCACGGTATCCTTGAACTTGTCCTTGTTATCCTGATTTTTCTGGGCCTCGGTCCCTTTTTGACCGGAACATGGACCTTCGTTACTATTTCCCTGGCAGGCTCCGGCATCATGCTCTATATGGCATTCTGCATGTTTCGAAGCCTGCCCGGACTCTCCCTTACACAGGACCCCGATGCGCATAATTACCGCTCCCTGGTTGGAACCGGCGCACTGCTTTCGGTTTCCAATCCCTACTGGACAATCTGGTGGGGAACAATAGGTCTCGGACTTCTTTTACGGGCCCAGGAAGCAGGGATTTCGGGGGTGGCCGTTTTTTTCA
Organism: uncultured Spirochaetaceae bacterium; assembly: GCA_964554875.1. Taxonomy (GTDB): domain Bacteria; phylum Spirochaetota; class Spirochaetia; order JC444; family Marispirochaetaceae; genus Marispirochaeta. Next base: position 17,906 of record CAZKQJ010000025.1, on the reverse strand, counting down.
CCGGTCATATTCTGGGAGACCTGGTCTGGTACACGGCTGTTTCCCTGACTATCTGGCGTGGCAAGCGTCTTTTGAGTGACCGCCTGTACCGGGGTCTGATCGGTCTGTGCGGCGGAATCATCGCCGCTTTCGGCATCTATTTTCTTATAAGCGGTATATTACCGATTATGGAGGGCCTTTCGTGACAAAAACTCTGGCTTCCATGTTTCTCATAACAGCCCTGTGTATGGGGGCCTCCCTCAGTGCGGAGGAAGGATCAGTCAGAATCTACCGCCGCGCCGATCCCGGCGAGCTGGGGCGATCCTCCGATCGCAGCAATATCCTGTCTGTTGATCTGACTGATTTCGCACGTGGGGAACCCCTTGCTCTGGAGAGTCCGGTGCCTACTGCCTATCTGGTAAAAGCAGAAGTGGTGGAACAGCTCCAATCCCTGACGAAGAACGGCGGAAGCGGCGAAACACCGCGACTGAAAGCTGAACGTCTCGGTCCCCTGACCTACCGGATCGCTTTCCCGCTCTGGAAAATAGAAAACGTCTACCGCTTTGATCCCCCCGACGAAAGTCTTGCCGGGGTCATTAGCGATTATTACTCAAACGTCTACTGGCGAGAGACAGTCAGCGGGGAATATGCCAACAATTATACGGTGACCGTGCTTCAGGCAATGGATATCCTGAATCCCCGGGGAATGGTCGATTTTACCGAGGCGCTCCTCGCCGCCGCTCTTGTATCCTCCAGGAATCAGCCCCTGTGGGGAATCCACGACGGTCTGGGACTTCTGGACGGCCTTGGCTATGCCCTGACGGAAGCCCAAAACCAGCTTGCCCATGAAACATATAACTACCGGGACTATGAGGTTAATAAACGACAGATGCAGGAACTGGTTCTTCGACTTATGCAGAGCGATAGTAATCTTTCCAGAAACCTTCACAGTATGGTCAACGGCCTTGTTCAATTCGAAAGGGACGAAGTGTTTCTGTTGCCGGAAGAGCTTATAGAAGAGGGCGAAGGCGACTGCCTGGAGTTCGCCCTGTGTTATTATGATCTTCTGCGTCGTGTAGGCTGTGAAGTCAAGGTTCTCGCCATACGGGCTGAAGAGGATTACGAAGGAGAGCTGTCCTGCAATTTTATTACAGTATATCGGAAAGAGGATTTCGCCCCCTGGGGTTATGTGTACTATGCCGGTTTCGAAGAGGTATCCTTTGAAAACTGGGACGAGATCCCCGGCCAGATTGTACGGGACTCCGCCTATTATTATCCCATCAATCCCGAAGAGTCCATGAGGGAGCGATCAGTTTATCTGCCTCCCCGGGATCTCTGGTCGATCTCAAAATACTGAAAACTGATCACCTATGCCCTGAGGTAGCCCTGTGAAGATTGTACTTGTGGAACCTGAAATACCCCAGAATACCGGGAACATCGGCCGCACCTGTGCCGTACTGGGAGCACAGCTCAACCTTATAGAACCCCTAGGTTTTTCCCTGGAAGAAAAGATGGTCAAGCGTGCCGGCCTTGATTACTGGCATCTGATTGATTACGTAACCTACCCAAGTTTTTCCTCTTTCCTGAAAATGAACCCTGAAACGCTTCTCTTTTTTTTCAGTACCAAGGGAGCAAAGGTGTACACCGAGGTCAGCTATTCCGCCGACTGTGCCCTGGTATTCGGAAAGGAGAGCGCCGGGCTGCCGGAGGAACTGCTGCGGGCATACCCTGAACGCTGTGTGAGAATACCCATGAAGCAAGAAGCCAGGTCGATGAATCTGGCCAATACCGTTGCCGTTGCGGCCTTCGAAGTCATGCGTCAGAACAATTTCCCGGGACTCATGCTGGAAGGAACTCCACGGAGTTTCAGCTGGAGTTAAGGCGGCAAAAAGACTCACGCTTATTCAGTAGACACATTTTTCCCGTCCGTGGTACGGTATCTTTCGGAGGCGCTGGTGATCAAATCGATTGGATTTATTGGTTACGGGAACATGGGCTCAGCCCTGGCAAGCGGTTTGCATACAAAGAGCCCTGAAACCACTGTTTTTATACAGGAGCCCGATCCGGTCAAGGCGGAATCTGCTGTCGGGGAATGCAAAGCCAGGGTAAACCTCCCGGAAAAGGAGTTCTGTGAGGCCTCGGAAATCATTCTGATAGCCTTGAAACCCCAGCTGCTGCGAAAGGTCCTCGAGAACTATGCTCCCTATACCAGGAACAAAAAGATCATATCCATTGCCGCAGGAACTCCGATATCATTTTTTACCGAACTTCTTTCCACAGACCAGGTAATTCGCTTCATGCCGAACATCGCCGCCAAGGTCGGCAAAGCTCTTACGGCCTTGAGCTGCGGGGACAAGGTTAGTCAGGAATTTCGCGGCGAGGCACTCTACCTTGCCGGTTGCGCTGGAAATACGGTGGAACTACCTGAATCCTCCATGGCTGCCTTTACCGGCCTCTGCGGATCGGGGATCGCCTATGTCTTTGCTTTTCTCCACGCCCTCGCACTGGGAGGAACCAGCGAAGGTATTCCCTACTCCACATCCCTGGAAATTGCCCTTGGCACTCTGGAAGGTGCTGTCGGCCTTGTCCGTGAGGGCGACGAACATCCGGTCAGCCTGTTAAGCAAGGTTATCAGCCCCGGGGGAACCACCATACAGGGAGTCGCAGCTCTCGAAGAAGGCGGCTTTACCGCCTCGGTGATGGATGCCGTTGGAAGGGCCGCGTCGCGGGCCAGAGAACTTGAATAATAGAACATAATCAGCGAAGGACACACACATGCTCGATCTTAAATTTATCCGGGATAACGCCGATGCGGTTAGACAGAATATTGCCAGCCGCTTTATGAACGCCGACCTCGACAAGGTTATTGCCCTCTACGAGGAACGGAACCGTCTTCTGAACGAGGTTGACGATCTCCGACGGCAGCGGAATGAAAATGCCGCAAAAATGAAGGGGAAACTCCCCCCGGAAGAACGTGCCCCCCTTGTGGAAGAGGGAAAACGCCTCAAGGAGGATATTGCGGGGATAGAGGAGAGACTCAAAACTGTCGCAGCAGAGCTCAAGGAAGCCTCCGAGAAAATCCCCAATATGGCCCATCCCGATGCTCCGGTGGGAAAGGAAGACAAGGACAATCTGGAAATCCGCAGGTTCGGAGAACCCAGCAGTTTTGACTTTCCCGCAAAAGACCACGTTCAACTGGCCCAGGAGCTCGATCTGGTAGATTTTGACACTGCAGCAAAGGTATCCGGGACCAAGTTTTACTACCTGAAGAACGAGGCGGTATTCCTCGAACTGGCCCTGATCCGCTATGCCATGGACATCCTCCATAAAAAGGGCTTTACCCCCACAATAACCCCCGACATTGCGAAGGAAGAAATCCTGGAAGGAATAGGATTCAATCCCAGGGGATCGGAAAGCAATATCTATTCCCTCGAGGGGACCGGAACCTGTCTGGTTGGAACCGCAGAGATTACCCTGGGGGGCTACCATTCCGACTCGATTCTGGAGGGCGATAAGCTTCCCCTCAGGATGGCCGGCTTCAGCCACTGCTTCCGCAGAGAGGCAGGTGCGGCGGGTCAGTTTTCCAAGGGCCTCTACAGGGTCCACCAGTTTTCCAAAGTTGAGATGTTCGTTTACTGCAAACCCGATCAGTCGGAGGAGATTCACCAGGAACTGCTCGCAATCGAGGAGGAGATATTCAAAGGTCTTGAGGTACCTTTCCGGGTGGTGGACACATGCACCGGCGATTTAGGGAGTCCTGCATATCGAAAATATGACCTTGAAGCCTGGATGCCAGGCCGCGGAGATGCAGGAGACTGGGGCGAGATTACCAGTACATCAAATTGCACAGATTACCAATCCAGAAGGCTGGGAGTACGCTACAGAGAGGACGGAAAAAATGCCTACGTTCACATGCTGAACGGAACAGCCATTGCCGTATCCCGGGCGATTATTGCTATTCTGGAAAATTTCCAGCAGGCCGACGGATCTGTACGCATACCCTCGGCGCTGATACCCTATACGGGGTTTGAAAGCATCAGGCCGAAATAAATCGGCCTGAATTACTGCCGACCGGGACTATTTGCACATCTGGTTCAAGACGTCCCGGTACACCTTTTTGTATGCAGTAAAAGAGTACTGTTTATGGCTCCTCATCTTTTCCCGGACCTTCTTCTCGAACTCTTCCACCGCCGGCATGGAAAGGGTCTTGTCCAGCATGGTTACATAGTTAACATCCCGCTGGGCATTGGGAATCGCTTTCTTTGTTACGTCGCACACAACAGTAGTCATAAAGCCTCCTTGCAAACTTTCTACCAGGAAATTTATATCAGGAAAGAGCCAAAAACCACTCTTTTTGTTCCAGGTTGAGTCTTTGGCAGCATCCTGAATATAAAATAATAGTAGCGGGATTCAGCGTCCATGTCGAGACTTTTAATCAGACCTGAAAAAGGTGTTTAACATAAAGGCCTCTAGTGGTTATACTTAGCATATACGCAGCTGGAGGTAAGATCATGAAAAAGGCACTCGTTATTGTTGATCTGCAGCGCGACTTCTGTCCCGGGGGCGCTTTAGCGGTTAATGAGGGGGATACCATAGTTCCTGCGGTCAACTCCCTGACACAATCATTTTACAAGGTCGTGGCAACCCGGGACTGGCACCCGGAGAAGCATATCTCCTTTGCCTCCAGGCATCCCGGCAAAAAGGTCCAGGATACCCTGAAACTGGGGAACATTGAACAGGTTCTATGGCCGGACCATTGTGTTCCCGGTACGCCCGGGGCGGAGTTTCACCCCGACCTGGATCAGCGCAATCTGGATCTTATAATCAGCAAGGGAACCTCTCCTGAACTGGATTCCTATTCCGGATTTTTCGAAAATGATCACCTGACCCCAACGGGTCTTGACGGTTACCTGAAAAATCTAGGCATCAATGATCTGGCTGTCTGCGGACTGGCAACGGATTACTGTGTGTACTTTACCGTCATGGACGCCCTCAAACTCGGCTACAGGGTAGATCTGGTAATCGACTGCGTTCGGGGGGTTGATTTTCCTCCGGGGAACGTAAAAACCCGTCTTGAAGAAATGGAAAATGCCGGCGCCCGCCTGATTGAGTCGGCAGATCCGGCATGAGTATCTCTCCCCTGTTTACCGACCTGTATGAACTTACCATGGCCCAGGGATATCTGCTGAACCGGCACAATCCCCGGGTGGTCTTCGACATGTTTTTCCGCAGGCAGCCCTACGGAGGCGGCTTCGCGGTCTTCGCCGGGATCGACCCCCTCCTGGATGATCTTGAGGATCTGCGCTTCAGCAGCGAAGACATCAGCTACCTGCGTTCTCTGGGCTATTTCGGAGAAGAGTTTCTTGAGTATCTCTCGGAGTTCCGCTTCAGCGGTTCGGTTCTCTCCTTTCGCGAAGGGAGTCTGGTTTTTCCCGAGGAACCCCTTATCAGGGTCGAGGCCCCGCTTATCGAGGCGCAGATCATAGAAAGTTTGCTGCTGAACGTGGTCAATTTCCAGACCCTTATCGCCACAAAGGCCGCCAGGGTCCTTGTGGCCAGCGAATTCGGCAGCATTCTGGAATTCGGTATGCGCCGGGCCCACGGATACAACGGAGCGCTTCTGGCCTCCCGGGCTGCCTACATCGGCGGAGCAAGCGGTACCTCCAACACTCTTGCCGGCCGCCTGTACGGGATTCCCGTGAGCGGCACCATGGCCCATTCCTGGGTTATGGCCTTTGATTCGGAACTCGAATCCTTTGAGCGCTATTCGGAGCTCTATCCCGACAGTTCAATACTCTTGATCGATACCTTTGACACTCTGAAGCAGGGCATCGAGAACGCCGTTATCATCGGAAAAAGGCTGAAAAAACAGGGAAAGCGGATTGGCGTTCGCCTGGATTCCGGCGACCTCTCTTACCTGAGCAAGCAGGTTCGCTCCCGACTGGATGAAGCCGGACTCGAAGACGCCTTTATCGCAGTCTCCGGGGACCTGAACGAACAGATAGCAGCCCAGCTCCTGACAGAGAAGGCCCCGGTGGATGTATGGGGTGTGGGAACCCAGCTCGCCACCGGACATCCGGACGCATCAGTCTCCGGGGTGTATAAACTATCAGCCCGCGTCCAGAACGGCAGAATCATCCCCACCATGAAGGTTTCCAACAATCCGGCCAAGATGACGAACCCCGGGATAAAACAGGTGTACCGTTTTTATGACGGGGAGCGAACTCCTTTACGGGATGTGATTCAATTAATTGACGAAGCGAAACCCCAAGGTCCCATCGAACTTTTCCACCCGACACTGCACTATAAACATACCCTGTTCAGCTCATACCACTCCGCCGAGGCACAGCTTCTTCCGGTCATGGAGGGAGGTAAACGACTCAATCTTCCTGAAGACCTCACGGAGGTTCGCGAAAGGGTCCTTACCCAGCTGCGGCGCATGGACGAGACCTTTCTGCGACAGATCAATCCCCACGAATACAAGATATCTCTCTCACGCCCACTGCGGGACCTGAAATTCAGAATGATAGACGAATACCAACGTGGATAACTCGATTTCCCGGAGAATATGGGGCCCCGATGCCGGATCATCAAGTCCGCTGATTATTGCGGAGATCGGAACATCCCATCAGGGCAGTATTGGCAGAGCCCTTGAGCTTATCGACGCAGCCAGGGAAAGCGGAGCGGATTGCGTCAAGTTGCAGCATGTCTATGCCGACGAGATAATTCATCCAGAAACCGGGATGGTTCCTCTTCCGGGGGGAGACACTCCTCTGTATGAGGTCTTCCGATCCCTGGAAACGGGAAGCGCGTTTCTGGAGGCTGCAAGGAGTCATGCCGAAACACTGGGAATCGGATTTCTCTGTACCCCCTTCGGAGAACGGAGCCTCAGAGAACTCATGCAACTCGAATGCGGAGTCATCAAGATTGCCTCGCCAGAGCTGAATCATGTTCCATTGCTTCAGACTCTGGGAAAAAGCGGACTTGGCGTGATTCTATCCACCGGGGTCAGCAAGCTGGCGGACATTGAAGAAGCCATTGATATACTCAGGGTAAACAGGACCGCCCTGCTCCACTGCATTACAAGCTATCCGGCACCGGCGGAGGAGTACAATCTCTCCCTGCTGCCCCACCTTTCAGCGCTGTTCGGTGTTCCTGTGGGCGTCTCCGACCACAGCCTCGATCCCCTCCTGGTCCCCCTGGCAAGTCTGTATTTCGGAGGAATCTGTATCGAGAAACATTTTACCCTGGACAGATTAGGCGGCGGTCTGGACGATCCGGTAGCCCAGCCTCCGGAGGAGTTCGAGCGCATGAGCCGGGCGCTTCGGTACTGGTCCGGACGACCTCATGAAGAGCTTCATGCCTTCCTTGTACAGGAATACGGCCGGGAACGGGTAGAAAAGGTTTACGGAGACGGAAAGAAAAAACTGGCGCCCTCGGAAACAGAGAATTACGGACGCAGCAACCGATCCATCCACGCAACGGCAGCAATTCGTCCCGGCGATAGATTCGATACCTCAAATATCGCCGTTCTCCGCACGGAAAAAGAGCTTAGTCCAGGCCTGCATCCGCGATACATGAAGCGGATACTGGGCAGGACTGCAGCCAGACCCATTTCTGACGGCAAGGGTGTTCTCTGGGAAGATATTCTTTGATCATAATTCGCGATAGTTTACTCACCCTCCGTCATCAGTCCAAGCTCCCTGATCTCGTCAAGCAGTCGCTGTCGGGTAACGGGTTTGGTAAGATATCCCTCGCATTGAGACCGAAAGGCCGACATGATATTCTCAGCATCCCCCAGGGCTGTGGTCATGATAACCTTCACCCCCGCACTTCCTTCTATCCCGCGGGCAGCTTCCATGCTGCGAATCGACTTGAGCACCTGTTGACCATCCTTTTTCGGCAGCATTATATCCAGGCATATAAGGTCAAAGGGATCATCGTTTTCCAGGGATTCACGGAAAGCGAGTACCGCCTCTTCCCCGTCAACAACCACTTCGCAGATACCGTAGGGGCTCAAGTATTTCTGCATCAATTTCCGGCTGGCAAAATCATCTTCAACAATCAAAATCTTCACACACTATCTCCTTGAGTTTCCATCTTCAGGGCGACAGCAAAAGGAATCCCCTCAGCGTCGTAGCTATAATACGAAAAACTCTCAAGGTCGGGTAACTCGGACTCATCAAAAACAACCTGGGGAAAGCTCACACTGTAGCTTACCGCTTCTCCATAGTATCTGCTGAGGAAATTGCCCCCCAGAACGTTCAGGAGCTCCAGCAGACAGTCATCAATCTGATCAACCGAAAGACTCTCCCATGAGTCCCCGTGAATATTCTCAACAACACATTGCTTGCACTCCCTGGGCATAAGCAGATACATGACCCCACGCTGTGGCCGGGTTATCTCGATGATCATGATCTGGCTGTGGTCGATCTTCGGAATATCCGCGGGCAGCACATCGACAAATGCCATTTCCGCAAAGGTCTGCATAACCGCTTCATCCATGCTCTGTTTAAGCTTCTCTTCTATAGACATTCACTCCTCCATAAACGAGAGGATTTTAGCCGGTGAAACCGGTTTCTTGATAATCGCTATGACCGAGGATTCCCGTAACTGCTCCTCGAGGGCCTCGTTCCCCACACTGGAAATAATAACCACGGGAATAGTGCCAATCTCCTTGTTCAGACGTAGCTTACGTACAAGGGTTGTTCCGTCCATTTTGGGCATCTTTATATCGCTTACAACAAGATCGACCCGCTCCTTCTGCAGTAACGATAGAGCTGCCAGTCCATCCTCGGCTTCGAGGTACTGAATATCTCCGTACCCGGCGATCTGGAAGCAGCGCTTGATTATCATTCTGGATGTAGCAGAGTCGTCGACTATCAGGATTCTACTGAACTCCATATTGATTACACTCCTTTACAATCAGATTGTCCAGCTGTTTTTGGCATTATTAATCATAATAGTACCGGTATCCACTTCTATCGAAACAGTACGACTTATCTTTCCTCCCACATCTTCGGCAATGACGCCAAGACCATACTTCCATAAGGCTCGTTTTATTGCGATCACGTTACGCCGGCCTATATCAAAGGTCCTGTTTTCGTCAAGAATGGATGCCCCACCGGCTATCTTTATCTGCGCTTTCCGCTGGTCCCCACCGGCAGCAGTGAAAGCCTTCAGGAGAGCGGGGATACCCGTGTCAGCGAAGTAACCGGGACGGGTCTCAGCTTTTTCTTCGTTCAACCTGGATTCAGGGAGGGCGACATGGATCATCCCCGCAATTCTGCGCACTTTATCGTACATCAGAACGGCCACACAGGAGCCAAGGGCATAGGTTTTGATTATTTCGCCGGGATTCCCGCTGGCGTGAAAATCACCGATTCCGACATCTGTTCTCATAGTCTTATACCTTCGCTCCTTCCAACTGACGCACAATGGCATCAGTCATCGAGGAAAGAGGAGTAAGGGAATCAACAGCCCCCATTTCGAAGGCCTCCCTGGGCATGCCATAGACAACTGAACTTGCCTCGTCCTGAGCCAGCGTTTTCGCGCCGTTTTCTCGCATCTGGAGGAGCCCCCGTGCACCGTCCCGGCCCATTCCGGTGAGTATTACCCCCAGGGCATTTCCTCCAGCTTCTGCGGCAACGGACTCAAAAAGTACATCCACAGACGGGCAGTGCCCATTCACCGGAGGGCCTTCGGCGCATTGTACCGTGTATACACCGCCGGAGCGCTTGAGACGCATATGGAATCCCCCCGGAGCAATGAGAACCTGCCCGGCGACCAGCCGATCCCCGTTTTTTGCCTCCGCGACACTCACCCTGGCATGATCATTCAAACGATCAGCGAACATTTTCGTAAACTTTGGCGGCATGTGCTGGACAATCAGTGTGGCAGGAATATTCGGAGGGAACTCCTCGATGATTTTTCGCAGAGCCACGGTACCGCCGGTCGAGGCTCCGATGGCGATAATCTTGTCGGTTCCTCCTATCAGATGCCGGCGTTTCTCACTGGCCGGTACAATCCGGTTATTCCTGTATTTTGAAACATCCACAAAGGCCGCTACCTTGATCTTCTGGGCAAGTTCCTGAAACATCTCATCCAGTCGGTTTCCAAAACTCGAAGAGGGCTTGAGAACAAAATCAACTGCGCCAAGTTCAAGGGCTTCCAGGGTAACCTGGGCCCCCGGAGCCGTCAGGGCGGACACCATAACAACAGGCAGCGGATACTGGGGCATCAGCTTGCGCAGGAATTCCACGCCATCCATTTTCGGCATTTCCACATCGAGGGTCAGAACATCAGGTTTTAAATAGACTATCTTGTCCCTGGCTACGTAGACATCCTGAGCTGTTCCGATAACTTCGATTGCCGGGTCTCTGGACAAGCCCTTGCTCAAGAGCTCCCGGGCAAGGGCGGAATCATCAATTATCAATACTTTAATCTTTGCCAAGAATCATATCCCCCGTTTTCTGTATAGAGCCGGCTGCCTGTATTCAAATGTCGCCAGGTCCCGTCCCAGGGACTCGGAATGACCAATAAAAAGGTGTCCCCCGGGATACAGCAGATCGGAAAAATGTTCAACCAGACGATCCTTCGTCGGTTTATCAAAGTAAATCATAACGTTCCTGCAGAAGATCATATGAAACTTTCCCTTAAAAGGGAAACTTTCCCGCATAAGGTTCAGGCGTTTGAAAAGAATCAGGGACCGCAGGCTCTCTTTAACCCGATAGGTGCCGGCAGGTGTTAGGGTAAAATACCGGGACAGATGTTCCCGGGAAACACCCCGGACCCGTTCGGCAACGTAATCCCCTTTTGCTGCTGCTTCAAGAGCGCTGAGAGAAATATCGGTGGCCAGAATTATTCTGCCGGCAAGGCTGGAGCCCAGAGCCCGGGAGAAATCCAGAAGTTCGATGGCCAGAGTATAGGCCTCCTCCCCGGAAGAACAGCCTGCACACCATATTTTCAACTCCCATACATCTCCACCGGGGATACTCGCAAGGGTTTCCGGAAGGATACTTTCCCGGAGTATCTGAAAATGATCATTCTCCCTGAAGAAATAGGTATGGTTGGTTGAGATTTTATCCACAAGCCCGAGGAGTTCAGCCCCCGTGGTATCCTCCATAACAGCCTTGTAATACTGGCTGAAGGAGGTATATCCCCGTTCCCGGATAAGCTTGTTAAGGCGCCCCTTGACCAGGGTGACTTTTTTATCCGTTAGATTAATGCCAAAACGACCATGGACAAGCCGGGAAATATCCTGAAACTCTTTTTCGCTGATATCAAGAAGGCCGTACATAGCGCTCAATCGAGTTCCTCATTGACGATCGCCCCCATATCCAGAATCAGGCTTACTTCGCCATCGCCCATTATACTGCAACCGGAAATGGCCCGCATTTCTCCCATGTAGTCCGGGAGGGCCTTAACCACAAGCTGACGGTATCCGACAATTTCATCCACAAGAAGTGCGACGCTGCGCCTTCCTGCCTGGGAAACCACGAGGATTCCATCCTCAACCCGGCGGATCCCACCCGTAATCCTGAAAAAATCGGCAAGCCGAACAACAGGAATAAGATCGTCCCGCAGTCTGAATACCTCACGGGAACGATTTGTCTCGGTTATCTGCCCAGCTTCCACCTTTTGAAAGGATGTTACATCGTTTACAGGAACCGAATAGAGCATGTTCCCGACCCTGGCAGTAACTCCGTCTATAATCGCCAGGGTCAGAGGAATCCGCAGAATAAATTCCGTGCCTTTTCCGGCATCGCTTCGAATATCTATCTTTCCCCTGAGCTTTTCCAGGTTTCGTTTTACGACATCCATGCCGACCCCGCGGCCGGAGATTTCCGAGACCTGTTGAGCAGTAGAGAATCCCGGCTCGAAGATCAGCTGATAAATCTCGTCCTCCCCCGGTTCCACATCCGCCCCGATTATTCCCCGCTCCCTGGATTTCTGGAGAATCTTCTCGGTATTGAGTCCGCCTCCGTCATCCTGAATACTTATCCATATTTCGTTACCTTCGTACTTAGCGTCGAGGTATACATTTCCCGCCTCCGGTTTACCGGCTTTTCGGCGCACATCCACCGGCTCGATTCCATGGTCAATGGCGTTTCGAATTATGTGGACCAGAGGATCGGAGATTTCTTCCATAACATTACGATCCATCTCGGTCTCTTCTCCGCTGACATGGAAGTTGACCTCTTTGGAAAACTTGCGGGAAAGGTCCCGTACAAGACGGCGCATCTTGCTGAAAAGCCCGTCCAGGGGAATCATCCGGATGGACATGGTGATTTCCTGCATCTCCCTGGTAATCTTGGATAGGTAGGTCCCGGCCTTCTGAAACTCCGGTAGATCAAGGGAGAGCAGATCCGGGTTGTGCAATACCATGGCTTCTGCGGTGATAAGCTCTCCCATGAGATCAAAAAGACGATCCAGCCTTTCGGTGTCAACACGGATATCTTTTCGCTTGAAGCTGTATCCCGAACCGGTGTCTTCGGCGGCCTCCGGAGCTCGTCCCTGCTGTTTCAGGGCCTTCTCGATGCTGTCCGAATCGGTGATACCCTCACTGATCAAGAGCTCCCCCAGACGCATACCCTGTTTATCCAGGGCTTCCTCCACCGCTTCCCGGGAGACAGCTCCCATTTCCACCAGCAGCTGTCCGAGGGGTTTGGCCTCTCCCTTTCTCAGCCTCTCATCACTGTACTCGGCCCTGTCGTCATCAGAGAAGGCACCGGGCTTCAGTTCTCCTGACTGGATTCTCTGAAGGCCGAAACGTATTTCATCAATGGCGGTCAGGAGAGACGAGATTACCGTATTTCGAATAGCCCGGGGGTCCTTGCGCATAATATCCAGAACAGACTCGACATCCATACAGAGCTTTTCAATGTATCCGTACCAGAAAAAGCCGGCGTTTCCCTTAATTGTGTGTACGGCACGAAAGGCTTCATCAATCAGCGAGGCTTTATGGGAATTATCCTCCAGATCCAGAATCGCTTTTTCTGCAGTATCCAGAAGATCCATGGACTCGGCTACATACTTCTCCACCATCTCCTGGGTAAATAGTTCCTCGGTTGAGAAGGACCCGGTATCGGTTTTTTCTTCTTCCGCTTTTATATCCCTGGAAAAGGCAACCAGCTTTTCCACGTAGGGATCGACATCCATCTCGAGTTCAAAGATTCTCGTTTGCGGTGCCTTGATCTTCTGTTCACTCTTTTTCCCCAGATCATCAACCAGACGGGTAAGAAGATCCACCCCTTCGAGCAGGGTGTCGATCATTTCCGTATTCGCGGCAACAGAACCCTTTCGCACCCCATCGAGTACTGTCTCCATATGATGACTTAAAGTCTTGACAGCCGTCAGGCCGAGAAAAGAGGAGACCCCCTTTATGGTATGCATGGAACGGAAGATATCGTTCACCGTATCGTTATCATTCTGATTTTCAAGACTCAATATCTTTTTTTCAATACTCTCAAGGTGCTCCCGGGCCTCTGAAAGAAAGGAAGTCAAAAGGTCAAGATCCTCGATTTCTTTTCCTTCTGGAGAATCACTCCTGGCAGTACCAGCCTTTTGCCCGCTTTTTTCAGGATTCCGCAATTTTTTTAGTCCCTTCAGAATACCGGATTTTATTGTCTTTTCGTCGCCCGGGGAGGTTTGCTGTATGATCGAGGAAAAATCATCCACGAGAGCCTTCAGCATGACGGATTTCTCCTGGTCTTCAGGGTACTCCTGGATGAGATCTTTGAAAGATTCCTCAATCTCGATTCCTTCCACCAGGTCGCCGGGAATAAAATCGGATATTCGGTGTATCAGGTCATCAAGTTGAGACATCGCTATCTTCTCCTAGCGGGGTAACAGTATATTCATGACTTTTACCAGGGAAGGAGGATCAAAGGGTTTTACAATCCAGCCCTTTACCCCAAGGGCAGCACCCCTGCTCTTTTTTTCCTGGGAACTCTCGGTAGTAAGAAAAATAATTGGCGTATCCCGGTAATTCTGATTTTGTCGTACCTGTTCCACAAAACCAAAGCCATCCAGTTCCGGCATATTTACATCGACTATGCAGGCATCAACAGCTCGGGAAGCCGCAACATCAAGAGCGATTCTGCCATTCTCCGCTTCGACAATGGAATATCCCTCCGGCTCAAGAGCCCGTTTAACCAGCATTCTGATGGTCGGACTGTCGTCTACGCATAAAACTGTCATATTTCCCTACTCTCCCTTAAAAGAGGGTAATATCCCCTTCGAGCTTATGCTCCTTTTTTATTATCTCCCGCTCTTCATGCTGGGAGGTATCACGAACGGAAATACCAAGGACCTCCCACTCATCATCCACGGTAAAATATTTCGATGCAAGGTTTCTTATCCGCATTTTAATGCTATCCTCATTCTGTTCGGCATACCGGGAAAGAAGCGTTTCATTGCTGCAGGTTAAGCGCACCTCGTTCAGTATGGAATTGCAGTGTTCAAGCATCTGACGAATCATATCATGATACTGCATGGAAACAATGATTTGATTCAGATCCTCGGTTACACCGGTGGAAATTCTCCTTGATTCCTCCACAGTATCTCCAATACTCTCGAGCTGTGGCCGCAGTTCTGCTACCAGCTTGTCAAGGTTGCTCAGAGACTGCTCGATACGGGAAATACTGTCAGCGAGAATCGACTCCTGCTGGGAAAAGGAGTTTTCCACATTACCGGCCACACTTACTATCTGACTGTTGATCTCGTCCGCTATGGTCTTGGATCGCCTGGCGAGGGCCTGTACCTCGGATGCAATAATTCTGAATCCCCCGCCGGCACTTCCGGCGCGGGCCGCCTCTATGGAGGCGTTTATGGACAGCAGATTGGTCTGGTCGGCGAGGTCCGTCAGTCCCTGTGTGTATGAACCGATGTTCTGTACAGCCTGTTTTAGAAGATCAAGATCCTTCAGATAGCTGCCGCTGATCTCCTTTAAACCGGATATGAGCGTCCTGTAGCCGCCGGTTTCATGTTCAAGCCTGGCCATGCTTCGCTCCAGACCGCCGCTTCCATCCATCAGCTCGGTCAAGACCTTCTGAATTTCGCTCCCCAGAGATTTTGAATGCTCGGCAATGGAAAAGATACGGTCGGATACAGACATGTTCGAGGTTTCCGCTTTCTCTATGACCCGTTCAGACAGGGCTTCCAGTACGGGGGCTGCAGCATTCAGCAGCTGCATGGATTCTGCAAGGGATGCCAGGATACTGTTATTCTTCCGTTTCCCTTCTTCGTCCTGGGCACGTTCAATTTCCAGAACACGGATTTTTTCAGACGCCGCGGAAAGCATGTCCTTTAATTCGGACAGTTCCTGTTCCAGAGTATTTCTTTCTGATCCTCCATCATTCCTGCGATTATCCCATGGATGAATAATCATTTTCAGAAGGGAAACTATAGAAAGTACAGGAATTATCAAAGCCAGCGGATCTGAATACCTGATCACGAAAATGCCGCCTGTCAGCAATAGTGCGAGATTAACTATTATCAATACCATTTATCCCCCGGAAATAATCCTAGTATGGTAAAAAAAACAGACATGCGCAAATAATAGGCAAAAAAAAACAACCGAAAGGACGTCCCCTCCGGTTGTTTTCTGGGCGGCATTGGATTCGAACCAACGACCCCTTGCGTGTCGAGCAAGTGCTCTAACCAACTGAGCTAGCCGCCCGAAATTACAGGGGTACTTTTACCATATTATTTCAGGCTCATCAATACCCTTTCAAGAACTTTTTTCCGGTCAAGGGGTTTGACGATGTAGTTCTTTGCGCCCAAAAGCAGGGATTTTTTGACAAGGTCCTGTTTTCCAAGGGCACTTATCATGATAACCCGCGCGTCTTTATCGAATTCAATTATCTTTTCAAGGCTAGTTACGCCGTCCATCTTGGGCATTGTAATGTCCATGGTAACAAGATCAACATTCGGATAGAGCTCCTTGTATTTCTCCAGTCCTTCCTGTCCGTCCTTTGCCGTCCCTACAACATCGAAACCTTCGGAGGTCAGGATCTGGCTGATCTGCTTGGTAACAAACATGGAGTCATCAACGACAAGCACCCTGTAGGCATTGCCATCGGCGCGTACACCTTCAGCTTTGCGTTCATTTATATTCGGAAAGTCCATCTTGGTCTTCATTGCATCCCCTCCTTTTATGCTCTTTCCCGGACGGCGACATTTATTTCAATTTTACCCTGTTCCAGGTTAACAGGTACAATCAGGGCTTCCACTTCGGTATCGGTGACCTCCATATTGTCGCCTGTGAAAATGGCGGGAGGTGTCAGGTCAAATTTAAAACCGAGATCATGAAGTTTAGTTACCGCCTGGGCTGTTATCATGTTTGCAAGTTCAGTAATGGTAGCTTTGCCCAGATCATCCAGATCGCTTAATTCTTCACCATTCATGGCCGAAGCAATGGCAATAGCGGTGGGGCGGCTCATGTCGAAGAGAACGCGACCCTCAACATCTCCCGCAAGGCCTACAATGGCTGCAACACCTAGTACCGGCTGGGATGCAGATTTAAGATACAGTTCACCCCTGGTTATTTCCGCGTTCAGTACCTCGCGAAGGATATTGAAGGCAGCCTCTACAAAGGGATTGATATATTCAACTCTCATACATACTCTCCTTAGCCGCAAAGCTGTTATCAAAGCCCGGCACAATATTATCCATTTTTCTTTCGGTACGCAACTAGTCCCGAAGCTTCAAGCATTTCCCATTCAGGATCATTGATCCGTTCGTGAGCTCCAAGGAACAGAAATCCACCGGGTTTCAGTTTTTCCGAGAATTCATTCATCAGGCGGTTCTGATCATTTTTTAACATGAAAGAGATCAGGTCCCTGGCCAGAATGATATCCACCTCGGGGAAAGGATTGGAATGAAGTACGTCATGATACTCAAAGAGAATCTGCTTTCGTATTCCCTCGTTTAACTGTTTGCCGTTTTTGGTATCCTGCATATAGGTATCGAGATAATCAGGGATTTCGTTATCGTTAAAAACGAGATTCGGCGCTGTGGAAATACTCAACAGATCGCTGTCGTTGGCCCATATCTTAATGACCGCCTCCGGGTTCTTTGCCCGTAAAACAGCTGCCAGGGAATAGGTTTCGTAGCCTTTGCCGCAGCCAGGATTCCAGGCGGTCAGATTTCCTTTCCTGCCTTCCGGAAGAAGCGAGCTGACCGCATCGGTGTAATCCTTGTTCCATAATCGCCCTGTACAGGGAGAATAGAAATCCTTCAGGAATTCTTGAGCATCTTCAGGAGATTTCAACTGGGCCTTTTCATCGCTTCCGCCATGCTGAGACTTCCATTCCGCGTATCGCTCCCGAATCCAGTCACGATTCACTGAACTTACAATAAAACGGCTGAAGGTTTTCAAGGTATCCTGGAGAAAATCCAGCCCAATCTCACCGTTTTTTCCGTCGCCATCATAGACAGATTCTGCTTCATCCTCAGTTTCCGTAGCCATGGGGATTCCCATAACCTCCACCCGGCTTTCATCCTCCTCGTCATCGGCATCACCAAGAATTTTCTCGACATCAAGAATAATGTAGAGCTTTTTCTCGTTCTCCACGATCCCCTTGATAAACTTGATGTTTATATCACCAAAGAGGGGATGCGGAGGCTGAATGAACGAAGAGGAGATACCGACGACCTTATCGATGCTGTCCACGATAACACCGATAAAGTAGTTATCCAGGCGCAGTATTATCATATCCTCCATCATACCCTCAGCTTTGCTGGGAGCTGGAAGGTGAAACATAACCCGTAAATCAATTATGGAGATAATATCACCCCGAAGGTTGTAGACTCCTCTGACATAGGGTGCAGTATTCGGCACGTAGGTAAAGCGGTCAGCCTTTGAGATGAGGGTGTAAGATATTTTGTGTAAATAGCCGAGCTCTAATAAGGAGGAGCACGAA
>CAZKQJ010000024.1:64716-71915 GCA_964554875.1 uncultured Spirochaetaceae bacterium | reverse complement strand
GCCTTCCGGGGAGAACTCTAATAATGCTCCGGGATAGTCCGTTTGATCAAGGCGATATTCGCCGGCTGATACTCAAGGCCCTCTTTCAGGATTCATGGTTCCTCGACCGTCTCTCGTTGAAAGGCGGCAACGCTATGAGTCTTGTCTACGGCGTCGGTATGCGAACATCGCTGGATCTGGATTTTTCAATGCGGGACGATTTCGAAAATCTTCAGGAGACCGGAATCCGAATTAAGGAGAATCTTGATAGAGTGTTTTACCCGGAGGGACTTACTGCGTTCGATTTCACCTTCATGCCCAAGCCTAAGCAGGCGCATGACGAGTGGTGGGGAGGTTACCGGGCCGAATTTAAATTGATTGAGTCTACAGTCGCTGAAGCGGTGGATTATGACCTGGGCTCTATGCGTCGACGCTCGCTGTCGGTTGATACAACCACGCAGAAGCGGAAATACTCCATCGAAATCAGTAAGTTCGAGTATATTGACCAAAGTTCAATTGTCGACTACGGGGGAACTGACATACGGATCTATTCGCCGATTTTGTTGGCGGCGGAAAAGCTCAGGGCCCTTTTGCAGCAGCATCCTGAGTATCCCCAAATCTCGCGGGAAACAAAGAGAAGCAGAGGCCGGGATTTTTACGATATATGGGCATTGTGTAACCATTTTGCAATTTTGCTCGAAGCACACTTGGAGACCGTCCAGCGGGTCTTTGAAGCAAAAAAGGTCTCTCTGCATCTATTGAACCGACTCGAAGAGCTCAGGGCTCTGCATGAGTCATCATGGTCGGATGTTGAGCTTGCGGTAAGCGGCAGGATCGAACCCTTTGAATACTATTTCGATTATGTAAACAGTGTCGCCTGCTCGTTATATTCCAAGTGGATAATAGACCATCCAGGTTGAATCGAAAGACGGGTTGGCCATGGAGTAGTCCAGATAAAATTTAAAGTTGGTTCCTCTCATTTTTAGATCCGATAGAACCGTTGAATCCGCTCCCGCCCGGTCGAGGTAGAAGCCCAGGGATTGATGGTACGGATAGGTATAATCCAGTTTATCGAGGATTCTTAAGAGTTTATCATAGTCGATATCCTGTAGTGCCGATGTAAATGCCTGTAGAACCTGAAATACGCCGCCGGTATAACGGGGGCGAACTGCAATATCAATGAGTGTTCTTTCCAGGTTTGTTCTAGGCAGGTTAAGGTTCGGATCAATCTCGACGCCTTCATTGTTCGTTGATTTGCCCGAAAGTAGTACTATTTGATACTTATCGATGGAGAAAACATACTTCGATTGCCTCTGGGGTCGAGAAAAGGCTCGATCGATTGCTTCTTGCTGCAATACCCCTTTCGGGAAATTCTTTGGACTCTGTTCTCGGTTCACATAGATAGTGTGGGGAATCTGCTCTGTCAATCCAATCAGGTTAACAGCGGAGGCATGGGAAAGATAAGTATTGTTTCTTAGGGAAATAGCATAGTGGTATGGAGTTGGAGCCAAGGCTGGAACAGCAATTCTCTCGATATCCTTGTAGCCTTCAGATCGCATAGTTACGATCTTGATGATTTCATTCGCTGAAAGTTGTTCCTTGATATTCTTCAGGGATGTACGACTTGATTTCTCCTGGCGTACAAGCGCATTGAATTCTGAGTTCATATATACGGATTTACTCCCGGAAAGGATTGTATCCGTCAGATGGGTAATCTCGCTATCGCTACTCATATAGATTGCCTTTATAGTAGGTATATATACCTACTATAAAGACATCTTTCCAAGAAATCAATAGATCAACAACAATGTAGTAGGTATATATACCTACTACATTGAAATCTATAGGAGCTCTCATTAATGCATCTACTGGTAACAACAGGACGAGGAGACAGATATATGGACAATATGGTAAGATTGGTAGTAAATAATCGAGGATAATGCAGGAAAGTACGGATGAGAAACTTCAACCTGCTCCAGGCGGAATATGCAGAACTCATCCCCGAAGCCAGGCGCGTGGAAGAGCCGGCGCTCTCCGATCCCCGGGGAAGTTATTTCTATGCCCGATTGCCCCTGGAGCATGCCGCTCCCGGCGATGGCCCTTTAAAAGTCTATATGCCCATTCCCATCAATTAAAACGAACAAATGATTGTGTAACAATGCGCGCATTACGTTTGACGTTTACTAACAACTGCACTATACTACACAAGTGAAGTTTCATTTCATCAATCGGCACCTTAAGACGCTTTACGAAACTGGGAGGTCAAAGAAATATCCCCTGCAAAAGCAGGTCATTCAAGGCTTCTTTCAAGTCATGGCTGCCGTTGATGCAGCCGTGGACATTCATGATCTTCAGCAGCGTCCATCCTTGAACATTGAACGAATGAAGGGGACGGAGAGCCGTTTTTCTCTTCGCATCAACAGAAAATACCGATTGGAAGTAGAGATAGACTGGGAGAATGAGGAGAAAACGATCGGTATTCTCGGGATTGATGAAATCAGCACACACTACCAGTAGGAGGCAGACATGAGCACCGACAATACCCTTAAGCCCTTTCTCAATATAAGTGCCGGGGATATGATAAAACGCGAACTGGATTACCTTGGATGGACCCAGGAAGATCTCGCCCAGGTAACCGACATCTCCCGAAAGACCCTCAGCAGCATCATGAACGCCAAACAGAAGCTTCTCTTCGAACATGCGGTAAAGCTGAGCGAAGCCCTGGGAGGGAGTCCCGAATCCTGGATGAGTATCGATGCTCGTTACTGGCTCAACCAGAACGACCCGGGGGAAGGGCTGAGCCAGACCGAGAGGAAAGCCCGGATCAGGAGGTACGTTCCGGTTCTGGAGATCCACCGCAGGGGCTGGTACGAGGGAGGCAAAAGCGCCGATGACTATGAGGCAACCTACCGCAAAATCTGGGGCGAAGAAGATCCAGCCATCACCTTTGATGTATACGATAACTACCGGGAAAATGAAAAGTACTGCGCCCGCCGTTCCAAATCGGACGAAGAGTATACCCTCAACTACAGCATCACCTGGTACCGGATCGCCAAAAGGCGATGTGAGGAAATCACCGTGCCCCCTTACAATCGGGAAAAACTTGCAGACACTGCCGAGAATCTCCTGGCTTACACCACAAGAAAAGAGGGCATCGCCGAAGTGATCAGGGATCTGAACCAGGGGGGCGTCAAATTCCTTCTCCAACCCCATCTCTCGAAAACCTATCTTGACGGCGCCTCCTTTTTCTCCGACGGAAACCCTGTAATCGTCTATACCGCCCGTTATGACAGGGTCGATAACTTCTGGTTCACCCTTGCCCATGAGATGGCCCATCTACTGCTCCACTTCAAAGAGAGCATCGAAGGCTTTTTCCTTGACGACCTGATGGACCGATCGGAGAAAACGAAACTGGAAAGGGAAGCCGATGAAAAAGCTGAGGAGATCCTCCACGTAAAGGAAATCCTTATGCGTGCAGAGCCCCATCGCAATTACTTTACTGAAGGAACGCTTGAGAGCATCGCCGCCGAAATCGGTGTCGACCTCTCCCTGCTTCTGGGGATCTTGCAGTACCACGGCTTTGTGGACTATCGGAGGCTCAACAAGTATAAAAAGCCGGTAATGGCACTCCTTCCGGAAGGGGTGTGAACTGATACCTACTCGATTGATCTCTCTTTCTAAAACTCACCATACCCAACAAGCATCAATAAGAAAACAAGAGACAGACAAGAGACAGAGAGTCTATCATTGTGTTAAACTTGTTCGTACAGGATACAAAACCCCAATGTATGTAAGGGATGATGAAAAGTACGGATGAGCAACTTCACCTTCCTCCAAGCGGAATATACAGAACTCTTCCCTGACGCTAAGCGGGTGGAAGAGCTGGCGCTCTCCGATCCCCGGGGAAGTTGTTTCTATGCCCGGTTGACCCTGGAGCATATCGTTGAGTGGCTCTATGATCACGACCGTTCCCTGCGGCGTCCCTACGAAAGCCGTTTGGGGGCCATGATTCATGAACGGACCTTCCAGCAGCTTCTGCCGCCGCCTCTCTTTGCCAAGGTTAAGGCCATTCAGCGGGCGGGGAACGAAGCGGCCCACTCCCAGCGGGAGATCCGCTCCGTTGATTCGGTGAGAATCTGTAAAGAACTCTTCCATGTCCTCTACTGGGTGGCCCGGACCTATACGCGCCTGAGCGATCCCAAGGAGCTGGATGTTGCCTTCGACCCTGAGCTCCTTAAGCCTCCGCAAAGAAAGAAGAAAGTTAAAGTTGTTGTCTCTTCTCCCGCATCCCTTAAGAAGAGGGAAGTGGCCCGGGAGAAGGAACGGCAGGCCCACGAGAAGGCAATTGCCGAGCGGGAAGCCGCTATCAAGGAGCAGGCCTGTACCCTGGAAGAGCGGGAGGCGGTTCTGGCTCAGATGGACGCCGAACTGGCTCAGCTTCGTTTCGAACTGGCGGAGGCAAAGGACCGGAATATCAAGGTCCCCGACAGCCATGACTATACCGAGCAGGAAACCCGGAAGCTCATCATCGATCAGCTCCTGGCGGAAGCGGGATGGACCATCGGTTCCAACGTCTCTGAAGAGTATCCCGTTACGGGTATGCCCAACGCCAGGGGCGAGGGCTTTATCGATTATCTCCTCTGGGGAGCCGACGGCCTTCCCGTGGCCGTCGTAGAGGCGAAGAAGACATCCGTCGATCCCCATGTAGGGCAGCAACAGGCCAAACTCTACGCCGACTGTATCGAATCTCTGAACGGCCGCCGTCCGGTTATTTTCTTCACCAACGGCTATGAGACCTGGATCTGGGATGATCACACATACCCCTCCCGGATGATTCAGGGCTTCTATACCCAGGATCAGCTCCAGTTCCTCATAGAACGGCGTAGTTCCCGGCAGAGCCTCCAGGGGCAGGATGTAAAGAAGGAGATTGTGGACCGGTACTACCAGATCCGGGTTATCCAGTCCCTGGGAGAATCGTTCATGCAGGCCCAGCGCAAGGGGCTCCTGGCCATGGCCACCGGTACCGGGAAGACCAGAACGGTGATCGCCCTGGTGGACCTCCTGATGCGCCGGGGATGGGTCAAACGGGTCCTCTTCCTGGCCGACCGGGTAGCTCTGGTTAATCAGGCGGTTAATGCCTTTAAGGCTCATTTACCCCAGGCCAGCCCGGTGAATCTGGTCACCGAGAAGGATAAAACCGGCCGGGTCTACGTCTGTACCTATCCCACCATGATGGGATTGATCGACCAGATGGCCGACGGCCGCCGCCGGTACGGTGTGGGGCACTTCGATCTCATCGTTATAGATGAGGCTCACCGTTCGGTCTACCAGAAGTACGGGGCTATCTTCGATTACTTTGACTCCCTCCTGGTCGGCTTAACCGCCACTCCTCGGGATGAGGTTCACCATGATACCTATCACCTCTTCGACCTGGAGACCGGTATCCCCACCGATGCCTATGGCCTGCAGGAAGCGGTGGATGACGGCTACCTGGTTCCCCCAAAGGCGATCTCTGTTCCCCTGAAGTTCCAGAGGGAAGGGATCAAGTATGATGATCTCTCCGAAGATGAGAAAGAGCACTGGGAAGGCCTGGACTGGGGGGACGATGAGGCTCCCGAAGTAGTGGATGCCTCGGCGGTGAACAAGTGGCTCTTCAATGAAGATACGGTGGACAAGGTCCTAAAGCATCTGATGGAGAACGGCTTGAAGGTGGAGGGGGGAGATACCCTCGGTAAGACGATCATCTTCGCCAAGAACCATGAGCATGCCCTCTTCATCGAGAAGCGGTTTAACAAGCACTATCCCCATCTCAAAGGTCACTTCGCCCGGGTCATAGATAACTATGCCACCTATGCGCAGTCCCTGATCGACGATTTCAGCACCTCCGCCAAGTATCCTCAAATCGCTATCTCCGTGGATATGCTGGATACCGGTATTGACGTTCCCGAGGTGGTGAACCTGGTCTTTTTCAAGATTGTCAGGTCCAAAACCAAGTTCTATCAGATGATCGGCCGAGGCACTCGGCTCTGTCCGGATCTCTATGGACCAGGGGAGGATAAGAGCTCCTTTGTCGTCTTCGACTTCTGCGGCAACCTGGAGTACTTTGGTGAGAATCCCGAAGGTGTCGAGGGCAGTGAAGCGGTTCCCCTATCCAAGCGTCTCTTCCTGAATCGCCTGCAGCTCATAGAAGAACTTCAAGGTCCTGCCGGTCAGGGGGACGATAAAGAAGCTCTTTATGAACTTACGAATGAGATACGGGACATTCTCCACCAGGAGGTGTCCTCCATGAATATCGACAACTTCATCGTGCGGTCAAAGCGCCAGTACGTGGAGCGGTTTCAGAAGCGGGAGAACTGGAATCACCTTTCCGGTGAGGCTCTGGGGGATCTGGCTCACCATGTGGCGGGCCTACCCACCGAGCAAGAGAAGGAAGACATTACCGCCAAGCTCTTCGACAACACTTGCCTAAAGTTGCAGTTGGGACTGCTGAACAGCTCTCCCGCCTTCATAAAACTTCAGCAGCAGATCCGTGAGATGGCCTCCGACCTGGAGGAGAAATCCTCCATCCCCATGGTTAAGGCTCAAATACAGCTGATCCGCGAAGTACAGACCAATGAGTATTGGGAAGGCATTACTCTACCCCTTCTTGAGACCCTCCGGAAGAGGCTACGAAACCTGATCCAATTCATAGATAAGAAGAAGCGTAAAATTGTCTATACCATCCTGCAGGATGAGCTGTGGGCGGATGGAACCTATGAGATTCCCATTGATGGAATAGGCGTCGGGATCGATATGGTCAGGTACAAGAAGAAGGTGGAAGCCTTCATCCGTTCCCATGACAACCATATTGTTATCAGGAAGCTCCGGTATAACGAAGCCCTTACCCCTCTCGATCTGAAGGAGCTGGAACGCTTTCTCTTTGAGTCCAGCGAGGTGGAGAGCCGCAAGCAATTCGAAGCCGCCTTCGGTAAACAGGACAGCCTGAGCCTCTTCATCAGGTCTCTGGTGGGACTCGACAGAACTGCCGCCAAGGAAGCCTTCTCAAAATACCTGGATACAACCCGGTTCAACGCCAATCAGATCCGCTTCATCGAGATGGTCATCGACCATCTGACCCGTCAGGGAACCATGGACGCCGGAATGCTCTATGAAGAGCCCTTTACCGGTATTCACTACGAAGGAGTAGAAGGCGTCTTCGAGGATGCCGCCGTCGGTGAAAT
>CAZKQJ010000024.1:0-64616 GCA_964554875.1 uncultured Spirochaetaceae bacterium | reverse complement strand
ATTCGCCAGCCCAAGGATGCGGCAGGTGTTCGCGATAGCGAACACCGAGAGCATCCGCAGGAAGCCCGAAAAAAAGAGCGACCGGATATCTCCGATCGCTCTTTTTTTCGGGCTGGGCGGATTTGAACCGCCGACCCCTTGACCCCCAGTCAAGTACGCTAAACCACTGCGCTACAGCCCGGTGTGAGCCTCAAAATATCATGGAGATTATAAGAGTGTCAACTCGTTTGAAGGCAAAAAATTGCTGCCCACAATATGCGCTTTACCCGCCTGGTTGTTGCTGATAAACTGTGTACATTCAGCTGTTCCGGGGGTGAAGGATGAGTCAGGATTATATCCGTTTTCTTAAAACCGTTCCCTTTTTCAGCCACCTGGAATACGAGTATCTGGAAGAGCTTGCACGTTACTGCAGGGAGGAGTCCTTCGCCCCCGGAGAGGTCCTCTTTCGGGAAGGAGATACGGCTGACCGTTTCTTTATCATGATGAAGGGGCAGGTTGAGGTCTGGAAAAGCTACGGGACCCCGGATGCTGATCTTCTTACGGTGCACGGTCCGGGAAAACCCTTCGGCGAAATGGCCCTGGTGGACGCCATGCCCAGATACGCGACTCTCAAAGCCCGAAGCTCCGTTACGACCCTGGTGATCCACGAGGAGGAATTCCTGCGTCTTATACGTGACAATTCCGCTGTGGCTCTGGCGGTAATCCGCTCTCTCTCTGCCATGGTTCGTCGCAGTAACGATACCCTTCTCGATGATCTGAAACAGCGGAACCTGAAGCTGGAACAGGCCCTCAAGGAGCTGCAGGAAGCTCAGGACCAGCTGATTCAGCAGGAGCGGCTGTCGAACCTGGGTAAATTCTCCTCCATGATTCTCCACGATATTCGTAACCCCATATCTATTGTTCAGGGCTATGCCGAGATCCTGAAACGCTCCGAGGAGCTTCCACAAAAGCACCGGGCATATGTCGAGAACATTATGAGCGAATCAGAGCGCCTGGCTGGCCTTGCCAACGAGTTTCTTGACTACTCCCGGGGCGAGATCCGTCTGGACTTTTCTCCTGTGGAGCTCGGGCCTTTTCTTGCGAAGCTCGAGGCCCTGGTTCGCAAGCGTATCGGCTCAAAAAAGGTCCGGCTGAATTTCGACCACCAGGGAGTGAGCACTGCTATCTTTGACCAAGCCAGAATTTTCCGGGTGCTGGTCAACCTTACGGAAAATGCCCGCAAGGCTCTGGGACGGGAGGGTGAGCTGAGCGTCCACCTGGACGAATACCATGACTCCCTGCGTATCGTCGTACGGGATACCGGCGAGGGCATGAGTCCCGAGGTACTGGCCCACGTCTTCGAACCCTTCTACTCCTCCTCAAAACAGGGTGGAACCGGCCTGGGAATGCTTATTGTAAAGAACATTGTGGAAGCCCATCACGGCGATATAGATATTACCTCATCCCCGGGCGAGGGAACAGAGATTACTATTATGCTCCCTCTGCGGAAGATTTAAGGTAAGGATTCATGGCAAAAAACAGCGCTAACCGGGCTTTATTGATTCTTTTTGCAGGTCTGATTCTTGTTGTACTGCTTATTACCTTTGTCGCCCAAGCGGGGGCAGGTGATCTGATCGTTCTGATCGGCGACAGGCTAGGCGGTGCAATCGGCGAGGCGACCAAAATGGTCGGGAATTCCGTCAAGACCGTCGCGGAAAGGCCTCTTGCATCAAATATCAGTGCTTACCTTGAAGATCCGGAAACCCTTACTGTGCCCGTATCTCTGGAGGAAATGGTCTTTGAGATTATTGAAAAAGAGGGTTTTCTCCTTGCTTATTGCCGGGAACGGCAGATTCCTCTCTGGGTGGGCTACGAACTTACGGCACAGGAGCTTGCCGGGGACCTGGAGCGCCTCGACTATTTCAGCAAGGATGATGATCTGGGGGACAATTCCCCTGTTTCGAGGGACTATACGGGATCAGGATACGACAGAGGGCATATGATTCCCGCGGCGGATGTCAAATGGTCCGAGGAGGCCATGGCTGACTCCTTTCTTATGTCCAACGTGGCCCCCCAGATTCCCAAACTCAACCGGGGGCCCTGGAGGGAGCTGGAAGAGGCTATACGGAAACTGGCGATGGCCGAAGGAGCCTTGATCGTAATTACCGGACCGGTCCTTAGGGAAGAAGATTACCCCAGACTTGCCAAAGGAGGAACGGTTATTCCTCTCTACTACTTCAAGGTAGTCCTTGATTATCGGGAGCCGCGGCTCGGGGCCTGGGGATTCCTGATGCCCAACACGGAGGAGATGCTGGCGGACAGGGAGTACGAAGACTTCCTCTTCTCCGTGGACAGGGTAGAAGAGTTTACGGGTTATGATTTCTTTGCCCCTCTGCCCGACGAGATGGAAGAGCACCTGGAAAAAAGGGCCCCCACGATTTTCTAGGCTTCCGGCAGCAGAATGACCTGAATCAGATTCTCTTCCCGAAAGATAGAACCGATTTTTTCCTTCACGGCTTCGCTGTTGACGATTTCCGCGTATTCCTGCGGCGTCAGAAGGTCCTCAGGATCATCTCCGTCCCGGAGGCGCTGTTCCAGATGGCTCAGCCAGAAGCTGTTCTCCCTGATCCTGGTTTCGTAGTCCCGCCGGAAGGCTTCGATTTCATTTTGAACATACTTCTCATCCGGCCCTGATGCTGCAATCTCGCCGAAGACCTCCAGTACCTCGTCTCTCAGCTTTTCCGCCTGTTCCGGATCTGCTCCGAAGTAGACGCCCCCCTCTGTGTACGAATAGGGACGCCGGTAAAGATTTGCCCAGGCCGAGATGCTGTAGGTTCCCCCAAGTTCTTCCCGGATCCTTTCCCGCAGGGTGTTCTGCAGAACCGAGGCGGCAGCACTGGCATTGACGCTATCCTCCAGGCTCCATTCCATGGGGCGGGTAAACATCATTGCTACCGTAGCTTTATCTTCGATACCCTTGCGTACGGTTTCATACGCGGGAGTTTTCACGGGTCGGACGCCGTTGTCCCGCCAGTTTTCCGCGGTACTTCGTCCCGGCAGGGAGGCAAGATATCTTTCCGCCAGCACCTTCAGTGTCTCGGGGTCAAAGTTGCCCACAAAAACCAGGGTAAAGTCCCCGGGATCCGCGAAACGTTCACGATAGATACGCTCCGAAGCGTCAAGGTCCATCTTCTCAACGGTTTCCAGGGTAAAGGGCTCCCTTCGTGGACTCTCGCCGGAAAGAAGGCGATTCAGGGTATCGGAAAAAAGGGTCTGGGGAGATTTATCCCGGTTGGCCAGGGAGCTTGTAAGACGTTCGCGTACGGAGTTAAAGGCTTTTTCATCAAATCGCGGAGCGCTGAAGTGCAGGTGAATCAGCTGGAAGAGGTATTCAATATCTCCTGTAGAGGACTCACCGGTGAATCCTTCATGATACCTGCCGATGTAACTTTTTACCGAGGCATCCTTGTCCGCAAGAAACTTTTTAAGTCCTGAGGCGTCGAAGGATCCCAGTCCGCTCTCCTCCAGAATGGTTACGGCGGTCCGCGCGGCGGGGAGTTCTTCCGTGGGCACCAGGCTTTCTCCCCCTGGACTGAATCCTGCAAGAAGTACGCGGTTCTGCTGGAAATCCGTGGACTTCAGGGCCAGGGTCATGCCGTTGGAGAGTTCCAGGATGCTTGTCTCCACCGCAGCGAGGCTGTAAGTGTTATTGCTTGTGCCGGGGGACGGGAGTTCTGCAATCAGGGATTCTCCGATTATCTCTTCCCGGTAGGGAGGCAGGTCCTGCCCGGATACCCGCTCAAGTATGCTGAGTACCTCTTCCTCCGTTGGGAGGCTATCGCTATCCGGCAGCGAGATGGTAATAAGCCGACCCTTGTCGGGAAAATAACGGTGAAAGAGGGAGTTTACCTCGTCCAGACTCACCAGGGGGAGCTCTTCCTTGAAAAGTTTGTATTCGAAATCGATGCCCGGCATCCCGACGCCTTTAAGGTAGTACTCCCCGATCTCACGGATTATGGACGAGGATTTTCTGTTCTCCTGCTCCTTCCAGGCGTTTTCCACTGCCTTCATGACCCGGGCGGATTCACGCTTCAGCTCAGATTCGGTAAAGCCGTGGAGTTCAACCCGGCGCAGCTCTTTCAGGAGTTCTTCCAGGGAGGTGAGGATGTTTTCCGGTCGGCCACGACCGGTAAGATAACTCAGATCGACCTCTCGCACATAGGAGTAGCTCGATCCTCCGGCCCGCATAAAGGGAGGCTGTGCTTCTCTGGTGCGTTCATCCAGCCTGGAGTTAAGCATGTTCCAGAACATGATCTCCCTGATCTCGCGACGGTAGTCTTCGACACTCTTCAGAGGAGCCGGCGGGAGCTTGGTCATAATCTCTACCTGTCCTATGGTGAGTTCCGGATCAGTCAGCACCAGGGCCTGGTTCTCCTGGGAAAGTAGGACCGGAATGTTCGGACGCAGGGAGCTTTTTTCACTTTTCGTCAGTTCTGAGAAATGCTCACGGATAAGCCTTTCCGCCTCCCCGGGGTCGATATCTCCCACAACAGCTATCCCCATGAGCCCCGGATGGTACCAGCGTTGGTAGAAATCCCTCACTTCCTCAGCGGAGATGTTCATTACCACATCCATTTTGCCGATGGGAAAACGTTCGGCGTAGCGGGACCCTTCAAGCAGCCTGGCTATCTGGGCGTCCCGGATACGGGTCCGGGCTTCCCGCCGCAGGCGCCATTCCTCCCGAACCACGAGACGTTCCCTGTCCAGAGCATCCGGGGCTACACGGATTCCCCCCGCCCAGTCCTGCAGAACGAGGAAGCCCTTCTCTATGGCTTCAGGATCATCCGCCGGAAGTTCGAGCTGGTAGACGGTTTCGTCGAAGCTTGTGTAGGCGTTCAGATCCGGGCCGAAGCGCATCCCAAGGCTTTCGAGGAAATCTTCAAGTTCTCCCTCGTTAAAGTGGGTGCTTCCCTTGAAGGCCATGTGTTCGAGGAGGTGCGCGACTCCCTGCTGGTTGTCCTCTTCAAGGACAGATCCGACGTTTACAAAGAGGCGCAGGGATATCCTGTTTTCCGGCTCCGTGTTCTCGCGGATAAAGTACCGGAGTCCGTTCTCAAGCTCTCCCTGTACGACTTTGGGATCCAGGGGAAGGGGAGTCTCTCTGGCCGGCAGAAGACCGACGCATCCGCTGAGAAGTATAAGCATAAATAGAGCAGGCAGTACTCTTACGATAGTGTGTCTCATTCTGTACTCGTCTCCTTGAGAGGGCAGCAGGAGGAACAGAGTTCCGTCAGCTATCCCGCTGGGAGTTAAAGTAAACATCATGACTCAACATTTCAAGCGTTCCCCGGCAAGTCCATGGAGCTTCCGCCTCCCAGGGCAATGAGCGCCTCTGCGCCCCTCTCCCGTGCAATGGCTGCGGCGGATTCTAGGTTGTAATCCTTGGGATTTGCTTCGACCCCGTAATAGATTGCATAAAAGAATACAAAAAAAACTGCCCGACCGGAGCCGGGCAGTTCACATATAGGCTTGTTACGCCAGAAAATCTTTCAGTATCGTCAGCATTCGCCTCAGGGGCTCCGCGGCTCCCCACAGGAGCTGGTCGCCAACGGTAAAGGCGGAGAGGTATTCATCCCCCATGCGCATCTTTCGAAGTCGTCCCACCGGAACATTCAGGGTTCCGCTGACTGTGGCCGGTGACAGGCGCTTCATGGATTCTTCCTTGTTGTTGGGAACAAGTTCGACCCACTGGTTGTGTCCGGCGATAATTGCTTCAATTTCGTCCATGGGAGCGTTCTTTGTCAGCTTGATGGTCAGAGCCTGGCTGTGGCAGCGCATGGCACCCACCCGGACACAGAGGCCGTCCACGGGGATCTTCGGATCCAGATCGAGGATCTTGTTGGTCTCTGCGTAGCCTTTCCACTCCTCTTTGCTCTGTCCAAGTTCCGCCGCCGCGTCTATCCAGGGAATCAGGCTACCGGCAAGTGGAACGCCGAACTCGGCAACGGGGAAATCAAGGGAGTTCAAGGTCTCGGTTACTATGCGGTCGATTTCGAGGATCGCCGACGACGGGGTGTCCAGCAGCTTTCTGACCGGCCGTTCCAGGGCCCCCATCTGGGAGAGGAGTTCCCGCATGTTCTTTGCACCTGCACCGGATGCGGCCTGATAGGTCATGGAGCTTATCCACTCCACGAGGCCCGCATCGAAGAGGCCTCCCAGTCCCATGAGCATGAGGCTGACGGTACAGTTCCCGCCTATATAGTCCTTTACCCCGGAGCTGAGGGCCTTGTCGATTACCTGTCGGTTTACCGGGTCCAGAACAATGATGCTCTCGTCGCTCATGCGCAGCGCCGAAGCGGCGTCAATCCAGTAGCCCAGCCATCCGCTCTTTCGGAGTTCAGGATGCACCTTCTTTGTGTAGTCACCGCCCTGGCATGTCACCACGACATCGAGCTTTTTCAGTTCCTCAACGGAAAAAGCATCCTTCAATGGAGGGGCGTCGATCCCCACGTCGGGGGCCTTTTGTCCTATCTGGGATGTGGTAAAAAAGACCGGTTCAAATCCTGTAAAATCTTTTTCTTCCCGCATCCGGTCCATAAGCACCGAACCGACCATACCTCGCCAGCCGATAAATCCTACACGCATCTACTGCTCCTGAAAGTTGGGTGGCTGCCCCAGGGGCAACCGCTGTATTTGTCAAGAAAAAGTTTATCATAACGCTTATATTAACATCAAGACGAATAAACCCCTCAGCAGTCTGCCTGCCTGAGGGGTTTATGATCAGAATATCTTCTGCCGCACGGCCACGGGAGATGTCTGACGGGCGTGAAAAGCGGCTCCCGCGCGTCTGTGCCGTCGGCGCTGTTAACTATATATACTTTTCAGGCTTTGCGTTTTACCGCTTTCTTTACAGCTTCGGTTATGGCCTCCACGGAGATACCGTACTTGCTCAGCAGGGTATCATAGGGACCGGATTCTGTAAAAGTATCCGCCACCCCCACGTATTCCATGGGAGCGGGAGTATTTTTCGAAAGGGCTTCCGCCACAGCTCCGCCGATACCGCCGTAGATATTGTGCTCCTCCGCGCTTACCACGGCGCCGGTTTTGCCGACGCTCTTTTTGAGCAGCTCCGCATCCACGGGCTTGATCGTA
The DNA here is from genome assembly GCA_964554875.1 of uncultured Spirochaetaceae bacterium. GTDB lineage: Bacteria > Spirochaetota > Spirochaetia > JC444 > Marispirochaetaceae > Marispirochaeta. The sequence goes on along the minus strand of CAZKQJ010000024.1, from coordinate 57,485 downwards.
TGCAGCTCCAGGACCTCTGCGGAGATTCCTTCTGCGGCGAGTTTTTCCGCGGCTTCAAGAGCCATGGGGACGGGCACACCAGCAGTCGCGATGGTGCAGTCCTTTCCTTCCCGCAGGATACGGCCTTTGCCGGTTTTGAAGGGCTCGTCGATCTCCAGGAGGGGAGCGGGGTTTCTGCTTATGCGAAGGTAGGTGGGGCCGTCATGTTCAAGGGCTTCCTTGAGGGCCTCCTCCGCTTCCTTGCCGTCGGCGGCTACAACAACACGCATGTTGGGCAGGGCCCGCATTATCGCGATATCCGTCAGGGCCTGGTGGCTCGCTCCGTCAAAGGAGTCGGAGAGTCCGCCGTATCCCGCCACGATTACAACCGGCAGGTTGTTGTAGCAGATAACGTTCCGGATCTGGTCGGTACACTTGAGGGCCAGGAAGAGGGCGAAGGTGCTGATTACGGGGCGGTAACCGCAGGTCGCCAGTCCAGCCGCCACATCGGTCATGTTTGCTTCGGCGACGCCGACGTTGAAAAAGCGGTCCGGATAGGCCGCGCCGAAGAGTCCGGTCTTGGTGGATGAAGAGACGTCGGCATCGAGAACAACGAGTTCAGGTCTGGTTTTTCCAATCTCTACAAGAGCTTCGCCGAAGGCGTCTCTCATGGAGACCTGTTTGTCTAATACCTTTGCAGTTGCCATTATTTTGCCTCCAGTTTCGCAAGACCGGCTTCCAGTTCAGGTCTGGCCTTGGAATAGGTTTCGTCGTCAACGGGGGCTCCGTGCCACTTGTGGTTGTCTTCCATGAAGGAGACTCCCTTGCCTTTGTGGGTCCGGAAGATCATGACGGAAGGTCCCGCCTCTTCGGAATCGAGCCATGTAAAGGCTTCGGCGATTTCATCGTGGTTGTGGCCGTCGTAGATTTTGGGAGCTACGCGCCAGCCGAAGGCCCGGAATTTATCATCCAGCGGGTCCAGGGGCATGATTTCGGAACTGGCTCCGTCGAGCTGAACCTTGTTGTAGTCGACCAGAAGGGCGAGCTTTTTCGGTTTGAACTTGGCAGCCGCCATAATTCCTTCCCAGCTCTGACCTTCGTCAAGACAGCCTTCGCCGGTAATGACGTAGCTCCAGAAGTTCTTGCCCGAGAGCTGCGATGCCAGGGCCATGCCCAGACCTACGGAAATCCCGTGTCCCAGCGCTCCGGTGGACATTTCCACGCCCGCGGTTTTATTCATGCAGGGGTGTCCCTGCAGACGGCTGTTCAGGTCCCTGAAGGTCTGGATCTCTTCCACGGGAAAATAGCCGCGATGGGCGAGGACGGTATAGAGCATGGCCGATGCGTGGCCTTTGCTCAAAACCAGCCGGTCCCGTTCCTCCCATTTGGGATCTTCAGGACGGATATTCATCCGTTCAAAATAAAGATGGGTCAAAAGGTCGGCCACCGAAGAGGCTCCTCCCCAGTGTCCCGTGCCCTTCTTGTGCAAAACATCAAGCACTTCCAGGCGAAACTGTTGAGCAAGCCGGGCGAGTTCCGTCGACCTGCCGGTAGTTGTCTGCATTCCTGTACCTCCGTTGATATACAAATGCTAAAATCTATCTAAGGTAACCGCGGCCTCTCTGGACGCGATTATATGCTCACGCATGTACTGTTCCACCGCTTCGGCGTCCCGGCGGACAAAAGCGTTGATGATTCGAATATGCTCATCGTTTGTTTTATCCGCCCGGCTGGGGCTCTTGCCTGCCAGAATCCTCACCCGAAGGTGCTGGTCCATTATGTCCTGGTAGGTCCTTACCAGAGTCTCGTTGCCGGAGGACTCAATCAGAAAATCATGAAAGCTTCGGTCCAGATAAAACCACTTCTTATAGGATATCTGGGCAAGGTTTTTGTCGCCGAACTGCTCCCTGAAGTTCTCCATTTTTTCCAGATCTACTGTGGGACATATCTGCCGGGCAACGGCGGGCTCTATGAGGAGACGTATATCAAAGATCTCGTAGACATCCTTGATTGAAATCTGGGTTGCAAAGGTTCCCTGTCGGGGATAGATAACCACAAGACGGTCCCGCTGCAGTCGTAAAAGGGCTTCCCGGATGGGGGTGCGGGAGGTTCCGAACTCCTCGGTAAAGCTGTTCTCGATGATAATTCCGCCGGGAGGGATCTCCCCGTTAATAATGCGTTCCTTGATGGATGTGTAGATGTAATCCTGAAGAACGGCTTTTTTACTGATGTCAACCGCTCCGTTCTGTCCTGCAGTATTAATCACGGGCTTCCTTATATATTCCTGGCTTATCTATTGCGTACGATAGATATATCAGTATAATATCTAGTACATACAAATCTGTCAATATTTATGTGGAGGTTTACATGGCTGTATTGGTAACCGGGGCCGGCGGTTTTCTGGGTCCCGAGATTATTGATCGTGTACTTGCAAGCGGTAAAGAGGTACTGGCCTTTGACTTTGCGGACCCAAAACCGGAATTACTGGAAAAATGGAAAGGAAAGGTCGAGTTTATCCAGGGTGACATCCGGGATCGTTCGATTGTTAATTACCTGGTAACGAAAAGCGGAACCGAGGACCCCATTATTCACCTGGCGGGAATCCTGACCGCTGGATGCGACAGGGACCCGAATATGGCTATCGCGGTGAACATCAACGGCCTTAACTATGTTCTTGATGCGGCCGTCAGAAACGGTAATCGCCGGACTGTTTTTGCCAGTACCATCGGTGTGTACGGCCGGGGACTGCCCCAGCCGATTAAAGAGGATATGCCCGCGGAGCCCGACGGCTGGTACGGCTTTACCAAGCTCATGGGGGAACACATGGGGCTGCTGTATGAACGTCGTCACGGACTTGACTTCCGGGCGGCCCGCTTTGCCGCGGTTACCGGCCCCTTCCGTCAGGCGGCAGGGTCGGCGAGTCTGTTTACCTCTCACATCGCAGAAAAGCCCGCCCTGGGTCAGGCCTACGAGGTTGAGGTTAGCGAGGATACCGCGTACCCGGTCGTCTATCTGAAAGACGCGGCGGACGCTCTTTTTCAGATCGCCTTTGCCGATAAAGCTCCCAGCAGAATCTACAATGTCGCCTCCGGCCGGGTGGTAGTTTCGGAGATGATAAAGACGGTCAAAGAGATCATTCCGGAGGCAAAATACAGCTTCAAGCCGGATCCCGTAATCATGGCGGTGGTGGAAGGCTATAAAGAGTGGAACATCAGCACCGAACGCATATCCGACGAGTTGGGATGGACCCCCACCTATACCCCCGACGAGATGGTAAAAGACATTATAAAAGTAGTTAAAAGCAGGAAATAAACCTGATGGACGAGGTTTCTCCCGGCTCCTTCAGGGGCCGGGAATCATTAGTTCCGGAAGATTGACCTGGGAGCGTACCTGCTTATAGATCTCCTCCGTGGGGGCCGCGATCAGGTTGCTCCGGAGATAACAGAAGCGTTCATGCTCCGGGTCCAGTACGAACTGCCCGGCGGAAATCTGCGGATCGATATCCCTGCCGTCGGCGCTCCGGACAATAAACCCCGCGTTCTTCAGCAAAGGCAGCGATCCTGCCAGGTCCCAGAGTTTCATATGACCCACATAGGCCATGAATCGCCCCTGCAGCATATAGGCAAAAGGAACGACCACGCAGCCCAGGGTCTGGACCGGGTTCGAGAGCTTCCCAAGTTTGCCCCGGACGACATCCTGGGATATCCCGACAATGGATTTTCCCCCCGGGGCGGAATGTTCAATCCGGAGAGGTGAGAGTACAGGCTGTTCTCCCGGTGCAGGGCGGGCGTAAAGGATTTCTCCCCGGCTGCTTATGTAGTATTCCCGGGTTACCGGCAGGTAAACCGCCCCCTCGGCAAGGCGTCCCTGCTGCATAAAACCGATGGAGATACCCCAGTGGGCCAGGTGATGGGCGTAAGGGACCGTCCCGTCGATGGGATCAACGATCCAGGCCGTATGCCGGAAGGCCTCCTCAATGTACGAAGCCGAGCGGGTGGCGACGGTCTCTTCTCCAATCAAATAGGAGCCTTTTGCCGGCTTGTGAAAGCTCTTCTCCAGAAAACCTTCAACAGCGTGATCGGCTTTGGTTACAAGGCTCTGGTCGTCCTTTATCGAGATACCGGGGTCTTCATAGAAATCAAGGGCAATACGGCCGCACTCGCCAAGGAGTCCGGCCAGGACTTCGGGGTTCCATTCTGTCATTGACTCTTTCCTTACTGCACCTGTCCGCGGACAACCTTCTGCATGATGCGCACCTTCGAATTCTGTATGTGGGTCTTCAAAACATCGATGGCGAGTTTTGTGTCACGTACGCAGATGGCATCGATCAGCTTCAGGTGTTCTTCGCAGGTTGTGGTGCGCACCTCGTTGTCCCGGAACCCGAGTTCCCGGAAGGTTTGGATCAGGTGGTAGAGCTGGTTGACCATGTTGATAAGCCGGCGCCGGCCGCAGGACTCAATAAGATAGGTATGCAGTTCGGCGTCGACTTCCGCGTGACGCATGAAGTCCTTGGTGTTACTGATCTCCTGAATCTCCTTGCGGATCTCAATCAGCCGCTGGATGCTCAGGGCCGGGATTGCAAATTCCAGGGCCAGGGCCTCAAGGGACCGGCGAATCTCGAAGATATCCTCCAGATCGTCGGCGGTAAAGGGAAAGGTCTTTGCCCCCCGGTTCGGTATAATCTGAATCAGCTGATCCTGTTCCAGTCTTTTGAGAACGTTGCGAATGGGAGTCCGGGAGGTCCCGAACTCCTTCGCGAGGCTGTCTTCCCTCAGAAAATTCTCCGGGGGGTACTGGTTGTGGATTATCCGGTCGAACAGGGTTGTATAGATATCATGCGAACTGAGGGCTGTTTTCTCTTTCATCTCCATGCTCTTTTTGCCATAGCTTTAAGTTTTTCCTCGATTTCTTCGTCGCTTATCATAGCTGCAGCTTCCAGCCTGCGGGATACGGAGTTGGGCACATTCAGGGAAGAGATGCAGCCCACCGGGGCGTCGAGGTAGTCGAAGAAGCGGAGCATAACCTGTTCCGCGATTCTCGGCCCGATGGTCTGGGCACCCGCGGCTTCTTCCACAACTGCCAGAACTCCGGTTTTCTGCAGCGACCTGCCGATTGTATCATAATCTATGGATGGTAGATCAAGAGACCTGAGGTCTATAATCTCCGCAGAAACCCCCTGTTCAGCGAGTTTTTCCGCGATTTTCCTGCAGCGCTCTCCCATGGAGCCGTAAACGAGTACCGTAATGTCATTGCCGGGCTCGATGATCTTCGCTTTTCCAAACGGAATGCAGTAATCCAGATCATTTTCGGGGATCTCGAAGCTTTTTGTGTACAGGGAATGGTGTTCGAGGAATACTACCGGGTCTTTGGAGTGCATAGCGGTGTTGAACAGGCCAATATAATCGAAGGCGTTACCCGGGGCTACAATTCTCCAGCCGGAAAAGAGGGCAAAAAGGGCCACCGGATCCATGGAGTGCTGGCCTCCGTAGCCGACACCGGTTGCGATCCTGGTGCGGGCCACCAGGGGCAGATCGGTTTTTCCGCCGTACATGTGCCGGGCCTTTGCTATCTGGTTGAAGAGCTGGTCGCCCGCGACCAGGGCAAAATCGGGGAACATGATCTCGATAATCGTATTAAGTCCGTTCATGGCGGCCCCGCAGGCCAGTCCCGTAAAACCTGCCTCGGAAATCGGGGTATTTACCACCTGTTCCGGGAAGCGATCGGGAAGTCCCTTGGTCGCTCCGTAGGCGCCGCCGCCGAAGTTGGCGATCTCCTCGCCGAACTCGTAGACCTTTGAGTCCTTCTCCATCCAGCGGCCGGTCACCAGCGAGATGGCCTCCGCGTATCTGGCCTTTTTCCTGGGGCCGCTGTAGTCGTCGTCGATATAGGGCAGTCCCTCAAGTTCGCTGCCGTCGGAGCGCATCCCTTCGCCGGCGGTGGCAGGGTCCGGCCACAGGGCCTCCTTTATGAGAGTTTTATCATCGCCTTCGACACAGAAGTCCAGGGCGGTTTCAACCGCCGCCTTTGCCGCGGCGTCAATCGCGCTTATCTCCTTTTTACTGAGGAGTTTCTGCTCAAGCAGTGATTCGGGGAAACGGGTGCGGGGATCCAGGGCAAGGCGGCGAGCCTCTTCTTCCTTGTCACGGTAACCGTAGGAACTTCCCGGAACATCCCCGGCATGGTGATAGTGGCGCCAGCACTTTGCTTCCACAATGGCCGGACGTCCGCCCTTTCTGATATCCCCGGAAACCTTCTCCATGAGGCGGTATATTCCGGGTGTGTCCTGGCCGTCGACGATATAAGCGTCCATCCTGTAACTGGCGGCCCGCTGGGAAATGTCCTTTACCGCACAGGCGTCATCGTTGCGGGTTCCCACTGCGAACTCGTTGTTCTCCACGAAGAAGATGATAGGCAGCTTCCAGATTCCCGCCAGGTTCAGGGCTTCATGAAAGGCGCCCTGGTTTGCCGCTCCGTCGCCGAAGTAGCAGACCACCACGTTTCCGCTTTTGAGCTTCTGCTCCGCATAGGCCGCGCCCACAGCCAGGGGAATTCCTCCGCCGACGATGGCGTTGGAACCGAGAAAACCAGCCTCTTTCCAGCGGAGGTGCATGGAACCCCCGCGGCCGCCGCAGTACCCGGGTGCAAGGCCGAGGATCTCCGCGAAGCTGCGGTTCACCACCTCCTGGGCCTCCTGGGGCCACTCATGGCTGCCTGGGTCCCAGTCATCGCGTAAAACATAGTTCAGGGCCTTGCTCAGAAACTGGTGGTGAGCCCGGTGGCTTCCCAGTACCTTGTCGCTCTTCTTTAAAGGTCCGATGCTGGCTGCCGCGACGGCCTCCTGGCCAACGCTGGAGTGTACCGGTCCCCATACGGCATCGGCGTTCTTGAGGCGCAGCAGTTCCTGTTCAAAGTGATGAATCAGGTCTATCTCAAAAAGCAGCCGGGCTGCGGTTTTCTTTCCGAGTCCTTTCAGGTCTGCCGCCTCGGCGGCCCATTTTTCCCAGTGAAAATCAACTGATAGCGCGTGCTTTTTCATCTCGTTCTTTCCTTATGCTGTTGTATTCCTGTATCATGATCTTCAGGTCCGCCTCGGTGAGTACGGCCCCTTCTTGTGTAGCTTCCCTGAGCAGTCTCTTCGGCAGGGTGTCCTGTTCAGGGCCTATCCCCTCCCGGCGGTTAAACGCTCTGGTCTGCTGGGTAATCCGGTTGGCCAGAAGTTCCAGTTCTTCCTTGTTCATCTTCATGCCTGTGGTGGCCTCGATCATCTCGGAAAGTTCGTCCCAGAGGTAGAAATCCCGGAAAAATCGGCAGAGAATCATGGAATCGAAGAGGGCCGCCCGGTCTTCGTAATCGATATGATAGCGGGCTTTGCCGGAGATCTCATCAGGGGCGACCTCTCCGGTAAGTTCAGCTTTATAAAAGGTACCTCGAAGGTGGCAGGCACCCCGGGGAGACGTGGCATAGGAGAGTCCCATGCCCTTTAGAACCCGGGGATCGAATCCCGCGGGTTCGAGGCCCTTTACGTGTACGGCGATATCCTCAAGGTCGAGCTCCGCGGCGGCGCTTTTTATTCCCCTGGCGAAGATGGCACCAACCCCTTCGGCATTGGCCAGCAGCCTGAAAAACTCCGCCATTCGGTCTGGTTGATTATAATCGATGGCAAAGTCGATCTTGCCGCGTTTGTAGGCCTCTACAGCAAGGGCCGAGAGGTTCCCCGCGCTCATGGTGTCCAGCCCCAGTCGGTCGCAGATGTCGTTGAGCCAGGCAACCTCTTCCAGGGAATCGAGGCAGTTCAGGCCCCCCAGGGCGTAAATGGTCTCATACTCGGGTCCGTCGATTTCAAGCCCGGCGTGCCTTCCGGACTTCACTTTGGCGTGTTTGGTGCACTGCAGAAAGCAGGACGGGCATCCGTGCTTTGACACCTCAAAATGCTCGTGCATGTAGTCTGCGCTCAAATTCTGCCAGTGCTCTGAAACTCCGCTCTGCCAGTAGCGGGTAGGAAAACAGCCTGCTCCGTTGGTCACTGCCACCTGGGAGGGTGTCCCGTAGGTCTGGTACTTCTTTGTAACCGGAGAGTCCTTCCATGTTTTTGCGATCTTCTTAACCAGTGCCGTCAGCTTCTCGGGATCAGCTATTTCTGCTTTTTTTGTCCCGGAAAAGGAGATTCCCTTTATGCCCTTGGACCCCATTACGGCACCCAGGCCACCGCGCCCGGCGCTCCGCCACAGGTCTGATTTTATGGCTGCCTGGGCTGCCAGGTTCTCTCCTGCAGGACCTATAACCATCGCTCCGGCACCTTCGCCGGCCTTTGAGAGGATGTAGCGTTCGGCGTCGTAGCTTTCGGCACCGGCGATCTCTCCGGCGTCATGGAATTTTACCCCCTCCTCGTCTATGCTGAGGTATACCCGGGAGCTGCTTTTCCCCTGGATGATAATCGCATCCGCCCCGCATCCCTTGATTTTGGGAGCGAGTTCTCCTCCGCAGTAGGATTCGCAGAATCCTCCGGTGGCAGGACTTTTGGAAAACACGGCATACCGGGACTGACTCCAGACCCGTGTACCGGTAATCGGACCGACACAAATTATAAAACGGTTTTCCGGAGAAAAGGGATCGACCCCGGGAGGATTCTCCTCAGTCAGCAGATGGGTCCCCAGGCCCTTTCCGCCGAGGGTGGTCTTGAGGATATCGTCGGAAATATCCTCGTATGTAAAACTGTGATTCGTTGCGTCGATTCTCAGCAAACGGTTGAAAAAACCTTTCACAATCGGCTCCTGGTAAAAAGTGTCTCCATATTGTACGCCAATTATTGTAGTTGCGCAACCAAAAGGGGTTCGATTATATAAGATTGTATACTTATGACGGCATGTTTTCCACTCTATCCTCTTGCGGAACTTTTTACTTCGGGATCAAATATGAGTATATTAGTAAAAAGGTATGGAATTGGATGTGCTGACGGATCTGCGAAAAGCGGGCGCCCCGGTGATTTTCAGCAGGCTGCAGTGTTTTCCCCGGACCGGGGATGCGTTTTTACATACGGTATATGGTAATGAAGCCGTTTTTACAGATTCCCTTAATACAATTCTTATATTATTGTTGAAAAAGAAGTGATTATGGAAGATAATTGTATTTTAACAGTATCGAATACCTGTGCTATAAGGGAGTGTGTGGAATGAGTACTAATCTGCGCGAAAGTGTCTGGGACCGGAATGGTGTTGTTCAACGTATGATCGGCGACACCCCGCTTCCAAGGATGGTAAAAGTCCGTCAGAAACTGAATGACGACGTACTGGAAGATATTCCTGGGGAGATAAAGAAACAGATAAACCAGCAAAAGATCGCGGGAACCATTAAACCGGGAATGACCATTGCGGTTACCTGCGGCAGCCGCGGTATTGCGAATCTTGCCCTGATAATCAAGGAAACCGTTGCGGCCCTGAAAGAGCTGGGTGCCAAACCCTTTGTCTTTCCCGCCATGGGAAGCCACGGAGGCGGAACGGCCGAAGGTCAGCGGGAAATGATCGAGGGCTTCGGTGTTACCGAGGAGTATGTGGGAGCGCCGATAAAGGCTTCCATGGAGGTTGTTCAGGTCGCCAGCCTGGATGACGGTCGTCCTGTTTATATAGACAAATACGCATCCGAGGCCGACGGAATAGTCCTGGTGGGAAGAATAAAAGCCCATACAGCCTTCCGGGGTCCTTACGAAAGCGGCATGCTGAAAATGATGGCCATCGGTGTCGCCAAGCACCAGGGTGCCGAGGCCTGTCACAGCCAGGGTTTCCGCAAAATGGCGGAGAACGTTGTGGCCTATGGTACGGCTATTCTTAACAACGCCAATATTCTTTTCGGATTGTCCATTATCGAGAACGCCCATGACGAGACAAACCGTATCATCGCCCTTACCCCGGAGGAGATCCTCGAGGAAGAACCAAAACTCCTTATCGAAGCCAAGGAGAAGATGGCCCGGATCTTTTTCGATAAGCTCGATATCATGGTGGTGGACGAAATCGGGAAAAACCATTCAGGCGACGGTATGGACCCCAACATTACCGGCAGTTACTGTACCGAGTTCGCCTCGGGTCCGCCCCGGGTGGAGGAGTACGTTGTGTTGAACCTTTCCGAAGCGACCCACGGAAACTGCATAGGAATGGGTATGGCAAATTACACAACTAAAAAGGTATTTGACCAGGCTGACTTCGATGCGGGCTATCCCAACGCCCTGACTGCCAGGGTTGCCATTACCGTGCGTACGCCCATGGTACTGAAAACCGACCGTCTGGCCATACAGGCAGCCATGTATGTCCGCACCGGGAACGGTGTGGACAATCCCAGGGTCTTAAGAATACGGAACTCCTCCCACGTGGACGAGATATGGATTTCCGAGTCCATGCTGGACGAGGCGAAAAAGAACCCGGATATCGAGATTCTCGAGGGACCGAAAGAGATGGAGTTCGACGCTGAAGGAAATCTTCTGTAGAACCATGCCGTGAGCAGGTAAAATCGGAAGCCGGCAGGAGGAGAGTCTTCAGCCGGCTTCTTTGTATATAGGCTTCCTGACGCATCCTTGCCGTACTGTTTTCCCTGGACCAATCCCTTCTTGACAGCAGAACTCCTGTTACTTATCATTCAAACCAATCAGTTGAGGAGGTATGCATGTACGGCCGCCAGCTGGTGCTCTTTCTCCTGCTGTTTCTTGTGTGGGTATTTTTCTCCGGAGATATTTCGGTTCAATCCCTGACGGCCGGAGCACTGCTCTCCGTTCTGACCCTGCTGTTGTATTTCCGTCTCGGTATTGGAAAACTGCGGGGCAAGGGCGACGAGGGGCCTCAGACCCCCGGCAGGCTGCTGCGGCGTCTGTTCTTCCTTCTCTGTTTTCTTCCTGTTTTCGGATGGAAAGTCGTCCGTTCCGGTTTTTATATAGCATTTCTTGCCCTGCGCCCATCAATCGATTTCTGGCCCGGAATCGTGCGGATCAAGGCCGACCTGCCCAATCTTCCGGCTGTTACGGTTCTCGCCAATCTCCTGACGCTTACACCCGGCACCTTGTCCCTGGAATATGACGAAGAAAATGACGACCTCTATGTTCACTGGATTGATGTATCAAGCTTTGGGGGAAAAGAGATGGACGAAACAATAACCAGCGGGATGCGCCCCTGGGTCCGAAGGATGTTTCAATGATTATCGCCGCAATAATCGCACTGCTGCTGTTTTCCCTTGTCTGCCTTGTCCGGGTCATTATCGGTCCGGCATTGCTGGACCGGGTAGCCGGCGCCGATGCCATAGGGATCATGCTGACGGTAATACTGGTGCTTCTGGGGCAGCTGTTCCAGCGCAGCATTTTTCTGGATATAGCCATGGTATACGCGCTTCTTCTGTTTGTCGATTTTCTTATCATTGTCAAGTTTATAGACCATCAGGGAGGTCTGTAGTGGGACTTTTCCATACCCTGAGAAGTATTATAGGGATGGTCCTTATAGGAATCGGTCTGTTTTTCTCTTTTGCCATGTCGGTTGGTATGGTCCGCTTTCCGGATGCCTACAGCAGGCTTCATGCCGGGACAAAAGGTCTTACCATCGGGGCGGGGTTCATACTTCTAGGGTCAGCAGTAATGGGACCTTCGCTGCAGCACGCGGCAAAAACAGTATTAATAGGTATCTTTCTTTTTATAACCAATCCCATATCCATTCATTCCCTCGCCAGGGCAAATTACCGCTCCCATCGCGCCCGTCGGCGCCTGGTGGTCGATGAATATCAGGAGATGAAGCGAAATGTTTAATTTTGCCTATTTTCTGCTTCTTGTCCTGCTGGTATCGGCCGCAGCAGCGGCAGTCCTTGTCCGAGGCATGATTACATCTGTCATTGTCCTCTCGGTTTTCAGTGTGAGTCTGACGCTGGTTTTTTCGTTCTTGCAGGCGGTGGACGTAGCCATGGCGGAGGCTGTTATCGGAGCAGGTCTGCTGACGGCATTCTTCGTTACCGCTATCAGCAGGGCTCGAAGGAAGACGAAGTGAGCAGAAAAGGCAAGAGAAGGCAACGCTGGATTGTCCTCGGGGTCCTGATTTGCTGTGCCCTTGTTCTTGGTACTGCCATTCTCCCGATGTCCGTTTCCGCAGAGAGGGTCTCCGATCATTATATCCGCTATGGTGTTTCCGAAACCGCTGCGCTGAACCTGGTATCGGCGGTGCTGCTCGACTATCGCAGCTTTGATACCCTGGGAGAAGCGACTGTTATCTTCGCTGCCGTTTCTGCGGTATCAGTACTGATGTCCGGCGGCGGGCTGTCCCGCAACAGGCGGACTCTGTCGAATCTTGCGCGCTGCGCTGTGGCCAATATTTACCCGGTGCTGTGGCTTTTTCCCCTGTATGTTATTCTGCATGGCCACCTTTCCCCCGGAGGGGGATTTCATGGCGGCGTAACCATGGGAGTTTTATTGATCATGATAAGTGTTCTGTACGGAACAGCTTTCTCGCTGCCGAAGCTTTCTCTCACGGCTCTGTCGTATACGGAATATTCCAGTGCCCTGGCTTTCATTCTGGTGGGACTTGCGGGAGTGGTGCACGGCAGCGGATTCCTGTCCAATATCGGCGCGGGGTTTTTCAAAGGCAGTCCGGGAGATTTGGTCAGCGCGGGATTTCTCCCTCTTCTGAATGTCATTATTGGGTTCAAAGTTGCTGCCGGACTGGTGTCAATTTATTATCAGCTGCTGCGCAGCGGGGATTAGACAGATGATTCGCGAAATGAGTTTTGTTGCAGCAATCAGTGTGTTTTGTATCGGCCTGTATTGCGTTTTGACCGATCGAAACCTTATAAAGATATGTGTCGGCCTTTCAATTATGGAATCCTCAATTGTCCTGCTCCTGGTAGCCATCGCCTACAGGGAGGGGGGGCTGGCACCAGTATTCTCCGCAGAGATCGAAACCTACGTGGATCCGGTTCCCCACGCCCTGGCCTTGACCGCCATTGTTATCGGCGCGGGGGTAACCGCCGTAGCCCTTGGGCTTTCAGTGCTGATTTACCGGCATTTTGGAACACTCAATATCGACAAAATATGGCGGTCTCTTGGGTGAGCCATCTGCCGGTACTGGTAATCGTAATTCCTCTTATCTTTGCCTTTCTCAGCTCTCTTGCCGGCTTCTGGCCTTCTGCTGTGCGGAGGGGAATAGTCGGCGTCGGTTTCCTGCTGCATCCGCTTTGTGTGGTGCTTCTTGTTTCCCGGATGCTGATCCGGGGACCCCTGCTGTACGAAGTCGGGGGATGGGCGGCACCTCTGGGAATCATGCTTCTGGTTGATGAGCTTTCGGTAATCTTCCTCTGCATTCTTGCCCTGGGCATGTTTTTTGCCTTTCTGTATTCATTTTCTACCGGAACGGCTCGGCAGGAAAAACTGCATGTATTCTTTTTTCTTCTGACAGCCTCCATAAGCGGGCAGATGGTCGCCGGGGACATCTTTAACCTTTTTGTGTTTCTCGAACTTACCACGGTAGTATCGATTGCCCTTGTGGCCCTGAAAAAAAAGCGCAGGCCGGTAATTTCCGCTTTTGTGTATATGGTATACGCAGCAATCAGCAGTACCCTTCTGTTGATCGCGATTGCTCTTCTGTATAACGCGACAGGCACGCTGACGATGGCCCACATTGCCCAGCGGATTTCATACATGCCGCCTGCAAGCTACGCGGTAGTCCTGGTTTCCGTCGTAATCAGCCTTGGCATAAAAATCGGACTCGTTCCGCTTCATTTCTGGCAGGCTGATGCGTATGACGGCGCAGGGAGTACTGTTGCCGGTATTTTTTCCGGTGTGGTGATGAAAGCAGGCGTCTATGCTCTCCTGCGCCTGATTTTCACAGTCCTCGGCGCGGGAGGAGCCCACAGCAGGCTTCTGTTCGGTTTTCTGTTGATGGCCGGTTGCATCAATATTGCAGCAGGACATATCGGCGCGCTTTTTCAGCTTAATCTGAAAAAGATGCTGGCGTTTTCCAGTATTGCTCATGCAGGGTATATATTTGTTGGCATCGGCAGCGGTACGGCGGCTGGTCTGGCTGCTGCCGTCTTTCACGCTTTTAACCATTTTTTCCTGAAGACCGCACTCTTCTGGAGCGGCAGGTTTTTTATAGCCGGGAAACGTTCTTCCTTTATCCCCCGCATGAGGGGAATCGCCGTTTCTTTCCCGGCGATGTTTATCATGTTTTTCCTGTCTGCCCTTGCAATCGTCGGGATACCTCCGACTGCAGGCTTTGCCAGTAAATGGCTTATAGCCCTTGCGCTGCAGGAAAGGGGGCTTCTCCTTCCTCTTGTTTTTATCGCTGCCGGGACTGTTGTATCCCTCTGGTATTATGCACGTATCTTTGTGCTCGCAGTACAGCATCCGCACGAGACCGGGAACGGAATCCAGGGCGCCCGTATGACAAAAAGACAAGCAGCAGGGGCTTTACTGGTACTCATGGTCCTGTGCCTGTATTCTCTTTCAGCAGCTTTTTTCCCGCAGGATTTTTATTCCGTATTTGAAGCCGCTGCCTTCAGACTGAGAGAACCGGCAGAATATATGGAAATCCTCCTCGCCGGAGCTCTGCAATGATCCGGCCCTCCTTCGCGCTTCCGCAGGGTCTGGAGGGAATTTTACTCGCTGTTTTTATCGTCATGGGGGTACTGAGTCTTGTTTATGCTTTTTCTGCCTACGGTTACGGATTTTCCCGCCGCGGACTCCTTCTGAATACAGCCCTGCTGGTGCATATACTCGGCGGTATTACCGCTCTTCTCGCTGCTGACTGTATATCGCTTCTTGTCGGTTGGGAACTCCTTGCCTTTTCCGGGTTTTTCATCATAGTCGGAAGTACCGAAATACGGCCCGGACCTCGTTTCGCTTATGAATACATTGCATTTCAAATAATTGCTGCGGCTTCTCTCTTTACCGGAATTGTAATCCACTATAGTGCGACGCAGAGTCTTGCTCTTACTGTTGTCTCTCCGGCATCGGCACCTGCGGGAGTGTTTATTCTTTTTGCAGTAGCCTTGAAAACGGCCGCGATGCCGCTGCATTTCTGGCTGGTCGACAGTTATCCGGCGGCACACTTTTCCGTATCGCCGCTGCTTTCGGTATATGGAACCAAGGTCGGGGTCTATACCGCTGCGCGGCTCTTATCCGTTCCCGTCCTGCCGTACCTGGGAGCCTTTATGGCCCTTACCGGCGTCTTGTGGGCCCTGCGTCAGCATTCCGCACGCAAGCTGCTCAGTTACCATATCATCAGTCAGGTGGGCTACATGCTCATTGGTGTGGGACTTGCCGGTGAAGCAGGTATCAATGCCGGTATTTTTCATGCGGTAAATCATATTATTTACAAAGCCCTGCTGTTCATGGTAATAGGTGCCGTTATTTACCGTACAGGAGAAGAGGACCTCAGGCGTCTTGGGGGACTGGGACGATACATGCCTCTGACCTTTCTGTTCGGCGTGATTGCCTCAGCAAGCATCGCAGGGCTGCCGTTTTTCAGCGGATATACCAGCAAGGCATTACTGAAAAGCGCAAGCGGTCCCGGGGTCCTGTATTGGATAATGACGATTGTATCGGCGGGTACCGGACTTTCATTTATAAAGCTGATATATGCGGTTTTCCTCCAGCCCCGGCCGCGGAATGAAAGGATTGCTGAAGCTCCTGCGCCGATGCTGGCCGTAATGGCGGTGCTGGCCCTCTGTTCCGTGCTGACAGGGGTCTTTCCATCCCGGATACCATTTCTCCCTGAATACCGCTATTATACTGCGGATCGTATGCTGTCCGCTGTTCTGCCCCTGGCGGCAGCATCGCTTATGTGGCTGTTTTTCGGCAGAAAGCTGCTGTTACGCGACCATTCTCCTGGATTTCAGTTTTCAGGCTTGCTCTCCCGGCTGCAGGGAAAGGGACGGCTGCTGCTCAAATCCCTGGTCCGGGAGACGCTGTATTCGGTCACATCATTTCAGGTTTACATTCTGGTGGCCCTGACGGCATGGGCCGCAACTGCCGTGCTGTTTATCCTTCGGATGTAAGAATCCTGTACAATTCGCTGTTGCTGCCTGCCGCGAGAATCCGCTTGCGAAGCCGGCGCTTTTTCAGGATTTTCCCGATCTCCGCCAGAAAACGGAGATGGGGACCGGTATCGTCTTTTGGCGAGAGGGTCATGATAAAGATCCGGGCAGGTTTTCCGTCCATCGACTGATAGTCGACCGAATTACGGGTGATCAGAACTGCAGACAGGAGCTCGTCGACAGCGTCGGTTTTTGCATGAGGAATTGCAATACCGTGCTGCATTCCCGTTGACATGGCAGCTTCGTTTGCCTTGACATCCTGCCTGGCCTGTTCCCTGTCCTTTACTTTGCCGCTTGAGGCTAAAAGATCCAGGAGTTTATCGATGACCTCCTCCTTGCTTGTTCCGTCGAAATCAACCAGTACCAGATCCTCTTTCAGTGACTCCTTCAGCATGACAGTCTAAGCATAGGTCAGCCGGCAGTCATTGTCAATCTTGGGTTTCGGAAGTGGGGTATCGGAAGGCGAAAATTAAAAAGCCGGCGGAAGCGTATACTTCGCCGGCTTTTAGCTTGAACTACCTGGTGTTCAGAATTATTCGATAAAGCCCGTGAGTCTCGGCAGAAAGAGGGTGATCTCGGGAATATAGGTAATAAACAGTACCGCTATCATTTCGGCAATCACAAAGGGCATTACCTTGGGAACCATCTTCTCTACGGAACACTTGGCAATCGGCACAGCCGTAAAGAGACATACCCCCACAGGCGGTGTGGTAAGACCGATGTTCAGGTTTACCAGCATGATCAGGGCAAAGTGCAGGGGATGCACACCGTACTCCATTGCCAGGGGCAGCAGAATCGGGGTGAGCATGATAACGCTGGCGGATATCTCCATAACCATTCCCATAAACAAGAACAGTATATTAACGACCAGCAGGAAGACATACTTGTTGGTAATGACGGAGGTCATGACTTCCGCGATATGCTCCGGTATTCTCTCGATGGTCAGGACCATGCTGAAGAGCTGGCTGGCGGAGATGATCAGAAGAATTGTTGCGGAGACCCTTCCGGCATCGATGATGCTGTCGATCATGTTCTTTACGGTAAGGGTTTTGTAGTAGAAAACGCCTACCAGAAAAGCGTAGAGACAGGCGACCGCGGCGGCTTCCGTGGGGGTAAAGACACCGGTCAGGATACCCCCGATAATAATAAGGGGTACCAGCATTGCCAGTACGGATCGGCGGATTATGTACAGGGCTTCCTTGGCGCTGATTCTTTCGGTCCGTTTCGGGTGGTTGTTTCGAATTGCGTAAATGTACGCCAGAATCATCAGGGAGAGGGCTACAGCGAGACCGGGGAGAAAGCCGCCCATAAAGAGGGCCCCTACGGACTCGCCGGTAACCGAAGCGTAGATTACCATGATGATGCTGGGGGGTATTATTGGGCCGATAACCGACGATGCCGTAGTAACCGCTGCGGCGTACTCGGCGGAGTAGCCCTCTTCCTTCATGGCGGGGATCAGAATGGAACCGATGGCCGCTGTGTCCGCCACTGCCGCTCCGGTGAGACCGGCGAAGGCAATACTGACGACAATGTTGACCTGTGCCAGGGCACCCCGGACACGACCGACCAGAAGGCGCGCAAAGTTGACCAGGTCCTTCGTTATTCCCGTATTGTTCATGATGTTGCCGGCGAGAATAAAGAAGGGCAGGGCCAGGAGCACGTAGTTATCGATACCGCCGAAAAGCTTCGATGCGATGGCAATAAGGGGAAGCCCCTGGAAAAAGAGCAGGTAGATGAGGGGTACGAGTCCCAGAACAAATGCTATGGGGACGCCGATTATCAGTAGAATTACAAATAGAAAGACCATTGTGTATACTGCAATATTCATAAAACTCTCCGGCTCCCTTAAAAGTCGTGTCCGCCGCTCAGCAGGTACTCACGGTCGTCGCCTTTTTCCTTAAAAAACCCGACAGTAAAGTAGGTCATGTGAACGAGCATGAACAGTGAGCCCAGGGGCAGGTTTAATTTTACCCAGTACATGGGAACCCGTATGATGGAACCTTTTTGTCGCCAGGCGACATCCGCTGACATGTAGCCGTAGATGAGCACAACGAGCAGAAACAGAACAATTGCCAGGTATCCGACAATGATGGAAAACTTGCGTACTTTCGGGTTCATGCGGGTAATGAAGAACTCAATACCGATGTGGCTCCGTTCCTTGAGGGCCACCGCGGCTCCGATGTAACCGATTCCGATGAGTATCCAGCGCATCAGCTCCTCGTTCCACGAAAGGGAGTTCCCGATGGCACGGAAGAAGACGCCGACAACCGCCAGAACAGTTACGGCCAGGACATAGGCAAAGAGCCACCACTTGGTGACCACATGCACAATGTCACTGGCTTGTTTCAGATATTTTACCATTGGTGATTATCTCCAATTGATAGCGAAGTAGATTAGATAAAGACGGCAGCCCGCCTGTGAAAGCGGACTGCCATCGCAACACCCCGGGGGGTGTCGGTAGAAAAAAGGTGAGAAGAGACTATCGTCTCCAACCGAGTTCTGCTTCCATCTGTTTGACGCTGGTCAGGAAGCCTTCGACCATGTCTTTTCCAAGCTCGCCTTCCAGGTATTCGATAACCGCGGGCTGGGATACCTTCCGGAATTCAGCCTTTTCGCCGGCGGTGGGGAAGTAAACCTGCATCTGTGCGGCGACTTCCTCGAACTTGACGATGTTGGATACCATTCGCTCTGCAACGTTGTTGGCCCGGGCTGCCAGCATACCACCCTGAACCAGGATCTGCTGGACCCCGATGGGCATCTGGTTGAATTTCCGGCTGTTCATAACCATAACGTTTTCCGACCATACGTGGCCGTCCATGGTCAGGTACTTCTGAACTTCCTGAAGTTTTCCCAGGGCGATGGAGGAGATTGGGTTCTCTTCGCCGTCGACAACGCCGGTCTGCAGTGCGGTGTAGAGCTCGTTCCAGGCGATGGGAACAGCGCTTCCGCCCATGGACTCGATCATGCGGACGTATACGGGGCTCTGCATAACGCGGAACTTGATACCCTTGAGGTCCTCGGGTTTGCGGATCTCGCGAACATTGTTGGTAAAGTTTCTCCAGCCGTTCTGACCCATGCCGAGGTACTTCATGCCGGTTTCGTTTTCCATCTGGTCCATCAGGTCTGCCCACCATTCGCTCCGCTCGAAGTAGCCGACAGCAATGTCGTCTGAGCTGAAGAGGTAGGGGATGGTGAAGATCTGGAAGGGATCAAAGAAGGACCCGAGAGATCCGGTACCGATGTTGATGTCCATGGATCCCTGCTGAACCATTTCCAGGGTTTCCCGGTAGGTACCAAGCTGTCCGGCGCCGTAGAGATCGATCTTGACGGCTCCGCCGGTCTGGCTCTCTACGTAATCCTTGAAGAGCAGTGCCTGGGCATGCTCGGGGTCGGGAACGTTTGCCTGCTTGGGCCAGAGGGTCGGGTCGTCGTAAGCCAGCCGAAGAGTAACGGTACTCGAAGGCATGGTCATGTCGATCATGTCGGGGATTGCATCAGAAGATGCTGCCTGCTGAGATGCGGCGGGAGCAGCGGGGGCTGCTGCCTGGGCGGGTTCTTCTTTGGCGCACGAAACGGCAAGAAGAGACAACACTACCAAGAGAGAAATGGACAGTTTACCTATCCATTTTTTTCCTTGCATGAAAAACTCCTTTTCCACAAGATATTAATGTAGTACAACCCGTAGGTATCTGAGTTGCTACATACTGTTATACTATGAGAATGGATGTACGTCAAATGGTTTTCCAGCGGCCCAGCTGATCGTATACATAAATGATATTTTGTAAGGTAGCGCGATGGACTTTATGGAAACTGTATACAAGGTGTGTCGTTTTATCCCCTTTGGATGAGAAAAAGTGAGAATTTTCTTGTATACAACACCTCAGGCCCGTGTAATAATAATTAAGGTTGGGACATTATGGAAAAGAAGAGTAACAAAACTACACGGCACGAAATTTATACTACCCTGTTCAACCGGATAATTCAGAACGAGTATCCCGAAGACACCTGGCTCAGGGAAGACCTTCTGGCCCGGGAATTCAATGTGAGCAGGTCGCCGGTGCGCAGTGTCCTGCAGAACCTCGAGCAGGACCATCTCATAGAGATCCTGCCAAAGAGGGGCGCCCGCATTTTTCCCTTCACCGCGGACGATCTGGAGGATATCTACGAACTTCGCCGGGAGCTCGAATCCCTGGCCCTGCGCAGGGCGGCAAACTCCCTGAGCATTCAGAAGCTGCTGGAGATGAAGGCCCTTATTCTGGGCCTGAAGGAGAATATGAGCTTTCAGGAGCACGCCAGGGTGGACGGATATTTCCATTCCTATCTGATTCAGTCCAGCGGCAGACGCCGTCTTATCCGTATGCTGGACCAGTTATACCGGCTTACCCAGACCTTCAGGGAACTGAGCCTGAAACAGCAGTTTTCCAAGGATGTCACCATTCAGGAGCATATAGAGCTGATAGACGCCCTCTGCATTCGGGATATCGAAAAAGCCTCCGAACTGCTTACCCGGCATATTGAAAACAGTAAAATCCGGGTTCTCACCCTGGTCATCCAGGGCAATATGGTCCAGGAGTCTCAGGTCGGGAGATAGGTCACTTATTTACTGAATGCACAGTTCCACTCCCAGGTCCCGGAAGATCTGAACAGCCTCCTGCAGAGTTTCGGAAACCGGGACAGTTACTGAGCCCAGGGTATATTCCTTTCCCTGCTGCCGGTACTTGTGAATTCCCAGACGGTGGTAGGGTAGCAAATCAGCCCGGGATATTCCCAGGGCTTTTAATACCTTCGCCATGGCAGACATCTCATTTTCAGTTCCGTTGAGCCCGGGAATAAAGGGAATGCGTACCCTCAGCTGCTGCGGACGTTCAGCGGCAGTATGCTCAAGGTTTGCCAGTATCCGCTCATTGGATTTTCCGGTCCATTCCCGGTGGACATCACTGCCGGCAGCCTTGAAGTCGAAAAGGACAAGGTCCGCGAGTTTGCTCACCTTCCTGTATATCTCAGGTGCCGCATCCCCGCAGGTATCCAGGGCTGTGTGTATTCCCTCGCTCTTTAAACGGCGCAGGAGGGCGGCTGAGAATTCCGGCTGAAGAAGGGGTTCTCCCCCGGAAAGGGTCACCCCGCCTCCCGACTCGTCGAAAAACGGCCGGTCCTTGCAGAGCAGCTGTACCGCATCCTCCACTGAGACGGCGTAGCCTTCCACCGAAAGCGCCCGGGCGGGACAGGCTCCGGCAGCTTCTACAAGGGTGGCATCGGTTCGCGGAATGCCGGGAGGAATAAGGATTTTTCCCTCCCTGTCCCGTTCGGAAAGCAGGCTTCCGGCAATCTTTTCACATTCTCGGCATTCCGGAATGCAGAGTTCCCGGTTGTAGCTGACCTCGGCCTCCATGCTCCAGCTTTCAGGGTTCGCGCACCAGAGACAGCGCAGGGGGCAGCCCTTGAGGAAGAGGGTTGTGCGTATTCCCGGGCCGTTGTGCAGACTGAAGGATTCGCAGTTGAATACTATACCCCTGGTTTCGTCGCTGACAGCATTCCCCATGGTATTCAGAACCTCTCCATCTCGGCCCGGGATATTATCTCGTTCTGTACGTCCCGGCTCAGCTGGTTCCAGTTGGTTACGTAGGCGGCGACCCGGATCAGGAAATCGGGATACTTGTCCGGATTTGCCTGGGCATCCTTCAGTACCTCCACGTCCACTACGTTGAACTGCACATGAAAGCCCCCCAGTTTGAAGTAGGTACTGATCAGGTTCTGCAGCATGGCTGTTCCCTCTGCTCCCGACAACAGCTTTTTGTTCAGCTTCATGTTCAGCAGGGTACCGTTTATGGCCTTGTGGTGCGGCAGTTTTGCCTGGGTGGCGAATATCTCGGTAACGGAGCCGTTCTGCAGCCCCTGGGAGGGAGAACTGGCGTCGGAGAGGGGAGAGAAGGCTTTTCGTCCGTCCGGGGTCGCTCCTACCCGTGCTCCGAAGCCCACGTGTGCGGTAAGGCTGTAGAGACTGGCGGTATAGAGCCCTCCCCAGATGTCCCGGTAACGGCCTGCAGTGTCGCAGCAGAAGGTAAAGATCTCCCCCGCCAGGCTGTTTATATCATCCCGGTCCATGCCGAAGCGGGGTGTCTCCCGCAGCAGTCGTACCCGGAGTATCTCGTTATCCCTGAAATTATCCCTGAGGTTGTCCGCCAGGTCCCGGAAGCTGATGCTCCGGTTGTCAAAAACAAAGTGTTTTACCGCCAGCAGGGAATCTACCACTGTGGCGAATCCGACAAACTGTACACCCGTGTGGTAGGACGTGGCACCGCCCTGGTTTACCTCCTTGCCGCTCTGCATGCAGCCGTCGACCAGCAGGGATTCATAGGGTTCCGGCCAGCGGTGTTTGTGTGCAACCTGCAGGGCGGTTATGCCCTGGACTGTAAGGTCGAACATGTAGGCGATCTGACGCTGCAGGGCGGAGAGAAACTGATCGAAGTCCGTAAAGTCTTCCGGGCTTCCAGTCTGGGGGCCGAGTCGGCTGCCGCTTACCGGGTCTATCCCGTCGTTCAGGGCCAGTTCAAGGCATTTGGCAAGGTTGAACATGGCGGCATCGGCCCAGGTCCAGGTTTTACCCGGCACCCCGTATTCGACACAGCCGATAAAGGCCCAGTCTTTTCTGGCGGTCTCTTCAGACAATCCCGCCTGACGGTACATGGCGGAACCCACATGGTAGTTGAAAAACTTGGGTTTTGAGTTGCTTGCCACCAGTTCGGTCGCCGCCTGAAAAAAGTCAGGGTCGATCTTTTCCGTCCATAGAAAGCCGATATCCGGCTGATAGAGTTTTACCCTTTTTTCCGCCTCCAGAAAGAGAAAACTCAGTTCGTTGGTATCGTCCTCTCCGGCGGCATCGATTCCCCCCAGCTGAACAGGCTGCCCTACGGGAAATCCGCCGTAATTCTGAGCGGCGTTGTTGTTGTAGAGCTTCAGAATATCGTTGGTCTTGAAAAAGAGGCTTACCAGAAGGGACAATGCCTCCTTCCGATCGATCTCTCCGGAAGCGATGCTGGATCGGTACCAGGGATAGAGGTAGGAGGCGGAGCGTCCCAGGGTTACCCCGTAGCCGTTGGAGTCGATATAACAGACAAGGTGGGTCATCCAGAGGCTCTGGACGGCCTCGGTAAAACCGGAAGCGGGCTCCCAGGGAACCCTGCGGCAGACCTTCGCAATTCCGGCCAGTTCCGTTCGTCGTTCTTCGTCTTTTTCTCCGACAGCCATGGAATCGGCCAGCTCGGCGTAACGGAGGGAGAAGTCCCTGATGGCGGAGCAGATGGTCAGCACAGCCTCGTAAAAAATACGCTTTTCGTATCCCTCTTCACGGCTCAAGTCCAGGGTCATAAGGGCGGCTTCCGCCTCCTCGCTGATTCCCCGGAACCCCTTCCCCATGACCGTGGTGTAATCCGGCAGAAAATGGCCTGTCCCGCAGGTCAGCATGTTCTCCGCGGAGAATACCCCGGCTTCCCGCATCCGCACCGGACCTTCAGGCATCAGGGAGAGGCCGTATTCCTTGAGGGTCTTGCCCTTCCACAGGGGAAGGATCCTCTTGAGCTCTTTCTTGGTCTCTTCGCTGACTTCGAACTTGTCCCCCGGCCGGGTGCCGTAGCTGTCCATTTCTTCCAGGATGAAATCGGCCCCTCCCTCGGGAAAAACAGGAGCGGAGACCGGTTCCGGTCCGAGGTTCCCCGCCAGGAGCTCCCATGGTTCGATGTAGATACTTATCTCCGCCAGGATATCCTTGAGGGCCTCCGCCCGGCGGGTTACGGGATGAGCCCCCTCGGTACGGGCATAGGACCTGGTTACGATATCCGCCCGTTCCGAGGTCAGTTTTGGTTTCAAAAGACGTTTAAGATAGAAGCTGCGTACTTCCTGCAGCCGGATGGGATTGTCCAGATACGACATAAGACGACTCCTACAGTAAGGATCTGCTATTTTTTCCGCCGTTTCTCGAAAAACTCCTCCAGTCTGCGGGAGGTGTCGCTGGAGCTCATGGCGGCGGTGGAGGCGGCGGCCTCTTCAAACTTCATGCGGGGATTGTCCGGGCTCGCGGCGGAATTGATCAGCTGCTTTTCTATGGCCACGGAAATACGACTGTTGGCGCTGATGCTTGCGGAGAGTTCATCCAGCTTTTTAATGAGATCTTCCTCCGGTCCGTAGTAATTGATCAGCCCCCAGTCGTAGGCTGTTTCAGCATCTATCGGCCGGGCGGAGAAGGCCATCTCCTTTGCCCGGGCCGCACCGATCCTTAAGGGCAGACGGTGACTCCCCCCCCAGCCGGGTATAAGACCCAGACCGGCCTCCGGCAGGGCAAAGCGGGCGCTGTCGGCGGCATAGATAAAGTCGCAGGCCAGGGCCAGTTCAAGCCCGCCTCCGCCAGCAAAGCCCCGTACCACGGCGATAACCGGAAGCTCCATTTCCTGCAGCATGTTGAATACATCGTGTCCCCGGCGAACCCAGGGTCGGATACTCTGGCTGTCGATCTGCTGCAGGGCCTTCAGGTTGGCCCCGACGACAAAATACTTTGGCTCCGAACTCTCCACAAGGACCAGACGGATATCGGGGCCCGCGGAGGCGACGCTGTGTATGGCAGCTTCCAGCTGGTCGATAACATCATAATCCACCGCCGGGGGTTTTCCCGGCGGGTCAACGCTGAAAATAATGCGCGCCACCGGGGCGCGCAGTTCGGTAGTAACGGTGGTAATCATGAAAGGTCCTCACTCCCGGAAGTAGTCCGGGTCCATCTCTTTCAGATCAGGTGAAATAAGGGGTTTGAAATCCATATGCGCCAGGATGTCCCGTTCGATGTCGACCCCCGGAGCAATCTCCTCCAGCATAAGCCCTTCAGGACTGCGGGAAAAAACCGCCCGCTCGGTAACGTAGAGAACCGGCTGTCCGCGGCTGCCGGCGTAATCACCGCTGAAGGTAATCTGGGCCGCCCGGTCCACGAATTTCCGTACCGAACCTTCCTGGTCGATGCTGATTTTGCCGTCTCCCACGGAGCACTTGAGACCCTTGGCGGTAAAGGTTCCGCAGAAGATTACCTTCTTGGCGTTCTGGGTAATGTTGATGAAGCCCCCGCAGCCTGCCAGCATGCGCCCGACCCGGCTCGAGTTGACGTTTCCGTGCTGATCGACCTGGGCCATACCCAGGTAGGCAAGGTCCAGCCCGCCGCCGTCGTAGAAGGAGAACTGGGCATCCATGGGAATAATTGCCTCCGGGTTGTAAGCGGTTCCGAACACCACTCCCCCCGCAGGGCGTCCGCCGATGGAGCCCTGTTCGACGGTGAGGGTAAACTTATCGAGGATTCCCTCTTCCGAGGCCACAGCTGCCACTCCGTCGGGGGCGCCGTAACCCAGGTTGACAATGGCCCCTTCGAAGAGTTCCTTCGCTGCCCGGCGGGCGATAATCTTTTTCGGCCCCAGGGGAAGGGCTTCCATACGGGTAAGGGGAATCCTTACCTTTCCGGCAAAGGAGGGTTCGTAACTGTGCAGGCAGGTCTGGGTCTGTTCGGGATCGACGACGATATGGTCGACGTAGATTCCGGGGATGCGTACCTGCTGCGGGTCAAGGGTCCCGGTCTCGGCCAGATACTTGACCTGGGCTATAACCGTCCCTCCGCAGTTTTTGACAGCCTGGGCGATTGCCATACCCTCCAGAAAGGGACCGTCCTCCTCGTTGGTAATGTTCCCGTTAAGATCGGCGGTGGTTCCCCGGACAAAGGCAACGTCGAATTCAAAGCGGGGAAAGAAGAGCCACTCCTCGCCATTCAGCTCTATGACCTTTACCAGGTCTTCCGTGGCAAGATCGTTGGCCTTTCCGCCTTCAAGGCGCGGGTCCACGTAGGTGTTGAGGCCTATCTTGGTAATAACCCCGGGTGTTTTGGCAGCCACGGCGTGGAACATGTGGGAGAGAACACCCTGGGGAAAGTTGTAGGCCTCCACCTGGTTTCCCAGGATCAGCTCCCCCATTTTGGGGGACATGCCGAAATGGCCGGCAATATCACGCTTGACCAGGCCCGGAAAGGCGATAAGGTCGATTCCGGTGCCCTCCTTGTTTCCTATGCCTGTGGAATGAACAATGCTTATTCCTTCCGGTTTTCCGCTTTTCTGGAAGCGTTCACCAAGTTTCTTCAGCAGCAGGGTTGTTTCACAGATGCCTCCCCCCGAACCGTGGAGGGCGACACGGGCGCCGTCCCCTATAAGGGCGACGGCGGCTTCGGCACTCAGTATTTTATCTTTCATGGCACACTATAAAAAGAGTTCCGGCATGAAAGCCTTGGGTATAGCCAGGGTCAGTGACGGAAAAAATATGATAAGGAGCAGAACCGCGAGCATGGAAAGCAGAAATATTCCGACCTCCTTGAGGGGACGCATGGCGTTAATCCCCGCGATCTCGCTGGATATCAACAGACAGAGCCCGTAGGGCGGGGTTACCAGTCCGAAGGCCAGGGAGACAACTCCCACGATGGCGAAGTGAAGGGGATGTATGCCGACGTGTTCGGCAATGGGCGCAAGCAGGGGCCCGAGGATAACGATTGCGGGAACGGAATCCATGAAGGTTCCAACCAGCAGGAAGATTCCCACAAAGATTATCAGCATCAGGGACGGGGATGTCGTAATGCCGCCGAGAACGTCAACCAGGAAGTTCGGGATCTTGTAGTAGGCCAGGACCCAGCCGTATATGGAGGCGCATCCAACAGCAAAGAGCACTATGGAAGCCAGTTTCGCCGTATCCAGCATAAGGCCGATAAACTTGTTGAAGGAGACGGTCTTGTAGATGAACATACCCAGGATAAGGGAGTAAACAACCGCTACAAGGGAAGCCTCGGTAGGAGTTACCAGGCCAAAGACGATTCCGCCGACGATAATCATAGGCGTAACCAGGGCCAGGATTGCTCCGCGAAAACTCAACACGAACTCTTTCAGGCTGTAGCCGGCATCCCGCGGGTACCCGCGTTTAAGGGCAAAGTAGAGTACCAGGGCCATCTGGAAGAGGGCGATCATTACGCCGGGAACAAAACCTGCCAGAAAGAGTCCGGAAACGGAGGTACTCATGACCCCGCCCCAGACCACCATGGTAATGCTTGGCGGTATTATGTTTCCCATTACCGCCGAACAGGCTGTAACGGCTACGGTAAAGTTCTTGTCGTATCCCTCCCTTTCCATGGCGGGAATAAGGACCGACCCGATTCCGGCGGCATCCGCGTTGGAAGAGCCGGAGATTCCTGCAAAGAGCATGCTGACGGCGACGTTGACATGGCCGAGACCGCCGGGAAGGGGGCCTACCATGGAACGGGAAAACCGTATCAGCCGGTCGGTTATCTTGGCCTCGTTCATGATTACCGCAGCCAGCAGGAAAAACGGTATTGACAGCAGAATGAAGGAGCCGTACTGCACCATCATACGCTGAAGAAGCATTAGAGGAGTTACCCGGGGGGTAAGTATGAGAATCGGGATAACTGCAAAGGCCAGGGTAAAACTGACCGGTACGCGTAAAATTATGAGGACGATAAGCAGTATGAACATTATCGCGGCGACTGTTCCAGCTGTCATTTGTCCATTTCTCCTTCTGTAGTATCTTCATCTTCGTGGTGGACCTGGTAGGAATCGGCCATGTGGTGTTCCTCCGACAGATCTTTCTTAATAAAGTCGTGGTAGAACCTTTCAATCATGAATATCAGCCACGAGATTCCGGCGAAGGGAACCGAGGCGTAGAGAAAGCCCAGATTAATGCCGGTCAGTTCCGAGGTCTGGATCAGTCCCCACTGCTTGAAAAAGCGGTATCCGTAACGGACAAACACATAAATGACAGTAAGGGTAACAACGTAGTTGAGAATTTTCAGAAATACTTCAAACCACTGGGGAACCCCCTTGGCGAAGATATCGATATAGAAGTGTCGGGATTCCCTGAGACCGACCACCGAGCCCACAAAAACCATCCAGATAAGGGATATGTTGGTTACTTCCAGGGTCCACAGGTAGCGGGGAATGAAGGGTATGTAGCGGCCGGCCACGGTCAGGGCTACGGCGCCCAGCAGTATGAACATAAGGACAATCATTACGCGTATCAGAAACTTCGCGTACAGATCAAACAGTTTCAAGGGCATCGGTTTTGCTCCTCTGGGTAAATGGAAAAGCAGGCCGGTGTTTACCGGCCTGCATTCGAAGGATAAAAGTGATCCTTACAGGTTCTGGATCTTTTCTACGATTTCAGTTGCGCCAACTTCCTTGGCATACTTCATAACCTCAGGCATTGCCCGGCGGGCCATCTCGTCTTTCTGTGCCTTGGTGAAATCAATGGTCTTCAGGCCGTGATTGGCCGCCAGTTTGTCGATGATCTGCTGTCCCATGGCAACCTCCGTCTTTCGGTGCCATCGTCCTGCTTCCAGTCCTGCCTTTACAATGGCATCCTGCAGGTCCTGGGGGAAGCTCTGAAGTCTGGATTCGGAGAAGCAGAGGATGCGGGTTGTGATCTGGTGCTCCGAGAGAGCGTAGTAAGGAGCAACCTCGTAGAACTTCATACCCTCAAGACCGGCGGGCTCGTTCTCGAGACCGTCGATTACACCGGTCTTTATGGCGTTGTAACATTCGGTGTAGTCCAGGGGAGTGGGGTTCAGGCCGATGGCGCCGAATACGGCGGCGTGCAGAGGAGAACCCTGAACACGCAGGTCGATTTTGCCGAAGTCGTCGAGGGTTTTTACCGGCTGGTTGAGGATCAGGCTGCGGGCTCCGCCGCCGCCGTAACCGATAAAACGGACGCCTTTCTTGCGGATGGTTTCGGCGATAGAATCGAGGGCGCCGGCTTCAAGGGATTTTTCCCAGTGCTCGATGCTCTTGAAAAGGAAGGGTGCGTCGATGATGGGGGCGGTCTTGTCCCAGGTTGCAACCCAGGCGGGGGAAATTATCGCAAAATCTACAGAGACTCCCTGCATCATGAACTCGAACATGTCCTTTTCGGTTCCGATGGAGCCTGAGTGGTGAAGCTCGTACTTCAGTTCGATGGGCCCGGTGTAGTATTCATCGAGGAGCTCGACAAACTTTTCCATTGCCTGGTAATAGACATGTCCCTGGGGAAGCATGACGCCGCCGACGAGAGTAATGGACTCAGGTGCGCCGCTCTCCTTTTTGCCTTCCGCAAAGGAAGCAAGGCTGAAGATCAGCATCAGTACGAGAGTCAGTCCGACAATCTTTTTCATGAATAGTCCTCCTGTTAATTTTTCCATGCAGAATTTATGTTGCACGGTATTGGAACGATTCAATAGAAACGATAGCAGGGGTTTTGGCTGCTGTCAAGGAAATTGTTTCTTAGTTGTATCGTATTTGTATATAATACGGGTGACTGGGGAGGAGGATGTTCCCAATTCAATTTTTTTATTTATTGACAGTTCGCGTGCATGGGCCTAAAATTACACCGTTCCAATAAGAAGAAGGTGTTTTAAGGGTGAATCAGCAGACAGGGAAAAAAAAGAGAAGGGTTACGATAAAAGACATTGCCCGGGAAGCGGGTGTCTCCAAGTCTACGGTCTCCCTGGTGCTGAAAAACAGCCCCCTGATTACGAAAACGACAGCGGCACTGGTGCGGGAAGCAAGCGAAGCTCTCGGTTATGTCTATAACCGCACAGCGGCGAATTTGCGAACAAGCCGTTCTTTTATTGTGGGAATTCTTATCAACGATCTGGGCAACCCCTTTTTCTCGGAGCTTGTGCCGGTAATCGAGGAATCTCTCGAACCTGAGGGCATTGTCGTAATGCTGGCCAATACAACCGAGAACCCCGAGCGGCAGAGACGTGCCATCTCAACTTTTCTTGAACATAATGTGGACGGGCTGCTTATCAGTCCTGCCAGGTTTTCAACCCGGAACGATCTGGGCCCTCTTGTCAACAGCCATGTTCCTTCTGTATTCATTAACCGCTATCTCGGCGACTTTCCCGGTAACTACGTCGGCGCCGACAATGTGGTGGGTGCAAGAATGGCGGTGGAGAGGCTGCTGGCCGCCGGCCACCGGCGTATAGCCTTTGTGGGGGGAGAAGCGGGATCGACTCCCGGACTTGAGCGTCTTGAGGGTTTCAGGCTTGCCTTTGAGAAGTACGGTTACAGTCCCGATTACGATTTGATTGTCAGTGCCCAGGGAAACCGCTGGGGCGGTTATACGGCAATACGGGACCTGGTCTCCAAGCCGAATCCTCCCACAGCGGCCTTCTGTTATAACGACATTATCGCCCTGGGGGTCATGCTGGGGCTGAGGTCAAAGGGTATTCAGCCGGGACGGAATTTTGGCGTCATCGGTTTTGATGATATCTCGGAAGCCCGGCTCTGGACCCCATCCCTGTCTACAGTAGCAATTCCTCCGGAGCTGGTTGCACGGCGGGCTGCGCGTTTTCTGCTGGAACGAATCAGCAACCCCGGAACACCGGAGCGTATTCTAATCACCCCCCGTCTGGCAATCCGGGAGTCCTGCGGGACGGCTGAAAAGCTGAACACGGGGCAAAAAAAAACCATCGGCGCCTGATACTGTCGCCGATGGCTTCTTTCGGTCGGTACTGACCTTTAATACATGAATAAACCGCCGTTTACGTCTACCGTCGCGCCGGTCATAAAGTCGTTCTCTACAAGATACTTGACCGCCTGGGCGATGTGACGGGCCTGACCGTTCCGCTTGAGGGGAGTATTTTCCCTGAATGTCTTCATCTTTTCCGGAGTGGAGACCTTTTCGTGGAAGGGTGTTTCGATGACTCCAGGAGCTACCGCGTTTACCCGTATTTTCTTGGGCGCCAGTTCAGTGGCGGCCCCGCGGGTAAAGGTGTCCAGGGCTCCCTTGGATGCTCCGTAGAGGGTTGCCGAGGGTGCGCCGTGACGCATGGCAATGGATGTCATGTTGATGATGACCGGATCCTCCGCCTTTTCCAGCAGGGGTACGCAGAGGGAAGTAACCTTCATCGTTGAAAAGGTATTCAGGGCGAAGGTTTCGATCATGAAATCCCAGTCAAGCTCGGTTATGGGCTGGCGGCGGATAAGTCCTCCGGCATTGTTTACCAGAACATCCGCAACGGGAAAGATCTTGGCGCATTCAGCGACAAAGCGTTCGCATTCATCGGGTTTGGAGAGGTCCGCCTGGATCAGATGAGCTGTTCCTCCCGCCTTTTCAACATCCGCGGCGACGGCTTCCGCCGGTCCCTTGGATGAGTAGTAGTGAATAATAATCTCGTTACCCGGGGCGAGCATTCGGGAGGTCTCTGCCCCGATTCCGGTGCTGGCGCCGGTTATAATAATCTTCTTAGCCATATAAACTCCAGTATGTGCTTATTGAATCGTTCCAATTGTATGATATCGTACAAAACTCAGGTGTGCAAGCCTGCCTTCCCGGGGGAAAACACGGGAAGGCCTGGATGATCCTTCGTTCAGGCTTGCTTGAGAAGAAAACCGCCGTCCACGCTGAGAACGGTTCCGGTTATGGCGGATTGCCCGGCCAGGTAGAGGTAGGCCTCCGCCAGTTCCTCCGGCTGAATCCAGCGTTTGATCATCGTGGATTCGATAAAACCCTTCTTTACCTCTTCCGATGCTTTGTCGTAGGCGGAGGTCAGCACAAAGCCGGGAGATACGGCGTTTACGCTGATCCCCGGTGCCAGTTCTTTGGCCAGGGTCTTGGTAAAATTGGTCAAGGCAGCCTTGGCCGCGGAGTAGGCCATAATCCCCTCCCGTCCGGTATGGTCGAATCCCCGGACCGAGACGGTATTGATAATGGACCCTTCGCCTTTTTCGAGCATCTTCGGAGCTGCCCGGCGGGAGCAGTTCAGGGCGGTAAAAAAGTTGATCTCGAAAACATCCCGCCACCGGCTTACTTCAGAGTCGAGAAAGGGGGTTGGAAGGGCCGCCCCGGCGTTGTTGATCAGCACTTCAACGGGACCGAAATTCTCCTCCACGTAACTGAAAAGCCGATCCACCTGGGCCTCGTCGGTAAGGTCGGCGCCGAAAAAGAGGGCCTCACCTCCCTGACTGCGAATACTCTCCGCAGCATTTTCCCCGCCGCCGGCGTTGGAGCGGGTTGTAATTGCCACACGGGCGCCCTGCCGGGCGAAAAGTTCAGCTATCGCACGGCCGATGTTGGCTCCGGCTCCGGTAACCAGGACGGTTTTGCCGGCAACACTCACAATTCACCCTCAAGATGCTTGCGGGCCAGAAGGGCCGCTCCGCGAAGGGATGACTGGTCCCGGTAGACGTAACTGCTGTCCCGCATCCACTGTTTTTTCGCTTCGATCAGCACGTCGTTAACCGCGCCGCCGGTTACGAAAATCTCCCTGGATATGGGTATCTCCAGGGAGATCTCCTTGAGGTGCTCCCGCTGGTATTCGCAGAGGCCCCGGACCATGGCTGCAAGGAGTTCCTCCCTGTCCGATTCCTGATTCATACCGGTAAACTCGGCCTTGAGGGGTTCCAGGGAGTACCGGGATCCCATCAGGTAGGGGGTATAGCGTACATTGCTTTCCCGGGTCAGCCATTTCTCCATGGCGGCGGGCATAAAATCCGACCAGAACTGGTCGGGGGTCATTTCGGAGCAGAAGAGCTGCTGGAACCACTCAAAGGCCTTGCCGCCGGCGTTCATCACATAGAGGGTAAGCCAGCGGTCGGGAAGCACATGGGCCCGGATATTGTATTCCGTGGAAGGGTAACATTTGGGCAGACAGACGAGGCTGATCTCGCAGGTGCCGTTGACGTTGATCATCTGGCCCGGTTCGTTTACCCCCGCGTCGTAGGCGGCCAGTACCGCGTCGTTTCCGCCGATAATTACCGGAGGCTTTTTTGTGAGACCGAGTTCCGCAGCAAGTTCCGCCTTGACGTTTCCTGCGCTGTCGTAGGAGCGGATAACCTCCGGCAGGCGGTCGACGGAGAGGCCGAAGGCGGAGGCGATCTCCCTGTTCCAGGTAAGGTCGTTCTTTACCGTGTTGTACAGGGCGCTCAAGGAGGCGGAGGAGGGATCGATGGCAAAGGAGCCGGTGAGCCATTTGGCAATGTAGGTGTTGGAATGGCCGAAGCAGACGGACCTTTCGTAGGCCTCGGGTTCGTTTTCCTTGATCCACAGTATGCTCGCCAGGGAACAGCCTCCGGCGACCGGCATATTGGAGGTCTCATCCAGTATTTTCTGAAGCCCAACGGTACGGATAATGTCGGCAGCCTGTTTGCGGGATCTCTGGTCCAGCATCAGGATGGCCGGATAGGTCGCTTTTCCATCGGCGTCCATGGCGCTCAGGCCCGGGGTCGTACCGGAGAGGGAGACCGCGTCGATGCCGCCCATCAGGTCCGCCATTTCCCGGCAGCCGTTGCGGAAGGCTTTTTCCCACTTCTCCTGCTCGATATCCCCGAAGGTACCGTTGTTGTAGACATTTACGGGATAGGATTCCGAATACTCCCGCACCTGTTCAAGATTTCCGTCCTTATCGGTGGTAAAAGCCCCCATTTTCATCGAGGTGGTACCGATGTCGACTCCAAGAATGTTCATGCCCCTCTCCTTGTTCCTTTGATTGTTCTGTTTCGTTCCGGAAAAAATCCCCCGGCACAGGACCGGGGGAAAAAGATTGTGTTATTTCAAGAGATTTCTGACTGTGTCGGCGATCTGTCCGGCCTGCAGGCCGTAGAGTCCCAGAAGCTCATCGTAGGGTCCGTTGCTGGCGTACTGATCCTGAACGCCGATCATGTGGACCGGGGTTGGCCGTCGTGCGGAGCAGAGCTCCGCCACGGCAGAGCCGAGACCGCCTGTCACATAGTGTTCCTCCACGGTAACGATGCGACCTGTACGTTCAGCCGCCTCCAGTACAAGCTCCGCATCCAGGGGTTTTACCGTGTGCATGTCGATCAGACAGACGCTTAGCCCTTCGGATTCCAGAGTCATGGCGGCCTTGACGGCGTTGGCAAGCATGGTCCCGGTGGCGATGATTGTTACATCCGTCCCGTCCATAAGGACATTTCCCTTGCCTGCCTCGAAAGGGACATCCTCGTTGTAGATGCCCGGCATGGGAGGGCTTCCTATGCGGATATAGGCCGGTCCTTTGAACTCCGCCGCCGCCTGCACGGCCTTGTGAATGCTCACCGGGTCGCCGGGATTCAGAATTGTTACTCCGGGAATGGTTCGGATTATCCCGATATCATCCAGAGAGTGGTGGGTCGGCCCTAAATGGGAGTAGGTAAGCCCCGCGCAGCGGCCCACAACCTTGACGTTCTGCTGCATGTAGCCCAGGTCGTTGCGGAACATCTCGTAGGGCCGGGCGGTTACAAAGGGCGCGATGGCGGCGTAAAAGGGGATCAAGCCTGTGCTCGCAAGCCCCGCGGCGTAACCGATGGCTCCCTGTTCCATGATTCCGAACTCGTAGTGGCGTTCAGGAAACTGCTTGGCGAAGGGGCCCATTCCTGAGCCGGAAGAGCTGTCGGTGGAGAGGGCTATTACCTCTGGGATAGTACTTCCCACCTTGGTCAGGGCCTCTCCGAAGGTCTTGCGGGGGTCCTTTGCTTCGGTGAATGTTCTGTTCCAGTTTACCGTCTTCATTTCAACCCCTTCCGTGCGTTTTCCAGTATTTCACGGGCCTTTTTCAGGTCCTCGTCGGCGGCCTTGAGTTCATCCGCATTAGCCTTCCAGTAGTGGTAGGCCGCGTCTCCTTCGGCGAAGGAGAGTCCCTTGGACTTGACGGTATCGGCGATGATTACCGAAGGTTTGCCGGCCTCAAAGGGGGCCGATTCAATGGCTTCCACCACCTGCTCGATGTCGTTACCGTCGATGGTCCTGACGCTCCAGCCGAAGGCGGCCCAGCGTTCTTCCAGGGGCTCGTAGCTCATTACCTCGGTGGTTTTACCTCCGATCTGGAGCCCGTTACGGTCCACAAAGGCCAGCAGGTTGTCCAGCTTATGATAGGACGCGGCGGCCGCGGCCTCCCAGTTGGAGCCCTCCGCCTGTTCGCCGTCTCCCATGAGGACGAAAACCCGATTCTTTTTTTTCTGAGCCCGCAGACCCATGGCCATGCCGCCGGCGATGGAAAGCCCGTGCCCCAGGGCTCCGGTATTGGCTTCCACCCCGGGCTGCTTCTGCATGCTGGGGTGGCCGGGGAGGGGAGACTTGAGGTCGCCATAGCTGTCCAGATAGCTTTCCGGCAGAAACCCCTTTTCCGCCAGGGCCGCGTAGAGAATCAGGCATTTATGGCCCGCGGAGAGGACAAAACGGTCCCTCTCCGTCCAGTCGGGTCGTTCGGGATCGACCTTCATGATCCTGAAATAGAGAGCCGTCAGTATTTCGGTGGAAGAGAGGGCCCCGCCGAGGTGGCCGGAGCCGGAAGCCTTGATCATCCTGAGGACTTTCTCCCTCAGGGCCAGGGCTTTTTCTTCCAGTTCAAGTTTTTCCTGTGCGCTTAAGCTCATATCGTTTTCCCGCTGCTTTTTAGGCCTGGTGTTTTTTGGCGTACTCAACGTAGGCCTGAACCTTGGATTCGGAACGGGTTCCGGGCTCCCAATCAGCCTCGAGATAGGTTTTTACCATATCCCTGGCGATTATCGGGCCGATAGTCTGGGCTCCCATGGTCATTACGTTGGCATTGTTGCTCTTTACCGCCCGCTCGGCGGAATAGACGTCGGTGCAGAGGGCGGCATAGACCCCGGGAACCTTGTTGGCGGCGATGCTGACGCCGATACCGGTTCCGCAAAGCAGGATTCCCCGGTCGTACTCGCCCCGGGCGACTGCTTCGCCGACTTTGAAGGCAACCTTGGCATAGATGGGATCATCGCTGCCCATGTCTGTGTACTCATAGCCCCATTCGTCCAGGGAGGATTTGATGTACTCCTTGAGATCACTGGCGTTGGGATCGCAGCCTATGGCTACTCGTTTACTCATATACAACTCCTTGCTGTGTCTTCGACAGTTTTTTACTTTACTTTGCTCCGTTGGCAGCGTTCATGAAGCGCCGCTGGTAGGAAACAACCTGATTGGCACTGGTAAAACGGGCCAGATACTCCGGTTCGGCTGTCACCACCACCCTGCCCATCATGTCGGCAAATTCCGGATCCGCCAGTAAACGGTCGATATCGGGATAATTGTAATCCCCTTCCATGCTGCAGATTATCAGCCTGGTTTCCGGAAGATTTACCTGCCGGAGCATACGTAAATTATGACGTACACCATCGAGGCCGTCAATATGTCCCTCTCCGTCGGCACTGCGATACTGAAGGATTCGTCTGGCCGTCTTCATTACTTCGATATGGTTCATATCCTTGTCGGCCGGACTCAGGTAATCCTTGTCGATCATGAAGCTCCGCAGTTTTTCAATGTACGAAACATCTTCCGTCAGGTCAAAGAAGTCCAGAAGGCGCTTCATCTCCTGGCTCTGGGCCAGGCGGTGACGGACAAAGCTGTTGATAAAGTAGGGCTTTGCCTGAAGGGCCATGGCGGTCTGTTCAGCTTCGAACATGAGGGTAAAGTTGATTTTGAAACCCTTTTCCCGCAGTATCATGGCCAGGTTATGGCCCCGGAGCATATCCTCGGTGGATCCCTTGTCGTAGCGACCGCCGAAACGCTTGTCTCCCTGCAGCAGCTGGTCCACGTTTTCTTTGTTAACCGGTCCGGTGTGGGGAATTTTTATGACAACCCGGTAGGGAGAGAGCATCTCCCGGAAGTGCTCGGCTTCTTCTATAATTTTCTCTACATCGTCGAAGGGATTGTTGACCTCCACGCTTATGTCGCAGCCCGGTCCAAGGATGTCACCCAGGGCCATCATGACTTCGTCCCGGTCTTTGTACTTGTTGCCCACATTTGCCTTGGGGTTGTTGATGAAGAGGTCATAGATGATTCCGGGATTGCAGGTCAGATTGGCCAGCTGGTTTTTGATGGACGCAACCTCGTAGGGGTTGGCGCTGTCGGCGGAAAAGAGAAAGTTGGTTGCCCGCTTCTGGCTGTTCTTGTCGTAGCTGATGTCCCTGACAAGATCTACCCGCAGGATTCCCTCGGCTTCCAGGTTAAAGTCGATCCGGAAACCCGGAGGTGTTTCGTTAGCGGGACTTGGAAAGGTTTCCAGTACCTGCTTGTAGTTTCCGGTAACCCCGATCCTGCGTACCGCCGGTTTAAGCTGAGAGTATGTCTCCCAGCTCAAGGGTCTGTCCAGTACGTGCTGCAGGTAATCTGCATCGGCATCTATAAGACCCGCCCCCTGGACATCCTTTGACGACCCGACGAGGGAACGAAGATTGGCGGAAAGATGGGGTGTCATGGGTACGACACGGCCTAAATTGAACTGATCCATGTGATCCTCCTGTCAGATGAGTGGCCTGTCCACTCGTTCTATGTCCAACACTATTATGTGGATAGGCCACCTGTCAAGTATATTCGGGTAATTTTGGCAGAAAAGGGCCTTCAGGCATAAAAAAAGTGGTTGGTGGCTTGGCCAAAGGTTGATTTTGTCCATGGCACAGGGTAGAATGGACTGAAAAAAGGCGGAACGGGTATGATGATTAACAAGGATCCTATCTATCAGCAGCTGAACCGGCTCTTGCGTCAGAAAATATCCAGTGATGAGTATCAGGTAGGGGACAAGTTCCTTACCGAGCGGATGATCTGCGAACAGTATGATGTGAGCCGGGCAACTGCGAACAAGTCTCTTTCAAGTCTGGTTTCCGAAGGACTTCTGGAATTCCGCAAGGGAGTAGGGACCTTTATCCGCTCAAAGCCCTCGGTGGGGAAACTTCTGAAGCTGACAAGTTTTACTGAGAACGCCAGGCACGCGGGTTACGAGGCCAAATCGGTGGTTCTCCGTTTTGAACGTCTCAAGGCAAAGAATATCGAAGCCGCCATCTCGGAAAAGCTTCAGGTTGGACCCGATGCGGACATCTATCGCATAGAACGGCTTCGCAAGGCCAATGAGGTTCCCATGATCCTGGAACACCGCTATATCGTTGCGGATTACTGCCCGGACCTCTTTGAACAGAGTCTCAAGGATTCCCTCTACCGCCTGTTCACCGACAAGTACGATCTGAATATTACCGGAATGGACGAGACAATTTCCGC
Source organism: uncultured Spirochaetaceae bacterium (assembly GCA_964554875.1). Taxonomy (GTDB): domain Bacteria; phylum Spirochaetota; class Spirochaetia; order JC444; family Marispirochaetaceae; genus Marispirochaeta. The sequence continues at coordinate 19,403 of CAZKQJ010000024.1, read as the reverse complement.
AGTGAGCATTACCAGGGAAGAGGCTGAACTTCTGGAGATCGAGGAGGGGAAGGCAGGCTTCCTGGTAACCTCCGTGGGCTACATCGATGAGCATATTCCCCTCTGGTGGGAGCGGACCATTCACAAACCCGACGCCTTCGAATACCGCTGTCAGGTTCGGCCGAACCAGGCGCAGCAGGAACTGAAAGGGCATCTCATACTGTAATTCCCGGGGCGGAAGGCCCTTTCTCGATTTTAATTCTGGAGTAATTATGGACTATAGCAGCAAACTGAACGGGGTGTTCCCCCCCTGTGCCACGATCTTCGAGGCCGGAACGGAAGATGTTGACTACAGCAGGATTCGCGAGAACCTGGAAAAGTACAACGCCACGGATATACGGGGCTTCATGCCTCTGGGTACCAACGGCGAGTTCAGGAGTCTAACCGACGAGGAGTCGGTCAAGGTAATCCGGGTCTACGCCAAATACCGTGATCCTTCAAAGACCATTCTTGCGGGTGCGGGAAGGGAGTCGGCCAGGGCCACAATCGAAATCATTAAGCTCTACGCAGACCTGGGGGTCGATTTTGCGTCCCTGCTGCCTCCCCACTACTTTACCTCGGCCATGACCGATGATGCCCTGGTCCGCTACTACAGCGCTGTTGCTGATGCCTCACCGGTGCCGGTGCTGCTCTACAATATCCCAAAATACGCCGGAGGGGTCGTGATTTCAACGGATCTTATCCGCAGGCTGGCGGAGCACCCGAACATCGCTGGAATGAAGGACACCTCCGGCGAACCCATTGTGCCCTACATCGAAGCCGTTCCGGAGGGTGCAAACTTTTGTATACTGGCGGGTACCATCAACAAGTTCTACGAAGGGCTGCAGCACGGGGCAGTCGGCGGCGTTCTCTCCATCGCCGATTACCTGCCCGGGAAGTGCTGTGAGCTGCAGCGGCTGCACGAAGAGGGAAAAGCTGATGAGGCGGCAACCTTCGATATATGGATCCGGAAGCTGAGTGCCAATGCCGCGGGAAAATACGGAGTCCCGGGGGTAAAAGCCGCCATGGATATTGTCGGTTACGCCGGGGGAGCTCCCCGGCTTCCCCTCTCTCCTCTTACGGAAGAGCAGAAGGACAAGCTAAGGCTGGCCCTGGAAGCCGAAGGGATGGTCTAGTCCGGGTATTCTGAACCGTAAAAAAAGAAGAGCCCGTTCTGCGCAGTGCAGGACGGGCTCTTTTGTTATCATGTAAAAAGAACTTACTGAAAAATCAGCCTGGGCAGCCACATGGCGATGGGTTCCACAAAGGTAACCAGCAGCAGGACCGTTACCAGGGGAATCAGGAAGGGCAGGGTAGCAACCGCACAGCGTTCAAAGGGGACCTTCGCCACCCGGGACAATACGTACAGAACCATTCCCACCGGCGGGGTCAGAAGGCCGATCATCAGGTTCAGGACCATGATTACCCCGAAGTGGATCGGGTCGACACCCAGGGCAACTACTGTGGGCAGTAACACGGGGGTAAGAATGGTAATGGCCGCCAGGGTCTCCATAAAGAAGCCCACAACGAAGAGGATGATGTTGATTAGCATCAGCACCACGTATTTGTTCTGGGAGAAGGCAAGCAGGGCTGCGGCGAAGTTTTCCGTTACCCTGTTGGCCGTAAGGATCCAGGCAAAGATGGATGCCCCTGCCACTATCAGCAGGATAACCGCTGTGGATTCGATGGTCTCCATGCTGACGGCCATGAACTTCTTTACCGTCATTGTGCGGTAGACAAAGCCCAGGATCAGGGAGTAGGCAACCGCCGCTATGGCCGCTTCGGTGGGGGTAAATACCCCTGTTGCGATACCCCCGATAATAATGACCGGGGAAAAGAGGGCGGGCAGTCCCTTGATGAAGGTTTGACCAAGGCGTTTCAACGAGAAGGACGAATCCTTTGGGTAATGACGCTTCTTCGCAAAATAGTAGACCAGAATCGAAAGAGACAGACCCATAATGAGACCTGGAATAAAACCGGCAATAAAGAGGGCTCCGATCGAGGTAGATGCCATGACCCCATAGATAACCATGGGCAGACTCGGCGGGATTATCGGCCCTATTGTCGAGGAGGCGGCGGTTACGGCCACCGAAAAGTCCCGGTCGTAGCCGGCGTCGTCCATGGCCTTGATCTCGATGGTTCCAAGGCCTCCGGCATCGGCTACCGCGGCACCGGACATGCCGGCAAATATTATGCTGGCGCCGATATTGACGTGTCCCAGACCACCCGGCAGCCAGCCGACGCAGGCCTTGGCAAAGTCGAATATCTGGTTCGTAAGGCCGGCAGCATTCATGAGGCTTCCGGCAAGAATGAAAAAGGGCACCGCCAGCAGGGGAAAGCTGTCCACCCCCATAACCATGCGGTGAAGGATTGCGAAGTCCGGGACCGCGTTGGTCAGGTATACCCAGATCATGGAGGACCCGCCCAGAGCTATTGCGATGGGGGCACCGATAACAATCAGAATCAGCATTGAAATAAACAGTACAGCAATCATCGAAAAGCCTCCCTATTCCATCTGTTCCGGTAACGGATGGTCTGAGTCGTTGATAATTGGAATATACCCGCTTTTCCAGTGTTCCCAGGCTACCTGTACGCTGCGGATGGTCATTATGACGAAACCGACAAGAACAGGAATGTAGATATAGCTCATGGGATAGGGCAGGGCGGTCATTCTCTGTCTGGCCATAATGGGCATTATCCGGAAGGATAAGTACATTCCGATGCCGAAAAAGATGATCTTGATGATGTCCACCATGGTGGACATGACCCTGCCGACTTTGGCCGGCAGAAAGCGGTAGAAGACCTCTACATAAATGTGTCCCCGTTTGCGCACAGCCATTACCGAACCCATAAATCCGGTAGCGATGAGAAGATAGCGTGCGACCTCTTCGGTCCAGGCGATGGAAGAGTTTAAAAAATAGCGGGTAAAGAACTGGGCAAACACTACAGCCGCCAGGAACCAGAAAACTATTAAAACAAAATAATCCTCTATGGCGTAGTCCCTGAAATGAAAGTCATATTCCTTGTCCATCATCTTGTTTTTATCATTGTCGCCGTTTTTGGGGGGTTGGGTATCTCCCGTGGACATAGTGCAACTCCTTAAGCAATCAATAGAAAACGCGGGGAACACATGTTCCCCGCGAGTATGAAAAGTATAGCAAAAGTTACCAATCAGCGAAAGGTATTAATCAGCGAGGGCCTGCATCTTGTTGTAATGTTCAACAGTCCAGGTCATCTTGTTGCCGCTGGTCAGGTGGGGAGCTACAGCCTTGATAAAGGCTTCCCGGTCGACGTTCTGGTTGACGGTTACGCCCTGCTGTTCGAACCAGGGGATCAGGTCTCTTTCTGCCTTGTCGATGGCATTGGAAGCCTTCGCAGCAGCTTCTTTCAGGACATCGTCAAAAATCTCCTTGTCGGCATTGCTGAGCTTGTTCCAGGTCATGGAGCTTACGATGGTGAAGAGGTTGTTGGTCATGTGCTTGGTCAGATTGATGTAGTCCTGGACCTCGTAGAACTTCTTCGCCTGGATCGTTGGAAGCGGGTTCTCCTGGGCATCGACAACACCCTGCTGCAGTGCCAGGTAAACCTCGGCAAAGGCAATGGGGGCTGCGTTGGCGCCGACTGCTTCGGTGAACAGAAGGTAAACAGGTGCGTTGGGAACACGAATTTTCAGGTTTCTCATGTCCGCGGGGGTGTTAATGGGCTTGTTCGAAGTAACACAGCGGGCGCCGTAGTAGGTTACCGCCAGAGCCTGGTGGCCGCCGGAAGCGTCTGCGTAGCCTTCTGAGAGTTCATTGAAGAAATCACTGTCGGCAAAGTTCTTCCAGTGGTCGAAGTTCTTGAATACAAAGGCCGCTTCGGTCAGTCCGAGGGGGCCGTAGGTACCGGCAAGAAAACCGCCGCCGGCGTATACGATATCAACGGTGCCGAGGCTCAAACCTTCAACGATGTCCGATTCCTTACCAAGGGAGGATGCGGGGAATACTTCGATCTTGTAGCGTCCGTCAGTACGCTTTGCAATCTCGTCGGCTGCCCACAGGGCGTATTCATGGAACGCTTCGCTGGTTTCGTACACATGGGCGAATTTGAGGGTAACAGGTGCTGCCTTGCCGCCGGCCTCCTTTTGACCTTCAGCAACCAGTGTGCCCATCGCCAACATAACGATAAGCAGTGCAAGTAGAATCTTTCTCATTTTGACCTCCTAGTCATACAGATATGTTTGTACAATTTTCTCATAGTCCTTTACTCAGGTCAAGGAAAATCCTTTTTTCGTATACCATTTTGTGCTATACTGTCCTTGACTATCGCTACTTATTTAACTAAAGATGATAATAAAAGCGTGAAGCTCGTAAACTGGTACCTGGAAAGATAAGGAGTTGTTATGAAGGCAGTAATAATCGACGACCGCTATGCTAGCCATGCCCTCGAGAGGGAGGAGTTCAAAAAGGCCGGGGCCGAGGTTGTTGAAATAACCAATGTGAATCCTGGTAATGACCAGATCATCGCTGAGTGCAAAGATGCCGATGCCATTGTTGTAAACCTGGCTCCCCTGGGCGCTGAGCTCCTGGAAAAATTTGAAAAGTGCAGGGTTATCGCCCGCTACGGAGTTGGTTACGACAGCATCGATGCCGCTGCCGCAACGGAGAAAGGCATCCTGATCTGCAATGTTCCCGACTACTGCATGGAAGAGGTCTCCGACCAGGCCCTGGCGCTCTTTATGGCCTGTGCCCGGCAGATCCGCTTTCGGGACGCCTCGGTACGCAAGGGCGAATGGGACACCGCCGGTCCGACTCCCATCTACCGCATCGCGGGGCGCAAATTCGGCCTTGTAGGCTACGGTCACATTCCCCGTGCCCTGCACCGAAAGCTGAAGGGTTTCAATCTGGGAGAGGTCCTTATTTATGATCCCTTTGTTGACGGGGATGAGATTAAAAAGGCCGGCGGCCGAAAGGTTGATTTCGACACTCTGCTGAAGGAATCGGACTATGTTTCCATCCACGCCCCCCTGAACGACAAGACAAAGCATCTTTTTAATGCCGAGGCATTCGCCAAAATGAAACCCACAGCAATCCTGGTTAACACATCCCGGGGCGGCCTGGTGGATACCGCGGCCCTGGTGGATGCCCTCAAGACCGGCAGGATCGCCTGGGCGGGCATCGACGTTCACGAGCAAGAGCCGGCACCGGCGGACTATCCCCTGAAGTCCATGGATAACGTGGTTCTCTCCGACCACAAGGGCTTTTATTCCGAGGAGGCCCAGGCGGACCTCCAGCAGAAGGCAGCCCGCGCTGCCGCCCAGGTACTGATGGGAGAGATTCCGGCGAGTGTGGTAAACAAGGCAGCCATCAAGAAGTAAAAGAACACAGTCTTAAACAAGCCGTCAAATAAAAAGGGCTGCCATAAAGATGGCAGCCCTTTTTCAGATTTATCCCTATTCTATACACCCAGGAAAGAGGTGAGCCCTCCGTCCACGGGGACAACCGAACCGGTAATAAAGCTCGCCGGTTCCGATACGAGGAACACCGCCATGGCGGCGATCTCTCCGGGGGTGCCGTAGCGCCTCATGGGAACCTGGGACATGACGGTTTTGCCCCGTTCCGAGGGTTCACCGGTCTTTTCGTCGAAGAGCAGAAAGCGGTTCTGCTCGGTCAGCAGAAAGCCCGGCGCCACGGCGTTTACCCGGATATCCGGGGAGTAGTTGGTGGCCATGTGTACCGCCAGCCACTTGGTCAGGCTGTTGGTCGCCGCCTTACCGTTGGAGTAGCTGATTCCCCTGGTCACGGGAAGAATGCCCGCAATGGAGGAGATGTTCAGTATCGCTCCCTTCTTCTGTTTTGCGAATATCCGTCCAGCCTCCTGGGATGTCATTACCGCCGACAGGTAGTTCAGGTCCATGATCCTGCGCATATCGTCGGGGAGGATGTCGAAAAACGGAAGATCATCGGAGGTCGTCGTAGTCGGGTGGCTTCCGCCGGCACAGTTGACCAGGATATCGAGGCCTCCCAGCTGGGAGACGGACTTTTCCATGGCTACCTTGATGGAGGCCTGGTTGGTTACATCGCAGGTTACGGGAAAAGCCTTGTCGGTTCCCAGGTTTTTTGCCTCCTCCCCGGCCTTTTCCGCGGAGATATCCCATATCGCGACCATGGCTCCCTCGTTGACCAGGAGCTCGGCAATGCTGCCGCCGATGGCTCCTCCCGCGCCGGTAACTACGGCCCGGGAGCCTTCAAGTCCGAGCTTCATGTCTGCCGGACCTCCACGATTTCTCCGTCCGGTCCTTTGAAAAAGCAGATCCAGACACCGGGTCGGAATTCCGTCGGTTCGCTGAGAAACTCTACCCCCTTTTCCACCAGATACTTGTAGTCCGCCCGGGTGTCGGTGGAGGTGAGGGAGATATGGGTAAATCCGTTGTCCGCCTGGGTAAAATCCTCGGGGATGGGACGTCCCACCGGATTCAGATACTGAAAAAGTTCCAGCATGAATCCTCCCAGGTACAAATGGGCAATCCGGGGCGCGGCACCCTTGAGGGCTACAACCTTTTCCTGGGGAAGCTTGGGGTCCGGCTCGAGCCGCATTTTTACCTCGAACCCGATTACATCCCGGTAAAACTCGATTGAACGTTCAATGTCCTTTACGCTTAAAGCGACATGTTCAAGTTTGGTAAACATAAACAGACTCCTGTTAAGAAATTATTGACAATCGACCTTGCGGTCAGCTTGTGTACTTCTTCAGTACTTCCCGGTTTACCTCGACTCCCAGGCCCGGTTTCTGCGGAATCGGCAGCCTGCCCTTTTCCAGGCTGAAGGGTGTGATAATCAGGTCGTCCCGCAGGGGATTGGGATTCCGGTCGAATTCGACAATAGGTTCGGTTTCGAAGGGAATCGGGAAGGCCCGGTAGGGAGATTCAGGGATGATCGCCAGAGCATGGAGCGATGCAGCCAGGGCGATTCCCGAGCCCCACACGTGGGGAAGCACCATCAGGTTGTAGGCGGTGGCCAGGGCGAGGATCTTGGCAAATTCCGAAAGCCCTCCAGCCACGGAGATGTCCGGCTGTACGATATCCAGGGTCCCGCCGACGATCAGGTCACGGAAGCCCCAGCGTGTGTATTCGCACTCCCCCCCCGCAATGGCGATATTAAGGGAGGAACGGAGACGACGGTACCCGTCCAGGTCCTCCGGGGGTACCGGTTCCTCGAACATAAGGTAACCGTAGTCTTCCAGTATTCTGCCCACCCGGAGGGCGTCGGAGGCCCGGTAGGCGTGGTTGGCGTCGGAGAGCAGGGCAATATCCGGTCCCACGGCTTCCCGGACGGCGGCGATGCGTTTGGCGTCCTTTGCCAGGGGCCACAGGCCGGTCTTGATCTTCAGAATGGAAAAACCGGCGTCCACGTAAGAGGCCGCCTCATTTTTAAGGGCCTCCAGTACCGCTGCTTCGTCATGGACGTCCGCACCCCGGTAGTAGCAGCCCGTGGCGTAGGCGGGCACCGAATCACGGAAGGACCCGCCGAAGAGGGAGTGGATGGGTACCCCCAGGTCCTGACCCTTCAGGTCCCAGAGGGCTATGTCTATGGCGCTCTGTGCTTCCAGGTAGGGTCCCCTGCGGGCAAAATCCCGGGTATGGCCGTAGAGCTCCTCCCATATCCGGGTAACCTCGTGAACGGAACGGCCGATGAGCATGGGTTTGAATATCTGTTCCACCACGGCGGCGGGGGGTTCCGTGGGACCCCATTGGCCTCCTTCTCCCCAGCCGACCCGGCCGTCCTCGGTTGTAATCTCCACCAGAAGGCTGGTCCGGGCGGGAAAGGCCGCCTGGGAAGAGTAAAAACGCTTGTCCCCCAGGGGGGCCTTCAACAGATGGGTGCGGATATCGCGTATCTTCATTGCTGCTCCTGTTTACATGCCGACGATGGGTTTCAGGCGGGAAATCTCCTCGCCGTCGGCTACCATTATGTACAGATAGAGTCCCGCTGAATCGAGGGAATCCATGAGAAGTTTGAGCTCGTCTTCGGTAAAGGAGCCTCGGATTAACAGAGGGCGTCCTGCTTTCTGCACCATCTGAAAGTAGGGGATCATCTCCTGCAGGGGAGGACCACCCACATCGTTGTTGATTTCGAAGGCGCGGATCTCTTCGATCTCCAGAAGCTGGTCCAGCAGAAACATGGATGTGGCATGGAGGTGCATAAAGCAGTTTTCGAATTGGCTGGCTACCCGGCGGTCTACCTGGCTCAGGTCCTTTCTGTAGAGATCCGGGGATATGACCGCCACAGCGTCCTCCTGGAGACGGACGATGGAGCCGGGGGCCCAGAGCTGATACTGGGCGTCATAGTAGCCTCCGTGAAACAGGGGTATCCGGTTCCAGGCCTCCTGGGTAATCTGAACAAAGAAGTCCGCCAGCCTGAGGAGCAGGTCCAGGGCCTTTTCCGGATCCAGCATCAGATCCACCGCGGTCTGCTCGTGTCCCCGCAGGGAGACGGCGTAATCGAGGGGCCCCACCAGGGTGCCGTGGGAGACTGGAAAGCGTCCGCGGGAACGCTGTACCAGTTCGTCGATGAACTCAATGTAGGTGTTGAACCAGGGGCTGCCCCGGTGGGCGTCGAGGGAGACGTCGCTTACCTGTTCCCAGTCCAGAGAGCGGTCCATGGCGACTATATTTCCCGGCATTATGTGCATTGTACTCCCCAGGGTACCGCATCCCCAGAATATCGCCTGGGAGGGGGAAGCCCCGCGCAGAATATCGTCGTCGATTTCCTCGCCTTCCCTCAGGAGTCGTTCCTGATCATCCATGAACTCCCGGGGGCGTACCATCCGGGGACTGAGTATGCTGTCCTGTTTCCATCCCGAGCTGGCGGAGAATTCATCCAGGGGAAACCAGCTTTTGTAGGAGAATCCCACGAGGGGCCGCGTTGCCGGGCTGCGGTTCCAGAACTTTCTGTAGCCTTCAATCTTTGCCGGATCGTTTCCGAAGGGGAAAGCGCACATGGCGGACTCCTCATCATTTTTCATGATTGTATACTATGAAAACTAATCTTAGGGCGAAACATGCATCATGTCAATGAAATTGTTGCCAGAAATGATGCCGGTTCCAGGTCTCTGCTTGTGTAAACTGCCGTTTGATTATTCTGACGCTCCTGGGGTATCTTTAAGTAGAATAATGCAATCATTCTGACAGGGGGGAGCGATGGCATACCAGGACGAATACGCTGACTGTTCATGGGTCGCTTTTGATATGCTGGAAGGTTTTATGCGGGAGTGCCTTGTTAAAAGCGGTGTTCCGGAAAAAGACGCGGAGGTGGTGGCGGATGTTCTTATTACCTCGGACAAGCGGGGAATCGACTCCCACGGCATCGGGCGGCTTAAACCGATTTACATTGATCGTATCGACCAGGGTATCCTGAACCCGCTAACCAGGATTGACGTGGTCAAGGAGACCGAAACCAGCGCGGTCCTGGACGGAAATAACGGAATGGGCCACGTGGTGGCAAAAAAGGCGATGGAGATGGCCATAGAGAAGGCCGGCAGGTACGGAATGGGAATGTCCGCTGTACGGAACTCCACCCACTACGGCATCGCCGGCTACTACGCTCTTATGGCCTGCCGGGCGGGTATGATCGGAATAACCGGAACCAATGCCCGGCCTTCCATTGCCCCCACCTTTGGTGTTGAGAACATGTTGGGGACCAATCCCCTCACCATTGGTTTTCCCACGGACGAGGACTTTCCCTTTGTTCTCGACTGCGCCACCTCCGTAACCCAGCGGGGCAAAATAGAGATGTACGGCCGCGCCGGAAAGGAACTTCCCCCGGGCTGGGTGATCGGTCGGGACGGAAAGACCCGGACGGATACACAGCAGGTACTCAAGGATCTGACCACCGGCGGAGCTGCCCTGGCACCCCTGGGAGGTCTCGGAGAGGAGGGAGCAGGTTACAAGGGCTACGGCTACGCCACGGTGGTGGAGGTCTTGTCGGCGGCCCTGCAGGGCGGTTCCTTTCTGCGGGACCTCAACGGCATTGACGAAGAGGGGCAGCGTGTTCCCTATCCCCTGGGCCATTTTTTTATCGCCGTCAATACCGAATTCTTCATGGGGCTGGAGACCTTCAAAAGCATATCCGGAGCCATAATGCGGGACCTCCGGAGTTCCAAGAAGGCCGAGGGGGAGGAACGTATCTATACTGCGGGAGAAAAGGAGTGGATCGCCTGGAATTACCGGAAGGAGAGGGGCTGTCCCGTTCCGCCGGTGCTGCAAAAGCAGATGCAGGAGCTCCGGGACCGCTGGAAGATGGACTACCGGTTCCCCTGGGACTGATTTTCGTTCGGGTCAGGAGAACCGGCAGACTGCTTTGTTCTGCTGTTTTCTTGTTGTCTGTTGCCCTCAGGCTTTGCGCGCGTTGAGGGTTATGTTTCGAACCACCTTGAATGCATGCCGGGTAGCTCCTACGTCGGCAACTCCCTTACCTGCGATATCGAAGGCGGTCCCGTGGGCCGGGGTGGTAATGGGCACCGGAAAGCCTGCGTGGTAGGTGACGCCCCGGTGGAATCCCATAAGCTTGGTGGCGATCTGGCACTGGTCGTGGTACATGGCGATTACCGCGTTGTAGACACCGTCCCTGAGCTTGATAAACACCGTGTCGGAGGGGAAAGGTCCCGCCGCACTGATGCCTTCGGCCTTTGCCGCCTGTACCGCAGGTTCGATGGCCCGTCCCTCTTCGTCGCCGAAGAGTCCGTGTTCGCCGCCGTGGGGGTTCAGGGCTGCCACAGCGAGCCTGGGGTTCTCCTTGCCGTAGGCACGCATGGCCGCGTCGACAAAACGGATTGCTGCGAGCACATTATCCTTGCTTATCATGGAGGCGACATCCCTGATTCCAACGTGGGATGTTACCCGCATGGTCCAGGATTCATCCAGGATATTGATCTCCTCCAGGGCTTTATGATCAGGAAAATGCTCCTTGAAGAGTTCGAGCTCACTGCCGTAGGGCGAACCTCCCGTATGCATGGACTCTTTATTCAAAGGAGCAAAAATGAAGCCGTCGAGTTTCTGTTCCAGGATAACCTTGATGGCAAAGAGCAGGGTATCCAGCACGGCTTTGCCCGCACGGGCGTCAACCTTGCCGTATTCCACCGTTGCAGGGTCAAGGGTCGGATAATCCAGCAGCAGGAAGTCCCCTGAGGTGCTGTCGATCTGCTCCGGGGATTCTATGATTCTTGGGACCGGCGCCTTCACGCCGGCCACGGAGATACCCGCTTCCCACTGCCGCTGGTCTCCTATAAGGACGATTCTTGTCCCGTCAAAGACACTTGGGTCAGACAGGAGTCTGGCTGTCAGTTCCGGGCCTATGCCGGCGGCATCGCCGAGGGTGACAGCTATTCTGATTTTCTTGTCGGAAGACATTCTTTAACTCCTTCGTTGTTCGGTTATAACATTCCCAGTGCCCTGGGGATGGCGAAAACCATGAAATCCGGAAGGTGGATAACCATGGCCAGGATGGCGATAAGGGACCCTACAAAGGGCATGTTGGCCTTGGTCAGGGTCCACATGTCGATCTTTGCCAGGGTACAGGTAATATAGAGGGCCGATCCCACCGGGGGTGTCTGCTGCCCGATACCCCAGCACATCATCACTACCATGGCAAAGTGAAAGGGATGTATTCCCAGTTTTGCCGCGATGGGGAGGAAGAGGGGAATAACGATAACCAGCATGGCTGTTCCGTGCAGGAAGGTTCCCGATACAATCAGGATGCCCGCAACGATCCAGAGGAAAAGGTAGGGATTGGTAGTCAGAGTCAGAAAAGGGTTAACCAGAAGCTGGGGAATCTTTGCGTAGGCGAAAACCCAGCCAAGCAGGTTGGCCACGGAAATGATGATCATGACCTGACCGGAAAGAAGGGCGGACTCCTTGGCCGCGGCGAAAATCTTTTTCGGCGGCAGCTCCCTGGTAACAAGACCGTACAGGATTATATAGGTCGCTGCGGCACCCGCTGCCTCGGTGGTGGTAAAAACTCCCCCCATAATACCACCCAGAATGATAAGGGGAAGCATCAGGGCCGGAATGCTCTCTACAAAGGTCTTTGCCAGGGTCTTCAGGGAGAACTTTGTCTCCGAGCCGTAGCCCTCCTTGATGGAGATAATAAGGGATACCAGGCACATGGCTGCACCGATCATGATTCCCGGAAGAAGTCCGGCTATAAACAGGGTCGGTACCGAAAGTCCTACGAAAACACCGTAGAGGATCATGGGGACGCTGGGGGGGATGATGATGCCGATGGTCGATGAAGCCGCGGTAACGGCACCGGTAAAGGAGGGCTTGTAGCCCTTGTCAATCATGGCGGGGATTATAACCCCGCCGACTGCTGCGGTATCCGCCATGGAAGTGCCGGAAATACCTGCAAAGAACATGCTGGTCACTACATTGACCATGGCAAGTCCCCCTTTCATGTGTCCCACCAGGGCCATGGCGAAGTCGACGATCTTCTGGGAAAGATTGGTCCGGTTCATCATGATTCCCACGAAGATGAACAGGGGCACCCCAAGCAGGGTAAAACTGTCGACCCCCAGCAGAAGGCGCTGTACAACCACGATAAGGGGAACATTGGTGGCAAAGGTTAGAAAGGCCAGGGATGTTACCCCCAGGGCGAAGGCCACCGGCAGATTCAGCATTATAAACAGGCCCATCAGGCCGAAAATAAACACAACTAACATTTCAGGATCCTCCTTATTCAGCCGCCTTGAAGTTCTTCATGCTTTGGATGATGGACATTACTGTCTGGGCTACCATCAGGATCCCGGTTACCGGAAAAACACTGTAATAGAACCAGCCGATCGATATATCGGTGTAGGGCATGGTTACTCCGAGAAATTCGTAGGAAAAAATAAAACCCTGATAGGTTACGACAAGCAGGAAAATTCCGATCAGGATCTGCCCCACCAGGTCGGTCAGGGCTTTGAACCTGGGAGAAAATTTGGCAACCAGCAGGTCGAAACCGATATGCTTGTTCTCTCTCATGGCTGCATAGGCCCCCAGAAAGGAGAGCCAGACGATGAACATTCGGGTTATCTCCTCGGTCCAGGAGAGGGGATGGTCGAGTACGTAGCGGTAAAAGACAGCTATTGAAACTACAACGGTCATGCCGAGTACCAGTACCCCCATCAGGGAATCGACAAGCCGGTCAAGCTTCTCTTTCATTCTGTGCTCCTTTTAGGATTTGTAAGGTCGCTTGTAAAAAAGAGGCAGCCCCGCGGGGCTGCCCGTGTTCCGCGAGGGAACCCTGATCAGTCGGCCAGAGCCGCGATCTGGTCCATTATGCTGCCTGCATCCTGGAACTTGTTTTCGGATGCGATGGTCTGCCAGATAGGTCTGGAAAGGTCCACGAAGGATTTGACATCCGCTTCGTTGACCTCGATTCCGTCCTGTGCCATTACGTCCGCAAGTTTGGCGTCGGCTTCGGCACCAAGCTGTCTGGTGTAGCGGGCGGTCTCTTTTCCGGCGTCCACGAGTACCTTCTGCAGGTCCGCGGGCAGGGACTGGAAGAGCTTGTTGTTCATCAGCAGGTGTACCGCAGAGTAGACGTGTCCGCTCAAGGAAAGGTATTTCTGAACTTCATGGAGGGAGGCCTGGTAGATGGTTGCCATGGGGTTCTCCTGTCCATCGATGATACCCTGCTGAAGGGCACCGAAAACTTCAGTAAAGGACATGGCCACCGGGTTGGCACCGAAGGCCTTGAAGGTGCTCATCCGAACAGGGCTTTCAGGGGTTCTGAGTTTGATACCGGCCAGGTCGGAGGGGGTGTATATGGGACGGACATTATTGGTTATCTGCCGAAAACCGTTTTCCCAGTAACCCAGGTGTTTGATGTTCTGGTCTTCCAGGGGTTTCGCCATCTTCTCGCCAAGTGCGCCGTCCAGAGCTTTGCTGACGTGCTCGCGGCTTACAAAAAGGTAGGGCGCGTCAAGCAGCTTGAAGTAATCATTCAGGGAGACAACGGGAGAGGAGGATAGTCCCAGTTCCAGGGTCCCGAGTTTAATGCTCTCCTGAATGTCCTTGTCCGCCCCGAGCTGTCCGTTGGGATAGTGTTCAACGACGAGTCGGCCGTTGGAGTTGGCCTCGACAAGTTCCTTAAACTTTTCTGAACCCTTGTAATAGAGTCCTTCTTCTGTGTGGGTGTGGGCGATTCTCAGTATAACGGGTTTTTCAGCGCCTGCTGCTCCCCCTTCCTGTCCACCGCCGGCCCATACGATGCCCATAGTCGCAAACAACAGAACCATAAAAACCAGTGCTTTCTTCATTACTGTCACTCCTTATTAAGATATGGTTAATGGTATATGTTATATTGCAAGAGCTGTGCCAAGAAATTGGGAGACACTATAAGTCACTGCAATGCAAAGGTTTGAGTGGCTATTGTCCTTTATCTGTTTCCCTTTGTTTCCGTGTTGTGTTTGATTCTGATACGATTTATCTTGCAACACCTGTGTCAACATGATACACTTTCCTATGCTCAAGATTACCTTTGTCATTCCCTATTACGACCTGGAAGAAACAGTACATAAGTACCTGGCGGAAGAACGCCGCCGGGACGTCAGTTTTGATACCACCCATATAGTCGGAACCGAGGATGTGAGGAAACTGAAATTTGACTGCGACATCATCATTGCCCGGGGAATCACCTGCGCCGCCCTCAGGGAGTATCATCCGGAAATCACCGTAGTGGAGATTCCGGTTACCGGATATGACGTAATCTGCGCCCTGGACGAGTGTAAACGACGCTTCGGCGCCAGACGAATCGCGGTAATCGGCTCGGTAAACATGGTCTACGGATCTCCGGTTCTGAACAACATCATGGATATCGAAGTGATGGTTTACCGGGTAGAGAAGGAGGAGGACGCCTCCTATTATATTCACGATGCCGTGGATCGGGGTGCTGAAGCCATAGTGGGCGGTCTAATGACCTATAATTTCGCTTTGCAGATGGGGATCAACGCAACCTGGGTAAAATCCAGGGAGGATGCCATCAAACAGGCGGTTGACGAGGCGATTCGTACCAGCGAGATCAAGGAGAAGGAACGGGAACGGGCCGAGTTTTTTCAGATTATCATGGATTATACCCACGAGGGTATCCTTGCGGTAGACAGGTCCGGCCGCATTACCGCGGTAAACACCTCCGCCATCAGAATGCTCGGTTTCCAGAGGAGTATTCTCGGTCGGCAGGTAGAAACCGTACTCCCGTCGAATACCATATCCCGGGTACTTGAGCGGGGAGAGGAGGATCTGGGGGCCCTTGAGCTTGTGGGGGATTCCCACGTTGCGGCCAACTTTGTTCCCATCAGGATCGACAATGCTGTAACAGGTGCTGTCGCGACCCTCCAGAATGTCAGCCGCATTGTAGAAATCGAGAACAAGATCCGCAAGAAAATACTTACCAAGGGACATACGGCAAAATACGGCTTTCGGGATATTGTCGGCCGAAGCGACAGGATAAAAACAGCAATCAGGACTGCCGAGAAGTTCAGCAAAGTGGATGCAAACGTGCTGGTTTTTGGAGAGACGGGTACGGGAAAGGAGCTCTTTGCCCACAGCATCCACCGGATGAGCTCCCGGGCACAGGGCCCCTTTGTGGCGGTAAACTGTGCGGCCCTGCCGGAGCAGCTTCTGGAAAGCGAGCTTTTCGGATATGCAGAAGGGGCTTTCACCGGCGCCATGAAGGGAGGAAAGGCCGGGCTCTTTGAAATTGCCCACGAGGGGACCATCTTTCTCGATGAGGTAGGGGAGATACCCCTTTCCCTGCAGGCAAAGCTGCTGAGGGTGCTTCAGGAGCGGGAGATCATGCGCATAGGTCACGACCGGGTAATCCCCGTCAATGTAAGGATTATCGCCGCCACCAACAAGGACCTCGGGGCCATGGCGAAGGAGGGAAAGTTTCGGCAGGATATCCTTTTTCGCCTCGATGTTCTGCGCATCAATGTGCCTCCTTTACGGCAGCGCCGGGAGGATGTGCCCCTGCTCATGAAGCACTATCTGAACCTCTATCGCGGCCGGATGGGGCTTTCCGGTGTTACGGTGAATCCTCGGGCAATGGATCTGCTTGAGTCCTACTCATGGCCGGGTAACGTGCGGGAGCTGGCTAATCTCTGCGAACGTCTTTCCGCCCTGTGCGAGGGAAATACCATTGAGTGTTCCGATATCGAAGGGCTCTCAGCGGAGACTCCGGAAGGAGCTGCCTGTCCGGACCCCCTTGTTTTCAGGGATGACTCCGTCCAGGAACTCAGAGACCTGGAGAAACAGGCGATCCTTGCCGCCCTCGAGGCTGCGGGGGGTAACTGTTCCCAGGCCGCACGCTCGCTTGGAATAAGCCGGAGTACCCTTTGGCGCAAACTGAAGACCCTGGGGGGGGAGGGGGCTTAAATATACCGTCGGGGCAGGATGGCCAGGACCCTTGTCCCTTCGCCCTGAACACTGTGGATGCTTAATCCGTAGTTTTCCCCGTACAGCAGTTTTAACCGTTTGTTGGTGTTGTAAAGGCCAATATGGTATGAGAGGTCCTTTTCTTCCCGTTCCTCTGTAAAGGATGTTCGTATCTCCTCGAGTTTTTCCGGTGATATGCCTTTTCCGGTGTCCCGGACCTGAACCTCCATGTTTTCTTCTGTCCCGCAAATCGTTATGAAAATCCTGGCGGACCCTTTCATAGGTTTGATTCCGTGGTAGATGGCGTTTTCCAGCAGGGGCTGCAAAAGGAGTTTCATTACTCCGCATTCCAGAAGTTCGTCCTCGTAGTCCCACTGGACCTCGAATTTGTCCCTGTAGCGTACCTTCTGTATGGCGATGTAACTTTTAGTGCTTTCAATTTCCTCTTTCAGGTAGACCTCCCGCTGATCTCCCCGAAGGGAGTACTGCAGAACATCCGAGAGGTTGGTTATCATGTCGTTTGCTTCGTTGGGTTTCCCGGTAAAGCCCAGGACCTTCCAGTTGATTGTCTCCAGGGTGTTGAAAAGGAAGTGGGGGTTCATCTGGGACTGCAGAGCCATGAGTTCGATAGTCCGGGTTCGATACATCCGTTCTGAAAGCTGGACCTTCAGGTAACTGCGCTCGATGAAGGTCTTCAGCAGGTTCTGGACAATGTAGCCGTATTCGTCATGTACCCGTGAAGGTCCGGACGGAAGGGGCTGTTCGTTTTCCGCGGAATCGATTATGGAGATAATGTTCTGAATATTTCGGTAATTACGCCGTGTCAAAACATATGTTATGCCAAGCCCCATCAGAGCCGAGAAAATGAATACGCCGAAGGTTATCTGACTCAGACGGGAAGGAATGTCGTAAATAGTCTCAGTCGGAACAATGGAGATATAATGCCAGCCGTAACGTTGTGATTTAAGACGAGACACGGTGTAGGGGCTGTCGGGTCCCTCTTTAGCGGTGCCTGGATTGTAACCGGCCGGAGGTGATCCGAAAAGCAGCCGGTTCTCCTGGTTGGTTATCAGAATCTGCTGTTCCTGATATATCTTCAGGGATCTCAGGAGGTTTTCTATGTATTCAGCGTTAATGTTGAGGACAATCACCCCGTCCGTCCGGGCTACCCCAGAGGAGAAGAGCCTGCGGTATATGCTCAGGATTCTCTTCGATTCCCGTTCAAAGGCGTATTGGCGGATGTTCCGAACCTCGGTCCACATTAATGATTCTCCCTGATAGGTCCGGGCGCGCACGTACCACTGGGTATCGAAGAATTTGTCCAGGGACGTTAGTCCTTCAGTGGTGGTCAGAAAGCGACCGTAATCATTGTTCATGTATACGTATATGGAGTGTATATAGGGCCGGGAGTTCGCCGGAGCATCGATAAAATTCCTGATCATGGCAAGCTTGTCAATTTCAGTGTTGCTAAGGCTGTAAGGATCGCTCCTGAGGATGCGCTTAAGACCGAAATTGATCTCCGGATTGGTCCCGAAATTCAGATTAAGGGAATCCATCTCGTTGAGCATAACCTCTATGGCCGCCATGATCTGACCAAGAAGGATGGTATCCTTCCGGTCTATCTCCTCCCGGACGAATTTATGTGTTATGGCGATGGATATGGATCCCAGCAGCATGAGAGAAACGAAAAGGGGAACCAGAAAGAGGGCAAAATTTCGTAAAAAAAAGCGCGACTGCTTATGTTCGACCATGGAAGAATCCCTATGCCCCTGAATTCCGATATTCCCGGGGACACATTCCAAAGTGCTGCTTGAAGGCCCGGGAGAAACTCTTAGGCGAACTGTATCCCAGCATATGGCTTATTTCATGTGTCCTGTAGCCGATGTCCAGTAATAGTTCTGCCGCTTTTCCCATCTTTACCGTCAGGAGATAATCGGAAAAATTCTCCCCGGTAATCTGCTTATAGAGCTTGCTCAGGTAATGGGGATTCATGCGTACTATGTCGGCGGCTTTTTCCAGGCTGGCATCATGATAGTTCGTTTCCAGGTATTCCCTGACCTTTGCTATTATCCGTTCCTGAAGTCCGCCTTCCGGGCTGTTCCCATGCTGCAATTGTTCATGATTTTCCCTGCCTTCGGAGATAGCCCGTTCCTCATCAAGCTCTTCCTTTAATTTGAGGAAGACCTGACTGAGCTCGGAGTATTTTGTGGGTTTGACTATGTAATCCCTGACTCCGATGGAGAGGGCCTTGCGGGCGTAGTCAAAATCTCTATATCCGCTCAAGAAAATGATTTTTATCTGCGGGTACTGGTCCCGGAGATTCCGGGCAAGTTCGATGCCGGACATTTCGGGCATCATGATGTCGCAGAGAACCGCGTCCACAGGCTTCTCAGCAATATAATCCAGGGCTTCCCGGCCGTTTTCCCGCACAGCCTGGACTTCAAAGCCGGTTTCATGCCAGGGAAAGAGGTTGCTGAGTCCGTTTCGTATCTCGTATTCGTCGTCGACAATAAGCAGGGTATACATCTCTCAACCGTGATGCATATACTATCATCACTTTTCAAAGGGCCGCAATCTGTTCATGTTTGATAATCTTAAAATATGCAACCTTTCTCAAGAAAAGTGTCTTTTTTGAGTAAGCGCATGTTCAGCGTGACAATTCTTAATACCATAATCCCAAGCATTGGCTCTTATGCGTACTCTCCGGGGATGGTACCATTCCTGTGTATTAAATTTTATTTATCCTTAAGGAGGATTAAATGAGAAAACTTCTTTTACTGTCCCTGGTTCTTGTACTGTCCGCAGGTCTGGTTTTTGCCGGAGGACAGGGAGATTCTGCAGGCGGATCTTCCGGTCAGGTGACCCTGCGCTTCTCCTGGTGGGGCGGCGATACCCGGCACAAGGCAACTCTGGCTGCAATCGAAGCCTATGAGGCAAAGAATCCCAACGTAAAAATTGAGGCCGAATACGGCGGATTCGATTCCTACTATCAGAA
>CAZKQJ010000023.1:0-74891 GCA_964554875.1 uncultured Spirochaetaceae bacterium | reverse complement strand
GGGGAACTGGGGCACTTCAGGATTCAGAAGGAGCAGTCATCTTCCGCCGGGGTCCAACGGATCCGGGCCGTGCTGGAGCCGTCGGAGTAGGGGAGGAAACACAGCCGGTTTCAGGGAACGAAACCGGCTTTTTATAATAAGCTCAGCTGCTTGATAGTGTCTTTACCGCATTGACAATATGTCCGGCAGAAAGACCATACTTATCGAGCAGTTTGTAGTAATCCCCGCTCTCACCGAAGCTGTCGTCAATTCCCAGTGATACATAGGGAACCGTTTTTTTGTTTGTAAGCAGTAAATGGGCGAGTTCATAGCCCAGGGCGTTCTTTTTCTGATGATTTTCCACAACCACAAGGGCTCCTGTCCGATCGACTGATTCGAGAATCGCCTTTTTATCGTAGGGCTTGATGCTGTACATATCTATTATCTCCGCATCGATGCCCTCTGCAGCCAGGATATCGGCAGCTTCCAGTGCCTGGAATACCATGTCTCCGTAACAGGCGATTGTGACATCTTTGCCCTTCCGTACTGTTTTACTGCCGCCAATCTCAAATTTTTCATCCTTATCATAGATATCAAACAAAGGGTCTCGCATCAGACGGGTAAATACCGGACCTGGAGTTGCCATAGCTATCTCCACTGCAGCAGCAGCTGCCGCAGTATCTGCCGGAACCAGAACCTTCATGTTCGGCAGGGTGCTCATGTTGGCAATATCTTCCGTAGCCTGGTGAGTCGCCCCATCGATGGCAGCAGTTAAACCTCCGTGGGAAGAAAGTATCTTAACATTGAGGTTGGGATAACAGATGAAGGAGCGTATTGCTTCGAGGGCTCGCATTGTTATGAAAACCCCATAGGAAGAGGCAACTACGGTACGCCCGCCTGAGGCTACCCCGGCGGCTGTGGAGAACATTCCCATTTCGGCGATCCCGAGGTTAAAATACCTGTCAGGATACTTTTCGCCAAACAAATAGGTATATGTTGAATGCCCGACATCAGCTTCCAGGACAACGAAATCACTGTCCCGGGCACCATATTCTACAAGTCGATTACTGAAGGATCGTCGTGTCGGGATTTTTGCCGGAACTGGTTTCATGCTGCTCCTCCCTGCAACTCCTGCATTGCTTTGCTAAACTGTTCCTGATTAGGAGCTTTTCCATGCCAGTAGTGATCATCTTCCATGAAGCTTACTCCCTTACCCTTGACTGTATAGGCGATTATGCATCCGGGGCCGTCCCTGTAGTCTCTGGCGGTTTCCAGGGCAGAGACAATCTCCTCCATATTGTGGCCATCAATCTTCCAGGTTTTCCATCCAAAGGCTTCGAACTTTTTATCGATGGGTTCCACCGGCATGATGTCGTCTGAACGTCCATCGTTCTGGATTTTATTGCGGTCAACGATGGCAACCAGATTATTGAAGCGGTACTTGTTGGCGGTCTGTGCGGCTTCCCACACAATGCCTTCGTTCAGTTCACCGTCACCCAGCAGGGTGTATACCTGATAATCATCCCGTTTTGCTATTTTCTCATCCAACGCAATACCCACCGCGGTTGCGAACCCGACTCCAAGAGAGCCTGATGTCATATCGATACCAGGTGTCTTGATAACCGGGTGACCCTGGAGCAGACTACCAAACTGTCGCAGCGTATCCAGTTTATCCATGGAATAAAATCCCCTCATTGCCAGGGCAGCGTAGAGTGCCGGGCATGCATGCCCCTTTGACAGAACAAATCTGTCGCGACCATCCCATTTCGGCTCTTCAGGATTTACCTTCAAAATGTGAAAGTAGAGGGCTGCCATTATGTCAGCTTCAGAGAAGGACCCGCCAATGTGGCCGGATTGGGCTTTATACACCATCTCAAGCACATGTTTTCTTATCTCTTGAGCCCGATTTTGCAGCATCTGAATTGTATTCTCGTCCATTGTCTTTTATGCTCCTTGAAATGTAGATTTCTTGAAATCAGTCCATGTGAGCTCCACCATTTATATCAATCTCTTCGCCGGTGATGTATCCCGCTTCTTCGGAAGCAAGGTAACAAACTGCCGCTGCAATCTCCTCCGGCGTAGCCAGGCGCCCGCAAGGTATATCGGCTGCCATTTTTGCCTGCTCTTCAGGACTTTCCAGCCCTCCCCGAATATCTGTTGCAGCCAGTCCCGGAGCAACTGAATTTACTGTTATACCGTAATGTGCGACTTCCCGTGATAATGCTTTCGAAAAGGCCAGAATGCCGGCTTTCGCAGCTGAATAATGGGCACCTCCGAATATACCTCCGCCTCTTTTTGCAGAGACAGAGCTCATGTTGACTATCCGGCCATATCCTTTTTCAATCATTTTGGGAAGAACATCCTTTGACAGGAAAAAAGTACCCTTTAGATTGACAGAAATAATGCGGTCAAAGTCCTCTTCTGTGGTTTTTAGGACGGTAACAGGCTGAGTTATTCCCGCGACGTTCGCCAGAATATCCAGTTTGTTCCAGATTTTATAAATCTCTTTTAAAACTCGTGTTCTGTCCTCAGCTGAAGTGACATCAAGTTTTCCGGCTTTTGCTTCACCGCCGTTTTTTGTTATCTCCTGGGCAACCTGTTCTGCTCCCTGCAGATTGATGTCCCCGACATAAACCCTGGCGCCAAGGTTTGCCAGGGCAATTGCGACTGATCGTCCTATCCCGCGGGGGGATCCTGCACCTGTTACGAGTGCCGTTCTTCCAGATAAATCAAACATGATCATGCCTCCTGATTGTTATTTCCACCTTTCCTCTGACCTTATTCTGAATTCTACAAATGTAGGATATCCCATATTTATCTTTTGTCAAGATTAAAAGTGGGATTTTATGATGTTTAAAACGGAATTATCAATTGACCTATCCGGGAAATCTGCTTAGAATCTTATCGTGGCCTTAACTCTGAATCAGATAGACCGTGCCCACATAAGCGACACGGTGTTAAAAGAACTCCTCGATCAATTAATCAGCGGTGCCCTCAAGGTCGGAGATCGCCTTCCTTCGGATGCAGAAATAGCTGAACAGATCGGAGCCGGCCGTAATTCAGTCCGGGAAGCCATGAAGGTTCTTCAGGTGCTGGGTTTTATTGAACGCCGTCAGGGTGACGGCAGTTATGTCTCTGCCGGCGGATCCAATGCTTTTGAGATACTCTTGTTTGCTCTGATTGCCCGTATACAGGAACCTCATGAACTTGTTGAACTGCGTAAGGTTTTTGAGGTTGGGGTTGTGGAGCTTTTAATTTCCAGAATAAGTGATGCACGTATTGCTGAATTAGATGCTTTATCTGCAAGAATAGAAAAGTTGCAGGAAAGGGATCCATTCCCTCTGGATGAGGCAGTTGCATGTGATATTGATTTCCATATGGCAATTGTCGAATCGACGGGAAACCAAGCCCTTATGGCTCTTGCAAATGTAATAATGAGAATGGTGCAGAGGTCAATGAAAAACCATTTATCAGACAGAGAAGGCTTTTCCGATGCTGTCCGCGGGCACAAGGATACTCTTGAAGCACTGAAGAAGCGTGACAGAAAAGGTGCTATTGAAGAGATAAACCGCTCTTTTGATATTTGGCAGAAATTTATCCGAATCTAATACTTCCCAATGTACAAATATTATTAACAATGACGAGTGACACAGCTTTACGTGTGATTTAACAGACTCTTGATGTATGGAAATCCTCCATTGATCAAAAAAATTACTTGACAGTTTTGAAATATGGGATATCCTACTTATTATGAATGGTAATCACAGATTACCAGAATTTTCAAGGAGGATGAGATGAAGAAGGTACTTGTGTTTAGTATGGTATGTGTATTCGCAGTGGGAATGGTGTTCGCTGGAGGACAGGGAGAAGATGGCAGGAAAGGGCCAATGACCCTCACTCTGGGACACGGCGCTGCACCTTCGAACCCCAGGCATACTGTAGCTTTGAAAATGGCTGAATGGGTGGAGAAGGAATCTGATGGGACATTGAAGATAGAGGTTGTTCCCAGTGAAACACTCGGTAATGACAGGCAGATGGCGGAAGCCGTATCCATGGGGACTCTTGATCTGAGTATAAACTCCCAGGGGCCGGTAGCATCCTACAATGAGAAGATGTCTGCAATTGGCATGCCCTTTCTTTTTGAAAAGCCGGATAACGCATACGCTGTTCTAGATGGAAAGATCGGAGAGGAGCTTGCAGAACCTCTCATTTCTCAAGGTATCCGGGTACTCTCCTACTGGGACAATGGTTTCAGGCATATAACCAACAATGTTCGTCCCATTCAAAAACCGGAGGATCTTAAAGGACTTAAAATTCGAACTCCTGAGGATGAAATTACACTTGCTATATTCAGGACTCTTGGTGCAAATCCTGCACCCCTTGCGTTTGGTGAACTCTATCTGGCTCTGCAGCAGGGTGTATTCGATGGACAGGAGAACCCTGTAACCAATATATACTTCTCCAATCTGCATGAGGTCCAAAAGTTCTTGTCCCTTTCAAACCATAAATACGAGATGTGCCCTCTGATTGTTTCTGAATCTGTCTGGAATACTCTTTCTGAGAAACATCAGTCTATTCTGCGCGAAGCTGCTCTTCGCTTTGCCAGAATACATCGCCAGGAGAATAATAAGCTGCAGGATGAATTGCTTGGAGAGGTTAAAGCTTCAGGAGTAGCCGTTAACAGTGCAGATGTCCCAGCTTTGCGTAATGCAACAGTGTCAGTATATAATCAGTTTAAACCAAAGTTCGGTGCTGATTTTATTGATCGCCTGGTGAATGCCGCGTCCGGTAACTGAATCTAAAAAAATAAGAAACGCGGGCGGGTCGCCTGAGATGGTATAATTATCCAGGATGCCCCGCTCGCTTTTTCTTTATCATCCGGAAGGAGCTGTTATGAGAGGTTTTGTTGGTAAGACATTAAATCAACTTGCTATTGTCGAGGAGTATCTTCTCCTATCAACCGGAGTAGCCCTTGTCTGCGTTGTTGCATTGGGAGTACTTTTTCGATATGTGATTAGAGCTCAGCTTACGTGGGCCTATGAGCTATCCATTCTTCTATTTATTTGGGTTTCCTTTTTGGGAGCAAGTGTTGGTATAAGGCATCAGGCACATATAACCTTTGATTTCCTTGTTCGTCTTTTTCCTCCTGCCTGGAATAGATGGCTTACGGTGTTAGGCAACGTCCTTGTTTTCGTGATCTCTCTTGCCGGAATAGCCCTGGGATATGTTATTTTTACACGCACCCTGGGACAGCGGTTTCAGACTCTGCCCTTATCCCGAGGCTGGATGTATCTTGCTTTGCCGATAGGTTTTTTGCTGATTGCTGTTCATATAACAGAGAATACAGTGCAGCTTTTGTATAAATCCAGTAATGATTCTGTGGATCAGAGCGGGAACGGGGGAGCGCAATGACTTTGCCATTATTGATCATTTTCGGATTATTGCTTGTCGCCCAGGTCCCGATAGCCCTGGCTCTGATTGGCTCTGCAGTAGGCGCCATCGCATTTTTTAGCCGTATACCAATGGAGGCGGTATTTCATCGCATGACTGGTGGGCTTGATTCGTTTGTACTCCTGGCAATTCCCTTCTTTATTCTGGCGGGCAATCTGATGAATACCGGAGGAATAACAGAGAGGATATTCAGGTTTGCCAATCTTCTGGTGGGAAGAATCCCGGGAGGACTTGGGCATGCCAATGTTGTGGCAAGTATTATTTTTTCTGGAATGTCCGGGTCCGCCGTTGCTGACACTGGAGGACTCGGTGCAATAGAAATGGAAGCGATGAAGAATGAAGGGTTCTCTCCCGCTTTTTCGGGTGCAGTAACTGCTGCCTCTGCAACCATTGGTCCGATTATCCCTCCCAGTGTTCCTATGGTTGTTTATGGGGTTATGGCGGAAGTTTC
This sequence comes from uncultured Spirochaetaceae bacterium, assembly GCA_964554875.1. Taxonomy (GTDB): domain Bacteria; phylum Spirochaetota; class Spirochaetia; order JC444; family Marispirochaetaceae; genus Marispirochaeta. The sequence goes on along the minus strand of CAZKQJ010000023.1, from coordinate 69,010 downwards.
AATTGGCGCCTTATTTATGGCAGGGTTTGTTCCCGGTCTTCTCATGGGGCTTGCAACTATGGTTCTTATCTTTTTCATGGCCTTGACCAGGGATTATCCCCGGCTGGATAAATTCAGGTTTATGAAGATGCTGAAGGCCTTTGGTGATGCCTTTTTTGCATTGATTACCCCTGTAATTATTATCGGGGGTATCCTTCTGGGCATTTTTACCCCTACAGAAGCCGCAGTTGTTGCAGTTCTCTATGCTCTTTTCCTTGGTTTTGTTGTATATAAGGAACTGACGATAAAAAAACTGTATAAAATAATGATCGACAGTATGGTGACCACGGCAACTGTTACCATGATTATTGCTGCGGCCGCCTCTTTTTCATGGATTCTCGCCCGGCAGGGAGTCCCAACCCAGATAGCTCGCTGGCTGACATCAATGGATGTTCCCTTATGGGCATTCCTGCTGTTGTTCAATATATTCTTTCTGTTTATTGGAACATTCATGGAGGCTTTATCCGTACTGGTAATCGCAGTGCCAGTCCTTGTTCCTGCAATGGAGGTAATGGGACTCGATCCTTTGCACATGGGTGTAGTTCTTGTATTGAACCTGATGATCGGGCTTATTACGCCCCCGGTAGGAATGTCCTTATTCGTAACGAGTAAGGTCGGCAAGATACCTCTGGAAAACCTGTACAAGGAAGTAATGATATTTATTGTCCCACTGATAGTGGTTCTACTGATGTCAACATATATGCCTGATCTGATTCTCTGGTTGCCGCGGGCAGTTGGATTCGGCCATTAGGCAACGGTTATAATATTCCAGCTCCAGGTGATCGTATTAAAGATTACCTGGAAAGTCTGGCTGCCGCATTTCTTCCACCACCTTTTTTAAATCCCCGTCCTTCCTATCCAGTAATCTGTAATAGGGGGAGAGGTCCGTACCGTATTTTATATAGAGATCCACAAGAGCATGGTCCCATTGACGGTCGGCCAGGGGCCGGAATCTGCCGGTCAGAAAAATTCTGTCATAATCCCGGGAAAACCGATCTCGGGCACGGGAAAGAACATTTTCCTTATACTCGAGACGTTCCTCTGTCGTTGAAAGTCCCGCATATCCTTCGGAAAGCTCGTGATAGACTTCGCGCATAAAGTTTTGCAGGGCTTCATAGTCCTGTCGCCCGGCCAGCACTGTTTCAATCTGCTTGTCCGTATAGCCCTCATGCTGCTGTACGTAACGCAGGGCCCCTTCGCGGCCTATGAAGACGGCAATTTCTTCATTAAATTCGGCACGCCCCGGGACCCAGATTGTCGCATGGACCATCTCGTGAATAATAAGTTCCGCCAGGGCGTGCGCATCGTAGTCAAGCATGAAGGTATACAGGGGATCCGTCATATATCCGAGGGAACTGTAGGCGCGAACCTTTCGGATAATGACATCGTATCCTCTGTTTCGCAGGTTTGCTGCAAAGCGCTCAGCTTCTCTTCGTTCAAAGTAGCCGCGGTAAAAAACACTCCCCACCAACGGGTACCAGCGTTGATAACGTCCCAGGGAGTCGGTCTTTACGGCGGAGACAACATCGGCGAGGTATTTTCGTTTAGTCTGAACATATTCTGTATAGTTGTCAGTATCCTTGAGACCGATTTCATCGATGGCGAAGGAGCGGATTTTCAGTATCCTGGAAAAAAAATCCTGCAATTCCTCGGATGTGCCCGGCTGCCGGGTGAGTTCTGAAACGGACTGTATGCCGCGACGCAGCAACATTAAATGGAAGCCCTGGCTCGAAAGATAGGGCCCGTCCATGGCCAGAAAAATAATGCAGATGAGTATATACGGTATGATCAGCATAGATCTTTGCGGGAAACCGTTTTTCCCATGGCGAAGCATTTCACTACTCCACGACAGGCTGTTCCGGTCTGCCCTTCGTCGCCAGCTGGCCACAGGCTGCGTTTACGCCCCGGCCTTTGCGGTGGCGGACTACAACCGTGAGTCCCAGCTTTTCTAGTTCTCCCTGAAACCAGTCTACCCTTCCGGTGTCCGGTTCCGCCAGAGGCAGGTTGACCGATTGCATGCCCTCCACGGGGTTCCAGGGAATCAGGTTTATGTTGCAGCGCAGTCCATGGGCGAATTTTCTGACAATTTCGGGGTCTTCCTTTCGGTCATTTATATTCTTTAAAAGAACGTATTCCAGGGTTATTCTGCGCCCGCCGGTTTTCTGGTATTCGATAAGAGCTTCTTTCAGCCGGGGGAGGGGGTTCCTGATTTCCACGGGCATAAGCTCTTTTCGGATTACTGGGTCCGCACTTACGAGGCTGACGGCCAGGCGGACCTGGGGATGCTCCTGTGCCAGACGCTTGATACCGTCGACAAGTCCGGATGTGCTGATGGTAAAACGACGCTGTCCCATGTTCCGTCCTTCCGGATGGCTCAGAATATCTATTGTTCTTGATACCTGTCCATGGTTGTTAAAGGGTTCGCCCATTCCCATAAAAACAATGTTGTCGATGCTTTGCCCTGCAGCAGTCTCTTCGAGGTGGTAGAGCTGTTCGATTATCTCCGCAGCATCGAGGTTCCGGATAAAGCCCATGGTGGCGGTTTTACAGAAGCGGCAGCCCATGGCGCAGCCCACCTGGGTGGAGAGGCAGGCGGTCAACCGCTGGCTTGCGTCCCGCAGCAGTACGGCTTCGATTAGGGCGCCGTCGCCGAGTTTAAGGCGGATCTTTGCTGTGCCGTCAGCTGCCTCTTCGACGGCGTCAACATGAGACCTCAGTATAGTGTGTTCTTTTTCGAGTTTCTGTCTGAGGGCCTTCGGCAGGTCCGTCATTTCTTTGAAGCGTCTGGCATTTTTCCGGTGGATCCAGGAAAAGATCTGCCTGCCCCGAAAGGACGGTTCCGAAACGAGAACCCCGGAGATTTCCCGGGGCAGCAGGGCGAGCAGGGACGGCACGGGTCTATCTGCCCAGGCGCAGGGTATCCAGCATGTTGGAAACGTAGGTGTTCCGGATGCCAAGACGCTGGAAACTGGTCAGAATCTCTATGGCCTTCTCTTTTTCGCCCAGTTCAAGATGACAGTCGGCGATCTCGGTATAGAGCCGATGGTTCTTCGGATCGTTTTTCAGCAGTCCCTGAAGGCTGTCGATGGCGTCCCGGTAATTACCCCTGGCCTTGTTTATGAGAGCGAGCCCGAGTATGGCGTAGGCATCGAATTCGATATTCAGGGCGCGCCGGTAGTACTCTTCGGCTTTGTCAAAGTCGCCCATATGACGGAAGGAGTCCCCCGCACGGGTCAGAATAACCTTGTTTCGGGGGTCTTTCTGCAGAATCCTCTGCCAGTACTCCAGGGACTCCTCGTGTCGGTCCAGTCCCCTGTAGCAGTCTGCCATTCCAAAGAGGGCATAAAAGTTATTCGGTTCCTGTTCCAGGGCTTTGCCGAAATAGATTAGACCCTTCTCGTAGGTTTTCAGCTTGCGGTGACAGTTCCCCAGGGAGGTAAGGACCCTTATATCAACGTCATCCTGCTTTACTTCCAGCATCTTCTCCCAGTATTGCAGGGCGTCCTCGTATTCCCGGAAGTCATAATGCAGGTGACCCAGGCCTATCAGGGCGTAGGGATTGTTCTCTTCCATCTCCAGGACCTTCAGGTAGATCTCCTTGGAGCGGCGGAAGTCCCGCACCTTTCTATAGGCGTCGGCTACCCTGGTGAGGACAGTAACGTTGCTGGAGTCGTGTTCCAGATAACGTTCCCAGATGTCGATGGCGTTGGAATACTGATGCAGGGCCTTGTAGCAGTCCGCCAGGCCGAACAGGGCGTAGTTGTTCCCCGGATGGGAGGCCAGACACTGCTGATAGTATTTTATGGCATCCCTGTGACGGTTTTTCTTCCGGGCCGCGTCTCCCAGTCCAACCAGGGCATAGTTATTGTTATCGTCCATTTCAAGGATTCTGTTGAAACAGACAATGGCATCCTCGATAAGGTTCTCTTTCAAAAGCTGATATCCCCGTTTTGAAAGCTCGGATATTTCGTTCAGCCGTTCTTCATCGGCCTGCTCTTCGGGTGTGAGCTCTTTGATTTCTTCGTTATTGTCGCTCATATAGTGTTTACCCCTCTTCTTTTAACCATTTACGTACAATTGATGACATTGTTTCTATCAAAGCATCCCGTTTTTCCGGAGCCGGAGCAATCCAGTACATACGCAATGCGTCAATATGTCTATTCTGCTGTTCATAATACCGGCCAATTCTTATAAGGCCGTCTGAATACCTGGTAGTTAGAAAGATCCGTTTTGCCAGCTCAATCTGACCGCGATTGAACATTTCATTACCTTTACGAATAAGTGCAGAACGGTCCCGACTGTCCAGGGGAACCTTTTTTTCTGTCGCAACCTTAATAAAACCGTCAGCCGGTATAAGTTCAAGTGCCTTCTCTTTATTCATCAAGGGCAAAACCCGCTTTTCCTACTATAGTAAAAACAAAGGGCAAAATCAATATATTACGCCTAAACAGCTATTAAAATAATCAAAATTCTCCAAACATGTATTCGTATCGGCAGGTTTATTCGTGAAGGGAACCTTTCGTCGATGCCGGATCACCCTGCTTTCTGACAAAGGCCTGGCCCAGGGCTTTTCCCAGGGCTTTGAAGAGGGCTTCCGCCATATGGTGGCTGTTTTCTCCGTAACGGCAGCTGCCGTGAACAGTCAGTCCCCCCCTGGTCGAGAGGGCGATAAAGAATTCCTTGAGCAGGCAGAGGGGAAAGCTGCCGGCGTACTCCTGGGGAAAATCAGCGTTGAAAACAAGAAAGGGACGGCCCGAGGCATCTATGCTAACTTCACTCAGGGCGTCGTCCATGGGAATTGTCGAATGCCCGAAGCGCTGTATAGGGCCGTAGCTCATGACGGCCTCCTTGAGGGCATCTCCCAGGACGAGTCCCGTGTCCTCTACGAGATGGTGCGGGTCAACGTCAATATCCCCTGCTGCTGTGATCTGCAGAAAGAATCCGCCATGAAATGCCATGGAATTGAGTATGTGGTTGAAAAAGGGGACCGGGGTATCGATCTTCGGCTCACCGGGTCTGTCGAGGTCGAGAATTATCTTGATTTGGGTCTCTTTTGTGTTTCGTTCTTCTGTTATCCGTCGTGTTTCCATGGCGCTTCCTTGTATTAACCTTTTACAGTATCGACGAAGTCCCGGATATCCTGAAACCGGAGTTTAAAATAGGCGGGATTGGCAATCAGGTGGACCCGTATCTCAGCCAGTTTTTCCAGGACTTCCAGATTGTTGGCCCTCAGGGTGTTTCCTGTTTCCACCAGGTCCACGATATAGGAGGTTAAGCCCAGGACGGGAGCAAGCTCAACTGATCCGTTGAGTTTGATAACTTCCACCGGAATCCCCCGTTCATGAAAATAGTCCCGTGTAAAGCGGGTGAATTTGCTGGCGATCTTTACCATTCCGTTATTCAGGCTGAAACGGGACCCTTTTTTTCCGGCAAGACACATGTCGGTGGACCCAAAATCGAAGGTGTGGAGCTTCACGAAGGGATATCCGTGTTCGTAAAGAACGTCCTCGCCGCAGACGCCAAGGCCGGCAATACCATTGTTCACGTATACCGGCAGGTCGGCGTTCTTTACCAGGAAGATTTTAATCCGCCCGTCGGTATCGTAAGCCACAAGTTTTCTCTTTTCAAACTCGACCTTGAGGCCTACTGTTTCCATTCGTTCAAGGACCTGGTCCGTCAGGCGCCCTTTGGGGAGTGCCAGGGTCAGCGGGCTGTTCATAGGCGTACGATCCTTCCCTGGGCGCGCTTTTCTACCGCGTCCCTGTATTTTTCCTGCAGGCTTTTTCCCCGGGCCTGCTCGAGTCTACCCGGAAGGGCAAAACGCTCCGGATTTCCCACCAGGGGTTCGATTTTTCTCAGGAGAAGGGAGAATCCGACGGATGGGCTGTCGAAACCGAAGGTCTCCAGCAGCCTGTCGTAACGTCCGCCGGAAAGAAAGGCGGAATCGACCCCCTCGAGGTATGCCTGAAAAACAATACCGGTATGATAATTCTGGCTGCCTGTCTCGGACAGATCGATTCTAACCGGTCCCGAAGAAGCGCTGGTTTCGATGATTTTCGCCAGTTCCAGAAGCCGGTGCAGATGGGGACTGCAGGAGGCGGCTATTGAATCGCCCTGCCTTGAAAGGAACGCTTCGAATTCCGTTGAATTTCCCAAAAAGCTGAAAAGCTCTATCATGGAATCGGGTTCCTCTGAGTTGCCCTGGAGCAGGAGATCCTTCATTGTTTCGGTATCCCGCAGGGCAATCGCGGTAAAGAGCTCCTTCGCTTCTTCGTCGTTCAGGCCCCGGGCGGCTTCATGGGCAAGGGCCGCAGAACCGAGGTGCAGGACCGCATCCACCTTGAGAAACGCAAGAATCTCAGCCGCCATGAGCAGAACCTCCGCGTCCCCATCGAGTCCGGGAATGCCGATTAGCTCCGCACCGATCTGGTAGAACTCGTTCTTCGAGATGTCGTCACTCTGCTGATGCCGCAAAATAGAGTCGGCATACCAGACCCGGACGGGCAGATCTTCCCGGTTCAGGGCCATACCCATCTGCTTGGCAAGGAAAAGGGTTACGTCGCTGCGCAGCAGCAGCAGTTCGCCTTCCCTGTCCATGAGCCTGTATACCCGTTCGGATGAGGATGTATCCAAAAGGGGCTTATAGATATCGTAAAAATCAAAAACCGGGGTTTCCGCGGGAAGATATCCCCACCCGGTAAAAATGCCGTCGAGTTCGCTCAGGATTCTGCGGTGACGGAAGGCCTCTTCAAGAAAAAACCCTTCTGTTCCCGGGGGGATCTGAAGCAGCCGTCGTTTCGGGGTCATATAAAAAGCTCCTCAAATTCTGTCGAAGCTACTATATCAGATACACCGGGGCTTTACCAAGAGACGCATAGACATATAATTTAAACTATGCCTTCCATAGAAATAAAAAGCGTGGACCGTCTTGGAAAGGGTGACAGGCTGCTTTTTGACGCTGGCCCTTTTGCCAGAGCAGGTACCCCGGTAGATGAACGGATTATCAAGCACCTCGGACGTCACCGGGTGCCTATTGTACCGACCCTTGCCCTGAGCTACGAGGAGCAGCGGCAGACCGGCGGGAAAACTGCCGATGAGCTTATCCGCACCTTTCTGGCCTCTCAGGAGGATGCCTATGAGCACGTGCGCCGCAGGCTGTACGAGAAGCTCAAGAGCAGCTATGTCCCTTTTTCGGAAAACGACCGTCACTTTCAGGCCCCGGGAAAGCGGAAACAGATAAGCAAAGGGGTTCTGCTGGAGCCGCGGCCGGAACGACTCTACCTGGCGGATATTGACGCCGGAAGTCATTCCATTCTGCCGGAGTCCACTGTCCAGTATCTCCGGGACGGGCTCAATACCCTCTACTCCATGCTTGCTAAGCTGAATGTGCGCTCTCCGGAAACCCGGGGAAAGAAACGGCGCATTCCCAGGATAGGTTTTCACACCATTCGTCTGCAGTCCCTGTACGACGGGGACCGTATTGCCACTGTGGGAGACGCCTTTGTTCTGCACGCCCTGGACTGCTGCTGCTACTTTCTGAATACCATGGTGAATATAAATAAGAAGCGGATCCTTGCCGGTGCGCCCCTTACCGAGCGGAGGTTCGATCCCGGCAACAAAGCCCAGCAGGATTCGCTTTTTCAATATACCCAGGAGTTCATTGTTGACGCGGCCCTGGGGGTACTGCTTGGGTTTATCGGGTTCTTTCAGGAAGACATTCATCATCAGGTCAGTGTCTCTTCGATTATAGACGGCAGTTCAGCTGCGGAAAAGCGCTGCATAAAACTTCTGCAGCGTAATATTCTTGTTCTGAGGAACCTTCTTCGGGACCGGCATGACATCTCCGCTCTCACCCGGATGACCGCCCTGATGCAGAAGGTCTATCCTGACGGTACGGGATTTCCTCCTCCCAACGAAAACCGCTTCCTTCATGAATTTGTGCGCCTCTTTCAGGTGATAGCCGTCTACGATGAACTGACAAACCCGGTGATCGGCCACACCGGCTACAGTCGAATGGAGGTGATTGGGTATCTTCGGCAGAACTCCGGCAGCTACCGCCACGATTCCGAGCGATTTACTCCCCAGGCACGCTTTGATGATGCCCTTCTGGGTGAGTTTCTGCAGGTCCTCGCCCCCTTTCGTTTGGGAGAAAAGGTGTATCTTTACAGCGGAGAAAGACGAAGTGCCTATATCTTTGTAGGGCGGGTATATGCCTACAGTGAAGACACAATCCCCCTTATCTCCCTTCTGAAGGATGAGCGCTCCGGCAAGAGCTACCTCTACGGTCGTCTCTTGATTCACATTCCCTCGTCATCAGGTTTCTTTATGCAGAACGGAAAGATTGTAAAACGCTTCAAAGCCGACTGGATCGGCAGTCTGCAGATACATGACACAGCTGTAAACCCGGGAAATCTGAGGGAATACCAGGACTATCTTTACGGAGAGCTCCTGCCCCTGGCCAGGGGAGTCAAAGGGAGTTTTTAGAACTGCCCTTAAAAGGATCCGGTGAAAAAACCGGGACTGTGGTATATTTCTGTGGAAGGAAGGTCAGCAATGAATGAGAATCCCCCGGCAGAATTGCAGCGGCAGTTAATGGAGTATACTGATTATCTGGATCAAACGGATACGCAGAGACCCCTGGAACAGGAGTCCGTGCCGGATGATATTTCTCTGCGTCTGAGGAGATTGCTCACACTGCTGAACAGCTGAAAGTCCTGTCCTGCCCTGTTATTCTCCGAAGCGGTAAAACCCCAGCCTGGATCTGCCAAAGCGCCGCAGATCGAAACGTACGAGCCTGCCCGGTGTATCTCCCGGATCATCCTCTTCGGGAAAGTGAATCATAAGGAGTCCGTCATCCTTCAGACGCCTCTCGGCCATCCGGATAAAATCCTTTTTTCCCGCCAGGGGGAAGGGCGGATCCAGATAGATGTAGTCGAAGCGGCTGTCACCCGTCTTCAGAAAATGCTCAGCTGCCATAATGTGGGCCTTTATGGGTGTTTCCACCATGGAGATATTCTCAAGGAGCACCGGGCGCTTTCCCCGGTCCTTCTCAACCAGGACCACCGGTTCCGCTCCCCTGGAGGCCGCTTCTATTCCCACCACCCCTGAGCCCGAAAAGAGGTCCAGAAAGGACTCTCCGGATATATTCCCCAGGATGTTGAAAAGGGATTCCCGCATCCGATCCATGGCCGGGCGGATAACCCCCTTCGGGCATTTTACTGTCCTGCCGCGGTAACGGCCTCCGGTAACACGCATTCAGCCTCCGTTTATCAGCTCTTCTTCAAAGGGTCGGGTGCGATTAATCACCTGACGCAGCAGCGAGTTCTCGGGCTTCAGCAGCCCCGGATCGTCCTGCAGGATTTCCCGTGCCAGATTACGCGCTCTGAGCATGGTTTCTCCGTCTGATGCGGGGTCGGCGAAGCGGAGACGCAGAAAGCCTGCCTGCTCGGTTCCTGTCATGTTCCCCGGCCCGCGGATCTTCAGGTCCTCTTCAGCAACTGCAAAACCGTCGAAATTCTCCATCATAACCTTGAGGCGCTGTTTTCCTTCCTCGCTCAGGTCGGGCGAGTAGACCAGGAACATGTAGCTCTGATACTGCCCTCGTCCTACCCTGCCCCGGAGCTGATGGAGGGCGGCCAGGCCAAAGCGTTCAGCATGTTCCACCACCATGCAGGTGGCGTTGGGAACATCCACACCAACCTCCACCACGCTGGTGGAGACCAGAATATCAATTGTTCCCGAACTGAAAGACCGCATCACCGCAAGCTTTTCCTCTTCGTCCAGGCGGGAATGAATAAGGCCGAGACTGAAATCGGGGAAGCGTGCCTTCAATGCTCTGTACATACCCTCGGCATCTTTCAGGTCCATCTTACTGCTTTCGGCGATCAAGGGGTAGACGCAGTAGGCTTGTCTTCCCGCCCGGACCTCCTTTCTGAGCCAGTCGTAGACCTTCTCTTCCCGGCCCATGCGAGCCAGATGGGTAATAACCGCTTTGCGTCCAGGCGGCATGGTCCGGATAAACGAGACATCCAAATCGCCGAAAACCGTCATGGCCAGGGTCCGGGGAATGGGCGTGGCGGTCATGACCAGCATATCGGGCTCATCCCCTTTCCGGGACAGGGCGATCCGCTGGAGGACCCCGAAGCGCTGCTGCTCATCGATTATCGCGAGCCCCAGGTCCCTGAAGCGCACCCCCTCGGAGAAGAGGGCGTGGGTCCCGATTACAAGATCGATCTCTCCGGATTCAAGCCGGGATAGAAGTTCCTCTCTGGCCCGGGGCGGGACCGAACCTGTAAGCAGGGCGATACGTACCCCTGCAGGTTCCAGAAGCCGCGCGGCGTTTTCCGCGTGCTGTCGGGCAAGCAGTTCGGTGGGAGCCATAAAGGCCGCCTGTTCTCCTGCTTCGATGCTTTCGCAGGCCGCTAGAAAGGCCGTGAGGGTCTTGCCGCATCCCACATCCCCCTGTATGAGCCGCGCCATGGGCCTTGGAGCCTGCAAATCATCCCGAATTTCCCGGAGCACGGTCTTCTGGTCCCTGGTCAGATCAAAGGGAAGGGACTGTATTACCCGGCGGGCAAGGTCTCCCGATGTGTCTGACCTCTCCTTCCGGGCGGAGCGCAGCGTCAGAGCCCGGCGGGCAATGCAGAGCTGGAGGTAAAAAAACTCCTCCCAGGCCAGGGCCCGGCGGACAAGCCGGGCTTCGTCCAGGGAATCGGGGTTGTGCAGACCCAGGAGCTGTGTCCTTTTGCTGACGGGGATGCCCTCATCGGCGTAGCGGGGAGGGAGCTCGTCCTCGATCCGGTTCAGGTATTTGACCAGAGCTTCATGTATCGCCTTGCGGATTGTTCCCTGACGAAGACCGGCTCCTGACGGATAGACCGGAATAAGCGAGCCGAAGGCGCTTAAACGCGAGGCGGTTCCCGCTGCTTCGAATTCGAATACCGATGCCTGGATCTCCCCGAAGTGGTAGGAAAACTGTCCGTAAATCCTGATCTGTGCCCCCACAGGGAGCTTCTTCTGCAGGAAGTTGCGGCCGAAGCAGTTCAGGGCGGCCCGGCCGGAGGAGTCCTCGATCCAGACCTTCAGGGTGCGTTTCCTGCCGAAACCGAACCAGTCATGGGCAATGACGGTGGCGGTGGTATTGACCGCTCTGCCGCTGACCCCTTTTGCCAGGGGAACTTCCGTCTTCCGGTCCTCGTAATATCTGGGGGCGTGGAGCAGGAGATCCCCGAGGCTTTCAATCCCCAGGGAAGAAAAAAACTCCGCGGTTCGCGGCCCGATCCCTTTGAGTTCCCCCGCCTGTATCCGCAGCTCCCGCAGAAACACGTGGGACGCTTTACAAGGGCAGGGAGGCCAGGAGCCGCTGAATCTGGTAGAACACCAGGTTGCCCAGAAGCCGGGTCAGAAGGAGTATGGCACCGCTGAGGGCAAGTCCGGTCTGATAGGTTACATTCTGCCCCCGGAGAACTACCCGGGAGATAAACCGGAGGATCGGGGCGATAATGATGTCCAGGGTCTGAATGAAGGGTGAGACCATGGAAGCGCGAAAGATGAGGGTAATGAAGCGGATCAGAACAAGGATAAAGAAAAAGGTGAGAACCCAGCCGACAGCCCCCCACAGGGAACCAACGATTATGGCAAGGACAATCCCCAGCGAGATGCTTCCCGTCAGGGCCAGGCGGTTTGTAATGTTCAGGATGATAACCAGCACGATCAGCGCAGCCAGGGGGGAGAAATCCATGGAGCCGGCGCGCAGAAAGGAGAAGCGGCGGAACCAGTAGAGGTAGGGGTCCGTTACTGAACGGAGAACTTCCATGGCCCTGCCGTAGCTTGCTCCCTGGAACCAGGTCATCAGCACCCGGATAAAGATTAGAATCATGTAAACCGAGAGGGCCCCGGAAACAAAGCGCATTACCTGTTGCATTGACTACTCCTTCCAGACTTCTTCTATCAATGGATGTGAACCGATTTTCGGTATAACCTCAGGACTTGTGGAAAGCTGCGCGTTGGCGCGGATAATAACCTCACGGCCGGCGCTGCCGTTTGCCAGGTGGAGATACACCGCACAGTCTCCGCTGTGTTCGATGAGGGCGGAGCGAAACTCATACAGGAGCTCTTCGTCGTAAACGTTCCGGGAAATGCGTATATGTATCTCCGATACCGTGGACTCCTTGAGTTCCGCAGGATCGATAACCCGGTCCACCAGAAATTTGGGGTCCTCTTTATTCTTGTCGATTTTGCCTTCCAGGCCTATCACCATATCCGCGACTACCTGGTCCCGGAGCTGGGCCCAGGTCTTGGGAAAAAAGATCAGCTCCATGCTGCCGTTAAAGTCCTCGTACATGGCAAAGGCCATCTGGTCTCCCTTCTTTGTTATGATGGTCCTGAGGGACTTGATCATACCCAGCAGAGTATAACTCTTTTCCGTTGCGGCGTTTTCTGCCCGGGAGACGTTGAGGTTTACGCATTTCTTGAAGATGTCCCGGTACTTGTCCAGGGGGTGCCCGGAGAAGTAGTTACCCAGGTTCTCCTTTTCCATGCGCAGGAGTTCCATCTGGTCGAACTCCTCCTGGGGATCAAACTCGAAGCTGGACAGACTGGCTTCGTCGGCGGGATCAAAAAGCGAGGTCTGGCCGAATTCCCGGCTCTCTTTCTGCTTTACAGTCCACTCCAGCACCTGTTCGAGGTTTCCCAGCAGCGTCGCCCGGTTGAGTCCGAAACGGTCAAAGAGCCCGGCCTGAATCAGGGTCTCAATTACCCGGCGGTTGACAAGCTTCAGATCGATCCGGTCAAGGAAATCGGTAAAGGATTCGTAGGGGCCTTCTTCGTCCCGCACCCGTATAATCTCTTCCACCGCGCCGCTTCCGACGTTTTTTATTCCCTGGAGGCCGTAGAATATCCTGCCGTCCACAACGGTGAAGGTCTTTTCCGAGAGGTTGATATCCGGAGGGAGTATCTCGATACCTATCTCCTTGGTGGCGGTAAGGTAATCGGAGAAAGCGTCGGGGCTGTTTATTTCGTTGGTCAGGTTGGCCGCCATGAACTCCGCCGGGTAGTTGGCTTTAAGATAGGCGGTTTTATAGGCCACCACGGAGTAGGCGGCGGCGTGGGACTTGTTGAAACCGTATCCCGCAAAGGGTTTGAGCATTTCGAAGATATCGTCGGCGAGTTTCTTATCGTAGCCCCGGGCGGCGGCACCCTCGAGAAACTCCTTTTTCATCTTCTCCATCTCTTTCTCTTTTTTCTTGCCCATGGCGCGGCGCAGAATGTCCGCTTTTCCCAGAGAGAAGCCGCCGATAATCTGGGCAACCTGCATGACCTGTTCCTGGTAGACTATGACCCCGTAGGTAGGTTCCAGCACCTCCTGCAGGTCCGGATGGGGGTAACGGATGGGGGCGCGGCCCATCTTCGAGTCGATGTACTGGGGAATGAACTGCATGGGACCTGGGCGGTAGAGGGCGTTCAAGGCGATAAGCTCTTCTATGCTGGAAGGCCTGGCCTGTTTCAGTATCCCCTGCATTCCGGAGCTTTCAAACTGGAAAACTGCAGTGCTCCTGCCCTCTCCCAGCATCCTGAAGGTGGCCGGGTCGTCCTCTGGAATATTTTCGATATCGAAGGCGGGGTTGATCTTGTGGATCAGCTTTTCCGTGTTCTTTATCAGCGTAAGGGTCTTCAGGCCCAGGAAGTCCATCTTGACCAGGCCGCACTCCTCCAGCTGGTCCATGGTGAACTCGGTGGAAACCTGCCCTGTCTTGGCGTCCTTGTAGAGGGGCACGTAGTCGGTAAGCTTGCTGCGGCCGATGACCATTCCGCAGGCGTGGGTGGATGAGTGACGGTTCATCCCCTCCAGGACCCTGGCGGTATCGATAAGCCGGCGGTAGATGCCCCCTTTTTCCCGATACTCCTTGAGACGGGGTTCCATCTCCAGGGCTTTTTCGAGGTTGATTTTAGGACCGTCGGGAACAAGCTTGCTGATTTCGTTGGATTCGTTGAAGGGGATATCCAGTACCCGGGCGACGTCTTTCAGTACCGCCTTGGTCTTCAGGGTTCCGAAGGTACAGATGGCCCCGACCTTGTCGGCGCCGTACTTGCGGGTAACGTAGTCAATGACCTCGCCCCGGCGTTCGAAGCAGAAATCCACGTCGAAGTCGGGCATGGAAACCCGCTCGGGGTTCAGAAAGCGTTCGAAAAGGAGATTGTACTTCAGGGGGTCGATGTCGGTAATTCGCATGGCATAGGCCACGAGGCTTCCCGCACCGGACCCCCGTCCGGGACCGACGGGGATGCCGTTTTTGCGGGCGAAATCGATAAAGTCCCATACAATAAGAAAATAACCGGTAAAGCCCATGCCCTGGATAACGCTGAGCTCGTATTCGGCGCGTTTTCGGATCTCTTCGGTTATTTCCGGGTAGAGCTTTTCCAGTCCCGTAAAGACTATGTGGCGCATATACTCTTCGGGGCTGGAGAAATCCTCGGGGATTTCATAGTCCGGAAGCAGGGGGCCGGGCAGGGGAATTTCGAGATTGCACTGTTCGGCGATTTTTACAGTATTGGCAATGGCCTCCGGGGTATCCCTGAATATGGCGGCCATCTCATCGGGGGTCTTGAAATAGAACTCCCGGCTCTCAAAACGCATCCTTTTTTCGTCGGAGACCTTCTTCCCGGTACCGATACAGATCAGAATATCCTGAGCCTCGGAGTGGTCCTTTTCCAGGTAATGAATATTGTTGGTCGCTATCAGGGGTATCCCGGTCTCTCGTGAAAGTTCGATGATCCGGGGATTTACCTGCTTCTGCTCCGGTATGCCGTGGTCCTGCAGTTCCAGATAGAAGCCCTCGGGGCCGAAGAGTTCGCGGTAGAACTCCGCCGTCCTTCTGGCTTCTTCGTATTGACCGTTGAGAAGCTGAGTGGGTATTTCCCCTGCAAGGCAGGCGGAGGTACAGATGAGTCCCTCGGCATGCTCCTTTAAAAGCTCGTTGTCGATGCGGGGTTTGTAATAGAACCCATCCAGATAGCCCTGGGATACAAGTACCAGCAGATTCTGATAGCCCTGGCGGTTTTTTGCCAGCAGTACCAGGTGATAGTACTTGTTCTGGTTTTCCGAGCCGCTTTTTACCAGTCTCGATTTCGGCGCCACGTAGAATTCGCAGCCTATGATGGGGTTGATGCCCCTGTTTTTGCAGGCTTTATAGAAGCGCAGAACCCCGAACATGTTGCCGTGGTCTGTAAGGGCCAGGTGCTTCATGCCCAGCCCCGCGGCCTTGTCTACCAGCCTGTCGATGCTTGCCGCTCCGTCCAGGAGCGAATAGTCGGAATGGTTATGAAGATGAACGAATTCCGGCATGCTTCCCCTCTCGTTTTAGAAAACTATACCGCTAACCGAAAGACCTGTAAAGCGAGATGGGCCGGAATTTGGTCTTGACCTGAAGGAGTTTTCAGTATAAATTACACATAGTGTATAGTAAATAAACAAAGAGTATATTTTATGTACTCGATGAAAATTGATATGGGAGGCGCCTTATGAAGCGTTGTATTTTACTCGTTGCAGGATCTGTTCTCGTTCTTTTTCTCCTTAGCGGTTGTATTCATCTGAAGGAGTTTACCCAGGAAGAGCTGGACCGCCTGAGCTATACCGAAACTGCACAGGCGAAATAACAGCCTGTCGAAGCACGTCCTGCTGGTGCAAAGACCCGCTGAATCTTTCGGCGGGTTTTTTTTAAAGCTTTCTCCGTGTATACTTACTACACACAATGTTCTGCAAGGAGATTCAATGGGTATACTTGAGCGGAAGCTGAGGGATAAAAAGCGCCGTACGGAGGAGATTATCAGTGCCGCCCGGCGGATCTTTATGCGAAAAGGCTATACCGATGCCACCATGCATGATATCGCCGAGGAATCGGAACTGAGCCGCAGGACCTTGTATCTCTATTTCAAGAACAAGGAAGAGATATCCTTTGAGCTGATGTACAAAGCCTTTACCGCCCTCTATCAACGGCTTCTTGAATCCTATAACCAGGAAAGTTCTGCCCTGGAAAACCTGAACCGGTTTAAGGATGCGTATCTTGCGTTCTATGCCGAGGATTTTGACAATTTCTATTTTACCGTCTATTTCAATGTAAAGCTTAACCTCAGGAACATGGAGGAGGGGGATGCGGAGCGCTGTTTTGAGGTAATAAAACAGATTATCTCCCTTTTGTCGCGGATCATCGATGATGGAATCCGCGAAGGAGTCCTCAGGTCTTTGCCGGATTCCCGGCGAACCGCCTTTGTCATGGCAGAGATGATCCAGGCCACCATGCAGCAGGTAGCCAGTCAGCGTGAGGTCCTTGGCATTTCATCGGAATACTCAGAAAGTGATTTTCTCGCAGAACTGTTCGATCTGGCGGTCCATTCAATTATCGCCTGAGGGTACTGTGACGGTCGATTCTCGCGATCAGATTGTCTGTCTCCCGCCGTATCTGCAGAAGAAAACCGTTCTCCTCAAGGCTTCCTGCAACAGCCTTCATCTCTTCCCGGTTTCGATACATTCCGGCCCTGAAGGTATTTTCTTCATCCTTCTTTCTGCTGGAGTATACTCTTTCGCAGAGTTCCCGCTGCAGCTTCTTGAGCTGTTTCAGGGACTGTTTCCACTCCCTGTCGCCCGGGGCCTTATTGCCGCCCTGCCGGAGTTCCTGGTACAGGCGATACGCCTGGCGGGCCTTTTGAAACGGGAGGGTGCCGGTCCATTGTCGGTATCGGCTGTGGATCTCCTCCCAGCTTGATATGCTCCCTGTACGGATATCATCAATGAGCTGCCGGAGCTCCCTTTTCGTAACGATCTGCCCACCATAGTTGATCCAGCCCTCCGGGGCGGGTTCCCCGGAAGGCTGCATCAGGATTGTCCAGTCGTTTCCCGGATCCGATTCGAACCACTCAAAGAGGGTCCGAAGGCTGTAAAACTCGAGCATCTCCCGGTAGGCCCGGCGGGCCTTGTCGGCCTTGAGAATGCGTACCCTTCGGGATGAGTGCTCAAGCAGTCCCGGGGGGATCTGGATTGATTCTGCGGAACCCGTCGGGTCCCACTGGTCGAGAAGTTCCAGGGCGGCGGCTATTTCATCTGCCGTGTCGGGGGCAAGAAAATCGAATTCAATCTCCTGGAGCGGATTCTTTCGCCTGTCCCGGTCAAGGAACTTCCAGGAGTTCCGGGCAAGGGCGTACATGTTGTAGTTCCACCAGAAGGCGGGGATTATATCAAGGCACCCGTCATGTTCGTTGTTGTTCACCAGGGAAAAGGGAAGGGGGATGTCCAGTTCCGACGGATAGCTGCCCTTGGCGATCAGGGTGAAGGAGGCGAATCTGGAGGGATGCTTCAGGCTGACGTTCAGCCCCGGCCAGAAGCCCCTGCCTGCATGAAGTTCGCTGTCCGCTCCGCGGCTGTTATGGTTCGAACCAATGGTGGCCCCGGCGGCCAGGTTGCTCTGACCCATCACCAGAGCGGCAATCAGGAAAGAGTTGTTGTGGTGCTGCTCATGAAAGGGATAAATGAGGCTGTTGGAAACCTCGCAGCAGGCGAGGTTAGAGTTGTCCCCAACGAAACTATCCGAGAGTCGCAGTCCCTTTGTCAGTGTAACGTGAGAGGCAAGGGCGAAATTCTCCGCCATAGCACCGTCCAGAACCCTGCAGCCGGGTCCGATAATCCCCCGGCGCAGCAGGACGCCGTAACCGATACAGGTCGGCTCATCTTCAGAGGAATCCATGCTGATGGACTCCAGCAGGTCGCTTCCTTCTATCCTGCAGAAGGGGCCGGTTCGCAGGTCAATCAGGCTGCGGCAGCCTTGAATGACCGAGCCCTCGCCTATTACACCTCTTGAAAGCCTGCAGAAGCTGCGGTCCGTTATCTCTTCCAGGCGATGCATCAGCTCTGAGTCTTCCCGATAGCGGGCCCAGAGAAATGCGTCCCCGGCCGTCATTCCGGGGAAGGTCGGGACCCTGCGGTTGCCGGCTTCGTTGATCAGGGCTATACGCCGACGGGAGGATTCTTCCTCCCCGGGATAGAGGATTCCGCAGCCGAATTGTGCTCCGGGGCGGGTATACAGCTCCTGAATATCCGAGAGGATGCATCCCCTACCAATGCTGTAATTTGAACAGTAGGCCACGTTTCTGATTACCGTCTGTTCTCCGATATGGCAGTCGGAGACTTCGCTGTTGTAGATTCCGGTTTTGAGGGTTTTCCCGGCATGATTCCGCTTTTCCGGCTGAATGCTCTTGATTCTCACCTCGCCGCTGAAGCTGGAGTTCCTGATCAGGTCGGGAAAAAAAGGGTCCGCTACAAGAAAGGAATTCCAGTCCTCCACCCGATTACCCGTGGCAGTGAGTTGATCCCTCTCTCCGGGGCTGAGTTGTCGGTACATCCCGGAATCGCGGTTCTGTGTATCCATCTGTGCTACTCCGAATCGTTGAGGATCTGGAGAAACCAGTTCAGGCTGCGTCGTATTCGATGCACATTGAATTTGTCCATCTCCGGATGGTTGCGTTCAATCTGCTGGTGCAGCATCCGTCCCATTTCGAGTCCATCCTCCCGCGGAACAGGAAGCTTTCTGCCGATCAGTTCGGCTTCGATGTTTCGCGTGCGTATTGTCAGACGGTTACCGATGCAGAAGCTGGTTCTCAGGTCGCTGATTACGTCCTTCTGTTTGCGGACGACTCCGCAAAAAATTAAATGCTCCGGTGTAAAGAGCCGTTCCTGCTGGTGGAACTCCTCCACATCCCAGTCCATGAAGGGAATACGGATTCTGGTTACCAGCTCTCCCGGTTCAAGGAGGGGGCCGTCATCTCCGCCGATAAAACGGTTCAGGTTGATCCAGAGGGTATTGCCGATGCGGCGCAGCTCAAGGCGTACATCCAGAAGCAGCAGAACAGGATATGCCGTAAGCCTGTGGTTCCGGGCGCAGATGTTTCCCCCCAGGGTCGCGTGGTTGCGAACCGCCGCGTTACCAATGGCTTTGAGTGCGGCGAAAAGGGACCTGGGCATGACATGCCGACCGGTGTTGAGTATCTTGCTGATGGAAACCGCCGTGCCGATCTCCATGTAGCGCTCGGTGCGGCTGATCTGGGAGAGTTCGGAAACATGCCCAAGATCGATAAGTTCGCCGCCGAATCCTTCCCGCGGACCCTTGGAAAGAAACAGATAGGTCCCCCCGGCAAAGGGTACAGCCCCTGGATGGTCCCGGTAATAGGTGAGAAGGTCCTGCAGGTTCGTTGGAGAGAATACCTTGGTGTGTCTCTGTTTTTTAACTGACACGGTGTCGGTTCCTTCGCAGGCGGCCGGTATATTGAACCGCTTTCAGGTAGGTACGAAAATCGGTACAGCGGCACTTGACCGCCCGGTAGTATTCGGCTATTTCATCTTCAGCAGGGTTTGGTGTCAGCTCCAGCAGCGCGTGGGTGCACAGTATTCTGCCGGCAGCGCAGAAACGGCATGGAGAGAGACCTGCTTCCCGGAAGCCGGCCAGGATCTCTTTGTAGGCATGCTGCTTTGCGAAGCCTTCGATGGTGGTAACCCTCATTCCCCTGACACGAAAGAGAGGGGTCATGCAGGAATGGAATATCTCTCCGTTGATCAGAACCATGCAGGATCCGCACTCACCGGAATAACAGCTTGCGTGGGTCCCGATAAGATGGTAACGCTCCCGCAGGATATTTATGAGCCTGGTGTCCGCCTCGGCATCAACGGATTCCGGGTTTCCGTTCAGAATAAACTGTATTCTCATGTCCCCTCCATATACTGGAATATTTTTTTGGGAGGAAGGGGAAAGCGGTCAAAATAGACCCCCGCCGACTGGCTGAGGGCTGCGGTAAAGGCTGGGGGAATCATGATGTAGGGAAGATCGCCGATACCGGAAGGATACTTCTGCCGTGAGCTGCGGTTAAAGCTGATCTCAACCGGCGGAATATCAAGGAGTTTTGGAAGATGAAAGGGTGAATCCGATGCCTCAAGGGTCTGCAGGTTTACCGTGCAGCCCTCGATGGCATGCAGTATTCCTGTCTCCAGGGCGCTTTCCGCCCTGTGTCTGTGGAGGACTTCACCGCAGTCTACGGCCACCCAGACTCCACGGACGCTTTTCTCCAGCAGAATGGGATCGAGTTCCAGTTCCACCACGCATGCTGCCCAGCTTCTGGCTGCGTAGGGGCTTCCCTGGAGCTGGGATTCTTCCCAGCGGCCTTTCGCCGGGAGTCTGAAGGATCTGGAGGCCTCCAGGGGCAGAGGGTTCCGGAAACGTTTCTTCTTGATGGCTTCGCAGCAGCGCTCCACAAGGCGGTAGACTACTGTTATGTTTCGCGAGAGACCCGATGGTCCGCTGTCGGGAATGCGGTCGGTGTCGTCATTGATGATATGGACCCCTTCCCGGGGGATTCCAAGGATTTCCGCCGCCCTGCGCCGGGCGAGGGAGGCGGTTTTATGCATACCCGAGAGTCCGGATGTGTAGATGTAAAGATCTCCTTCGGATTCCAGGCGGGCGGTAACCTTGAAGCGTTCCGTCTCCTCCCCGCGGCCGAAGAAACCGTTTCCCTGGTAGACCCCTGCGATTCCGATCCCCCTGAGGGGACGGTTTTCCTGCTCCGGACTGCTGCGCCGTTTCTTTGCCAGCTCGTAGGCAGCATGTTTGCGGCTGAAATCCGAGGCCGCCGCGACCTTGATGAGAAGTTCCGGTAAGGGGCTCTCCTTCTCGTCCAGGTTGCGGAGCTTCCAGTTGAGAGGATCGGTCTGGGATACCTCGGCAATCAGGCTGGCATGGGTTTCGGATGCAAAGAAGCATCCCGCAAGGCCTGCTCCGGGCGAAAAGTCCAGGGGACGCCGGGTCGTTTCTATCAGCCGGGTAATGACCGAGACGTTTTCGCAGCTGTAGTTCCCCGCAGCCGCTGCGGAGGCCCGCTGAAGGGCCTCGTCGGAATAGACGGGATAAGCCCCGGCTTCGAGGTTCACCGTAACGTCTATTGCGGCAAGATCGCCGTTCTTGTCCACCGCGGACCGGTGCTCAATGGCCACGGGGGTACCTCGGGGACCGTGGTACAGAAGCTCGTTGGCGCTGAGGACCAGTTTGCAGCTTTTACCTGAAACCCGTGCCGCCAATGCAGCGTAGGCGGCCAGGAAAGAGGGAAACCAGAGTTTTTCGTCAAACTGGGCGCTGTAGGCGGTCCTGCGTACGCTGACATCGGTCTGGCGGATATTGAGAACCCCCGCTACCGTGGATCGTACGTGGTGCAGCCACTGGGTCGAAGAGTATACCACCAGCTGTCCATCTTCAAAACAGGCAAAGGCGCCCTGGGCATCCAGGGACCAGGGGAGGGTTTCGTCCACATAGTAGCTGCCCTCGAGGACCTGAAAGGCTTCCTTCAGAACCTTATCGGGCTTGCCCCGGGTGAGTCGGTGTTCCTTGATGATCTGTTTCTCAAAAAAGTTTTCGAAAGGAGGCAGCACCGTAATATCCCGGTAATCGATGCTCACATAGCGCGCGAACTCTTCCATGGTCCGACGGTTGTTTCCGGCGATCAGGAGCACAGGCTGACCGAGATAGTGGATTGTTCCTTCCGCCAGGATCGGTATTTTCCCCGATGAGAGATGAATGCAGTTTTCCCCGGGAATATCCTGGGCTCCCAGGACGAACATTCCGTCGGGAGGGTCAGGGTAGCTGATGAGATTGATTTTTCCCCGCTCTACCTGGGAGCGCAGGATGCTTACGTGGAGCATGGGTGAGTCGAAGTAGTCGTCTATGTACTGGATACGCCGGTGTTCCATACAGCTTTTTATTCTGCTTTACAGGCATTCTTGACTGCCTGGATCACCCTGTCAACCTGGCTCTCGTCCATTTTTGGGTAGATGGGCAGACTCAGACAGCGGGAATAGGTATCCATGGCATTGGGAAAGTCCCCGGGAGAAAAGGAGTAGCGGTCACGGTAATAGGGCATCAGATGGAGGGGTATATAGTGGACCGAGGTACCGATTCCCCGTTGGCGGAGGGTCTCAATCAGATTATCCCGGGATATTCCGGAGTCCCGGGAGACCTTGAGTATGTAGAGGTGCCAGGCATGGTCCCCGGAGGTCCGGGGGATATCCAGTTCCGGCAGATTCTGGAAGGCTTCGGTATAGGCTGCGGCGATCTCCTTTCTGCGCTCAAGAAAGCTCGCCGCTTTTTTCAGCTGGACTCTGCCCAGGGCCGCCGCAAGGTCCGTCAGGTTGTATTTGTACCCCGCTTCCACCACCGAATAGGCCCATTGGGCCTTGTTGGAGGTGTAGCGGTCCCAGATGCTGCGGTCGATTCCGTGGAGCCGCATGGTGCGGATGCGGGCTGCGATCTTTTCGTCATCCGTCACCACCATGCCGCCTTCTCCGGTGGTTATGGTTTTGGTGGCGTAGAAGGAGTATACCCCGGTACGTCCGGAGGTGCCCGTCCAGCGCCCGTCGTCGGAACGGACCGGAAAGGCGTGGGCGGCGTCCTCGACGATGGCGAGGTTGAACTTCCCGGCGATATCCTGAAGCTCCTTCATCCTGCAGGGTTCGCCGGCTATATGGACGGGGATCAGGGCCTTGAGCCTGTGTCCGTCCTTTTCGGCCCTGCGAAGGGTCTCCCGCAGCGTTTGGGGGTCAATATTGAATCCCCCTGGTGTAATATCCGAAAAAAGGAGCTCTGCCCCCAGATAGCGGACGACCTCGGCGGTGGCAGTAAAGGTGTAGGGGCTTGTTACCACCGTATCCCCCGGGCCGATACCCAGGGCTTCAAGGGAGAGATGCAGGCCTGCGGTGGCGGAATTTATGGCCAGGGCCCAGGGACTGTCCACCCTCGAGGCGAACTCCTGTTCAAAAGCCCGGGTCTCTTTTCCTGTTGTGAGCCAGCCGGAACGAAGGACCCTCAGTACAGCCTCCTCCTCTTCCTGTCCTATGGAGGGCAGGGCAAAGGGGAGGAACTCAGTACCTCGGTTCATCATCGGGGACCTCGAAACTCGGAATATGCCGTGCCAGGGTGGACCTGAGTATCCGGCGGTCGCGGAAGGTTTCAGGCTTTTGGGGATCAAAGAAACAGACCGGCGCAAGATCGCGGATAAGGTCCTCCAGGCTGCCGGTGATTCTACTGCGGTGCCTGAGCCGTAAAATGCGCGGAAAATCGGTAGCCTCTCCGGTTTCTCCTTCCGCCCAGAGCCTTTCGCTGAGTTTTTCTCCCTGCCGGAGACCTATGTAGTGAATGGGAATATCCGTTCCTGGTTCATACCCGTAGAAACGGATCATCTGCTCCGCAAGCTCCTTTATGGGTACCGGCTCTCCCATGTCCAGTACGTAGAGATCCCCTCCTGTTCCAAGACCTCCCGATTTCAGGACCAGGGAGACGGCTTCGGGGATGGTCATGAAGTAGCGGGTCGCTTCGGGATCGGTTATGGTTACCGGTCCTCCTTTGAGGATCTGCTTCTTGAAAAGGGGAACAATGCTGCCCCGGCTGTCCAGAACGTTTCCGAAGCGGACTACCATGAAGTGCTGGTCTCCGTTGTTCCGGGCAAGGGCGAGCTCTTCGGAAATCATCTTGGAGGCGCCGTAAACGTAACGGGGTTCCACAGCCTTGTCGGTGGAGATCAGCACCAGCCGGGGAACGCCGCTTTCCCTGACCGCTTCCACCAGGTGGAGCGTGCCGAAAACGTTGTTCTTGACAACCTCCACGGGATTACTCTCTGCCATGGGCACGTGTTTGTAGGCGGCGCAGTGAAAGATTATATCAGCCTTGAGGCGCTGGATAATAAAACGGGTATACTCCCGGTCCTTGAGGTCTCCCACCACCGGCACCAGAGTGGCTCGCCCTCCCACCCCCTCTTCCTGGAGGATCTTCAGTTCTTTTTCTATTTCATAGACGTTGTTTTCGCCGTTGTCAAAGAGGTAGAGACGTTCAGCTCCTGCAGACAGGAGCTGCCGGGAGAGTTCCGAACCGATGCTTCCTCCCGCACCGGTTATCAATACCCGTTTGTCCCGCAGGTAACTGAGGGTTTCCTTGAGGGGGATGCGGACAGGAGTACGCCCCAGAAGGTCCTCCACGGCAATCTCCCGGGTCTGGATCAGGTGGGCATCACCGTCGATTATCTGGGCAAGGTTGGGAAGAATGCGTATACGGGCAAAGGGAGCAGAGGAGAGATGCTCGTAGATGGTCTTGAGCTGGTCGTTGGTGGCTCCCGGGATCGCGATAAGGGCTTCGTCGGCAGGACGGGTTTCAAAGATCTCCCGGATGCGGGCAATGGGACCCATTACCGGGATTTCATCGATTCTTGTGCCGATTTTAGCGGGATTATCGTCAAGAAAGGCGACAAGCCGGCCGAAGGTTCCCTTGGCTTTTATCTCATCAGCGATTTTACGGCCCGCGAAACCCGCACCCACTATATATATGGTTCTACCGCTTTTTTGCATTCCTATTTTTCTTCTTCCGATGCTGCTTCGATCAGTTCAAAACCGAAATCTACCATAAAAGAGTCTTCGTACATATTCAAGCGTACCTTTGCTCTTCGTTTGCGCCTGTCGACCTTTACTATTCTGCCTTCGAGTCCTTTCAGGGGGCCTTCCCTGACCTGTATCCGATTGTTCTCATCGAAGCTTACCTTTGAGGCTGCGACTGTTTCTCCGTGTTCAAGAAAATGGAGAAGAGTCCGACGGTCTTCCCCATGGAGGGGTTCAATGTTGGTGTTCGACTTGAGAAACTTGTAAATCCCCTGAACGGGCCGCAGGGCCCAGTAGACCTCCGGTTCCAGCCTTTCGGCTTCAAGGAACAGATAACCCGGGTAAATGGAGGTGGTTTCCTTCCGTGTTTTACCCCGCCGACGAATCATGAGGGTCCGTCGAGGAAAAAGCAGACGACCATGATTCTCCTCGTCCAGGCCTGCAACGAGCATAGCCGCCCGTGCAAGTTTGAGCGCCCTGGCTTCTCCCCGGGTTTGAACCTGCAGTACAAAATACTCCATCGATGATGGGCACAATACCACGGATACCGAAAAGCGATCAAGTCGGAAAAAAAGCAGTCGATACTAGAACCGGAGGTATCCATGGTTCGTCGTTTGCCAGGCATCGTGTTCGTCCTGATCTTCTGCGCGGCTGCTGTTTACAGTGACGCGGTACTTATTTTTACCACCAATTCCCTGGATCCGGAACGTCTTTCTGTAATGGAACTGCAGTCGGCTGTTGAGGACGGGGCAATGGCGGTATTCTTTGATGCAGGACATATTGTCTTCAACGCCGGGGTGGTTACCGGGAATCCCAGGCCGAAAGGCCCCTCCGACAGGTTGTCCATGCGGATGGCAAAGAACGGCGGAGCCCTCTTTTTACTGGAGATTGATCTGCTCTACAAGGAGCCGGAAACGGACGGGGGAAAACTGGATGCTCCCTCGGCACACTACCGCTTATACGATGTCATGAACGATACACTGCTGACCAGGGGAAGCCTTGTCCCCGAAGAGGTGCAGAGCCGTGAAAAAGCCGGACCGAAAGAGCTCAGCACTGCCCTGGGTAGCGCAATCGCAGATCAGGCTGTCTCGAAACTTCGGCGTCTTGGAGACAGGGGAAACGGCGATGTATGACGAGGAGACGGATGTATGATCAGGAAACACTATAATGTATGTACACTCAGTATAATTTTCTTGCTGGTATCCGGCAGTCTCTTCTCCCAATCCGAGTGGGAGGGGACTACAGCCATGGGTCGCTATGGCGAGTTTCCCTCATCCGGGCTCTATGGAGCCTCCAACTCCTTTCCCCGCAATACCCTTGTGGAGGTGAAGAACCTGGAAACCGGGATGTCCGCTACAGTTCTGATTGTAGATCGCCTGAACGATCCGGGGCTTTTTTTGCTCCTGTCCCGGGAGGCGGCTGAAAATCTCGGCATAGAAGATGACCAGATTGTCCGGTCCCGGGTCAAAATGGCGGATAATTCCCGTCGCCTCTCCATAGAAGACAAGGACCGGCCTTACCATCCAGACCCGGATATTAATCCAGGCGCGGAGGAGGAGCTTTCCTTCCTGGACCGCTACGCGACAGCAGAGCCTGATACTGACTCCATGCCTCCGGTGCCTCCCGCAGCCGTGGCTGCAAGCCCGCCGGAGCCGAAAGAACCAGCAGAGACAGAAGAACCTCCTGCACCGTCCGAGCCTGAAGCAGTTCCCGAAGCACCTCCGGCTGTGGTGGCGGAGATTACCGCAGAGCCGGAACCGGAGGCGTCTGAATTGACCGGGACGGCTGAGCTGGATGAAGTTCCTCGTGTGGAAGAACTCGTGGCCAGGGCTCCGGAAGAGGATATTCCGGAGCTTCCTCTGGCCGAACCGGAGCTGAAGGAAAAGACCCTCGCAGTGGGTATAACTGATAATATGTACGGGGCGGACCCCGGAGAGGATGCCCTCTCGCTGGGAGAGCTTCCGGTACCTGTCGAGGCGACTGAACGGGAATCCGCCATCGCCGAACAGTTTCCCCTGCCCAGGCCCCCCTATGACGGAGAAGAGGAGAGCTTTGTAGCCGCTGTTCCCCGGCTGATCGAGGAACCACGGCTGGAGGCGGAAGAGGAGCCGGTGGAAGAAGCCATCGTCGCTGCTCCTGCGGAGGAGCCTCAGGGAGAGACGGTCGTGACTCTTGAACCCGCGGAAGAACGGCCGCCCGAGCCCTCCGAACTGGAGGAGAAGACGGAGCTGGTCCAGGCTGAGCCGGAAAAGGCCGGGCCGGTGGAAGTGCCCGTGACCCTGGAGGTGGAGTCGGATTCCCTCTATCTGCAGCTGGGAGTCTACACGTCCCCGGTGAGCGCCGAATCGATGGCGGCGCGTTTCAAGGGGACTTATCCGGTGCTGGTATTGAATCAGGATAACGCCTATTATAAGGTTCTGGTTGGTCCCTTATCACCGGATGAAAGCGGCGCACTCCTGATGAATTTCAAGGCCAGGGGCTTTCGGGACGCTTTTATCCGCAAGGGGTACTGAAACAGTATAAAGCGGAGAACAAGAGAGACTGATGCCGGACCCGAAACAGGAAATAGACTCGTTAACGGAAAAGCTGCTCAGGTGGCAGCACGAATACTACCAGATGGCCCGGCCCTCGGTCTCCGATACCGAGTACGACCGGGTCTTTGATCGTCTGAAGGAACTCGAGGAGAGGCATCCGGAACTCAGGAAGCCGGACTCTCCCACCCTGCGGGTGGGAAACGATCTTTCCGCAGAGCTCCCGGAGGTCGAGCATACCATTCCCGTACTGAGCCTCGACAAGGCCTACACTGCGGCGGAGGTGGATGCCTGGATAGCAAAAACCGCGAAGAATGCCGAGGAAGAGCTCTCCTTCGTCGTGGAGGAGAAGATCGACGGGGCCTCCATCGTTCTCTATTACGAAAACGGTGTCCTGGCCAGGGGAGTCACCCGGGGCAACGGCCGGGTGGGCAACGATGTGAGCGCGAATATCCGCACCATCCGCTCGGTACCTCTCCGGCTCTCCCAACCCGTCTCAATTGCCGTCCGGGGGGAGGTCTTTCTGCCCCTGGACCGTTTCGACGAGATCAACGCCGAACAGGAGGTGCCCTTCGCGAATCCCCGCAACCTGGCGGCGGGCACCCTGCGGCGCAAGAAGAGCAGCGAGGTCGCCCGGATTCCCCTGGACATCTTTGTCTACGAAGGCTACATGGCCGGCACTGAGGAGGAGCCCTTCGATCAGCACCACCTGGTTCTGGATTACCTCGTGAGCCTTGGTTTCAAGGTCAATCCCAGGCTGGGGATTTTCGGATCCGCCTGCAGGGGACCGGTTTTCCGGACCTCCAGCGGACTTGAGTTCTCATCCGGACCCCTTGAAGCAGTGGGCCCTTTCCTGGAACGCATGAACCAGGGGCGAAGCGGGCTGGGCTATGAGATCGACGGCCTGGTTATCAAGGTGAACGAGCTTTCTTCCCGGGCGCGTCTCGGTTATACCGGCCACCATCCCCGCTGGGCCATCGCCTACAAGTTCGAGTCTCCCCAGGCTGTAAGCACGGTGGAGAGCATCGATGTCCAGGTCGGCCGCACCGGAAGGATTACCCCTGTTGCAAGAATAAAGCCGGTCAGGATCGGAGGATCCACGGTCTCCAACGTTACCCTGCACAATCAGCAGTACATTGAAGCCCTGGAGCTTGCCGTGGGAGACCAGGTGGCGGTTTCCAAACGGGGAGACGTTATTCCCGCGGTGGAAAAGGTTATGGAGAAAGGGGAATCCTCCTCTCCCGTATGGCACATGCCGAAAACCTGCCCCTCCTGCGGCGAGGGCTTGAGTCCCCGGGGGGCCCACCATTTCTGTACCAACCGCCGCTGTCCCGACCAGGTGCGGGGACGAATCAACTTCTTTATCGCCCGGGACCAAATGGATATCGACGGGCTGGGACCGGAGACCGCCGCGGTTCTGATAGACGAGGGCCTTGTCGCGGGAATCGAGGATATCTATACCTTCGATGCCGAAAAGCTGAAAGGGCTTCCCGGTTTCGGAGAGAAAAAGATAGCCCTCATACGCCGGGGAATAGAAGAGAGTAAAAAGCGCCCCTTCAGGGTCGTACTTCCCAGCCTGGGAATTCCGGACCTGGGCCAGAAGGCCGCAGAGCTGCTGATAGAAGCAGGGTACCGGGATATCGACTCCCTCCTCGAGGCTGCGGATAACAGGCAGGAGGAAGGCCTGGCGGAGATTCACGGCATCGGCGAAAAGACGGCGGCCTCGATTCTCGAGAGTCTCCGGGACCCGGAAATCCGGGGGCAGATCGATGCCCTGAGCAGGGCGGGGCTGAACTTCCGGGAAGAGGAAACGGAGACCGAAGAACAGCTGCCCCGGATCTTCGAAGGCCAGGTCTGGTGCGTAACCGGCAGCTTCGAGAGTTTTAAACCGCGTTCAAAAGCCATGGACGAGGTCAAGCTGAGGGGCGGCCGGGCTGTGGGTTCCATTACGGGCTCTGTAAGCCATCTCCTCGCCGGGGAGGGTGCCGGGAGCAAGCTGAAGAAGGCCCGGGAGCTGGGAATCCACATCGTCGACGAGGAGGAGTTCCTGAAACTCCTGAGACCGGAGGAAGAATCCTGATGGCCCTCTCCTTTGAAGAGCGGGAGCGCCTCAAAACCCTTCTTGAAACCGAAGGATACGGGGTAATTCCCAACGATCGGTTCAGGATCGATATGGAGGAATCCTTCAGGCAGCTCTGGAAACGGGTGGAGCCCTGCACCATGACCAGCATGGAGCGGGGATACGGCCTGTATCAGGCTGTACGGTATCTTGAAGAGCGGAATATCCCCGGGGATTTCGTGGAGTGCGGTGTCTGGAAGGGGGGCAGCTGCATGCTGATGATGGGAACCCTTCTGGAACTCGGCGCAGCGGAGAGAACCATCCGGCTCTACGATACCTTTACCGGGATGCCGGAGCCGGGGGACGAGGACATTATCGCCTGGAACCGGCGGCCGGTACGGGAAAAGTGGCAGAATCACGCCCTCGATTCCTGGGCGGTGGGGCTGGACGAGGTCAGGCACAATCTTGATCTGATGAATTACCCGACGGAGAAGATACTCACCATTCCCGGAGACGTGGCGGAGACCCTGTCTGCCGACCGGCCAGAAAGGATCGCCCTGCTGCGCCTGGATACCGACTGGTACGCCTCCACCCTGCTGGAACTGGAGTTTCTGTACCCCCTGCTTTCCCCCGGAGGAGTTCTGATCATCGACGATTACGGCCACTTTGAAGGGGCCCGCCGGGCGGTGGACGAGTACTTTGCCCGCCCGGAGGTCCCGGGGATTCTGCTCTCCCGGCTGGATTATACCGGCCGCATTGGAGTAAAGCACTAAGCCCCTTGACGATCCGCCTCTTTTTCAGGATTTTATATACAGTATAATTCTGACAACAGAATAAGGAGACCTCACAGATGACACGTGAACAAATACTACAGAATGCCCAGGTGCGGGAACAGAGCATCCTGCGCAATGTCTACGTCTGGATGACCCTTGGTCTTGGGCTTACCGGGGTTATCAGCCTCGGCATGGCCTCCAATCCAAACCTGGTTGTATCCTTCGTTCGTAATCCCCTTCTCTTTTACGGGGCAATAATAGGGGAGCTGGTTCTGGTAATGTTCCTCTCCGCAAGGCTCATGCAGATGAGCGCCACCGCAGCGACCTTAGGGTTCGCCGCTTACGCCGCCCTGAATGGTCTTACCCTTTCGGTTATCTTTCTGGCCTATACCGGGCAGAGCATTGCTCAGGCTTTCTTCGTGGCAGGCGGTACCTTCGCGGGTATGAGTCTCTGGGCCACTACGACCCGACGGGACCTCTCGTCCATCGGTAACTACCTCTTTATGGGGCTTATCGGTCTTATCGTCGCCATGGTGGTCAATATCTTCTTCCGCTCCGACACCTTTTCTCTGCTCATCAGTCTGGTGGGCGTAGCCCTCTTTCTGGGGCTTACCGCCTACGATACCCAGATGATCAAGAGCTGGAACCGGCAGTTCGGCTCCTCCATCGACGAGGCGGATTATATCAAGCTCTCCATTATGGGAGCCTTAAAGCTCTACCTGGATTTTATCAACCTGTTTCTCTTTTTCCTGCGCATCTTCGGACGCCGGGACTGATCCCTCAGTAACTGTTGCCGCGGCTTAAGGGATGCCGCAGAACCCGTGTCCGTATCCGGCTGTCGTCGCAGGGCACGAGTTCCGGCAGTTCCCCGGCCATGGCGACGGAATCCTCTATCAGAATGAGTACTCCCCGGACTCCCGGAAGCTCCGCGATACGCTCCGCGGCCTCCCGGGCGCTGACCGGGTCCCTGCTGAGGTTCCCCGCCAGGGTCGCTGCCGCGTCCGCCAGGGAGGCGTCAGGGGCAGATACGGTGGCCAGCGTGCAGTTCCCCAGAGAGAGGGAGTGTCCCATTTTGGACGAGGACGAACAGAGCCCCAGGGGAGTCTCCTCCGGGGATATCTTGAAGGCTACCTTGCCGGAAAGAGCGCTTTCTCCTCCGTAGAGGCCGATGTAGGCATCCTCCCTGATGTGCAGAAAGATATCCCCGCCGTTATTGATTATCGTGTCCCCGCAGCCTGCCGTCCTGGCCGCCTCGGCGGCCATCTGGGCCACCGTACCCGCCACCGCCGCCATGGGACCGACCCCGACCAGGCGGGAGGCATTGTGCATGCGCCGGACCGCCTCCGGGGGCTTCCCGGGCAGTTCTTCCAGGGGCTCCATGGCCCGGAGAAATTCAGGAAACTCATCGATATAGCCGGCTATCTCCCGGCGGATCCTTTTGACCGCGGCCTTTACGATATCGAAGCGTTCAGTTGCCACTATAAAGGCCGCCTCACGGTGGCGGAACTCGGTATACTTTCGCATCGGACGCATCAGATTATGGAGGAGCAGGCACCGTAGGGACAGTTCTCGATGCAGCTCAGACACTCAACGCATTTTGAGTCGTCAAACATCACTTCGCGGTTTCCGTTGCCGCTGAAGTGGAGGGCCTTGGTGGGGCAGTGGGGAATGCAGCTGCCGCAGGAGACGCAGAGGCTTTCGTCCCAACGAAGGCCCTTCTGGTGTTCCCGGACCTCGATGTTGAGTTCCCGTACCCAGTCGATTCCCCGGGAGATATCCTCATCTGAACCGGTCAGGTCCAGGACCAGGTACCCCTCTTCGTCGGGGGTTACCTTTGCCCGGAAAATGTTGATGATCAGGTCATAGTCCTTTACCAGGTGGTAGACGATGGGTTTTTCCGTCTCGCATTGGGGAAAGTAGAGCATCAGGCGTTTGGTTGTCATCAGCGGACTCCTTGCAGCGCGGCGGGCATGGGGGATGAGCTGCCCCTTGCCGGAAGCGGAGCGGCCGGAGCGTTAACGGTAAAGTCTCCTGCCCTGATCTGGTCGGCCAGAATGTTCGCCGCCTTCAGGGCCTTTGCATAGGAGGAGAGGCTTCCGGTTTCCACCTTTCGTCCGAAAAGCTGGACCTCTCCCCGGCGCAGATCGGCGTAGCTGACATGGGCCAGTACCCTGCCGGTGTTTTTCGGGTAATCCACCGCGTAGTCGATTACCGGCGCCATGATCTCTTCGTCCCGGACGGTACAGGCTTTGAGCACCTCCGGACCGGTGATGGGTATGGGTATGGCCACCCCCAGGGCCAGGCTGACGCCGTAACCCCGGATGGAGACCCCCCGCACGAACTCAGGGTCCATCTGCTTGAGATCCGCGGTCAGTCCCAGGGTCCCGGCCCCGTCCATGGGGACCCCGTTTTCCCCCCTGTCCGCATCGGGACTGTGCTGGGTTCCCGGGGCGTAGACGATTCCCGGCGCCCCGGCGAGCCATACCTTGCTGCCGATACCGATGGATCGGTACCAGGGGTCGTTCAAAAGAGGGCTCAGCTGCCCCGCCGAGGAGTAGCCCAGGGAGGCGTATCCCGGCTTCAGGGCCCCCAGGTAGGTGTGTATCAGCTTGTCCGAGGAGTTGACCGCGGCGTTGTAGTTCTGGTAGCAGTTCCGGGGATTGGTCATGATCGCCTGGTTTATATCCGCCAGGCTGAACTCGCTGCGCAGCTCCCGGAGGGGGTACTCGTCGGTACCGTAGGAGCGGGCGTAGAGCTGTACCTTCCCTCCCCGGACGAGTTTCTCTATGACATGTCCGCCGCCGAAACGGAACTCTCCGGGATAGTAGAGGTTGGCGGGATCATTGACCTGGAGCTGGGTGGCTCCCAGGTACATATCCACCGCCGCGATACCGGAGTAGACCTCCACATCGTCCAACCAGGCCTGGGTTATGCGGATCTTGGGCTTCGAGTGTCCCAGATTCAGAAAGACCCCGGAGGAGCACATGGGGCCGAAGGTGGCGGTGGTGACCACATCTATCTCCCCGGCCGCCTCCTGGAGTCCCTTCTTCTCCACGTATCCGATAACCTCTTCGGCGGTCATTACCACGGCCTTGCGGGATTCGATCTTCCTGTTGATTTCGTCGATGCTTTTCAGCTGATTCCGTGCCTGCGCTTCTGGTTTTTTCATTCCCTGTCCTTTTATCCCCTGTATCGGTAGCTGGATGCCCCGCTGACACCGGGCTCGAAGGCGAAGATTCCGCCCGCCTCAGGATACTTCGTGAGTCCCTCCGGGTCCATACCCTGCCGGGCGGTGGTAACGAAGAGGGTGGCCCTGTCTTTGCCGCCGAAGCAGCAGGAGGTAACGTGGGGGGCGGGGATTCCCACCTGTTCCAGCATCTCCCCGGTCTCCGGGTTCCACCTGGCGACGCAGGCACCCCGGTAAAAGGCGATCCAGAGCATCCCCTCCTCGTCGATGGTCATGCCGTCGGGACTGCCGAGTTCCGGAGGGGTGGAAAAGGCGATCTGCGGCGAGGATATCTCCCCGGTTTCCACGGTATAGGCGAAGGCGACAACGCATTTGGCGGGGGTGTCTATATAGAACATCAGCGAGCGTTTCAGGTCCCAGGCAAGGCCGTTGGAGACTGTTACTCCCTCGACCCTGCGGGTCACCGCCCCCTTCTCGTCGAGGCAGTAGAGGGCGGCGGTCCCTGTTGTACGGCTCAGGGACATTGTTCCGGCCCAGAACCTTCCTGCGGGATCGCACTTACCGTCGTTGAAGCGGCTGTCGGGATTATCCGTTTCGGGAGAGGCCAGCTCCTCCGGCTTGCCTCCCTCAGGGGAGAGGCGGAAGAAGCCCTTTTCGCCGGCGGCAACATAATTCCCGCTGCCGTCGAGGACCGCCGCCCCGACCTTCTGCCCGGCTGTAACAAGGGTATCAGTGCCCAGGGAGGGATCGCAGCGGTGGATCTCCCCTGCATTGATATTGACCCAGTAGAGGTGCTGGTCCTTATCGTCCCAGAACGGCCCCTCCGCAAGTTCCGCCCGGGCATCGAGAATGGTGCGTACTGTGTATTTCATCCCTCTATGGTAGAAACTTGCAGGCGTCTTGTCAAAGACTTTCCTGGTGTTCAGAAGCCTGGGGATGAATATAATCAGCCTTGTCCCGGTGCGGCAGGAACAGTACTATAGAAATCAATATGAGACTCTTTACCAATGCCCGCTTCTGTTCCATGGAAGCCCCGGATGACCATTATGCAGCCCTCCTCGAGAAGGAGGGATCGATTCTCCGGCTCTATCGCCGTTACGAAGATATCCCCGCCGAGCTGGAGGCTGAAATAATCGATCTTGCCGGGGCCCGGGTATACCCCGGATTCACCGATACCCATACCCACTCTTTCGACGGAGGGCTCTACTCCCTCTGTCTGGACCTGGGAGACTGCAACAGCCTGAAGCAGGTTTTGGAGGCCCTGACAGAGATCCGCCCCCTGGGGGGACTTGCCTTCGCATGGAACCTGGATGTCCACAGGATTGCCGAAGGGCGTTTTCCGAACCTGGAGGAACTGGACAGGACGGTTCCGGATGTGCCACTTATCCTTAAGCGGGTGGACGGCCACTCCTGCATGGTCAACAGCGCCGCCCTCCGGGCAATCCCCTGGAAGAGCGGTTCTGCCCCTGATGTTTTTCCCCTGACCCGGGGGATGAGCCGGGAGGCGTCAGCCTGGTTCCAGGGCATGGTGAATGAGGATGGAATTCTCGCCGCCTACGAGGCGGCCTCCCGCACTGCCCGGAAGGCGGGATTGACCAGGGTCCATACCATGGTCGGCGACGGGGAGGGGGACCCCCGGCATTTTACCCTGCTCCGGGACAACCTGGGCCGCTTTGACATCGACTTTGTTCCCTATCCCCAGATCAGCGATGTAAACACGGCCCTGGAGCTGGGATCTCCCCGGGTTGGCGGCTGCCTTCTGAGCGACGGCTCCATCGGCAGCCATACCGCGGCCCTGCATTCCCCCTACGCCGACCAGGAGGAGAGCAGAGGAGTGCTCTACAGGGAGGAGAGCTTCTGGTACCGTTTTATCCGGGAGGCCCACAGGGAGGGACTCCAGGCCTGTGTCCATGCCATAGGGGAGGCGGCGGTGGAACAGATCGCCGGGGTGCTCCGACGGGTGTATGATGAAGATCCCAGGCCGCTTCATCACCAGATTATCCATTGCGAGATGGTGAGTGACAGAAGCCTCGAGCTTCTTGCAGGGCTTCCCGCTGCGGCCCCGGTTCAGCCGGCCTTTGACGCCCTCTGGGGGGGCGAGGGGGGATTGTATGAGAAACACCTTGGAAAGGAGCGCCTTGCCCGCTGCAACCGCTATGCCTCCCTCGCCCGGGCGGGGGTTCTGCTCGCCGGCGGTTCCGACTGGTACATAACCCCCCTGGATCCTCTGGGAGGCATTCGGGCCGCAACCCGGCTGTCCAACCCTGCCGAAAGGCTTTCTCCCTTCGAGGCGATCCGTCTCTATACCGTAAACGCAGCAAAGCTCACCGCTTCGGATGACCGGCAGGGATATCTCCGGGAAGGATACGAATGCGACCTGAGCATAGTCTCCGGTCCGGCGGAGGAGGAAAAAAGCAGCGTAAAAGGGCTGGTAAAGGGAGGAAAAATCCTCTTCCTGCAGGGACAGACTTGAATTTTTCCCCTCCTTCGTTAGAATTATTAATCAGACACCCTGGTGCCAGCATATCCAGGAACGGAGGTAGATGATTTGAAAACCAAGATGGACTTTCCCTCCATAAACCAGAAGGATCCCGAAGGAATCGGTCCTAACGGAAAACCCTACAGGGTCATGATTGTGGACGATTCCATGTTTGTAAAGAAGCAGCTCGGGCAGATTCTCACCTCCGAGGGCTTTGAGGTAGTAGCTACCGCCGGAACAGGCAAGGAGGCCGTGGAATTCTACCAGGAGAACAAGGGCGGCATCGATCTGGTTACCATGGATATTACCATGCCGGTCATGGACGGGGTTACCGCTCTGGAGCGCATAATGGCTTTTGACAAGGATGCGAAAATCATCATGGTAAGCGCCCTGGGAAAGCAGGATCTGGTAAAAAAGTCCTTCATGCTGGGGGCAAAAAACTACATTGTCAAACCTCTGGACCGGAAAAAGGTGCTTGAGCGAATAAGCCGGGTACTGCAGGGGCTGTAAATGGGCCCAATAGTAAAATAGTTCATTGTTTTTGTAATTTCCGTTTCTTTACCGCAGTCAATTCCGGCTTCATACTGGTAACTCAACCTGAACCTGTATGTAAGGAGAGACTGCAATGTTACCAGAACAATGGAATACCCTTGAGAAACTGATCCGGGGAGAGGAAGAACGTGTAAACGCTGCGTTGATCGTGGACAGCCCCTGGATTCCCCCTTTCCTGAATATTTCCACCGCCGAGTATCTGAGAAACCCGGAACTCCATTTCAGATCGAACATGGAGATAATCCGGAAATATCCGGAGATTATCTTTTTTCCCGGATTCTGGGTAGAGACGGGAATGGCCGCCGAACCTTCAGGCTATGGTACTCCTGTCGAGTATTATGACAATCAACCCCCCACCATCAAGCATATAATCGAGGATATCAGTGAAGTCGACCGTCTCAAGCCCCCCAATCCCGCGCGAGACGGACTGATGCCGGATATTCTGAAGCGCTACCGGGAACTTCGTCCCCTGGTCAGGGCTGAGGGTATGGAGATTAACGTGATCGCTGCCCGGGGACCCATGACCCTGGCGTCCCATCTTATGGGGGTGACAAACTTTCTGATCGGACTGAAAACGGAGCCGGAGCTGACCCATCGACTTCTGAAGATGACCACGAAAACGGTTATCCAGTGGCTCGAGGCCCAGGCGGAGGTCCTGCCGGGGGTCCAGGGTATATTCGTACTTGACGACATAATGGGTTTTCTCTGCGAAGAGGACTACCTGGAGTTTGCCCACGACTACTTCAAGGAGATCTTTTCCCTGCCGGCACAGCTCAAGGTACTCCATAACGATACGCCAAACCCGGTATCCTTCAAATTCCTTACGGACCTGGGGATCGATATATTCAATTTTTCCCATCAGGTTCCCATCCCCGAGCTGCGGGAGCTGGTGGGAGACAAAATTGTGCTCATGGGCAACATCTCTCCCCTGGACATCATGGTAAAGGGCAGCGAGGAAGAGGTCTGCGAGGCGGCAAAAACCTGCATCGAACAGAACGCCGGAAACCCACGTTTTCTGCTCTCCGCCGGAGGAGGGGTATCCATGGGGACGCCGGAATCGACCCTGCGGGGGATTATTCGAGCTGTTTCCGACGCGAACAGCGGGAAAATTCACGTCCGGTAGACAGAAGGATCATCGCACCTGTATATTTCACAAATGAACCGCACCGATCATGAGGCGGAAGGTATTCTTTCCACCTTTGCAGAAACTGCTCTTCTCGTTGTTCCCCGTTTTCCCGGACAGCCTGACCACGACTGTTCCGCCGCCCTCTCTGAACTGGCGAGCCTGGTGGATACCATGGGCCTGGAGGTCCGGGAGGGGATTATTGCCCCGGTACGGGAGCCGAAATCCAGGTACCTTTTCGGAAGCGGAAAAGCCCAGGAGATAACCGACCTTGCGGAAGAGCTGGAGGTTGACTGCATCATCTTTGATGAGGACCTGTCTCCGTCGCAGCAGCGCAACTGGGAAGCCCTGAGCGGACGCTGCGTCATAGATCGGCATGAGGTTATCCTTGATATTTTTGCCTCCCGGGCCTCGACAAGAGAGGCGGTTCTGCAGGTTGGTCTGGCGAGAATGGAGTACTCTCTGCCGCGGCTGACCCGGGCCTGGACCCACCTTAGCCGTCAGCGGGGAGGCAGCCGGGGTACCAGGGGCGAGGGTGAGACCCAGCTCGAGGTCGACCGGCGTATCGTCCTTCGCAAGATTGCCCGCATGAAGGAGGAGCTGGTCCATGTCCGGCAAAACCGTACCACCATGCGCAAGCAGCGGGAATCGGTGCCCGTACCCACGGCGGCGATCGTGGGCTACACCAACGCAGGGAAATCATCCCTGCTCCATAAACTGACCGGAGCTGATCTGCTCATCGAGGACAAGCTCTTTGCCACCCTGGACCCCACAACCCGCAGAATAAAGCTGGAAGGGGGCAACGAACTCCTCTTGACCGACACCGTCGGCTTTATCCGCAAACTGCCCCACGATCTGGTGGACGCCTTCAAATCGACCCTGGAAGAGACGGTTCTGGCGGATTTTCTGCTCCATATTCTCGATGCCTCGAACCCCGAGGTGGAGGATCACCTGGGGGTCACACGACAGGTTCTCAAGGAGATCGGTGCCGGGGAAAAGCCGGTCCTTACCTGTTTCAACAAGATAGATGCCTGTGACAGGGAGACCCTGGATCAATTGATGATCAGCTATCCCGGGGCTGTTTTCTTTTCCGTTCATACCGGCGAGGGCCTGGAAAAGCTGCCGGAGGCCCTGGAAGGAATGCTCTACCATGGGCTGGAGGTGGACAGGTTCCTGATTCCCCCGGACCGGCACGATCTTGTCGCTCTTGTGCATCGGAACGGTAAAGTGAGCAGGGAGGAGTACTCCGAAGCCGGCATTTTGCTGGTTGCCAAGGTCCCCGACAAGGTGCGGGGACTTCTGAAGGAGTTCCGAACCGGGAAGGATCAGAATGTCCGGGTTTGACCTGCTTACTCCGGAACTGGTCCTGCAGGCGGTTGCCCAGGCCTGGGGACTCTCCCTCGAGAGCAGCCTGAGCCCCTTTCCCAGCTATATCAACCGGGTATACGGCCTCAGGGACGATGACGGCAGGGAGTATGTTACCAAGGTTTACCGTCCAGGCCGCTGGAGCTACGAGGCAATTCTCGAAGAGCATCAGTTTCTGGAGGATTGCCGGGAGGCGGAACTTCCCGTTGTCGTACCTGTTCCCGACGAAGAGGGATTTACCCTGCAGGATGTAATCGCCGTGGACGACGCGGGAAGCGAAGAGGAGTATCTCTTTGCCCTTTTTCCGAAGCGGGGAGGGCGAAATTTCGATGCCGAGGGAGAAGATGAATGGCTGCGTCTGGGGAGGCTTCTTGGGCGGCTTCACCAGGTTGCCCGGGAAAGAGAGGCGGAAAGCCGGCTGGTACTGCACCCCCGGGAAACAACAATCTCCCACATCCGGGAGCTTTCCGACCTGGTACACCCGGAGTTGCGGGAGGAGTTCAATGATTTCTGCCTGGCTACGGTGGAGCGGATCAGCCCCGCCTTCGAGGGGCTCGAATATCACCGGATCCACGGGGACTGTCATCGGGGTAACATCCTGGACCGTCCGGGAGAGGGGCTGCTTCTGATCGACTTTGACGATATGGCCGTCGGTCCCGCTGTTCAGGATCTGTGGCTTCTTTTGCCGGGGCGAAGGGAGGAGTGCTCACGGGAACTTAATCTGCTCGTTGAGGGGTACGAAGAGTTTCTGCCCTTCCCCCGCCGTTACCTGGACCTGATAGAGCCCCTCCGCTTTATGCGGATCCTCCATTACAGCGCCTGGTGCGCACGACAGCGTAATGACGCGGGTTTTTTCAAACATTTTCCCGGATGGGGAAGCAAGGCCTACTGGACCAGGGAATTGGAGGACCTGAAGGACCAGGTCAGGCTGGGGTTGTCGGCGGTATAGAACTGACCTAATTGATCAGGCTGGAAAAATCGATTTTTCCTCCCAGCAGATCCTCGATCTTCTTTTCCGCCCTGCGCTGCTTAAGACGTTCCCCGATGCGCATGACCGAGCGTTCGAGACGTTCCCGTGTATTCTGCGTCTCCAGGAGGGCCTGTTTTTCTTCCAGGGAGAAGAGGCCGGTACCGCAGATCAGAAGTGATTCAGCCTCCGGTTCAAGGCTCTGCAGCAGTTCTCCGTCAACGCTGAAATCCTCCAGGGCAGCGAGGCTCATCAGCCCCTCGGTCGCTCTGCTCGAGAGTTCCTTCAGCTTGGGAATCTCCCACGGATCTGCAGGATCATCATGAAAAAACTGGACCTCTGCTTCAAGGTGGGAATGATCTTCAAAAAAGGTACGGACCTTGAAGCGTTCATGCCCAAGGGCAAGAATATCGAAGCGTCCGTCCCCGTACTCCTTGAGAAATCCCTCGACCCTGGCGGTACAGCCGACCCGGCTCAGTTCCTTTCCGCTATGCAGAATTACGCCGAATTCCTCCTTCTCCTCCATGCAGCGTCGTATCATGCGGCGATACCGCAGTTCAAAGATGTGCAGGGGCAGAGGCATGTTCGGAAACAGAACAAGATGAAGGGGAAACAGGGGTATTCTCTGGACTCGTACCATACCGTTCTCTACCTCTCCTGTCAGTAAAATACCGCTTTTCCGCCGTAAAGAACAGTTTCAGCTTCAGAATTAAAGTTGACAAAATATGTCAGGTATGGTATATTGGTCTGACCAATGACGGGAAAAAAGATATTGTAAACCGTGGAAAAACCTTACTATAAGGAGTGTTTCGATGAAATCTCATACCTTTTCGTCCGCAGGTGTTTCCGCTGATCAGGATGCGTGGAGGGGTTTCTCCAGGGGCAGTTGGTGCGGGGAGATTGACCTGCGGGATTTTATACAGCATAACTATGAGCCCTGCACCGGAGGAGCAGATTTCCTTCAGGGACCCAGCGCTGATACGCTGAAGCTCTGGGAGAAGCTCAAGGTCCTTCTGACGGAGGAAAACCGAAAGGGCGGTACCCTGGATGTTGATACCGAAACGGTTTCGGGAATAAACGCCTATTCGCCGGGCTACATCGACAGGTCCCTGGAAAAGATCGTGGGCCTGCAAACGGATGCGCCCCTCAAGCGGGCGGTCATGCCCTATGGCGGCATACGCATGGCCGCAAAGGCCTGCGAGGCCTACGGCTACACCCTTTCACCGGAGATGGAGAAGGTCTTTACCCGATACCGGACCACCCACAACGACGGGGTTTTCAGCGCATACACCGAGGAGATGAAGGCCGCCAGAAAGGCGGGCATTATTACCGGTCTGCCCGACGCCTATGGACGGGGGCGCATTATAGGAGATTACCGCCGGGTGCCTCTCTATGGGGTGGACAGACTGATTGAAGACAAGCTGTTCCAGCAGCGGAGTATACGGCCGGCGGCCATGGACGAGGAATCCATCCGTTTAAGGGAAGAAATTTCCGGCCAGCTGACTGCCCTGAAGGAGCTTGCAGCCATGGCGGATTCCTACGGTTATGATATCCGCAGGCCCGCCCGGAACGCCGCAGAGGCGGTGCAGTGGCTCTACTTTGCCTACCTGGCTGCGGTGAAGGAGCAGAACGGCGCTGCCATGAGCCTGGGAAGGGTCTCCACTTTTCTGGATATCTACATAAAGCGGGATCTGGATGATGGGCGAATCACCGAACCTGAAGCCCAGGAGCTGATAGACCAGTTTGTTCTCAAATTGCGGATTGTGCGCTTTCTACGTACCCCGGAGTACAACGATCTTTTTTCCGGAGATCCCACCTGGGTTACCGAGTGTATCGGCGGTATGGGCCTGGACGGCCGGACCCTGGTTACTGCTACATCTTTCCGTATGCTGCAGACACTGATAAATCTGGGAGCAGCGCCGGAGCCGAACATGACGGTCCTCTGGTCGAAGGATCTGCCCCGGCCCTTCAAGGAGTTCTGCGCCAGGGTTTCCGAAGAGACCAGCTCCATCCAGTACGAAAACGACGACCTGATGCGTCCCTACTGGGGGGACGATTACGGTATAGCCTGCTGTGTCTCCGCCATGCGCATCGGCAAGCAGATGCAGTTCTTCGGTGCCCGCTGCAATCTGGCCAAAGCCCTGTTGTATGCGATTAACGGCGGGCGGGACGAGATCAGCGGTATTCAGGTCGCACCTCCTCTGGCACCCATCGAGGGGGAGGTCCTGGATTATGATGAGCTGAAAGGTCGCTTCGACGCGGTACTGGACTGGATTGCCGGCCTCTACATGGATACCCTGAACATTATCCACTACATGCACGACCGCTACAGCTACGAGAGCCTGCAGATGTCCCTCCACGACCGGGACGTCTACCGAACCATGGCCTGCGGGGTGGCCGGTATTTCCGTCTGTGCCGATTCTCTTTCCGCGGTAAAATACGCCAAGGTGCGGCCGCTGCGGGACGAGAGGGGCCTGGCGGTGGATTTCGAGATCGAAGGGGAGTACCCCGCCTTCGGCAACAACGACGACCGGGTAGACAATCTGGCTTCCGGGCTCGTAAAGAGCTTCATGAACAAACTTGCGGAGCGGAAGACCTACCGGAACGCCGATCCCACCCTGTCGATCCTGACCATCACCTCCAACGTGGTCTACGGCAAGAAGACCGGAGCGACCCCGGACGGCCGCAGGAAAGGAGAACCCTTCGCTCCCGGGGCCAACCCCATGCACGGACGGGACAGCCGGGGCGCCCTTGCCTCGGTATCCTCGGTGGCAAAGCTTCCCTACGACTACGCCCGGGACGGCATCTCCTACACCTTTTCCATCGAGCCCGGGACCCTGGGCAAGGCGGGGGAGGAGCGGGTGCGGAACCTCATTGCTCTGCTGGACGGCTATTTCGGTCTCAAGGGGCACCACATCAACGTAAATGTCCTGAACCGTTCCGTACTCATGGACGCCATGGAGCATCCCGAGCTCTATCCCCAGTTGACGATCCGGGTATCCGGTTACGCCGTTAACTTTGTCAAGCTGACCAGGGAACAGCAGCTGGACGTTATTAACAGGACCTTCCATGAGAGGATTTGAGGTAAACAGAAGCAGGATGGAAAGCTCCGGGGAACTCCGTAACAAGGTTGCCCGTATTCATTCGGTGGAGACCTTCGGTACCCTGGACGGGCCTGGAATACGCTATGTTATCTTCTTTCAAGGCTGTCCGCTTCGCTGCAGATACTGCCAGAACAGGGACAGCTGGGACCCCCGTCTGGGAAGCATTAAGACCCTGGATGAGGTGGAGGAGGATATCCTGCGCTACAGCTCCTTTTTTCTCTCCTCCGGCGGCGGGCTTACCGCCGGCGGGGGGGAACCTCTGCTGCAGGCGGATTTTCTCTCTTCTCTTTTTAAAAGGCTCAAAAAACGGGGCATCCACACAGCCCTGGATACCTCGGGCTACTGCTCGCTTTCGCCGGCGGTACAGGAGCTTATTTCGGTGACGGACCTGATTCTTCTCGATATAAAGCACAGCGACGAGTCCCGGCACCGGGAACTTACCGGGGTATCCTCCGCACCAGTCCGGGCCTTCGCTGAGTATGCCGCCTCCCGGGATGTGCCCTTCTGGATCCGCCATGTGATAGTCCCGGGCTATACAGATGACCCTGAGTCCGCCGGGAGGACGGCGGAGTATATCAGCACCCTCCCGGGAGTGAAACGGGTGGACCTGATTCCCTACCACGAGCTGGGAAAGTTCAAATGGGAGGCTCTGGGGCAGAAGTATCCGCTGGAAGGTGTTAAACCCCCGGGAAGGGAGACCATGGAGAAGTTGGAAGAGATTTTTACCGCTTATGGACTGCCGGTGGCGGCAGCCTAAGGTATTTTCGTTTACACCGCCACCGCCCGGCCTCCGGGCTTCGCCCGGGAGACAGCTTCCATGATCCGGGCAAGGCTTAAGGCGTCTTCTCCGCTGCAGAGCAGGGGGACATCCGCAGTCAGAGCGGCAACAAAGTTCTCGACAATTCCCCAGTGGCTGAAGGGAAGTCCCGGGACAGAGAGGCTGATCTTCTCTTCGCCTCCCCGGGCAATGACGAGGATCTCTCCCCCTTTCAGGTCCTGCAGATGAACGATCCCCTGATCTCCTTCGATAAGGAGTCCTTCCGGCATTCCCGTCTCCGTCCAGCAGGATGACATGGTCAGGGGTATTCCCTTCCGGGTCATGAGGCAGAGGAGGGGCGATGCCGTATCGGGTCCGATATGGGAGGCGTCGACGGCCCTCAGGGAGATCTCAGCGATCTCTCCCATAAGATAGCGCATAAGGTCGATTCGCTGACTGGTGGGAAACTCGTCGTTTACGGAGGCGGCAATGGGCGTACCGATAAGACCGCTTTGAACCACCGTTTTTACCTTCTCCACCGAGGGGTATCCCCTGCGG
Source organism: uncultured Spirochaetaceae bacterium (assembly GCA_964554875.1). Taxonomy (GTDB): domain Bacteria; phylum Spirochaetota; class Spirochaetia; order JC444; family Marispirochaetaceae; genus Marispirochaeta. The sequence continues at coordinate 25,071 of CAZKQJ010000023.1, read as the reverse complement.
TAGAGGGCGACGCCGATTTTTCGTTTCGCTTTTCCAGCCGCCCGGAGCATCCGTTCGCAGGATTCGGATCCCAGAGCCATGGGGTGCTCCACGAGAACATGCTTTCCCGCTTCCAGCGCGCCAATAGCCTGCTCCTCGTGGAGTTCCGTGGGGGTGGCGATATATACCGCGTCGATGTCGCTGCTTTGTACGAGCTCGCTGAAGCTGTCCACGTATCGTCCTTTCCCGTGACGGATGACGAACTCCTCTCCCTCCTCCCGGTTCCGCCGGTGAACCAGCTCCAGGGATGAGTGTGCAACAAGATACAGAGGTGGGCCTGACATGTTTTCGCAGACATGACCGGCACCTACTACGCCCCAGCGAACATGTTCCATGAAATAAGGCTATCATGGAACAGGGGCCTTGTCGATACAAACAGGAAAGTCAGGTGAACGCGGCTTGCCCTTTACGGTAAATTCCGGCATCCTTGATCCGGTATGGAAAACCGAACGATTCTGCTGCTGGTCCTTACAGGAGCCATGATCCTGTTTGCCTATATTACCCGCTTCTTTTTTGTTCCCATTGTCGTGGCGCTGACGATTGCCAATCTTTTTTACCCTCTCCATGAAAGGATTGTTCGTTCTCTTAAGGGGCGCCGGGGGGCCGCTTCGGTTTTTACGACCTTTCTCATTTTCCTGGTTGTGGCTGTTCCCGTTTATCTGGTGGCTCAGCTTCTGGTGGTGCAGGCCCTGGATCTCTACAGTTTTCTGCGGAATTACCTCAGAGACCCGGGAATCGAGGGCCTGATGGGGCAGATCAAGGGCCTTGGCATTCTGCAGCGTTTCGATCTGCCCAGGGTGGACTGGGCTTCCGTCGCCAGCCGGAGTCTTTCCCAGACCGCCTCCTTTGTGTCGGAACTGATCAACAGGACCTCCGCCGGCATTCTCTCCGGCATAGCGGACACCTTCGTGATCTTCTTTTCCCTCTTCTTTTTTTTCAGGGACGGTCCGTCCATGCTGGAGGGCCTGAAATCGGCCCTGCCCCTGGATCCCCGGCATGTCGAGCGGCTGGCCGGGGAGTTCCGGCGGACCAGCAAGGCGGCGGTCTCCGCCACGGTAATAATCGGGCTGATCCAGGGTTTTATCGGTTCGCTGACCTTCCTGGTTGTCGGGATTAGAGCCTGGCTGCTCTGGGGGGTCATCATGACGATCCTCTCCATCGTGCCCCTGGTGGGCTCCTACCTGATCATGGTGCCCGGGGCCCTGATTTTACTGGCCCAGGGCAGAATCTGGGCCGCTGTCTTCGTGCTCTTTATGGCGACCACCGTCTCCTACGGGGCCGATTATTTGCTGCGTCCGCGCCTTGTAGGACGGGACGCCAGGCTGCACGATCTCCTTGTCTTTGTCGCCTCCCTGGGGGGGCTCGCGGTCTTCGGTCTTATGGGATTCATTGTTGGCCCGGTAATCGCCAGTGTCCTGGTGGCCATGCTGAACATCTTCAAGGAAGGTTTTGAGGTTCCGACGTCGGGGGAGGAAGAAGAGTGATTCCCTGTGCGATAATCGGCCTGGGGCGAATTGCATCGCTCCTGGAAGACGATACCAAGCGGGAGAAGCCTGCAAGCCACGCCGGGGTTATCAGCGCCCACCCTGAAACCTCTATCGCCGCCGGCATGGACAGCGATCCGGAGCGGAGGGAGCTTTTTTCCCGGCGCTGGGGGGATGTTCCGGTCTATGAAGATCCCCGGCGGATGCTGAAGGACAGCTCCCCCGAAATTCTTCACATCTGCACCCACGCCGACTCACATCTTTACTATCTGGATCTGGCCCTGGAGTACAGGATCCCCGTGGTGGTACTGGAAAAGCCGGTAAGCGATTCCCTGGGCAGAGCGAAGCGCATGCAACGGCGTCTTCAGAACAGCAGTACCAGGGTCGTGGTCAACCATGAACGACGTTACTCACGGGACTATCTTGCCGCCAGGGAGTGCATCAGGAGCCTGCGCTACGGGCCGCTGCGCTCGGTGAGTGCCCGGCTCTTTATGGGTCGGAACAGACCTCTGGAAGCGGTTCTGCTCTACGACGGGACACACCTCTTCGACATCATCAGCTTTCTGCTTTCCGAGCCCATCAAGGGGATACGCCGGCTTCCGGGAATCCCCGGCGGGAAAAGCAGCCTCTTTACGGGGGCCCGCTGCGGCCCGGTTCCCGTCTGTGTGGAGGTGGGAAACCAGCGGGACCATGTTGTCTTCGAGCTGGAGTTTTCCTTCGAGGCGGGGCGCCTTCGAATCGGTAACGGGATATATGAAGAGTACGAAAGCCGGGAATCCCCCTGGTACGACGATATGCGCTCCCTTTTGCCCGTCAAGACGGAGCTCCCTGAACAGACCGGTTATTTCAGCGGAATGTTCGAGGATGCCGTCAGGCTGCTTAAGGACCCCGAAGCTGTGCCTTTGTCTTCCTACGCTGATGGTCTCGAGTCCCTGAGAATAGTGGAACTGCTTCGCAGGAAAATTCGCCACCGCGAACAGCTGTAAGCATCCGGCCTTGACCCTTGTCTTTTTCTTTTCCCCCGGAGTAGTCTTGAACAGTAATGGCTTCCTACGATGAGCATACCGACAATTTTACCCCTGCTTCCTCACTGACGGACTCCATCCTCGGACGGGTAAGGGGAGCGGCACGGAAGGAGCGCTGGGGGAGGACCTTTCTTCAGATAGCCTGGACTGCGGGACCTGTAACCTACCTTGCCCTGCAGGGGGGCTATTACATCGGCTACGGCAAGTCGGCACCCATCCAGGTCTTTTTCTACTTTGCCGGTTATACGGTAATTGCCGCTGTATTTGCCCTGGCAATGCGCTTTCTGTACAACATGACCAGGGGGAGCGAAAAGGACGCCGACCGCCGCAGCCTTCAGCGGGTCTTCGACCTTCTGCCTGACCGCATTATCGAGGTAAGGGACCTGCAGCTCTCCGGCCTGGACCCTTTCGGAAGAAAAATCCTGGGTGCAAAATACCTGCTGGAGAACCCGGATGCCGGCGCAGAGACAGCGGCCACGGCACTGATGGATCTGACCGGGGACAAGGAGATCGCCGCGGCCATGCGGGACGTGGAGGTTTACCGCCGCTACGGTTTGATGGTTCGGGCCCAGGAAAAGAGTACCGTTCTCAAGGAACATCTCGAACAGTATCGCGATTTTCTCGCCTCCACCTCCGAGGAGGTCTCGAAGCTTGTCTGGCTCAGGGCCGCGGGGATGGGACCCTCCCGCCGGCTCGGCCGGACCCGGACCCGGGGTTTTATAGGACGGGTTCTCGCCGCCGCCGAGGCGGACAATCTGAACCTGATGAGCCTGGTGGATGTGGAGGAGGTCTGCATCCTTGTTTTCGAGATGATCTGCGGGCGGCGCTATCCATATTTCAAGCTTCGCTACTACGGAGACAAGGCTTATACCGAGGCAGCCCGGCGGCTCTCCCATACCCGCCGGGAGTACCGGGCTTCCGTTTTTGTTCGCAACAGCCGTATCCGGGTCCTGGCGGAGCGGTTGTATGCCGCCTCGGATGAGAAGAGGGAGGGAGCCCGGGGGGAGACAAAGAAAGGCAGAAAGGCCATACGCCGGGTTCTGGCCTCCTTTACCCAGATCCGCTCCGCCAGAATCCTGCAGGAAATGATTACCGAGGAGATGACGAACCTGGTAAAGAACTTCACCCCTGAGAAAAGCGGAAAAACCGTAACCCGGCGGGTACGGACCTTGATGGAACTGTATCGTCAGCTGCGGCGTTCCGCCTTCAGGGTGGAGAGAAACTATCAGGCCTTTAAAAGTGCCTGGGAACGCTATTCAAAAGTCCTGGAAGGACGCGGCAGCCAGGTTCCCATACGTCTGATCAAGCCCGGTGAATCAGGCTGGGGGGTGGGACTGCATCTTCGGAGCATTGGTCTCGGCCCCAAGGAGACCCTGCCGGCGGCCCGGCTCATTGAGGAGCGTCTGGAGGAGTTCAGCCTTGAACACGAGGAGAGCAACATTAAAGCCAACGACCAGAAGGAACTGGCCGTATCTCTTCTTCAGATTCTGGACAGGTTTATTCCCCTGGGAGAGACCCAGGTGCAGCGGGCGATAGAAAGCACCAACTCCGCCTACCTGACGAGCCTGAAACGGGAACTCTCCCACGCTGCCAGGGAGTCCTGGGGCCTCTCTCTGGTTTCCGGTGTCGCCAGCCCGGTGAGGGAGAGCATTCACGAGACCCTGCGTGGCCTCATCGAGTTCGACCGTCTCCAGCTCAGGGAAGAGGATATCCCCTATCTGGTCGAACGTTTTAACGCGGACCCCGATTACCTCAAAGGACTGCTGTCCGAGGGGCCCAAGGGGTGGATGCCGGTATTCGATTTGCCCGAACCCCCTCCGGTACCACCTCTGCCGGATCATCCTTCAAAAGCTGTACGTAAAAGCTCCTGAGTATAGGGATGTTCCGGGGAGCTGAATACTCTGCGGGCTTCCCCCTCTTCGACAATCTTTCCGGCCTTCATGATCACAATGTAATGACACAGGGAGCGTACGACCTTAAGATCATGGCTAATAAAGACGTAGGTCAGGCCGTGGCGTGCCTGTAGTTCCTTGAGGAGTTCTATAACCTGGAACTGGATCGAACGGTCCAGGGAGGATGTGGGCTCGTCGAGGATGATAAAGTCAGGCTTCAGGACAAGGGCCCTGGCCAGGGCAATACGCTGTCGCTGTCCGCCGGAAAACTCATTGGGATAACGGAAACGGGTCTCCGGGTCCAGACCGACCTCTTTCATGGCGGCGATAATCCGTTCCTCCCGCTCCTCCTGTTTCAGGTCGGTGTGAACCTCCAGTCCTTCACCTATAATCGCTTCAACGCTCATCCGGGGGCTTAAGGAGCCGTAGGGATCCTGGAAGATAATCTGCATGCTGCGCCGGAAGGGGCGAAACTGCTTTTCCCTGATTCCGCCAAGGCTCGTACCCTTGAAGGTGATCTCTCCCTGGCTTCCCGTCAGTCGAAGCACTGCCCTGCCCAGGGTGGTCTTGCCGGAGCCGCTTTCTCCCACTACGCCCAGAGTCTGTCCCCTTCGCACGGCGACGGTGACTCCGTCGACGGCTTTTACATGGTCCACGGTGCGGCGCAGAAGGCCCTTCTGAATGGGAAACCAGACTTTGAGCTCCCGGGTACTGAGAATGGTCTCGGCTCCGGGGTCCGCAGCTGGAGGCTCGTCGTGGGGTTCGGCCTCTATGAGCCGTCTGGTGTATTCCGCCTGGGGGGAAGAGAAGAGCCCGGCCGTTTCCGCGGTTTCTACAACCCGCCCCTGCTGCATGACCGCCACACGATCGGCAATGCGCCGGACAATGGAGAGGTCGTGGGTAATAAAGAGGACCGCAGTGTTGAGTTCGTCCTTGAGGTTCAGAATCAGGTCGAGGATCTGGGCCTGGATGGTAACGTCAAGAGCGGTGGTGGGTTCGTCGGCGATCAGGAGTTCCGGCCCGTTTATCAGGGCCATGGCGATCATTACCCGCTGACGCTCTCCTCCGGAAAGCTCGTGGGGAAAAGCTTTGAGTCGCTTTTCCGGATCCCGGAGTCCCACCTTGTTCAGCCACTCCAGGGCGATGGGCCGGGCCTGTTCTATATTCAGTCCCTGGTGAAGGAAAAGGCTCTCGGCGAGCTGCTTCTCTATGGAGTGAAGGGGATTCAGGGAGCTCATGGGTTCCTGAAAGATCATGCCTATCTTGCCGCCCCGGATCGAAAGCAGGGTTTTTTGGTCGGCTTTCAGCAGGTCAGTCCCCCGGTAGAGGATCTCCCCCGTGGGATAGGCGACGCGTTCATCCGGCAGCAGCCGCAGGATCGAGCTTGCCGTAACGGTTTTACCCGAGCCGCTCTCTCCTACCAAAGCCAGGACCTCGTTGGGACGGATTTCGATCTCCGCGTTGTGGACTACCTGGTTCAGCTCCTCACCCTTTCTGAAGGCCAGGCTCATGTCGCGGATATGTACAAGGTTCTCCATGGGTTTCTCTTCCATCTTCTGTTCCTATACCGCTCGTCGGGGGTCAAAGGCGTCCCGGACCGCCTCGCCGATAAAGACCAAGAGGCTCAGCATGCCCGCGAGCACGATAAAGGCGGAGATCCCCAGCCATGGGGCCTGCAGGTTTGCCTTGCCCTGGGCCAGAAGTTCCCCCAGGGAGGGGGAGCCTACGGGAAGCCCGAAACCGAGAAAATCCAGGGAGGTCAGGGTGGTTACCGCACCTCCGAGAATAAAGGGCATAAAGGTCAAAGTCGCCACCATGGCGTTGGGCAGAATGTGGCGGAACATGATCTTGCTGTTGGACAGGCCCATGGCTTTGGCAGCCTGGACGTACTCAAAGTTTCTGCCCCGCAGGAACTCCGCCCGGACGACCCCCACCAGGCTCATCCAGCCGAAAAGGAGGGTGATTCCCAGGAGCCACCAGAAATTGGGCTGTACGACACTTGCGAGGATTATCAGCAGGAAGAGGGTCGGCATCCCCGACCATATCTCCATAAACCGCTGGCCAAGGATATCCAGCCTGCCGCCGTAATATCCCATGGCCGCCCCTACTGCTACCCCGATGATGGAGGAACAGATGGTCAGGGTCAGCCCGAAAAGCACGGAGATGCGGAAGCCGTAGATAATCCGGGCCACAACGTCCCGACCCTTGTCGTCGGTGCCCAGCCAGTTTGCCGCCGTCGGCGGCGACGGGGCGGGAGAGGGCAGGTCATAGTTGATCGTCTGGTAGCTGTAGCGTATCGGGGGCCAGAGGATCCAGCCGGACTCCTCGATCAGCTCGATAACGTAGGGGTCCCGATAGCTTGCTTTCATATCGAACTCTCCACCGAAGGCGGTCTCCGGATATTCCCGGAGTATGGGAAAAAAAAGCCGTCCCCGGGAGTAGACCATCAGGGGAGAGTCGTTGGCGATGAGTTCGGCAAAGAGACTGAGGACAAACAGGAGCAGGAAAATCCACAGGGAGTACCAGCCCCGTCTGTTGGCCTTGAAGCGCCGCAGTCGTTCCGCCGCAAGGCGGCCGGTAAAGAGCTTTTTCATCAGGCCACCTCCCGGCTTTCAAAGTCGATGCGCGGATCAACCAGGGTGTAGGTGATATCGGAGACCAGGTTCAGCACGAGTCCCAGCAGGGTGAAAATGTAGAGGGTACCGAACATCACCGGGTAGTCCCGCTGCATGGTGGCCTCGAAGCCCAAAAGGCCCAGGCCTTCCAGGGAGAAGATCACCTCGATGAGGAGGCTCCCGGTAAAGAACATGCTGATAAAGGCGGAAGGGAACCCGGCGATAATCAGGAGCATGGCGTTACGGAATACATGGTTCCGGAGTATGCGTTTTTCCGTGGCGCCCTTGGCCCGGGCGGTAACCACATACTGTTTGTTTATCTCGTCAAGAAAGGAGTTCTTGGTCAGCATGGTCAGAGTGGCGAAGCCCCCGATCACCAGGGCTGTGACCGGCAGGGCCAGGTGCCAGAAGTAGTCGCCGATCTTTCCCAGAAGGGAGAGTTCCCTCCAGTTGTCGGACAGCAAACCCCGTAAGGGGAAGAGTTTCAGGTAGCTGCCTCCGGCAAAGAGGATAATCAGCAGAATGGCGAAGAGAAAGACAGGGATCGCGTTTCCCAGGATTACCGCAGTGGAGCTCCAGACATCGAAGCGGCTGCCGTGGGTCACTGCCTTGCGTATACCCAGAGGAATGGAAACAAGGTAGATGATCAGGGTACTCCAGATTCCCAGGGAGACCGACACGGGCATACGGTCGCCGATCAGTCCGATCACCGTACGGCCGCGGAATAGACTTTCGCCGAAGTTAAAGGTAGCGTAATCCTTGAGCATTCCAAGGTAGCGGATGTGCAGGGGTTTGTCGAAACCGAAGCGTTTTTCGATTTCGGCGATTACTTCCGGGTCCAGTCCCCGCGCCCCCCGGTAGCGGGAAGTCTGGTCCCTGTCCCTGGAGACGCTGCCGCCTTCTACCTCCTGCGCGCCCTGGCCGGAGATACGTTCCATCACCATATTGCTGCCCACCCCGGACATGGTGGCGATCATCTGGTCAACCGGTCCGCCGGGAGCTATCTGAACGATAAAGAAGTTGATGGTGATGATCGCCCAGAGAGTAGGAATTATCAAAAACAGCCTTCGAAGAATATAATTGCCCATCTCTACCTCGCCTATCCGGATTGCCGGGGCATCAGCGGAAGCGTTCCGGAAGGGTGGATGCTTTGGCCTGGTCGAACCACCAGGTATCGATGCCCAGCTCGTACTTTGGCCGCGTCTTCGGGCGGGAGAACTTGTTCCAGCTTGCCACCCTGAACATGGAGATATGCCACTGGGGCATCACGTAGAAGTTCCAGGTAAGTACCCGGTCAAGAGCCCGGCCCCAGTGGATCAGGGCATCGCTGTTCTCCTGGTTGGCCACGATGCCGTCGATCAGGTAATCCACCGCCTCGTCCTGCACGCCCGCGGTGTTCCATGTGTAGTCGATGTAGTCGGAGCGCCAGACGATCTTCAGGTTGGAGCCGGGGTAGGAATTGGCCCCGTAGCCGCCGGATATCATATCAAAATCCCGTTCCCTCAACCGGTTGGTAAACTGTGTCGTATCCACGACCCGGATATTCATGGTGACTCCTATACGTTCAAGGTTCTGCTGAATGGGGATAGCCACCCGCTCCATAGAGGGACTGTATAAAAGGAGTTCAAACGTCAGGGGGTCGCCGGTTTTCACGTTTACCAGTCGCCGGACACCCCCAGCGGACTCAGCGCCGAAAAGGCCCCGGACCCAGGAGAAGATGGCGGAAAAGAAGCTCTTTATACCCCGCCATATTTTTCCAAAAAAACCCGGCTCTTCCGCCCTATCCGTTTCGGTGGAATCCGGTTCCCGGTCTTCCAGGGATTTTTCGGGGGCCTTGATCTCCCGGATTTCCCAGCCTGCCTCCTTGAGGAGTCCCAAGGCCTCCCGCATCTGGGGACGGATGTTTCCCGTCCCGTCCGTGCTGGAGGGATTGTACTCTTCGGTAAAGACCTCTTCCGGAATTCCATCCCGGATCGGTTCAAGAATTTCCAGCTCATCCGGGGAGGGAAGCCCTTCGGCTTCGTAGATGGTATTTTGAAAAAAGCTCCTCGTCCGGGTGTACTGACCGTAAAACAGGTTCCTGTTCATCCATTCAAAGTCCATCATCAGGTTCAGGGCCCTGCGGACCCTCCGGTCCTGAAAGAAAGGCCGTTGAATGTTATAGACCATGGCCTGCATTCCCTGGGGGATGTCATGGGGTATCTCCTCTTTATGGATGTGCCCCTGATCGAAGTTTGTTCCTGTGTAGAGGGTAGCCCAGTTCTTGGCTATATTCTCCTGGTGTATGTCGTACTCCCCGGCCTTGAAAGCCTCGAAGGCCACATTCTGGTCCCGGTAGTAATCGTAGCGGATGTAATCGAAGTTATGCCGGCCCTTGTTGACCGGGAGGTTCCGGGCCCAGTAATCCTCCATACGTTTGTAGACCACGTACTGGCCGATCTTGTAGTCCGATACCGTGTAGGCCCCCGAACCCAGGGGTATCTCCGTCAGGGGTTCGGTAAAGTCCCGGTTTTCCCAGTAGTGTTTGGGGAGAATCGCATTGCCCGCTATGGACATGATCAGTTCCCGACTGCCCTCTTCCAGGTCGTAACGGACCCGGAGACGGTCCAGTGCCCGTACGCTGACTCCCGCGAAGTACTGCCGGAACTGAGCGACTCCTTCTTCCACAAACTTGTTGAAGGAAAAGACTGCATCTTCCGCGGTTATGGGTTTCCCGTCCTGATGCCGGGCCTCGGGATTGATATGAAAGATCACCCAGGAGTAGTCGGCGGGATACTCGATTTTTTCCGCGATAAGGGGATAGAGGACCTCGATCTCGTCGGCGGAGTCCGTCATCAGGGTGTCGTAGAAGCGGGTACTGTCGGCAGCGGAAAGACCCCGCTGGGCATAGCGGTGAAAGTTGTCGTAGGTCCCGATGGAGTGGAGACGCAGGGTGCCGCCCTTAGGAGCATCGGGATCGACGTAATCAAAATGGGTGAAATCGGGGCCGTACGTGGGCTCCCCGTGCAGGGCGATGGCGTGGCTCACGGTGACCTGGGCGGTCAGGACCGCCGTCCCGAGGATCAGGATAGCAGCAACAAGTACCTTCCGCATGGCAATTCCCCCTATGTCGTACGCAGGCGTTTCTGCGTATCAACATACGGGAATTGTTATGCTGTCGTCAATGAGTAGGGCTGCTCCGGCGGCTGTTTACGCTTCGGTCCCGGCTCTGGCGGCGCTGCTGGCTGCGTTCCCGCATCCGCTGGGCCTGAACGATATGGGGAGGAGGACCGGCGTCCCGTTCCATCCTGAAGCCGCTGATCTCCTGCACGTCAATACGGCGCTTCAGGAGCTTTTCGATCCCCTCCAGGTAGCTCTTCTCGTCGGCGCTTACCAGGGAAGATGCCAGTCCCGAGGCTCCTGCCCTGCCGGTCCGTCCGATGCGGTGAACGTAATCCTCCGGTACATTGGGCAGCTCGTAGTTGATTACGTGGGGCAGATCGTCGATATCCAGTCCCCGGGCCGCAATGTCCGTGGCTACCAGGGTCTGGACATTGCCCGCTTTGAACTCCTTGAGGGCCCTGGTGCGGGCGTTCTGGCTCTTGTTGCCGTGGATTGCCGCGGAGGGTATCCCGTTCTTGGCCAGATGTTTCGAAAGCCGGTCGGCGCCGTGCTTGGTCCTGGTAAAGACCAGGATGCGGAACCAGCTGTTTTCCTTTATCAGCCGGGTAATGAGCTCGTTTTTGCGGCCCTTTTCCACCGGATGCACCACGTGGCTTACCGTCTCCGCTGCGGTATTGCGGGGGGTTACCTCCACGGCCACAGGCTTGTTCAGGATTGAGTTCGCCAGCTTGCGGACATCGTCGGAATAAGTGGCCGAAAAGAGCAGGTTCTGCCGTTTTACCGGGAGTTCCTTTATTACCTTGCGGATATCGTTGATAAAGCCCATATCCAGCATCCGGTCAGCCTCGTCCAGAACCAGGGTTTCGATGCGGGAGAGGTTCAGGGTCCCCTGGCTTAAGTGATCCAGGAGGCGTCCCGGGGTTGCCACCAGAACGTCGATTCCCCGGCGCAGGGCCTGTATCTGCGGGCCGATGCCGACGCCGCCGAAGATAACCGTGGAATGCAGGCGCATGTTAGCGCCGTAATCCACAACGCTCTGGTGTACCTGGGCGGCGAGCTCCCTGGTGGGGGTCAGGATCAGCACCCGGGGAGCGCTGCCCCGTCCGCCGGGGCTGGCAAGGCGCTGCAACAGGGGCAGAACGAAGGCGGCGGTTTTACCGGTTCCGGTCTGGGCGCCACCCAGTACATCGTTGCCCTTGAGAATAAGCGGAATGGCCCGAAACTGGACCGGGGTGGGGCTGGTATAGCCCTGAGTTTCCACGGCCTTGAGCAGCCGGGTATCCAGGCCCAGGGCCTGAAAGCTTTGAGTTGATTGAGACATCTATGGTTCTCCGTTGTATCCGACGTCGCGGCGCCACGTTTATCATTTTTTCGTGGGCCGCACCGGTCGCGGCGGAAGGATTATCTGCTCGGTAGGTACTTGAAAAGATATAAATCAGCTACATACAAAGCGCGGCGCCGACCGGGGTGCCGCTCTGCAAAGAGAATATCACAGATCTGACAAACGTGTATAGCGCATAGTGTTCAGAATCATGGGGATGGAACCCTTGTAATCACTGTACACTGGCCTGATATCCTGAAATAGACTTTACCATTCAAATTCTAGAATAAATTGTGAACAATACACGAGTTGCATGAAATGCTTGGGAGGCCGGCATTTTTCTGGTAAGATACATGTGCGAAAAAAATGGAAAGGACTTGTCCGATACGAACGCATGCCCTCCAGGGATGCCCGATAGATATACAAACGAAGGTGAAAATATGAGCCAGAACAACAATGGTGCCAATCTTGGCTTTGAGAATCATATGTGGGCTGCCGCCGACAAACTGAGGGGACACATGGATGCCTCCGAATATAAGCATGTGGTTCTCGGTCTGATTTTTCTCAAATATATCTCCGATGCATTCCAGGCCAGGTACAAGCAGCTGGAGGCAGCAAAGGATATCGAATACACGGACCCGGAGGACCGCGACGAATACGCGGCGGCCAACATATTCTGGGTGCCGAAAGAGGCCCGTTGGGACAAACTACAATCCAGCGCCAAGCAGCCGACCATCGGCAAGATTGTTGATGACGCAATGGTGGCCATTGAGAAAGAGAACCCGACCCTCAAGGGTGTTCTGCCTAAAGACTATTCGCGACCATCTCTGGATAAATACCGCCTGGGTGAACTCATCGATATCATCAGTAAGATTGGACTTGGAGACGATGAATCCCGCTCAAAAGATATTCTTGGCCGAGTGTACGAGTATTTCCTCGGTCGGTTCGCCGCCGCAGAGGGCAAAGGCGGCGGTGAGTTTTACACACCCCGGTGCGTCGTCAATCTGCTCGTCAGAATGATCGAACCGTATAAGGGTCGCGTCTATGATCCGTGCTGCGGCTCGGGCGGTATGTTCGTCCAAAGCGAACGCTTCGTTGAGGAACATGGCGGCCGCCTTGGTGATATCGCCATCTATGGACAGGAGTCCAACTCCACCACCTGGCGACTGGCCATGATGAATCTGGCTATTCGAGGACTGGACGCCAACCTTGGGGGGCAACACGCGGACAGCTTCCACAATGACCTGCACAAGGACCTTCGAGCCGATTACATTCTCGCCAATCCGCCCTTCAACATGAGCGACTGGGGCGGCGAACGCCTGCGGGAAGACGCCCGCTGGAAATACGGTATTCCGCCGGTGAACAACGCTAATTACGCCTGGATTCAGCACTTCATCCACCACCTCTCGCCCACTGGGGTGGCCGGTTTCGTCATGGCCAACGGCTCCATGTCCACCAATACCACCAGTGAAGGGGAAATCCGCAAGAACATCATCGAGGCCGATCTGGTGGACTGCATGATCGCCCTGCCCGGGCAGCTCTTTTACACGACGCAAATTCCGGTGTGCCTGTGGTTCGTGGCCCGCAATAAGAAGAACGGCAAATTTCGCGACCGGCGCGGGCACACCCTCTTTATTGACGCCCGCAAATTAGGCAGCCTCATCGACCGAACCCACAAAGATTTTTCCGAAGACGAGATCGACAAGGTCGCCGCCACCTACCACGCCTGGCGTGGAGAAAAGGAGGCCGGTGAGTACAGGGATATTCCGGGCTTCTGCAAGAGCGCCACAACAGATGAGATAAAGGAACACGGCTATGTGTTGACCCCGGGCCGGTACGTGGGCGCAGCCGAGATCGAGGATGACGGCGTTCCTTTTGAGGAAAAGATGGCTGAACTTTCCACCACACTCTACCAGCAGTTCGCCCAAGCCGACCAACTTGAAGCCACCATCAAAAGGAATTTGGAGGTTTTGGGTTTTGGCGAATAAGGAGATAAAAGCAGCAGATACCATTGTGCCTATGGAACACATTCAAAGTATGATTTTTTCTATTCGCGGTGTTCAAGTAATGATTGACCGTGATTTGGCATCTGTGTATGAGGTTGAAACAAAAGTTCTTAATCAGGCTGTAAAAAGAAATGTCGATCGTTTTCCTGAAAACTTTAGATTCCAGCTCTCTAATGAAGAAAAAGAGGAACTGGTCACAAATTGTGACCGGTTCAAATCGTTGAAGCATTCAACCGGCAATCCATATGTGTTTACCGAACAGGGAGTATCTATGCTCTCTGCCGTGCTTCGCAGTGAGACGGCAGTCAAGGTCAGTATAAAAATCATCAACGCCTTTGTGGAGATGCGTAAGTTTATCCAGCACAATGCCAATGTCTTTGCCCGGCTTGATTCTGTTGAACGCCGACAGATCGCCTTTGAGTCGGAGACGGAAAAGAACTTTGAAAAAGTTTTCAAGGCATTGGAGTCAGGCGAGCAGCCTAAACAGGGTATTTTTTACAACGGTCAGGTTTATGATGCCTACACTTTTGTCTGCGATCTGATTCGCAAAGCCGGAAAGCCTCTGGTTCTCATTGATAATTACGTGGATGACTCTGTACTGACCCTGCTCAGCAAGCGAAAAAGCGGAGTGTCGGCACTCATCTACTCCAAAAATGTTTCAAAACAGCTTTCCTTGGATCTGAAAAAGCATAATGAACAATACCCGGCAATTAATGCCAGGACCTTAAAAAGTTCACATGACCGCTTTCTGATTATTGACGAAAAGGAGATTTATCATATCGGTGCATCTCTGAAGGATCTGGGTAAGAAGTGGTTTGCCTTTTCAAAATTTGAAACCGGCGCGGTTGAGATGCTGAAGAAACTTGGAGAGAATGAATGAGGGCTAAATTACACGGGGCAAAAGGAAGTTGGAGATCTTGGGCTATGGAGAGTGATCTATTATTAAACAAAAAGCTATTTTCGTTTAATATCGTCAAACCTTATTTAACAATCGATAAATATGGAGCAACCGGATTATGAGGCGCGGTTCTACCGGCCAGCAGCGCAACCGGGTTTTTACCTACCAGCAGTACCTGAATATCTTGAACGAAGGGGCGGAACGGTGATGAGGGATAAGAATTTGCCTGCCTGTCGAAGTCAGTTCGGTGCAGGCAGGGAGGTATTGGGCTATGGGGAGTGAATGGCCGGTTGCATCTTTTCACAGTGCACCTCTTGAAATTATTGATGGTGATCGTGGAAAAAACTATCCGAAGCAGGAAGAGTTCTCTGTAAGCGGGCATTGCTTATTCTTGAACGCAGGTAATGTCACTGTCAATGGATTCAATTTCTCAGACTGCGCTTTCATCACTGAACAGAAAGACTCTTTGTTACGTAAGGGAAAGATGATTCGTCAAGATGTAATTTTAACGACGCGTGGGACAGTTGGTAATGTAGCATTTTTTGACGATACCGTTCCGTTCGAGCACATTCGAATCAATTCCGGAATGGTGATTCTTCGGCCGCGACCTTCGGTGCTGCATCCAAGGTATTTATATTTATTTGTTCGTTCTCCAGATTTCCATTCACAAGCGTTGTCTCTTCGGACCGGCAGTGCTCAGCCACAACTACCTATAAGAGATATTAAAAAGATAGAAATTCCAATTCCCCCTCTTCCTGAACAACGCGCCATAGCCCATATACTCGGCTCGCTGGACGACAAGATCGAATTGAATCGCCGCATGAACCGGACGCTGGAAGCCATAGCCCAGGCTATCTTCAAGTCCTGGTTTGTGGATTTTGATCCGGTACGAGCCAAAGCCGAAGGACGCCCGACAGGTCTGCCGGATGATATTGCAGCGCTCTTCCCTGACAATTTCGAGGACTCGGAGCTTGGGGAGATTCCGAAGGGATGGAGAGTCATGCCGCTATCCGAAGTTGTGAATATTATTGGCGGCGGGACTCCAAAAACAAAAGTGAAAGAGTACTGGGGGGGGAATATCCCATGGTTCTCAGTTGTAGATGCGCCCACTGAAACAGACGTATTCGTTATTGATACAGAGAAACACATTACAAAGCTTGGGGTAGACAAATCATCGACCAAAGTGCTGCGTAAAGGGACAACGATAATTAGCGCACGAGGGACGGTTGGGAAGTGTGCTCTTGTTGGACGTCCAATGGCTATGAACCAATCTTGCTACGGCATTCAAGGCAAGAACGGAGAAAGCGATTATTTCGTTTATTTCAATATCAGAAGGCAAGTTTCGGATCTGCAGAGAAGTGGACATGGATCAGTATTTAATACGATTACACGGGACACCTTCAAAACTATCCGAATCGCATGCCCAACAACGAATATTACCACTTCATACGAGGAAATTGTACATCCCGTGATGGAATTGGTTTTAGCAATTCTACATGACAACGCGACGCTTACCTCTCTCCGCGAGACCCTCCTTCCCAAGCTCATTTCCGGCGAGCTGCGCATCTCTGATGCAGAGAAGTTCGTTGAGGAGGCCGGGGTATGAGCAATAGAAAAAAGCTCAGCAACCCTTTTTCAACAGGCGCTGGCGGTGTACATTTTGAAGCACATGTTCAGGCTTCATTTGTCGCGTTAATGCTCACAGGGGGGAACGCCCCCTGTCTTCCCTGCTGGCCCATTTCGGAAATAAAACTTCAGGGCAAGATTGACGGCTTTGATACCGACGACCTCGTTGTTGTAGTGGAAAACGTGAACAGTAAGGAAAGGCGGAAACTTCTCGGGCAGGTTAAGCATTCCATAGCCATCACGCATGGCAGCACCCTGTTTGGTGAGGTGATGCAGGCCGCCTGGAATGATTTTAATAATCCTGATGTGTTCACAATAGGTAAGGATATAATTGCCCTGATCACAGGGCCGCTCAGCGCGACTGATGTACACAATGTGCAATGGTTGCTGAACCAGGCAAGGCACACCAAAAACGTTTATGAGTTTTTTAGAAACGTCCAACAGGCAAATTTCAGCCCACCCAGGGGTGCTGAGAAACTGGAGGTCATTCAGTACCACCTGAAGGCTGCAAACGGTGGCAACGATGTTTCAAGGGACAAACTCTATGATTTCCTGAACCATTTCCATCTGCTTGGTTACGATCTTGGTAACGAGTTCGGTGTTGTCCTGTCTCTGCTGCATTCCCACATTTCCCAATTTCAGCAGCATCAGCAGTGGGTCTGGTCACGGGTTGTCGATATTGTACAAACATGGAATCAAGATGCTGGTACGATCACGCCCGGCAAGCTGCCGGATGACCTTCTGGAAGCATTTAAGCAAAAGGCCGTGGCTGAAATGCCCGAAGAATTCAAGGCGGCACAGGAGCAACCTAAAACCGATTGGACTCAGCACCCTGATGCCACCTATCTGACACTGGCAGTTTTGATTGGCGCTTGGCAAGATAAAAGTCAATGCGACCTTGAGGCGATAACACAACTGCTCGGCATCAGTTATGACGAGTGGTTAAAGAAGGCGCGGGAAATATTACACTGCCCTGACAGCCCGTTGGCTCTCAAAAACGGTGTCTGGAAAGTTGTTAATCGAGCCGAGCTTTGGAGCCTGCTGGGATCGCGCATCCTTGATCAGAACCTCGATACTTTCAGGTCGCTTGCTGTTACCGTGCTGAAGGAGCCGGACTCCGCTTTTGAACTGCCCCCCGAAGAGCGATACGCGGCAAGCATTCATGGCAAGGTGCTGAAACGTTCACGCGTATTTCGAAAAGGCATTGCCGAGGGTTTGGCCATTCTGGGCAGCCAGCCGGAGTCGTGCGCTAACTGCTCACAAGGAAAACCTGAAGCAACCTGCGCATTGGTGATACGTGAACTTCTGACCGATGCTGACTGGGTTTTGTGGGGCAGCCTGAACGGTTTGCTGCCCACTCTGGCCGAAGCCGCCCCGGGTGAATTTCTTGATTCGGTCGAGATGTCGATGCGTTTATCGCCTTGTCCTTTTGATGAGCTTTTTTCTCAGGAAGGCAACGGCATCACCGGCGGAAATTATTTAACCGGCCTGCTCTGGGCGTTGGAAGGGCTGGCCTGGGATGAACAATATCTGGTTCGAGTCTGTGTTGCGCTTGGTGAACTTGCCAGCCATGACCCCGGCGGCCAGTGGGCCAATCGTCCATCCAATTCGCTTACAACCATTTTGCTGCCTTGGATGCCACAAACGCTGGCACCTGTTGAAAAGCACAAGGTGGCGGTGCGAACGATCCTTAATGAATGGCCGGATATCGCCTGGAATTTGATCATTCAGCTTCTTCCCGGTCAACACCAGACCTCTTCTGGATCACATAAACCGAGCTGGCGCAAGACACTCCCCGATGATTGGGAAAAAGGCGTGACGTATCAGGAATACTGGCAGCAGGCATCATTTTACGCGGAACTTGCAGTGGCTGCAGCGGGCCAAGATACCGCTCGGCTTTCCGAATTGATTGATCATTTTGATAATCTACCTAAACCTGCTTTTGATCAACTTCTCCAGGCTCTTGCCTCCCAGCCCATTTCAGAACTCCCTGAAGAGCAACGACTTTCCATTTGGGACCATCTCACAAAATTCACAAACAAACATCGACGGTTTTCCGATGCGAAATGGGCCTTGCCCGACGAACTAATTACCTGCATTGAACAAGTTGCTGAACAACTATCCCCAACTAACCCGTTCAATTTATACCAGCACGTTTTTGCTAATGACTTCAATAACTACGATGAGGATGGCGATTGGGAGGAACAGCAAAAAAGTCTCGAAATAAGACGTGAAACGGCCATTTCGGAAATCTTTCAGCAAGATGGTGCCGAAGGTGTTATCCGATTTGCCGAATCCGTTTCTTCACCTGTCCAGGTGGGGTACGCGCTTGGCGTTATTGCCGATTCAGTCATTGAGCGGACCCTTTTGCCTCACTTCCTGGATTCTGCGGACAGCAAGCGCAAGGCATTGGTAAGCGGTTTTATCTGGAGGTGTTACCATCTCAAAGGCTGGGAGTGGTGCGACGACCTCGATAAATCTGATTGGACGCCCGAGCAAGTAGGTCAATTCTTGACTTGTTTGCCGTTTACCAAGGAAACATGGGATCGCGCTTCTGGATGGCTTCAGGCGCACGAGAGTGAATATTGGACCCGCACCGGCGCGAATGCATATCAGACCGATGGTGATCTTGCCATTGCTATTGAGAAGCTCATTGAACAAGGCAGACCACACGCGGCAATCAAATGCCTATACAGAATGCGACGTGCCAAGCAGCCTATCGATAGTAATCAATGTGTTCGAGCGTTGCTCGCAGCGCTTTCCTCCAGTGAGCCCAGCTACACCATGAATGGGTACCGCATCATCGAACTGATCAAGTTTCTTCAGGCAGAGCCTTCGGTTAACCAAGATGACCTCTTTAGAGTCGAGTGGGCATATATTCCCCTTCTCGACGGGCATAGAGGTGCCGCCCCCCAACTCATTGAAAGCAGACTGGCTAATGACCCGGAGTTTTTTTGCGAGGTAATTCGACTGATCTACCGATCCAAGAAAGAAGATCAGCCGCCGAGAGAACCCACCGAGCAATCAAAAGCATTCGCAACAAATGCCTGGCGGCTGCTGCATGAGTGGAAGACACCGCCGGGAACACAAAAAGATGGAACGTTCAGCGAAGAGCGTTTCAGCGAATGGCTCCAAAGAGTAAAGGAAGTCTGTACAGAATCCGGCCACCTGGAAGTCGCACTCATCAATATTGGCGAAGTATTGATTCACACCCCACCCGATATAGGCGGTTTATGGATACGCCGCGCTGTCGCTGCTGCATTGAATGACCGTGAGGCCAAGGACATGCGCGAGGGTTATAGGATGGGGACATACAACTCACGCGGTTTTCATTGGGTTAACCCAACTGGAAAACCGGAAAGAGAACTGGCTAAACAGTTCCTAAGTAAAGCCGAGGAAGTAGAAAACGCCGGTTTTCTGAGATTTGCCATTACCTTAAGAGATTTGGCAGACAACTACGGCCGTGAGGCTGAACGCATCGTCATTGAACACCGACAGGAGGACGGGGAATGAACATTTTAACCCTCCTTCCCAAGCTCATTTCCGGCGAGCTGCGCATCTCTGATGCAGAGAAGTTCATTAAGGAGGCCGGGGTATGACGGGCGCCCTCGACGATATTGCCCCCGCCTTCAAAGCGGCAGCCACCCGCTGGCCGGATGCGCCCAATATTCAGGCGCATTATACCGATTTTGCAAGCACCTTTGAAAGCAACGGCAGCAGTCTGATTGAGTTGTGCAAATCGTTTCTGGAGATGGTCTGCATTACCATTGTGACGGAGTTGGACAAAGACCTTCCTGCCTCGTCAAGTCCGACCACAACGGAATATTTGGCATGCGCTCTGGATGCGCTGGGGATTCGCAACCAAAGAGGGTCAAGCGCCTTAGGCACAATTCTTTCCGGTTACAACAAGCTGTCAAATGGCTTGTCCGATATACGGAACCAGGAAGGCTCGGTTGGACATGGCAAGGACGGTTTCATTGATGCAATATCAGACCGTCATTCACGGGTTTACATTTTGTCCGCCGATACGATCATCGCGTTGTTGCTACAAGCCTACGACGGCGTTGAGCCCTCCATTTTAAAAACCCGCGAGTCACACAGCCGATTTTCTCATCATAACGAAAAAATTGATGCAGCGACTCAGGTTGAAGCCAAGGTAGACGAAGACGGGGTCGTGGAATTGTCCTTTCGTGCCGGCACGCTTGAAGATGGATTCGATATTCGCGTTCCTGCAAGCGAATTGCTGTATTATCTGGATCGTCAGGCCTATGTGGACATTCTTGATGCGCTGCGGGGTATTGCGACCCAACCCGAAGAAGAGGAAATACCAGAAACAGAAGAGACAGCCCCCGGGCCCGAGCCTGAGGTAAAGCCGGAGGTAGCCGCCGTTGGGCACAAGGAGCCTTTAACCAGAAAGCTTCAACCTGTTACTGATTATCAAGGAAAATACGCGGAGCAGGTTTCGCCGCTTTACGATTTTATATTTCATTCCATTCTGGGCGGCAAATCCGAGTATGCAACACAAATCCAGAATCTTACCTACACCCTGCTCAACGGTATGGAAGATCTGGCGGTCATCGATTGGAATAAACGTACCTCCACCCATGCCGAGGTACGTCTTTTTCTGAAGAAACTAACAAAGCTCTTTTCCATAGAGGAAATTGAAGACAGTTCCATCGACCGGATTGTTGAATGGCTGGCCAAGCGCATACCCGGAGGGGAAACATGAAAGAAAACAACGAAATAATCCTCTACAGCACTCCGGAAGGCGACAAGAAAGTCGGCGTTCTGTATCATGATGAAAACTTTTGGCTGACCCAGAAGGCCCTGGCCGGGCTGTTCAATGTAAATGTGCCGGCGGTTAGTAAGCATTTGAAAAACATCTTTGATTCAGGCGAATTGGTTGAAGATTCAGTTGTTTCCATTTTGGAAACAACTGCCGCTGACGGCAAGAACTATAAAACCAAATATTACAACCTCGACGCCATCATTGCCGTGGGATACCGGGTGAACAGCTATCAGGCCACCCAGTTCCGTGTCTGGGCGACTAAGACCCTGAAGGAATTCATCATCAAGGGATTTGTGCTGGATGATGAACGGCTCAAACAGGGAAAGCATTTCGGCAGGGATTATTTCGATGAGCTCCTGGAGCGGATTCGTGAAATCCGTGCCAGCGAGCGCCGATTTTACCAGAAGATAACCGACATCTACGCGCTTTCGGCGGATTACGATAAAAACGCGCCCATTACCCAGGAATTTTTCGCCACGGTACAGAATAAGCTGCACTGGGCTATCACCGGAAAAACGGCCGCGGAAATCATCTATGACTCAGCGGATGCCGAAAAAATACATATGGGGCTCACAAGCTGGAAGGGGGCGCCTGAAGGGAAAATCCTGAAATCCGATGTCTCTGTGGCTAAAAATTATCTGAGCGAAGCGCATATCAGGGAACTGAACCGGATAGTGACCGCCTACCTCGACCTTGCCGAAAACCGGGCTGAGCGACAGATTGTGATGAAGATGCAAGACTGGGTTCAGTTTCTACACAGCTTTCTGGAGCTTTCCAACTACCCGATCCTTAATGACAAAGGCAGGGTGAGTGCAGTGGAGGCGAAATTGAAGGCCGAGCAGGAATACGAAAGCTACCGCAAAAAACAGGATGAGGTGTATGTTTCCGACTTTGACCGGGAAATAAAACGAATTCAGGGTAAGCAAGAGAAAGACGATGAGTAAAACCTCCGAAACAACTCTCGAACAAACCGCCCTCGGCTGGTTTGAATCATTAGGCTGGCAGATCGCCTTCGGACCGGATTTGAACCCGGACGGTCCGGACTGTGAGCGCCGGGATTACGATCAGGTCGTCTTGATCGACAGGCTAGAGACCGCGCTCGAAAACATCAATTCGGATATACCCCCCAATGTTATTGAAGAAGCCGTCAAGAAAATAATGCGCACCGAATCCCCCATCCTGATCGAGAACAACCGGCGTTTCCATCGGATGCTGACCGATGGCGTGGATGTTTCGTACATACAGGAAGGTCGCGAGGTACACAACAAGGTATGGCTTTTTGATCTTGACGACATCGGAAACAACGACTGGCTCGCCGTCAATCAGTTCACGGTTATCGAGGAGCGAAAGAATCGACGACCCGACATGGTGATCTTTGTTAATGGCCTGCCCCTTGGCGTGATTGAGCTCAAGAATCCTGCGGATGAAAAGGCCACCCTTCGTCATGCTTTCAAACAGCTTCAGACCTACAAAAGCGATATCCCCGGTCTATTTGTCTACAACGAGCTACTTGTCATCTCCGACGGCCTTGAAGCCCGGGGCGGGACGCTTACCAGCGGGTGGGACCGGTTTATGCCATGGCGTACCATTGACGGAAAAGAAGTCGCTCCGCGAGGGACCGTGGAACTTGAAGTGCTGCTTAAGGGGGTTTTTGAAAAGCGGCGGTTTCTCGACCTTGTATTGAATTTCGTCGTGTTTGACGATGACGGAGCAGCTGTCGCCAAGAAAGCGGCGGCCTATCACCAGTTCCATGCTGTGAACAAAGCGCTTGAATGTACCTTGTCTGCCTGCGGTATCGATGCTGATGCAGATCTTCTGTATGCACGCTTCCCGGAGTATAACAAACACAACCCGTATGAAGCATACGAGCTGCGGAATGCGTATGGTGCCGGGACTGAACACTTCGGCGATCGCCGTATCGGGGTAATCTGGCACACTCAAGGAAGCGGGAAGAGCCTTTTGATGGCCTTCTTCGCCGGAAAGGTCATCCGTCATCCCGCCATGGAGAACCCTACATTGTTGGTTATAACCGACCGGAACGATCTGGATGATCAGCTCTTTGGAACCTTTTCATCCTGCCGTGACCTTCTTCGCCAGACTCCCGTCCAGGCGGAAAACCGGGAACATTTGAGGGAGCTTCTTCAGGTTCCTTCAGGCGGGGTTGTTTTTACGACAATTCAGAAATTTCTGCCTGACGAGAGAGGCCGGCAATACCCCGAACTATCCATTCGTCGAAATATTGTGGTCATTGCCGATGAAGCGCACCGCAGTCAGTATGACTTTATCGACGGATTCGCGCGCCACATGCACGACGCTCTGCCGAATGCGTCTTTCATCGGGTTTACTGGTACGCCCATCGAACGTGGCGACCGCAGTACGCCGGCGGTCTTTGGTGATTACATTGATAAATACGACATCCTGCGGGCGGTTGAGGATGGCGCTACTGTTCCCATATTTTACGAAGGACGGCTGGCAAAGATCGATTTGCGGGAAGAGGAAAAGCCGAAAATCGACCCGGAGTTTGAAGAGATCACCGAGGGTGAGGAAGAGTCCCTAAAGCAGAAGCTGCGTTCCAAGTGGGCTGCTCTTGAAGCCATGGTCGGCACGGAAAAGAGGATCGCCCTTGTTGCGGAAGACCTGGTTCACCATTTTGAAGACCGCCTGCTGGCATTAGACGGCAAAGCAATGGTTGTCTGCATGAGCCGTCGAATCTGTGCTGATATGTACAATGCCATGGTTAAGCTGCGGCCTGATTGGCACAGCGAAGATGACGACAAGGGCGTGGTTAAGATTGTCATGTCCGGCTCCGCATCGGATCGTGCTGAATGGCAAACCCATATTCGGAACAAACCACGGCGTGAGGCTCTGGCCAAGAGGTTTAAAAACGCGGGCGATTCCATGAAGGTGGTGATCGTGCGGGATATGTGGCTGACAGGTTTTGACTGTCCGTCGCTGCATACGATGTACGTCGACAAGCCGATGCGGGGCCACGGCCTTATGCAGGCGATTGCCCGGGTAAACCGGGTGTTCAAGGATAAGCCGGGTGGACTGGTCGTTGACTACCTGGGCCTTGCGGACCAGCTGAAACGGGCCCTTGCGGATTACACCGAAGCGGGCGGTCACGGCAAAGCGGCCATCAACCAGGAAGAAGCCGCCCGGGTGATGTTGGAGAAGTTCGAAATTGTTGTCTCCATGTTCCACGGTTTTGATTACACCACTCTTCTTAAAGCGGAACCGGCAAAGCGTATTGCCGGTATCGCCGCCTCCATGGAACACATCCTTCAGTTGGAGGATGGAAAGAAGCGCTATCTGAAAGAGGTGACTGCTCTGTCCAGGGCTTTTGCTCTCGCTGTTCCCCATGAGGAGGCACTCAAAATTCGTGACGACGTGGGATTCTTCCAGGAGGTCCGCGCCGGACTGGCAAAAGCAACGGTTGATGGAGAAGGCAGGAGCCCTGAGGATATGGATACCGCGATTCGCCAGCTGGTATCCCGGGCCGTGGCCTCGGAAGAGGTCGTGGACATTTTCGCTGTGGCGGGATTGAAGAAACCGGATATCTCGATTCTCTCGGACGACTTCCTCCAGGAAGTGCGGCAGCTTCCATACCGGAATCTTGCGGTGGAACTCTTAAGAAAACTCTTGAACGATGAGATCAAAACAAACTCTCGCAAAAACGTTGTCCAGGCGCGGTCTTTTGCAGAGATGCTGGAGAAAGCCATACGAAAATACCGGAACCGTGCCATTGAGGCAGCACAGGTGATTGAAGAACTGATCAAATTAGCCGGAGAGATGCGCGAGGCTCAACAGCGCGGCGAAAACCTTGGCATGACCGATGATGAAATCGCCTTTTACGATGCGCTGGAGGTTAACGACAGTGCGGTGAAGGTACTGGGGGATGAAACACTGAAGCTGATTGCTCACGAACTGGTTGAAGCAGTCAGGCGGAGCGTAACCATAGATTGGACTGTTCGCCAGAATGCCCGCGCCCAGATACGTGTGATCGTAAAAAGAATTCTTCGCAAATACGGCTATCCACCTGACAAGCAGGAAAAAGCAACTCAGACCGTTCTGGAACAAGCGGAGGTCCTTTGTAGGGAATGGTCTCATTAAACAGGCATAGAAACTCGAGCTTCGCCCAATGTTACCTGGTTATAAAAGCTTATGTTCAATCTATCCTAAGGCTTGGTGTGCTATCTATACTTCCAGCTCTATCGAGACAGGACAGTGGTCCGATCCCATCACATCCGCATGGATGGAGGATGATTTTACCGCCC
>CAZKQJ010000022.1:0-75203 GCA_964554875.1 uncultured Spirochaetaceae bacterium | reverse complement strand
ACCTTGATTCTTTCCCGCATTCCCGGGCAATCTGCCTTTCAGGAGTCAATCGATGAAAAAGAGTATCGCAATCCTGCTGTTTTCCCTTCTTTCCTTCGCCTCCCTCTTCGGGCAGTCCAAGGAGGAGGACATTGTCCGGCTCATGGAGATGACCGGTTCCGCCAGCATGGGTATCCAGGTCATGCAGAGCATGATTACCCAGTTCAAACAAATCCTCCCTGAGGTTCCCGAGGACTACTGGGACCAGTTCATGGCCAGGGTAAAACCGGACGATATGATCAGCCTGATAATCCCGATTTACGACAAACACTTTACCCACCAGGAGATTACGGACATCATCAGCTTCTACGAAACTCCCACGGGAAAAAAGCTTATTCAGGAGATGCCGGCGATCTCCCGGGAGTCCATGGCCGCCGGTCAGGCCTGGGGAATGAGAATCGGCCAGGAGATCCAGCAGCAGCTTGTAGAAGACGGGCTCCTGGATATATAGCGTCAGCCTTGTTTGAGTCTATCGGTCAATGACGAGTCCTGCCGGCAAAAACCTGTTCACCCCCGCGCTTTCCCTGGCTCTCATACTGTGTGCCCTGGGGGAGGTGTTTCTCGCCTTCTATGGCCCCGTCAGCCTCACCCGAACCCCCAGTCTGATGGTCGCGCCTTTTTCTCACACCGGTGCCGGCCTCAGCGACAGCCAGGCAGAGGAACTTACCCGGTCCATCGAGGCGGCCTTCGCCACCGCCGGTTCGTCCAGCGTCAAACCCCAGGCTCTGATCGAGGAATACCTTATGCCCTCCGGCCGCAGCCTCGCGGATATCGACAGCCGGGAGTCCGCCATGGAGCTCGCCCGGGAGCTGGGGGTCCTGCGTCTTGTGCAGCCGGTTCTCTCCGCCTGGGGCGGGGAGCTTTCCCTCTACCTGTGGCTCTACGACACTGTCGAGGGAGAGCCCATCTCCTCGGAAAGCTTCAGGGCTTCGAATCTTTCTGCTCTTATGGAATCCCTGGAGGGGCCTGAGTTCGCCGAAGCCTTCGATATCCCTGTTCCGGGGCTCACCCCCTTCGACTACAGTTTTTTTCTTTTCCTTGCCCTCGAGCTCCTGCTGGCCCTTCTGCTCCTCTTGCGCCGGCCCGCCGGGCTTTTTAACCAGGGCCTGATAATCCTCGGTTCCACTCTCTACCTTTTCGCCTTCTTTTTTGCCCGCAACGCCAACATGGATTACGTTCAGCGCTTCGTGGCCCACGGGGGAGACCTCAAGATGGCAGCC
Organism: uncultured Spirochaetaceae bacterium; assembly: GCA_964554875.1. Taxonomy (GTDB): domain Bacteria; phylum Spirochaetota; class Spirochaetia; order JC444; family Marispirochaetaceae; genus Marispirochaeta. The sequence continues at coordinate 73,944 of CAZKQJ010000022.1, read as the reverse complement.
GACACCGCCAGTCAGCAGCTTGAGGCGGCTCTGCGCTTTCTGCCCCTTATCCTGCTGAATCTCACTCTCTATCTTTTTCCGGGCGGCTCCATGCATCGTTTTTTTGCCGGCAAAAAAACGATGCAGGACCGGGCTATCCGCTCCAATCCGCCGGCCGGCGGGATTTCCGCTTCTATCCCTGCCGCGGCAGAAGGCGTCATGCGCCATACCCCCGGGCTCCTCGCAGGATGGCTTTCCGGTCTGCTCTACACCCTGGCCCTCCCGTCCCTCTTCAGGCTCCAGGGAGTCCCGGTACTGAGCTTCGTCGCGCTGATTCCCCTTTTTCTGTTCTGCCGAAGGGCTTCCCGTGGAGAGGCGGCTGCCTCGATAATGGCCTTTGCCTCCCTGCAGGTAATGCTGGTCAACTTCTGGCACTCAACCTATTCATACGTCTCTCTTCCCTTTACGGTGCTTCTCTCCCTGGCCCAGTGGCTTATTTTTCTGCCCCTGCTGGTGTGGCTCTTCCGGCGTCCGGGACGCAGCTGGATTCTCACTGTGCCTTCAGCCTGGATTGTCTTCGACTGGCTGCGGGGCATGGGATTCCTGGCCTATCCCTGGGGTATGCTGGGCACCGCTCTCTACCCCTGGACGCTCTGTATTCAGGTCGCCTCCCTTACCGGGGTCTGGGGGGTAAGCTGGCTGGTCATCGCCTTTAACGCGGTAATCGCACAGCTGCTTACTGCCCGGGAGCGCCGCCGTTCGCTGCTTGCCGGCGCGGCGGCCCTGTTGCTGATTCCCCTCGGCTTCGGAGTATTGACCCTGACCTTCGCGCCGGAGCCGGCAAAGAGCATTACCGTGCTTCTGGTGCAGCATAACCGGGACCCCCGCAAGCACGACTACGCCGAAAGCCTGGACGCCCTCCTTTCCTTGAGCGAGGACGGCCTTGCCCGGGCCGCGGAGGAGGAAAAAAGCGTGGACCTCGTCGCCTGGCCGGAGACCGCCTTCGTCCCGGACATCCGCTTCTGGACGCGTCCGGCAAACGAGGGGCGGCCCAGGAGAAAACTCGCGGAAAAAATGCTCTCCGCCGCGGACTCCTGGGACACCTGGCTCGTTACGGGAAGCTCCGACCACACCCGGCTTCCTGAGGAGGGGGACACGGACTACCCGGAAATCAGCCACAACTCCACCTATCTGATCAGCCCGGAGGGGGAAATCGAGAGCATCTACCATAAGATAAAGCTGGTACCCTTTACGGAGTACTTTCCCTTCAAGGAGGAGCTCCCGGCGGTCTACGAGCAGCTGGACAAGTTCGATGTTACCGACTGGACCCCCGGCAGCGAATACCTCCTCCACCGGCACCCTAAAGCGCCCTTCACCACGCCCATCTGTTTCGAGGACATCATGCCCGGGCATGTGCGACGTTTCGTGGCGGAGGGGGCCCGGCTCATCGTCAATGTCAGCAACGACTACTGGTCCCTCTCCCCGGTGGAGGGGATGCAGCACGGCGTCAACGGGCTTTTCCGGGCCGTGGAGAACAGGGTGCCCCTGGTTCGGGCCACCACCTCCGGGCTCAGCCTGGCGGCTGACCCCTGGGGCCGGGTCCTGGGTTCCCTCGGCTTTTTTGAAGAGGGCTGGCTCCTGGCAGAAATCCCTGAAGCCCCTCCCGGAACGACTCTTTATGCGCGCCTGGGGGACTGGTTTCCCCTGCTGCTGACCGCTCTGCTGATCGTCCTTGTTGTTGTCCGGGGCTTTGTGTATTACCTTAAAAGGAATGATTTTTACTAAAGACCGTCACTACGCATATAAATCCACCGCGTCCCGGCTCTCCTTTTTTACCTGCAGCCGGGATTACTTCTCCTCCCTTGCAGGAGTCTTTCCGAAGGCACAAAAAAGGATTCTCATCGTCGGCTGGAGCTTTGACGACCGCATCCGCCTTATTCGGGATAATGATACAGGCCCCACGGGACCGGAGCTGGGGGACTTACTCCTGTTCATCGCCCGGGAAAAGCCCTCCGTCCGGATAGACCTGTGTATCTGGAAGCCCCCCTCCCTCTTCGCTGCAGACCAGCACATTACCTACCAATTCAGGAAAAGTGTAGGGAAGCAGCCGAACATACATCTCCATCAGCTTTCCGCGGAATCGGCCTTCGCCTCCCGGCACGAGAAGTACGTTATTCTGGACGATGCCCTCGCTTTTATCGGGGGTATAGACCTTACCCGGGAACGCTGGGACAGCCCGGAGCATCTCGCCGAAAGTCCGGCCCGGGTTAACCCCGAGGGGGAGGCCTACGGCCCCTATCACGACACCCATGCTGTCATGTCAGGGCCGGTGGTGGGAAATCTCCTCTCCCTGGCGGATGCGGAGTTCTCCCTCGGACTTTCCTCTGACGCTGAACCCCCTTCTCTCTGGCCTGAAGGGATTCCTGTGGATGCGGAAAATGTCCGGATCATGCTTGCTCGTACCCGCACATCCCCGGACGCTGATGTCCCGGACCTCCGGCAGATACGGCAGGTTTACCTGGATCTGCTCTCCGAGGCGCGGGAATTCATCTTCATCGAAAATCAGTATTTCTCCAGCGACGAGATCACCGATCTTCTGTCCCGGACTCTTCGGGAAAAGGAGGGGCCGGAGCTGATCATCCTCATGAGCCGGGAACTCCCGGATCTGCTGGGCAGGATGACCATGGGGGTAAACGCCTCCATGCACATAGCGAAGCTGCGGGAGAACGACCATCACGGCCGCCTGGGCTTTTTCAATCCCGTTTCTTCCGATAATCCTGCCACACCGATCAAGGTCCATTCCAAGCTGATGATTACCGACAGCCGCTATCTGACCCTGGGATCGGGGAACATCAACCAGCGCTCCTTCGGTTTCGATAACGAGGTAAACATCCTCATGGACGCGCAGGAGACGGACGACCCCGGGTGTGTCGCGAAACTGGAAGAGCGCATCCTCGCCCGGCACTGCGGTTTACGTGTAGAAGAGTGGCGGGAAATGGTCCGGCGGAACCGGGGCTCCCGGCTCTCGGCCTTCAGGGAACGCAGCAGCTCCTGGGAAGGCCTTCAGGAACCCGGGGAACTGATGCCCCCGGATTCGATCCCCGAGGAGCTTCTGGATTACTTCGACATGAAGGGGGCACCCCGGTCGGAGGAGGCATTGCATACCATGACAAAGGATGAGCCCAGGGGATTCATTGCCCGGACAAAGAAAATCTGGGCATTTTTACTGCTGACGGCCGTGGTTCTGGGGGCAGTCTTTTTTCTCTCCCGGACGGATATGGATATTCAAAAGGTCCTCAGCACGGTCAGAGAGCTGAACGAGACCAGGCCGGGCGTGGCTGCGCTGCTGACGATAGTCACCTTCTGGCTCAGCATGCTGATCTTTGTCTCCATCTCGGTTCCCATCGTCTCCTTTGCCGCTCTCCACGGCCCCTGGTTCGGTATCCTCTATTCCACCCTGGGGGTATTTTCCGGGGCCGCCATCTTCTATGCCCTGGGACTTGTCCTGCATACAAGCCCTGTGTTCGACCGCTTCAAGGCTGTCCGTCATGTAAAGAAACAGTTCGAAAAGATCCGTCCCTATGGTCTCTGGGCGGTGGCCATCTCCCGGATGCTGCCCTCCGGACCCTTCCTGGTGGTGAACCTGGTTACCGGCATGCTGGGCTTCCGTCCTTCCCAGTTTCTTGTCGGGTCGCTCATCGGCCTCATGCCCGGCATTATCGCTTTTACCGTTTTCGGAGAGACCATCAGGAGGGTCTTTACCGATCCAGGCTGGAAGAACATTCTCATGTTTGTTCTGCTCCTGACAGTCTATTTTGCGATCATGACGGGGATCGTCTCCCTGGTGCGGAAAATTTCAGGGATAAAGAATTAGCATGCGCGTCATGACCTACAACCTTCACGGCTGTGTCGGTACCGACGGACGTTACGATCCTGGACGTATACTGGAGGTAATTCGGGAGACACAGCCGGATATCCTGGGTATGCAGGAGCTTCGAAGCAATACCGGCAGCGACACGGAGCTTCTGGACCTTCTGCGAAGGGCCTATCCGGAATACCATCTTGTTTTCGGCAAAACCCTGAAGGATTCCCGGGGAGACTTCGGCAACGCCCTCCTCTCCAGGTATCCCCTTACCGAGTACCTGGATGTGGATCTCGAGGAGAGCGCCGGATACTCTGGCAGGATGATCCGGCCGGAGGCCCGGCGGGCGATTTTTGCCAGACTGGACCTCGGTACTGAGCAGCTCTGGGTTGTGGTAACTCACCTGGATCTGCGGAAACGGGTGCGGAAGGGCCAGGGCCGTCTCCTTGTCGAGGCAATCCGGCGCCATACCAGGCCTTCACAGGAGGCGGTAATATTCATGGGGGATCTCAACGAATGGCGTCTGCTTAACCCCTTTCTGCGCAGTCTGGACCAGCTTTTCTCAAAGCACCTTGCACGGCGCAGCTTCCCCTCCCGCTTTCCCCTGCTGCCCCTGGACCGGATCTGGATGAGCGGAAAGCTCAGGCGGCATGCTGTCCGGGCCCACAGGAGCAGACTCTCCAGGCGGGCCTCGGACCATCTGCCCCTGTACGCGGATGTATCTCCCGGGTAGTATCCCTGTATGTCCGATCTGTCCATGGAAAGGAGAAACTACTTCGGTTTTCTCCACGGACGAGCCCGAAAAAGCCCTGGATGCTGCTGGGTATTAACCTGCGCGTCCTTTCGCTGATTGTGATTGTCCTTACCATGCTATCCATTTCCCGGCTCAGCGTGCTTCAGGGTCTGCTCAGAATATGGTCGGGATTTTCCTTTGTACTTCCTCTGGCGGCCCTGGGAATAGCCTGGTTTTTGCCCATGCCCTTCTACCTTGTGCTTTTCTTTTTTGTGGGAGCGGTGGTCAGCGCCCGTACGGTAAGCCGGGACGCTGTTACGGTTGAACTCTCAACCGAGGAGAACCGGGTGCTCTATGCGGGAATCATCGGGACCCTGAACCTCTCAATTGTTGTGGTTCCCATTTTGCTGGGCTCCCTCATTGCTGCTCTCGGCTATCCTGTCGTCTTTGTCGCAGCCTCCGGGGCAGCACTGCTTTCGCTCTTTTTTCTTCGCCGCCTGGAATGTCCAGTGGATTATGAAGGGGCCTGAGGAGCAGGATTCTCATCCGACGGCCTTAACGGCAGGCTGAAGCGAAAAACCGAACCCTTCCCGACTTCGCTTTCAGCTGTCAGTGTTCCCCGGTGCCCCTGGATTATACGCTGGGATATCGCCAAACCCAGGCCGGTGCTCTTTTCTCCCGCGGTGGAGGATACTTTTATCCGTGTGTAGGGGGTAAAGAGTTTCGGCAGTTCTTCGGCGGGAATCCCCTGTCCCTGGTCCCGGACGCTGACCTCGGCGTATTCCCCGGTCTGCAGGACCCGGACCTGTATAGCTGTTCCGGAGTGGGAGAACTTGATGGCGTTGGAAATCAGGTTGTCCGCCACCTGCCGTATTTTTATGCCATCGATTTTCAGCGGAATTGAATCCTTTCCCGTTTCCAGCGAGAGGGAAATCTCCTTTTGCTCGGCTATCTGCCTGTTAATACTGAAACTGTCCCGGATTATCTGCACCAGGTCCGCGTCCCGGATATTGAGCTGCAGGGTACCGGACTCGATGGACGCCAGGTCAAGCATGTCGTTCACCATGTGGACCATGTAATCCGAGCTTTCGCTTATGGTCCGGATAATTTCCCGCTGGTCCTCGCTGAGGTCTCCTATCCTCCCGTCCAGCAGCAAGCTGCAGAGCCCGGATATGCCGCTCAAAGGGCTACGCAGGTCATGGGCGGCCATGCCGATAAACCTGTCCCGTTCCCGTATTGTCCGGGTGAGTTTGTGGTTTTTTTTGTGCAGTTCCCGCTGCAGATTGGTCAGCTCATTATTCACCCGGGCAAAATCCCGGAAAAACTCCTCATCCTCGCGGTTTTGTTTTTTCATTGCCCGTCGGAGCATGTTGGCCTGCTCATTATTGATGCGCCCCAGTTCATCGACGAACTCTGCTGTCTCCGATGTAAGGGTGGAGGCAATAATTAGTATCCGTGCGTCAAAGGCTCCACCCACAAAGAAAAGTTCCCGGGGTTCCGTGTCAGTGTCGATCCTCAGCTTCCAGTCATAGAGAACGGTTTCCTTCTTTACCCGGTATAAAAAGGTGTAGTATTCGGGGAGGTCCTCCTGGTCAATCAGGATGCCCAGAGGTATCTCGGGCTGGAGATTCAGCGCCTCCGGAAAATCATTCCGCAAGACAGTCTCGATGCGGCCGTCCGGATCACACAGAATCGCAATACCGTGAAAAATCTTCTGCTCCATGCTTAAATCCCTGTAAGCCGGCGTGCAGTGCGTACCGCTTCTCTGGCATCGGCTCCGTAGCCGTGGGCGCCTATCCGGCGCCACAATTCCCGGTCCTCATTGAAGGGGTAGCCTCCGACAAGGATTTTGACCCCCTTCAGCTCGGGGGTTCCGCTTATAGCCTCTATGATTTCCCGGGCCTTGTGAAGGTGATAGGCGATGGTCACGGAAACACCGATAACCTTCGCCTGCTCATCAATGATTGTCCGCAGTATATCCTTTGTGGGGGTGTTGGCTCCCAGAAATATCGTGTCCCAGCCGTCGAGTTCAAAGAAGTCGCTGACCATCCGGATCCCCAGTTCATGAAGCTCATCCCCTACGCTGGTACCGATAAAGGTGAGGCCGTTTTTCTCGTGGTTGAAAACATAGGGGTAAAGACGGCTCATGATAAGCTGGGTCGCCCCGGTGCAGTAGTGTTCCTGGGCCACGCTAACGCTTCCGCACTGCCAGAGCCGGCCGATCTCCCGCTGGCTCACCTGGAACACGTGTTCGTACATTTCCCGGATGTCCCGCCCGGTTTCCATCTCCTGCATGATGATCTTCATGGCCCCTTCCCTGTCACGATTGAGCAGGGCCTGGATGTAATTTTCGGCCACCCCGGACAGGGGATTTTCCGGGGTGATAAAGGAGTCATGCCTGTCAGGGAGATGTGGGTAGGCCTTCAGTCCTTCGTCGAGGTATTTCAGGGCGGTACTGCTCTGTTCACCGACAACTTTCTTAATGACCTTAAGGCTCTCTAAAAATGAGTCCTGGGGTATATGCAGGGAGGCGAAGAGGGTCTTTACCCACTCCAGATAGCGCAGAAAGAGGGCCGGAGCTTCGGCGTCCACGGCGTCGGCAAGATACTTCAGATGATAGCGGATATCCTGGGCGCACTTCCGCCGGCCTTTCTCATCAAAGATCTGCTCATATTCCGGGTGGTCCTTCCATAGCAGAGTGATGATCTGATCCGACAGGGAAAGTTCATTCTCGTCGATATAGTCGCGGAAGTTATTCTCAGCCGGGGATGTATCCATATGATGGAATTGTATGCCCCTGATGAGGGTGTGTCAAATGTCCTGATACCGGCGAAAATACTCCTTTCGGGTTATATCGCTGTGTCGGAACCCGGGGTATCATGGCTTCAATGTATTGAACAATAAAGTTCATCTAAGAAAGTCATATAAAAAGTATAGCCGCTGCGCCTGGAGGGAGGAATGAGAAAATCCTTTGTTTTGTGTATGCTGCCCGCAGTCGCCCTTATGCTGGGACTTGTTTTTTCAGGGTGCAGCTCCGCCGGAGACGATGGAATCAGCCGAATCCCTGAGCAGGACCTGGTGTATGAACTGCCGGCAGAGTATCAGGCGATCTTTGCGGAAAGCGATTACATACAGCCTGACGATATTACCGGGAAGGTCCCCACAGGCCACACCCTTATGGACTTCTACGCCGACTTTATTTACCGGGACTGTCTCGAGACAACTTTTAACAGTGTGGAGCGCAGCGGGGCTCGGCGGCTGATCTACTTTAACTGGGCAAGCTACCGGGACCAGGGCACGGCGGATACTCCTCCTGTTTTCGATTATCTCGGCAGCCGCGACGCCTACGGTTTTCGCAGTGCCACATCCGCGGAAATCCGGGCCATGGCCGCCGAGGCTTCTGCGCGGGGGCTGGATTTCGTGCTGGGGCTGGAGCTGAACTACGATCTGGCCTACCTGGCGGGCCCCGGTGCCGGGGGCTGGGACTGGAACGAATACCGCGCGTTTATCGATGATTTCATAACCTTTCTGAATGATACCGGCGACGCGGTTGCCACTGCATCGTCAGAAGACTTTGCATACAAGTACTGGGACAACTGGTTCAGCGCCTACACCGCGTTTGTTGTTGAACAGGCAGTGATTGCCGAGGATGCAGGCATAAGCATGCTGATCATCGGCAAGCAGCTTGCCGGAGCGGTACGGGATGCCAATGCGGACAGATGGGGGGACCTGATTACAGAAGTACGGGCTGTCTACTCCGGGGATATCGCCTACGCCGGGGTTGTAAGCGGCAGTATGGGAGGAACCCTGTACCATGAACTGGAGCAGTTCCCCGTGGACGATCTTGACGCGGCGGTAATTGTCCCCTGGGCGGAAATTATGGACGTTGATGATCCGGGGATCGCCGGGCTTAAAAGTGCTTTTGAGGATTTTCACGATACCACGGCCGAAGCGCTGACCGGTTCATCGACAGGAACTCCTTCCGTCCCTGTTATCTACCTCAACCCCTTCATGAGCTGTTCCGGGGCTCCGCGGCAGGTCTGGTTCGAACCGGCGGATCACAGCAATCCGGATATTTCCCAGGATCTTCTTATCCAGGCCCGGATGTACGAGGCCTTTTTTCAGTCCGTTCAGGGTCGCGGATGGATAGACGAGGTCTGGAGCTGGGGCTTCTGGTGGCGCAACCGGGGGGATACTATGTACCGCTACGGTGACTCCTCATTCAGCAAAGCCTCCAGCGTTCGAAATAAACCGGCCGTCGAGATCATGAAGAAATGGAGCGATGTGGAATAGCGATTTTTTCTCAACCCCGGCTGTTTTCATAGGTCGATACAACCATGGCCAGAAACTCGTTCTTGCCTGCCACTGATAGTTTGCGGAAGATGTTCTTTAAATGGACTTTTACAGTGTTGCCGGAGATGAAGAGTTCATCTGCAATTTCCTGGTTGCTTTTGCCTCGTAATATCAGTCCGGCGATTTCTGTCTCCCTGGGGCTGAGCTCGTCAAAACCGGGTATGCCCTGTACCGGCGGGACCCGGATATCTGTAAGGTCGGATGCTTCTTTTTCCGACCTCAGCCTGAAAAGGTTGATTTTTTCCAGCAGGTCGCTGCTCATTCGTGTTGCGAGGAAGGGAATAAGCAGAAAGGTCAGGGAAACGCTTGTTCCCGTTGAGACCGCAATAATCAGCTCCGGATTCTCGTTTAACCGGATCAGGATTTCACCGATAAAACCGCCGGCCAGGATACCCGCGACATTGGCGGAAAGACCCCAGCCGAAGACCGTGTAGGGGCGTCTGTAGGTAAAAGCAAGGTCTCCCAGGACGGTCCAGAGAAAAAGATCCAGCAGGGCCAGGGATGATTGACACAGAATTTCCGCGCTCAACCAGCCTCCTGTCGAAGAACCGAAGAGGGAATAAAACGCGAAAGCAAGAATCATCAGGGATGCTGATATATAAACCGGGATCATGCGGTCTATCCTGGTTCCCGCAAGGGCCATGGCGACCAGAATGGAAAGGTAAACAAGGTCGCGGAATATGGGAAGCCAGGTCAGGGATTCCGGGGACGAGGGATACAGTACCAGATACATGAATCCCCCGTTTATATATAAAAGAAAGATGGTCGCGCAAAGTATCCCGACCAGCACGGCCGGCAGCTTGACGGGAGAACTGGTCTGCTTCGGTGTATCCCCGGGAGCTGTGTCCAACAGCAGGACTGCTGCCGTTGCGGCAACCAGGGAGACCATGCTGATGGCTTTGCCCAAACCGGGCATGGAAAAGATCAGGCTCAGCTTGACTGCGATGTACACAATATTGGCAGCCGCAATTATCGCTGCCATGACCTGTATCCGGAAAACCGGTGATATCTGCAGTGAAAAAGGAACGCTCCAGGCTGCAATGAATACTCCGGATGCGGCACCGCAGGCGGCAAACAGGAACGGAAGCAGAGCCGGCGGGGCGGCGAGAATGGCTGTTGCGGTCGCGAGGGTAGATATTCCTGCCAGGCGTATTGCATACCGCCAGGAACGCGCTTTCCCGGCAATAAGGCCGCTAAGGAGAATCCCTCCGCCGTGAAAGAGTATAAAGAGTGTGGACAGAGAGCCCGGATCAATCCCCCGGGCCTCACTGTAGATATTCAGCACGGGTCCGTGGAAGGGAAAGGAGAGGAGCCATCCGAAAAGGAGGGAGAGACTGAGTATTACATACAGGACAGGCTTGCCCCGGTGCACCGCCATACGGACCATTATCGCAGTTCCTATGTAATCCTGGGAAAGTGGATTACCTCGGGATCGTCGGTGAATTTTCGCTTCATCCAGCCCTCTTCCGCCAGGGAATGAGGATCACCCCCCGTTTCCGAAGCTATGCGTTCCAGGGGCAGCTTGACGTAGGTTCCTTCACAGGTTGCAGCAATCGTACCGTCGGGAAGATAGAGCTCTCCGGTGCCGCGGAAACGTCTTTTTTCGTTCAGGCTTACCCTTCCCCGGGCGCTTAAGGGGGTCTCGGTGGGGATCGGTTTGCGGTAGCGTACATTAAGTTCGACGGTTACGCCCCAGGTTCCTGGTTCCAGGCTGGTTATGGAACGTCCGACAAGTTCATCAAGAATGGCTCCGGTAACGCCGCCGTGGACTCTGCCGGGGTATCCGTTATGGGTCTCAGGTACGGAGAATACCGCCGCAGCCTCACCGTTTTCCAGCTCATAAAAGCGTGCCTTTACCCCGGCGGGATTGTTTACACCACAGATAAAGCAGTTTGCGCTGGTTTCCTGGGGACCTTTTACAGGGATGCTTTCAAATTCGGGAGATTTCATGGCTATAATGAAACACGAAAAAGGGGGCGGGGGCAATCCCCGCCCCTCCGTAAAGCTGGACTATTTCGAGGAAAGCCTGCGGGCGATCTGCGACAGGCGCTCCCCCTGAAAACGTGCCCCTTCCAGTTCGCCTTCGCTGGGAAGGCGTTCTCCCTGTCCGCCGGTAATCGTGCTGGCACCGTAGGGACTGCCGCCGGTTATCTCATCGACTCTCATCTGTCCCTGGTAGGAGTAGGGGAGCCCGACCACCAGCATTCCGTGGTGCATGAGCGAGGCTGCTGTACTGATCAGGGTGGATTCCTGTCCGCCGTGCTGGGTCGCTGACGAGGACATGAGGGCTACAGGTTTGTCGATCAGGGTTCCCTTGAGCCACAGCTGTCCGGACTGGTCCAGGAAATTGGCCCACTGGGCGCTCATCCGGCCGTAGCGGGTAGGGATGCCGAAGATAAGGCCGTCGGCCTCTGCCAGGTCGTCCATGGTCGCCTCGGGGATTCCGGCAAACTGCTTCTGGGCCTCCAGGGCGCCCATTGCCTCGAGGACATTCTTCGGGAGGGTTTCCGGTATCCTGAGAATCCTGCTTTCCGCTCCCGCTACCTTGTCAGCTCCCTCTTTGGCTGCTTTGGCCATCTGAAACATGTGTCCGTACATGGAATAGAACAGAATGTTGATCTTCATAGTGCACCTCCTGATGCGGTCTCCGGTTTTTCCCCTTCCTCTTTTGCTGTCCGGTTTTCTGCTGCAAGGCTCAGTCCGAGTTTCCTGCAGAGCTGTCCCAGAAGTATGACCTCCTGATCGGTCAGCCTGCCGAAAACCGAACGGATTGCTTCGGCCTGAAGGGGAAATACGGTTTTGATTCGCTTTTCACCCTTGGGGGTGAGGGCAACGCGCATTGAGCGTCGGTCCCCTGCAACGGGAAGGCGCTTTACGAGACCGTCCCGTTCCAGGTGATCGATTACCATGGTGAGGTTTCCCCGGCTTTTCAGAATTTTGGCGGCGATTTCCCGATGGGTAAGAGCACCCTTGTGCAACAGAACCTCGAGCACCCCGAACTGGGTCAGCGTCATGCCTTCCGGTAATGCCGGCGGACCCGAGAGATAGTTCATCACCGATGTGTGGGCCCGGGAAAATTTTGTAAAGGTATCCAGGTACATATCCTTTTCTGTTTTTTTCATATAGCCTCATTATAGTTTAATATTAAACTATCCTATATAAAACAATATAAAAACGGCGGTGGAGAAAGTCAAATACTTTTTTCTTGACAGCTGCCCGGATTTTGTCTATATTGATAATGAAAATCAATAGAGAATGAGAAGAGGAGGAGACATTATGCCTGGATTTGACGGAACCGGACCTGCCGGAATGGGACCCATGACCGGCTGGAGTATGGGATACTGCGGAACAGGATATTCCCGGGGAAGACTCGCAGGACGAGGTTTTTTTCGAGGCGGCCGCGGTTTCGGCCGCGGCATGGGTCGGGGCTATGCCTGGGGACCCGCTTACGCCTGGGGTCCGGTTACCGAGGATGATCAGACCGAGTTTTTACGCCGTCGGGCCGATCTTCTGGAGGAGGAGCTGTCGGAGACCCGTAAGGCCCTTCAGGAGATGGAACAGCAGGGGCGGGAGAAATCATAGCTTCTTCAGCTTGTAGTGTGAATAATTCCGGGGTACAATGCTGATTGTCCAGTTAATTCCATTCCCCGGAGTTGCCCATGACGATACATATTCTGTACGACAACCAGGCAGTACGGTCCTCCCTTGAGTCGGGTTGGGGCTTCAGCTGTCTGGTTGACGGTAAAATCCTTTTCGATACAGGTGAGGCAGGCCCTGCCCTGGTAAAAAACCTGAAAGAGATGGAGATAGCTCCGGAAGAGATCGAAGCGGTCATTATTTCCCACCCTCACTGGGACCATACGGGGGGCTTAAAGGCCCTGCTGAATCTGCGTCCCGGGCTTCCCGTTTATCTTCCCGATGGAGCACAGGATATCTTTCCCGACAGGGAAGCCCTTGAAAAAACCGAAGTAATACAGTGTTCCGAAGTCTGTGAAATTGGTCCTGTCTGGACCACGGGAACCTTCAGCACTGAATACAAGGGCGCCCGGATGATAGAGCAGGGAATAGTTGTTCGCAGTTCCAAAGGTACCAGCCTGATTACCGGCTGTGCCCATCCGGGAATCCTGAGAATGGCGCAGGAGGTGGCCTCACGCTATGCCGGGGATGAGCTGTATACCCTTCTGGGAGGGATGCACCTGGTGGACATGGACCGTGATCAGGTTATGGATACCATGGAGCAGCTCAAGGAGATCGGCTACAAACGGATTATAGCCACCCATTGCTCCGGTGAAATCGGAAGGGAGCTGAGCGATCATCGTACGGGAGTGGGGGATATTATCGTTCTGTAAGCAGTCTCAGGCAGTCAGAATGGAATAGAGTTCATTGGTGGTCGCCGCGATAACCTGTGCTCCGGCATCTTCAAGTTCCTTACGGTCACGGAATCCCCAAAGTATTCCCACCGGGAAGCAGCCGGAATTTACGGCGGTCTGCATATCTATCCAGGTGTCCCCCACAAAAGCGGTCTCTTCGGGCTTCAAATCCAGTTTTTTCAGAATGGCCCGTACCCCCGCGGGATCAGGTTTTACATCGAACTCTTCTTTGTCTCCCGCGGCACAGCGAAACTGCTCTTTCGGAAAAAAGTGGCGGACCACTTTTTTTGTCTCCGCATCCGGTTTATTCGACAGAACAGCGAGGATAAGACCGCCCTGCTGTAATTTCTCCAGAAGTTCAGGGATGCCCGGGTACGGCCTGGTCTTGTCAAAACAGTGCTCTTTATAGTCTGCCCTGAAATCCCGGATAAATTTCTCCTGGATTTCCCGTGCTTCGCCGGAATCGGGGAGGGCTCGTTCAACCAGTTTTCCCACGCCGTTTCCCACAAAATAGCGGTAGGCCTGTGCAGGATGGGTCGGGAAACCGTATTTTTCCAGCTGGCGGTTGCAGCTGTCTGCCAGGTCGTCGATGGTGTTCAGCAGGGTCCCGTCAAGATCAAAGATTATTCCCTTAAAACTCATGGAACCAGTGATACACGAAAAAGGGAGCTGGTACAAGCGATGGAGTACCTCCCCGGTGTAGCAATCATCCCTGTATTCCTGTAAACTTGAAAGTGGTGGAAAGAGCTGAATGCTTTTTCCCTCGGAAAACCAAGATTGGCAGGATGGGAATGCTCTTTTACAAGTGGCATCAGCGCAAGGCCTTCAACTATTTTGTAAGCGGTAAATACGATAAAGCGGAAAGCAGTTTTCTCAGGCTCCTGGAGGCCGATCCCAACAAGGTTGGTATGAGGCATAATCTTGCCCTGGTAAAGCTTGCTTTGGGGAAGCACGGGGAGGCGGTCGAGCTTCTGCTTGATGAGCTGGATCGTTTTGGAGGGATATACGCCAGGTACCGTGCCCTGGGAGACTCCTGTTACCTGTGGGGTAAGGCGCCGGAAGCCGCCGGGTGGTACCGGAAAGCCCTCGATGAGGGTACACCGGCCGAGGAGGACCGAAGCTTCCTTGAAAAGCGCCTGCATATCTGCTCTCATGAAGAGGCTTTTGGCAATGCCATGGAGGGAATCCGACTGTTCAACGAGGGGAACAAAGCCCTGCAGAAAGGTGATTCCCCGGCCGCCGCGGAATACTACCGCAGGTCCGCCGATCTGGATCCCACGAACTTTATGGCCCGGAACAATCTGGGGTCCATCTACATGAATTATGAGAAGGACTATCCCCGGGCGGCGGCAGAATTCATCGCTGCCCTGGAGTATACGGACCTTCCGCTGATACAAAAAAACCTGCAGATGTGCAGAGATGAGGAAAGGAAAAGCCATGCAAAAGACTGATCATGCCGAAACTATTTTTTCTGCAGCCCTTAAGAGGGTTGACCCGGCCCTGATGCTCCAGGAACTGGTGAGTGTCCAGGGGAACAAGCTTGTTATCCGGACCGAGACCGATACCGCTGAGTACGATCTGTCCGGATATTCACGCATTGTTGTAGTCGGTGCCGGAAAAGCCAGTGCCAAGATGGCCCTGGGGCTGGAAGCAGTTCTGGGGGACCGAATAAGCTCCGGACTGGTGGCGGTCAAGGAAGGACATACCGAAAAGCTGGAGTACGTCGACCTGATCGAAGCCGCCCATCCCATGCCGGACGAACGTTGCGTGGAAGCTGCACAGCGTATTGGAAAGATATGTTCCGACGCTGATGAAAAGACCCTCATTTTCAATCTTATTTCCGGCGGTGGATCAGCACTGCTGACCGCTCCCTACCAGGATAAGACCTATGCCATCAGTCTGGACGATATTCAGGCGGTTACCGGGCTTCTTCTGGCCTGCGGTGCCGTTATCCAGGAGATTAATGTTATCCGCAAGCACTTGTCCGCCGTTCAGGGCGGGCGTCTCGCCGGCTTTGCAGCTCCGGCCACAATGGTCAGCCTGATCCTCTCGGATGTTATCGGAGACCCCCTGACTTCCATTGCTTCAGGACCCACCGTACCGGATCCCACCACCTACAAGGACGCCCGGAACATCTTCCGCAAGTACAACCTGGAGGAGAAGCTTCCCGAATCGGTTTCCCGCATTATTGCCGACGGGGTTGCCGGCAAGGTCCCGGAGACCCCCGGTGAAGGAGACGATATCTTTAAAACCGTCAGGAATATCCTTATAGGCACCAATATCTCCGCCCTCTACGCCGCTTCCGAAGAGGCGGAGAACCTCGGTTACGCTCCGGTGATTCTTACCTCCCAGCTGACCGGCGAGGCCAGGGAGATTGCGAAGCTCTTCTCCGGCATGGCCAAAGACCTTGCCCTGAACAGGCTCAGTTTTAAAAAGCCCGCCTGCATTATCGCCGGAGGCGAGACCACGGTAACCCTGAAAGGAAAAGGAAAAGGTGGACGTAACCAGGAAATGGCCCTGGCCTTTCTGATGGAGTTCCTGGATGATCCCGAGAGGCTTGAGAAGATAGTGTTCCTCTCCGGCGGAACCGACGGCAATGACGGTCCCACCGACGCTGCGGGAGGAGTAGCCCACAGCGGAATCATGAAGACCATGCAGGATGCCGGACTTGATCCCGCGGAGTATATCGATAACAGCGATTCCTATCACTTCCTGAAAAAAACCGACGGGCTTTTGATGACCGGACCCACCAACACCAACGTCTGCGACGTGCAGATCCTGCTGGTGGAGTAGGGTATCCTGTGAAAAAGAATAAACCGCGTATCGGGCTGGCAAACGAAATCGAGGCGGCCCGTTTCGCGGACATCCTGGCGCAGGAAGGAATCCCCTGCGCTGTAATATCCAACGATTCCTCGGTGTATACCGGAATTTTTCAGCTTCAGAACGGCTGGGGCTATGCCGAGGTTCCCGAGAAGTTCCTTGAGCAGGCTGAGGCTCTTCTGGAGTCTTATCGGGAATCCCTGGAAGAATAAGGGGCGGGTTTCTGCCCCTTTTCATTTTGTGGTGACAGGTATATAATTTTCACCAAGTTGTCGATAATACTAAAGTGATCAGGATTTCAATATGTGGTTAACAGTTCACCTTACCAGTATTGGCGCGGGGGTCGGAGCAGCTGTGGTGCTGACCTTTCTGGTATTTTCCGCGGCTTTTATTGTTTTCGTTTCCCATAACCGGGTGCATCTTCGCTATCTGATTCTTCAGGCGGTTTTTCTGCCCTACCTGCTGGGATTCGCCCTCTACACATCGGGGTATGAGCACTCCTGGACACTCTTCTGGTTTCGCATTTGTGTAAGCGGTCTGATCCTGACTCCCTTTGCTCTTGAACTGTTTCTCGAATCCCTGCTGGATATTCATCGTCCCTTTGTTAGACTGGTAATTGCCCTGGGTTCGCTGATTTTTCTGCTTATCCTCTGGGGAGAACCTTCCTTAATGGCCACCGGAAGCATCGTCGTTCATGAACGGGGGTTTACCTCCGTAGTCAAGGGTCCGGTGTTTCCTCTCTTCTCCCTGGTCTCCCTGTGCGCTGTTCTTTTTTCCCTCGGCTGGTTCTGTCGCAGGCTTTTCAGTGAAGAGCAGCTGTGGAGGCAGTACCGGTTAATTATTACAGGACTCAGTATCTGGCTGGCGTCGATTATTGTGGATGCTCTGGTGGCCTTGAAGATATTCAGCTCCGTAAGCACTCCCTGGGCGGGTCCTGTCGCCATGGTCGTTACCGTCGGACTGTATCTCGGCTCCATGGTTGAGAAGAATGCCAGAGAGATGCAGCGACAGACAGATGAAAACGAGATCCTCCGACACCGTTTGAAGTACGATCCTCTTACCGGCCTCTATTGCCGGGAGTTTTTCAATTCCATTCTTGAGATAGAGGCGGAGTCCTGGGCCCGGAGTCCCCAGGAACACAGTATCCTGTTTATCGACGCCGATAACTTCAAGGGGGTAAACGACAGCTACGGACATGCTGTAGGCGACCGCGTGCTGAAAATGATCGGCAACATTGTGCGGGTCAATGTGCGGCGTTCGGATATTCCCGCCCGTTACGGAGGAGACGAGTTTATCATTCTTCTGAAGAACTGCGGCCGAAGTGTCGCCAGGGACCTGGGCGAAAAGATCATCCGGGAGTACGGCGCGGGGCTGCGTCTTCAGATTCCCGGCGTTCCCGAAGGCTTCAGCGGTCTCAGCATCGGAATCGCTTCTACCTCGCTTATCGCGTCCGGCGGCAATAAGGACCTTATCGCCGTGGCCGACGAGGCCATGTATCAGTCAAAGCAGAAGGGTAAGAACCGGGTAGTTGTGGCCGAGGCAGGCTGAGTCGCTCAGAAGAGTTCCAGCTGTCGTCCTTCTATAATCTCGTCAAAACTCGTATTCAGAAAAGGCAGTACCCCGTCGGCAATCGGTTTTATCTGTTTTTCTATGTAATGGGTGTAATCGATCCGGGTCGGCCGGTGCTTCAGGGGTATCGGTCCCTCGGGCGTCATGAGGTACTCTATGCTGCGGACGTTCTTTCTCCCCGAGGGGTCCAGCAGACGGGCGGCCCGCACATGGGGGGGCACGTTTTTAGTGTATCCTGCGGCCTGCTTGGTCAGCCTCCTCCGGTAGATAAGCTCGTGGTCACGTTTGCCCTCCTGTATCTCCGCCAGGGTAGTGCGAAGCCATCCAGGAATCTCCTCTTCGTCAAAGTAACGCCGGAAGAGCTCCCGCTGAAAGCCTCGTGCCAGCTCGGTCCAGTCGGATCGCACCGATTCCATGCCGCGGAACTCGATCTCTCCGGTGGCGGCTATGCGCCCGACATAGCGTTTCCGGGCTCCTTCGCCGCTTCCCCGCATGGGGGGCAGGAAAAAGAGGTCGTAATGCTTTTCATACTCCAGTTCCAGATGGGATCGGGCCCCGAACTCCCGGGATATCCTATCGGCGAATAACGAATTAATCCTCGATACAATCCGTCCGACGGCTTCTTCCGCAGTGCCGGTTTCTTCTTCCTTGAGCTGGACAAAGACCGAATCCGTATCCCCGTACAGGACCGTGTATCCTTCCTCCGTTAGCTGTGCGGCCGTTGTTTTCAGCACCCACTGTCCGCTTCCGGTAATTGCCGTGGGCAGGTCCGGATGGTAGAAGCGGCAGCCCGGGGTGCCCATGACCCCGTAAAAGCTGTTCATCAGGATCTTGACCGCCTGGCTCAAAGCATCGTCTCCCGATCTTTTCGCTTCCGCCCTCCGCTCAAGCAGCTTGCCGATGTGCTCAGGCAGAATGCTCCGCCGGCGGTTGAAAAAGATCCCCGCCGGGGTGGGGCCGGGATCCTCATCGGCGGTAAGACGGGCCAGGGGATCGATGTTGAAGGTCCGGATGATGGACGGGTAGAGGCTGCGGAAATCCAGAACCACCACGTGGCTGTAGCGTCCCGGCTGGCTGGTAAAAACATGGCCGCCGGCGGCGTGTTCAGATGCGCTGATATCCGCTATGTCCACTGCGGCATAGCCTTCCCGGTGGAGCCTGGGAAGATAGAAGAAGTCAAAGGCCGCCACGGACATGCTCACCTTGTCCAGCCGCAGACCGGTAACCAGACTGCGGGTCACATACTGCTCAAGCACCCCGGTGGCTGTGAATATCCTGCTTACAAGACGGCAGTCTTCGAAATTGTAGCGGGCCAGGGAGACCTTGTCTTCGATAAAGAGGCGCTGGATTTCGCTGAGCTTGTCCTCCTCCGGGCTGATGGTCTTTCCCGTACCAAGAACGGCGTTGGCCACGGTTTCGAGGCTGTAATTCTCGAAACGGAGAAAACCACCCCGCAAAACCTGGGGTCCGTCGAGTACAACACGTCCGCTGATTTCCGCTGAGCGCATTCCCGACTGCTTCTGGAATGTGCGCACTCCGCTGCCGTCGCGTCCGAGGCTGAAGACTATCCCGTACCTGGCGCATCGCTTTGTCAGTATCTCCAGGTCGAATCCAATTACGTTCCAGCCGATGATCAGATCCGGGTCCGCCAGGCGGATCCATTCCAGAGCCTTCCTCAGCAATCCTGCTTCGTCGGAGCATGAGAGAATACGATAATCCCGGTGCTCCGATTCGGAAGCGCCGGAGGGATCGATCATGTGTACGGCACCGGATTCTCTTCCCTGCCGGTCGGTACAGTGACAACCCACACAGTACACTTCGCCGGCAGGGCTGGTTTCGATATCCAGGGAGAGAATGGAGAAGCGGGGCCTGTACTCTGCCGGGCGGATTCTCGCATTTGTGATGCTGCGGGAACCCTTGTTGTCCTGTATGGATCCCTGAAAATCGAGCCCCCGGTGGATAAAACGCTCCATCAGGAAGCGTTCCTCCGGCCGAATGTCCGACTCCATGGGGACATGTCCCGACTGTCGCAGCTCCCGCCGCAGCCTGTAGAAATCCCCCAGACTCTTGAAATAAAGACCGTCCAGGGCTTCGCCGGAAAAAGAACGCAGGTCCAGAGCCCGACGGTTGAAAGCCGGGGACTCAGTCCGGTCGCTGCGGCGCAGGAAAAAGAGAGGGCGCTGCCGAAGAAAACGGAGGAGAATGGGTCCCGTATCGTCAATGCAGTGGAGTCGGATTTCCACCCCTGCAGGGGTATCCCTGCTCTCTTCTGTGAGGATGTAACATCTGACCGGGTCGTTCTGTTTCACCTTTTTTTAAGAATATCCGAATCTGATTGTTTCATGCTACACTTTTCTTCATTATGTCCACCAGGATTATTCGAAACGGAAAGCTCGATCTTTCCCTGCTGCATCGGCTGGAAAAAAAACCAAAGCTCTACGAGCCCGGGGATTTTGTCTTCTGGACGGACCCCTATATCTCCTCCCACGTTCTGGAGGCCCATCTGGATCCCCACTCCGATGACGCATCCCGCAGGGCGGAGACCATCGAAAAGACCCTGTGCTTTATTTCTGAAAGATATCCGCCGGAAAAATATCCTCGGCTGCTGGATCTTGGCTGCGGACCGGGGCTGTATGCTTCGGGTTTTCATGACGCAGGCTACAGTGTTACGGGGATGGATTTTTCCCCGGTCAGCATAAGCTATGCCCGTGAGGATGCACGGAAAAACCACCGGGAAATCAGCTACCTCACCATGGATTACCGTGAATGGAAGGCGGAGGAGAACAGCTTCGAGGTTATCGTGATGATTTTCGGCGATTTCTGTGTTCTGAATCCCGCCTCCCGCACAAAGCTCCTTGCGAATATTCGCAGAGCCTTAAGCCCGGGAGGGGTCTTTCTGTTTGACGTGTTTACCGAGATGTATCTGCCTCATCCCGACGAACGGGCCTGGTACACCATGCTGCGGGACGGGTTCTGGCATCCAGGAAAAAACCTGGTTTTTGAAATCAAGCATCGCTATGCGGAGAAGTCGGTTCACCTGAACCGCTACCTGATTGTGACGGAAGACGGCACTGTGCGGAGCTGCAACCTGTGGCACCGCTGGTTTGAACGGGCGGAGATACGGGAATACCTCCGAAAGGAGGGTTTTATCGTGGAGGCCATGTGGGCGGATCTGGCCGGAACCCCCTTAAAACCCTCCCCCGAGTGGATCGGCATTGCCGCGGTTTCTGAGGAAATATAGGGTTTTAGTCCTTTTTTTCTTCTACCCTGGCTATGATCTTTTCTATGATCGCCGTCATTGCCTGGCCTGCGGGGCCTTCGCTGTCGCTTATGAAACCGCGCCCGGAGTCTCCCCCCTGCATGATCCGGGGATCCAGGGGCAGTTCGCCCAGGAAGTTCTCCTTGAAGCGCTCTGCGATGGCCTTGCCGCCACCCTTGCCGAAGATATGGCTGACGGTGCCGCAGTTGGGACAGACGAAACCGCTCATGTTTTCAATTATGCCGATTACCGGAACCTTGAGTTCCCGGGCGAAGGAGATACTCTTCATGGCATCCAGGTTTGCTACCTCCTGGGGGGTCGTGACGATTACAGTGCCCGCCATATCCGGTAAAAGCTGGCAGATGGAGAGGGGCTCATCCCCGGTTCCCGGAGGGGTGTCGATTACCAGATAGTCAAGCTCGCCCCATTCAACATCCTTCAGGAACTGTTTGATGACGTTCATCTTGATGGGACCTCGCCAGATAATCGGCCGTTCCGGTTCGTAACCCGCCAGGGCAAGACTGACGACCTTCAGGCTCGGGCCGCTCTCCAGGGGAATAATCCTCTTTTCATCGGAAGAAAAGAGCTGCTGATCGTCGATACCCAGCATCTTCGGCACGTTTGGACCGTGGATGTCGATGTCCAGGATTCCGGTGCTCTTTCCCATTTTTGCGAGCCCTAAGGCCAGATTAACCGCGACGGTACTTTTTCCGACCCCTCCCTTGCCGCTCATCACCATGATGATGTTTTTAACCTGGTTCATGTTGTCCCGTAAAAGCCGGGTCTCTTCCGCCTGCTGGGCGATTCTGTTTGCCTGTTCCATGCCGGTTCTTCCTTAGTGGCCGTGGGAATGGTCGCAAAGGTCCCCGCCGTCTTCCAGGGTACCGGCCTCCAGGGAGCTGATAACATCCTCAATACTGCCGGTTATTCCGCAGATCTGTTCGATTCCCTGCTGCGAAAAGAGTGCTTTTGCCTGGCCGCCGATTCCGCCGACCACGACGCAGTCGGCCCCAAGTTCCTTGACGAAGGCGGGTATCCTGCCCGGCGCATGGGGAGGGCTGGGAAAATCCTGGCGGGAAACGCTCTTTCCGTCCTGGATATCAACAACAATAAATGTAGGTGCGTGGCCGAAGTGTCCGGCCATCTGGGTGCCGTCGGCTGCAATTGCATATTTCATGGTTCGTTCCTCAATGAATGAAAATCAGTCTCAATAATACGCCTTTCGGAATGGGCGGTCAATATACCGCCGCCTTATGAGATAGCATCCAGCTCCTGCAGCCAGATTCCACAGTCCGCGTCCGATGGCATGCGCCAATCCCCCCGGGGTGAAAGGGATATGGTCCCCACCTTGGGACCGTCGGGCAGGCAGGATCGTTTGAACTGCTGGGAAAAGAAGCGGCGATAGAAGCTGCGCAGCCAGGTCAGGATCGTTTCGCTGTCGTACTCTCCGGAAAAAGCCTTTTCCGCCAGCAGGAGCACCTTTTTCGGGGAGGCGCCGCAACGGACAGCGTGGTACAGAAAGAAATCATGCAGCACGTAGGGGCCGATTGTGTCCTCGGTTTTCTGGGCAATCTCTCCTTCGGCGTCAGGAGGCAGCAGCTCGGGAGAGATGGGGGTGTCCACGATATCGTGGAGTACCGCGGCGGCCTCGTCTCCGGCCCAGCTGTCCGCCGCGTAGGTAACCAGAAAACGGACCAGTGTTTTTGGCACTCCGCTGTTTACCGAGTACATGGACATGTGGTCGCCGTTGTAGGTGCACCAGCCCAGGGCCAGTTCCGACAGATCCCCGGTACCGATGACGATGGCTCCCAGCATGTTGGCCTTGTTCATCAAAAACATGGTACGCTGCCGGGCCTGGACGTTTTCGTAGGCCGTGTCCTCCGGTTTTCCCGAGTGCTCGAGGTCCTTGAGCTGCAGCAGGCAGCTTTCGCCGATATCCACCGTCTCCAGGGGAACCCCCAGGGCCCGGGTCAGCTTTTCCACGTTTGTCCGGGTACGGGAACTCGTACCAAAGCCCGGGAGGGTGAAGGTCTGGATTCCCGAAGGATCGAGTCCCAGCTCCCGGAAGGCTTCCACGGTAACCAGGAGCGCCAGGGTAGAATCCAGTCCTCCGGAAAGTCCCAGAACAACGCTTTTACAGCCGATATGCTCGAGCCTTCCCGCAAGACCGGCGCTCTGAATGGAGAATATCTCCCGGCAGCGGGCTTCAAGATCCTCGCGGATTACCGGAACAAAGGGATTACGCACCGGTGTGCGAACGAGGCCGGAGATTTCCGGGGAGGCGGTGCTCAGCTCCAGGTTTATATGCCGGTACTCACGACACTCCAGGTCCGCGCCCTGGGCAAAGGTAGTGGAGTTGATCCGTTCGTGCTCGAGAAAATCAAGGTCGATATCAGAATAGAGGAGCTGCCCTTCCCGTTTAAAGCGTTCGCCTTCGGCAATGATGACCCCGTTCTCGGCGATAAGTGCATGGCCGCCGAAAACCGTATCCGTGGTGGATTCTCCGACCCCCGCGGAGGCATAGACATAGGCTGAAAGACAGCGGGCGGACTGCTGGGTAATAAGGTCGTGGCGGTAGGACGCCTTGCCGACAAGCTCATTACTTGCCGATGGGTTCAGGATAATCTGGGCTCCGGCGCTGCAGAGTCCTGAGCTGGGGGGAACGGGAGCCCAGAGGTCTTCGCAGATTTCAACCCCGAAACTCACCTTCAGGTTCCGTTCTCCGTCGGCCTCGAAGGAAAAGATCAGGTCCGTCCCCAGGGGGGCACGATACCCGGCGTATTCAAGCTCGCCGTTTATCCTGCCGCCCCCGGCAAACCAGCGGGCCTCGTAAAACTCCCGGTAGGTGGGAATGATGGTTTTAGGGACTACACCGTGGAGCCTTCCGCCGCCGATTACCAGGGCGCAGTTGAAAAGCCGACCGTTCCGTTTGACCGGAGCGCCCAGGATAAAAATACCGGCAAGGGACTTGGTCAGGTTGATGAGACCGCTTACACCCTCTTCCGCCGTGTGCAGCAGACGGTCCTGCTGAAAAAGGTCGGCGCAGGTATAGCCGGTGATTCCGAGCTCGGGAAAGACCGTAACGGAGACATCCGTCCGGGCTGCCTCCTCCATCAGATTCCGGGTTTTTGTACAGTTAAAGTCTACATTCCCGGGTTTTACCAGGGGAACAGCTGCAGCGGTGCGGAGATAACCGTATTCGGAAAGGGTTCTTTTCATGGCTCCATGATAGGCCGGGCCGGCGGGGCAGGTCAAGTTTGGCCTTCATGAGGGTCTTTCCTGGAGTGTTTTCATTATCCTGAAGATTTGATACCCTGTTCCGAATTCTTCAGTCGGCCTGCGGCCGACATTAGAATGGAGGAGTTTTTAGCTATGAAGACCGATATAAGCGCCCAGCGGCAGGAGTATCTGTTCAAACTCTATATGAATATGTTCTCTTCCCGGGAAATCGACCGGATTGAAGAGAGCTACACCCACCGGGGAGAAGCCTTTTTTCACGTCTCCGGGGGAGGACACGAAGCCGGGGCGGCCCTGGCACACTACCTCAAGCCTGAGGACTGGCTCCACTGTCACTACCGCGACAAGGCGATGATGCTTGCCCGGGGCATGGACCCGATGATGTTCTTTCACTCCCTGTTTAACAAGGACGCTTCCCACTCCCGGGGCAGGCAGATGAACGCCCACATGAGCGATCCCGCACTGAATATCCTCAGTCTTGTGGGGCCTGTGGGTAACTCCGGGCTCCAGGCAGCGGGCATTGCCCGGGCTGTAAAGGACAGGCCCGGTTCTCCGGTGGTACTCTGTTCCCTTGGGGACGGCATGAGCCAGCAGGGAGAGGTCCTCGAGGCTGTGGCCCAGGCGGTGCGGGAGACACTGCCGGTCCTTTTCCTTGTTCAGGATAACGGATTCGCCATCTCCACCCGCACCCGGGGAAAGACCTTTTACAATCATCCCGACGGACCGGCGGATGAGTTTTACGGCATCCCGATCCGCCGCTTCGACGGCAGGGAACCCCTTACGGCGGACGAGGTTT
This sequence comes from uncultured Spirochaetaceae bacterium, assembly GCA_964554875.1. Taxonomy (GTDB): domain Bacteria; phylum Spirochaetota; class Spirochaetia; order JC444; family Marispirochaetaceae; genus Marispirochaeta. Next base: position 48,966 of record CAZKQJ010000022.1, on the reverse strand, counting down.
TTGCGGAAACCCTTGCAGAAATGCGGGAGACCAGGAAACCTGCGATCCTGATCATGGAGGTGGAGCGGCTTTCGAACCACACCAACGCCGACGACCAGCGGGTCTACCGCAGCGAAGAGGAGATTTCCCGGGCTCGTCTGACCGGTGACCCGGTTCGGAAACTGCGGGATGTACTCCTTTCTTCCGGCATGGACGAAAAGGACCTGGAGGAGGCTGAAGCCTCCCGACGGACGGAGCTGGAAAAGCTTGCCCGGGAGAGCCAGCTGGGTCCCGAACCCGAGGCTGTGCACGATGCGGTAAAAACCTATCCCCGGCACCTGCTCGAGGCCGACGAGTGTCAGCCGGCGGAGAGCGAAGGTGAGCCCAGAACCATGATTGAAACCCTGCGGGAGGTCCTTACCGCCCGCATGAAGTCCGACGAGCGGGTCTATCTCTTTGGAGAGGACATTGAAGATCCCAAGGGGGACGTTTTCGGGGTTACCCGGGGGCTAACGGACCTCTTTCCCGGCCGGGTATGCAATTCTCCTCTGGCTGAGGCCTCCATTGTGGGGATCGCCGGCGGCGAAGCCCTGGCGGGCAGGCGTCCGGTAGCATTTCTGCAGTTCGCCGATTTTCTACCCATAGCTTTTAACCAGATAATCTCCGAACTGGGCAGCATGTACTGGCGTACCGACGGCGGCTGGCAGGCTCCGGTTATCGTTATGATCTCCTGCGGGGGCTACAAGCCGGGCCTGGGACCCTTCCACGCCCAGTCAATGGACGGAATCGCCGCCCATACCCCGGGGGTGGACGTCTTTATGCCCTCCCGGGCGGATGATGCCGCGGCCCTCCTGAACGCTGCCTTCGAATCCGGGAGGCCGACCCTCTTTTTCTACCCCAAGAATCTGTTGAACAGCAGGGACTTTGCCACACGCAAGCCGGCGGCGAAGCTGCTGGCCTCTCCCGGAAAAGCCCGGCTCCTCCGTGAGGGTAGGGACCTCAGCCTCGTGGGCTGGGGAAACACCGTGGTCCACTGCATGAAGGCGGCGGAGGCCCTGGCGGAGGCCGGAGCAGAGGCGGAGGTCATCGATCTTCGTACATTGGCGCCCTGGGACAGGGAGATGCTTATCTCCTCAGCGGAAAAGACCGGACGGCTGATTGTCGTTCACGAAGACACCCACACCGCCGGTATGGGGTCGGAAATCCTGAGCACCGTGGCGGAGGCAAGCCGCCGTCCGATCCGGATGCGGAGGGTTACCCGGGGAGATACCTACGTTCCCTGCAATTTCGCCAACCAGCTGGAGGTCCTGCCCTCCTATAAACGGGTACTGGAGACCGCCGTGGAGCTGCTGGATGGCAGCATCAGCTGGCGCAAGGCGGAAGAGACCGGCGGAGAGCTCTATACCCTGGAAGCCGTCGGATCGAGTCCCTCTGACGAGGTTGTAACGGTTATCGAATGGCTTGTGGCGGAGGGGGATTCCATCAGCGAAGGTCAGGAGATAGCGGAACTCGAGGCCGACAAGGCCATGGTGACTCTCTCCAGCCCGGTAGCCGGTGTTGTGAGCTCCCTGGATGTTGCGGAAGGGGATTCCGCCAATGTCGGGGACGGGATCGCGAAGATCCGTCTGGAAAAAGGAGCCGTGCGGATTAAGCCGGTTACCCGGGAAGAACCGGGAACTCCGGTTATCAGCTCGCTCAAGACCGGAGCTTCCGGCGTTTCCGGGCCTTCCCGGGAAGGAACGGCAGCCATCGCGGCGGTCCGGGGCGTCCTGGGCTCCCGGATCGTAAGCAACGAAGAGATTGCCCGGCTCTGTCCTACCTGGAGTCCCGACGATATTGTACGGCGGACCGGAATAAGGGAGCGCCACTGGATAGGCGAGGGGGAGAACGCCCTGACCCTGTCGGTGGACGCCTCGAGCCGGCTCCTGGACGACCTGGGTATCGGAATCGAGGACGTGGACCTGCTGATCTGTTCCACCGTCACTCCCGTAATGAACACCCCGGCTCTGGCTACCATGATACAGTACGAACTGAACCGTAAATACAATGCCGACTGCTCCTGCCCTGCCTACGACATAAACGCCGCCTGTTCCGGCTATGTCTACGGGCTTCAGATAGCCCACGACTACCTGGCGCAGAAGCCGGACCACAGGGTCCTGCTTGTAACCGCCGATATCCTTTCTGACCGCATGGATACCGCGGATCCCTCTACCGCCCCGGTTTTCGGTGACGGCGCGACGGCGACCATGATAGTCGGCGGAACGGAGCTGTCGGAGAAAGGCAAGCTGGAGATAAAGCGGCCGGTCCTCTCCGCCAGCGGTGAAGACGGATCACTGCTGAGAATCCCTGCGGACCTGAAGGACCCGGTATTCATGGAGGGCCCGGAGGTCTTCCGCAAGGCGGTTAGCGCCATGGCGGACATTCTTAAGGATGCCTGCCGGGAGGCTGGAATCGGACCTGAGGAACTCAATCTGGTGATCCCCCATCAGGCTAATCAGCGCATAATCGACGCGGTTCGGCAGAAACTCAGGGCAGAACCGGAGAAGGTATACAGCATTATCGACGAAATCGGCAACATATCCTCGTCGACGATCCCGGTCTGCCTTGAAAGGATCCTGGAGGATTCCTCCCGGCGGGAAGAATATTACGGCCTTACAGCCTTCGGCGGAGGGTTCACGTTTGCCGGAGGTGTACTCAAACGGGTCAAGGACTAACCTGAGGAGCCGCTTCGGGGGAATTCCGGAGAATCCGAATCTCCTGCCTCTCGGAGCGGTGCCGTATCTTGAAAAAGAGGGTTTTGGTCCGGGGATTATACAACCAGCCGTCGCTGTAGCGCTGGAATTCGGGATCGCTCTTCCAGGGAATACCATGCATCTGAATCTGGTCGAAGGGTTCTACCCCGTAGAGGGCAAAGTGGTGTATTCCTCCTTGGGGAAAACGGAAACTCAGGACGCTCGTAACGCCGCCTTGCTGGTAACGCACATTCGCAGCGGCGGTCCACATCCATCGCTCATCTGTTCCCAGGGCGATTGCCTGTGGTTTGTAGGGAAGTTCTCCGCTGAGAGATCGAAGCTGCGGCAGGGCCTCCGGCTCCAGAAGCTCCGGTGAGTTCTGATAGCTGAATTCCCTGCGGATTATCCGGGCAGGGCTGCGGGAGAACTCCCCGGCGGATGCGGCAAAGGATGCAAGAAGGGTGTAGCCCAGAGCTTTGGAGAGGTCGTCTCCGCTCGCAGTCATCAGTCTTCCCGCCAGTACGCTGGTCAGGGTATCGGAAGTCCCGTTAAAATGTATGCCGTAACCGTAATTCGTTGTACAGATCCTGGGCAGGAGCTGTTCCCGGATAAGATAGCGGATGCCTGAATGTTCCGCGCCTTCCTGCTCAAGCAGAAACTCGGCCGCCCGGATCGCTCTGAGCAGATCCGTCGGGCTGGACGGATCGGCAAGAACAGCAGTCTCCGCCAGCTTGGAGAGGGACTCCTGTATGCCTTCCCTGGAACCGAGCCCCGCCTGGATAAGCGTGCGCAGGTTCTCGTTTTTGTCAAAAACCGAACTGTCGCCGCTGCTTACCGCTATCCGTACTTCATTGATGTAATTTTCCATGGACGCACCGAACTCCCCGAGAGGAGGTACTGCGGCGCCGAGAAAGAGGGCGCTTGCATGGTCGATGAGCCGGGGGCTGGCCGCGGCAAGGCGTTCCCTGGTCGAGAAGTAACTGCCCCTGGACAGGGATTCCACGAGGAACGCCGTGGCGGTTCTGCTCTCCGGCGGAGCATCGGCAACGTATTCCCAGCTCCCCGCTCCCGGGATCCAGCGGCCCCTTTCCCATCCTCTGTAGGCGACGGCAAAGAACTCCTCCAGTGCCCGGTCGGCTTCCTCCCGTGAGACGAGCCCTCCCCGCATGCGGAACCAGCTTTCCGCCAGAGAACCCTCCTCCCGGGCGCTGGAGAGCAGGATATCCTGGGGGGAATTACTCCGGGGAATGGAGATAAACTCCGCGGTAACCCGGGCTGAAGGGGGCAGCAGCACTGTGCCTCCGGAGGTCCCGGGGGGCGAAGCGACGAGTATGGGCAGTCCGCTGTGGAATTGCGGTTCCGAACCTCTCCAGGGGAGTCGAATACCCTGCAGGTGTTCTGTTTCGGTCTCGGAAAAATCGAGACTCAGGATATAACTGTTGTTTTTCTCTTCGTTCTCCCGGATCCGGAGTTCGATGCCCGAAACCAGACGTATGGAAATCTCACCGCTGGACCTGTCGATATCCGCCACTACAGCAGGATATTCCCTACCCTCTGTGTCGACCTCCACGGCAAGGCCTGTCTCGGGAATGGAGAGCTGAAAGCTGCGGTAGCGGAGTGTAAGGGATCGAAACCCTGCACCTTGGACCGGCAGAATCTTGCCGGTGACCCCCGCGGCCTGTCGGGCGGAGATACTGATCTCTCCCAGGGTGTAGCTGACGGGTCGGGCCTGGCCGAATTCCCGGTACAGGAGTCCGCCGATAATAAGAGCATAAACAACGAGGACGAGATAGTAGGCTGGCCTGACCCGACTTTTCATGACCGGATTGTACCAAGGCCGGCTCCTTGAGGCAAGCAATATATCGGAGTGTAATCTACTTCTCGGGCCGGCGCAGAAGATTCATCAGCTGAAAGGTAAAATAGAGGCGTCCGAGACTTGACGAAGGGCTCGGACTGCCGGAATCGGATTTCATGGAGAGGGCCAGAGGATGCTCGTCCAGAGTGTAATCGGAAACGACTTTGCCGCACCAGTCCCGGAGCTCATCGTGCCGGCCGTTCCGGTAAAGCTCCTGAATTGTCCTGAGGTCATCGAAAAAGGGTTTGAAGGACCGGGCCTCTTCGATAATGATGGACAGCCCTCCGCCGCTTCTGCCGTTCTCCCGGGCGTAGACAAGATCGAGCCGGGGGGAATAATCCTCCAGAGCCGCGGCCAGGGCCAGGAGTCTCTGCTGATGGTACTCTCCGCGGTAGTCCGGGCAGAGCTGAAAGAGTGAACGCAGGTAGCGTTCATGCTCCCCGGCCACCGAAAGGGCGACCATCAGGTCCTGCATGGCCCGGGTGGGAAGATCGACGGAGACCAGGCGGCCTTCAAGCTCCCAGGGATGAACGGGGTTTCCTATCCGGGCCAGGGACTTGGCAGCTGCGCAGGATACCCGGGGCTCTTCTGCCTGATAGAGCCCGAGCAGAGCATTCCGGCTCTTCTCTCCCGGGTAGGCCCCCAGGGCGAATATCGCGCTGGAGCGCTGGGCGGATTCGGGGTTCTCCGCCTCCCGGATGATGAGCCCCAGGAGCCGGGGCCGGGGATTCGTATAGAGGGAGATCAGGATCTGGTCCTTCTCCGGGGCAATTGGATTGTTCAGTATCTGCCGCAGCTCCTGCTCCGCCTGGGGCGTAGGAGAGTAGTTGAGTGCGGTAAGGATGTTCTGCCGCTTTACCGGATTGGCCGTCAGGTTGAAGGTGTAGATATCCAGGAAGGTCTTGAAGTTGCGGGGAGAGAAGATGATATTCGCGGTTTCACGCATGCCCAGGCTTCCCTGGTCCCGGAGGCTGAATACCAGCAGGAAGGCTATGGCGCAGTAAATTGAGCCTGCTGTAAAGGTAAGGCTGTAGTCGGAGCCGAAGGGCAGGCTGATGTATGCCGCCAGGTCGATAAGGAGCCCTCCTGCGATGCCCGCCAGGAAGGAGAAGACGGCAGTAATAAAGTTCAGCAGGGACATGAAGCTTATCTTGTCCTCCTCCGGAATCACGTTATACACAAGCCGGGCGACCAGCTGAAACACCGAAGCCTGCAGAAAGGTGGTAAAGAAGCCCAGACCCAGAAAAAGTCCCAGGGGTGCGTCCTTGAGACCCGCCCAGATAATAAAGATGGCCGCCTGCCCGATAAAGGAGGCCATCAGGAGGGGTTTGGAGCCCACATTGTCCACAATGGGACGCAGAAAAAGTCCGCTTACAATCATGCCTGCCGTCCCCACCAGGGAGTAAAGGAATACCATGTTCTGGGCGTAGCCGGCCACGACCCGCAGAAAAGGGGTGGTAAAGCCGATCAGCACCGCGGCGGAAAGGCTGAAGCAACGGATAAAGATGACCAGGAGCTGCTCCCGGTTTTTAACCGTCCGAAGGAGTACCCGGTAGAGGTTGCTCCCCTTCTGGTACTGGCTCTTCTCCCGGTAGGGAATCCTGCGCAGGTAGAGGGCGGAGATGGTATTGGTGATTACCCCAAGACCGATCAGAACCAGCAGACTGTTCAGTTCGCTCAATAGGGCGATGGAGGTTAACAGGTAGCTGATGAGCTGGCTGACCAGCCGTGCGGACTGGTTGCTGATAAACATCTGGGCGATAAAGCGTCCCCGGGTTTCCGTGGAGGCCACCATCTGCTGTACCGGCTCGGCCATGGAAGCACCGACGATGCGGGAAATGCAGAAGAGGGCGTAGATGCCCAGGATCAGGACCACCGCCGTCTGCCCCCGGGTAAAAAGCAGCAGCACATAGAAGCCGCTGACCGCACCGCGGAACATCCAGGCGGAAAAAAAGAGCTTTCGCAGGTTCATGCCGTTGGTCAGCCGGGGTACGAAGAGCAGTACGAGCCCCGCAATATGAATAGCCGACGAGATAAAGCCCAGCTGGGTGTTGGAGGGATTGAACTGCAGGGCCAGCAGATAGATGATCGTTTCCGCCAGAAAACCGTAACCCAGCCCGTTAAAGAGGGCGTGCCAGAGAAGCAGCTTGACCCCTTTTTCGCGTTCGTCCTGGGTGAGGAAATCTGTGATCATCCTGGCATTACTGTAGAGCGGGAGGGGGGGCTGGTCAATCCAGTATTCCGATTTTTTGGGCGTAGCGCACGAGTTCGGCGTTGCTGTTGAGGCCGAGTTTTTTCAAGATGCCGGATTTGTAGTTTTCCACAGTACGATGACTTATATACAGCACCGAGGCAATGGCGCGGTTCGTGTGGCCTTCCGCCAGCAGGCGGAAAACCTCCTGTTCCCGGTGACTCAGGAAGTCATACTCTTCGTGACGGGTCTCGATAATATTGGCGGCATGGCTGGTAAGTTCCGGCAGCATAAGCTCTGTTATATAGCTATCGAAGAAGAATTCCCCCGGGATATAAGACTCAAGCCGTCGATTGTTTTGTAAAGTAACCGGACGCACCGCCCCGCAGGGCCTGCTGCAGGTAATCCAGACCTGCGAACATGGAATGGACCGCTATTCTGCAGGATGGGTGGGTTCTTTTCAGGCGGGGGAGTAAATCTAATCCCGACCTTCGCCCAGAGAAATATCCAGCAGGCAAAGATCGGGACGATGATGGGACATTATTGTGACAGGATTTACAGCCGCGGGATCTGCGGAAAAGCATCAAAATGGCTGTCCTGGCTGAATAGATACAGATCGTGCTGAATCGTTAGCGATGCTATCCAGATATCATTCGCAGGAATCGGTGTTCCGGCCTTCCGGAGCTGACGGAACAGGTGTGCGTAACCGCGGGTAGTTTCCATAGTAGGCATGAGTATTTCTACACGTTCCCGCTGGAGAAACTGTTCAAAAATGCGCTCGTTCTCTCTTCCCCTGCTCCCGACGGCAAAGCCGGCGCGCAATTCGGTTATAACGATAAAGGGAACGCATACCCTCGATGCCTTTCGAAACACCTGAACAGCCTCGGATACGGCGTCCACAAAGTCTCTGTAACGGTTTGTATCAATGGCAATGTCTAACGCCATAGGTCCGGCTCAATAGTATCCTGGTCGGCAAGCCCCTGATCGAATTCTGTATCCTCCTGCCATGTCCCGATAAGGTCGTCGAGGTCACTTTTCTCCTGTTCTTCCTCCATTCCGACCCCTCGCTTAAGTGCATCCACTATGGCACTGTTCAAACTTATTTTGCGTCTGCGTGCCCATTCGCGGAGTGCTCTATCCAGACCGTCCGGTACATTTCTAACGGTGTACTGCGGCATGAGTGCTCCTTGTGCAGGCAGTAAGTCATATATTGCCTGCACTATTTTAATGTAGAAAATTTGACTGAGTGGTCAAGATATTCAGAGCTTGGCATTCTTCGGAGAGTTCAGCCCTCTGCCTGTTTTGGCAGAAGAGCGCCTGAAAAAGATTTTTCTTTTTCCGGGGGATCGCTGCACAGATATTACTTATCGTGGGCGGTGTCGATTTCGATATTACAGTCGACGCAGAAGTTGATCATGTCTGTTCTCCTATAATATTTTTGTCAGTAGGAAGGTTCATTATTTGAAAAAAGAAGAGTAGTGAAAAAAAAGTTCTTTTTTCCCTTCAATTTCTATAAGCACTAAGAGAAGACGAAGGGGTGAGGCTCCTGGTCAGTCCGTAATTTCGATTTTTATCGCCGTTTTTGGAAAAGCATCTGCCAGCTTTCGGTCGCAAGTCTAAGTACTTTATCAGCCTCCGGCTCAAATTCCCTTCCTTTCATTACATCCGATGCAGCAGCAAAGATACCGACAGTATCATCCACACTAAGAAGCTGTTTGCGCAAATAAAGAGTCAAAACGTTTCGAAACTCACTGCGCCAGAGCCGGGGAGCCGCCCATTCAGAAACCTTGCAGTACAGCTCTTCTGCAGCTTTACTGTATGGGGAAGAGAGAAACAGATAGGAGATTACATTGGTATCGACGACAATCATTGACGTCCATATTCCCTGGCAGACTTCAGTATCTCCTCGGTGAGTGTAAATCCTGAGGTTTTTGCCCTGTATGTTCGGGCGGTTTCCAGAACCGACTCAGTGCTGCACTTGTCATACTTTATGCCTTTTTCGATAAGGTAGATTATTTGACCATTCAGGCTTCGGTGCTCTCTGTCCGCGGCTTCTTTGAGTGCCGAATAGACGGGTTCCGGAATATTCTTGACGGTGATATTGGCCATGGAATCCTCCTTGGGGAAACCGTTATGGTATCAAAATGGTGCCATTTGAGGGATTTGTCACTATCTATGCATTCAGGTGTTGTTTTGGTTATCGACGGGATTACAGAAGCTTGTCGCAGAATAATCACTTACTCCCCCCAATCCTCCACCACCAGACCGGGAATATCGGTAAAATCCCTGCTGTTCAGGGTGGCCAGGATGCAGCCGTGGCGCAGGGCCGTCGCTGCGATGCACAGGTCAATTACCGGCCGTGTCCGACCGTTTCTAATTGAATCAGCCTGAAGGTCGGCAAATACTTTGGCCTCCGCCGGAGTAAAATCCAGAATGGGTATACGGTCTTTGAGTATTTTTACGTATTTTTCCGCCAGGCTGCTGCTCTCCACTGCGCGTATTCCCTGAAGGACTTCCAGTTCACAGAAAACCGAAATACAGCAGGCAGCGTCGCCGACTGCCTTCCATTTTTGAATCACACCGGGCAGGGGGAAGCGCTTCAAGGGCTGGCTGTAAACCGAAGTGTCCAGCAGGTATTTCATGCGTCGCTGTCGGAAAAGGGATTTCGGATAGAATCCGTTTTCCGGGACGGGGCGACGAAGTCCTCTGTGAAATCTTCTCCGGCGGTATAACTTTCCCAGGCTTCCCAGACCTCTGATGCCGGTATGCTTTCCTTCTGTGCCGGGACTATTCGTACCAGAGGATCACCCCGGCGGGTGACGAGTATCTCCTCACCATTTTTTGCCACCTCTGCACAGATTTGCGAGAGCCTGGTTTTTGCCTCAAAGATACCTATCTGTCTCATACAGTAAAACTACTGGTTGACTGGTCTGTTGTCAATAATTTTTTTTGTACTGTTCCGAATCGTGGGGATAGACATCGATCAAAGTATTTCCTGGTATGAGGTTATCTGTTTCTCTATGCCAGTATGATGCTTTTTTCCAAAATGACGGTAGTCCACGATCAGCACAACAGTTTCATCCCCACGATTCGGAACACTAGGTTCTGTTTACTATCAGGCATCTCTCCACATACTCTTACTTCAAAGCAATTCAAAAGCGTAGAAAAACAACTGTCCAGGGGCATTAGAAAAGAAATCGGGAATCTGATATCATGGAGAAATATTCAGGGCATCGGGGGCAGGTAATATGACGGAAATTAATGGGATAAGCAAGGAACAGTTGATTGCATGGGAAGAGCTCTTGTTGAATAAGGGTATTCGGAACGACAAGGAACAGTTAAAGCAGATCGTTGAAGATAATTGTATCGAAATCGATGAACACGGCAGAAGCGCGTATTCAAGCAAGGCGGGGCTGGAAAAACTTGACGGGGTATTTTACATCTCCGATACGGCCTCTGAAATGCTCATGCTGTCTGAGGATACGGTCCTCTTGATGTACGAGGCTGTGAAAACAAAGAACAACAGCAGGACACGGGCTAACTGCAGCTCAATCTGGAAAAAGAAGCAGGAGGAATGGAAGGTAATCTTCCATCAAAGGACTGATCTGAAGAATTAGCTAGTGTCCCGAATCGTGGGGATAAAATCACCGTGCAGCCGAAATTCACCGCCACAATGGACAAACTCACCGAATACGGAAAGGCGGGACGGATAATCCATTCATATAACTACAGTTAGCCGCAATCTATCCCCACGATTCGGGACAGTAATAAAGAATTGACAAAGACCTCGGTATACCGGGAATCAGCCGAATTCCGGGTCTTTCATCTTCTTGCGGAGGGAGCCTCTTTCGTGTAAAGTTTCCGGGAGATTTACCGTACACAGAGGTTGAGTTCCATGTCAGCTCCGCACCGCATATTCTCCCTGCTCATTATTGCCCTCATGGCTGCCCTTGTTTTCTTCGGCTGTGCCACGGCGCCGGAAACTGCAGAACCTGAAGACGAAGAAGAACCGGAAATCAGCCTGGAGGAGGAGACCTACCGGGGCGTCAGCTACTACGCCGCCACCGGAGACCCCTCGGCGGCGATTTCAGCCTTCGAACGGGCAAAACGGGAGGCCCCGGAGGATCCGGAAACCAGGGTGCTCTACTCCTCACTGCTGTTGGCGGTGGGGCAGTTCGACGAGGCGGAGGCGGAGCTCGAAGCTGTCCTTAAGGAGAACCCGGAAAACATCAATGCCCTCTACAATCTTTCCCTTGTGCAGGGCGCCCGGGGGGAAAGTCAGGCCAGGGAAACCACGCTGGAGGAAATCCTGAACGTCGATGCGGGAGAGCCCCGGGCCAATGCCTCCCTTGGGGAGCTCTATCTGGAACGGAAAGAGTACCGTAAAGCAAAAGACTCCTTCCGACGCAGCCTGGATTCGGATCCGGATAACTTTGTTGCCCGCATGGGTTACGGGAACGCCCTGCGAAGGACCGAGGATTACCGGGAATCTGTGGAGCAGTTTAACGAGGCTGCCGGAATAGACCCGGATTACTCCTTCGTCTATGCCGACCGTGCCCGCAGCAAGCTCGGGCTCGGGAAACCCAAGGGCGCGGAGGAGGACCTGACCAGGGCCATCGAGGTGCTCCCGGACCACTACTGGCACTACATAGACCGGGGCAAGGTCCGGTTGATCGACCTTGCAAAACCCTCCCTTGCCCTGGAGGATTTCGACCGTGCTGTGGAAATCAATCCTGAGCTTTTTTACGCCTATGTCTACAGGGGGGGAATCCTCATAGATCTTGGTCGTTACACTGAAGCCCTGAAGGATCTTGAGTTTGTGATTTCCCGGCGTCCTGATTACTACCCGGTGTATCCGGATCTCGGTATGCTTTATGTGCTGGAAGAACGCTACCCGGAAGCCCGCAGTTTCTACCGGAAGAGCAGCGAACATGACCGAGAGAACCCGGGATTCAAATTGATGGTCGGGGCCCTCTATTTTGTCGAAGGGGATGCCAAAAAGGGAACGGAGTATTTCCGGGGTATCGTGAACACCTTTCCACGGGATTCCGGGGCTTACCATGTTGCCAGGACTTTTGTTGAGCCCGGTTACGAGGGAACGGCCTTGAGGAAGCTGAAAGAGGAGAAACAGCCTCTTCTGAAGAGTCAGATGTTTTTTTATCTGGGGCTGTTCTACATGACCCATGATATGTCCGCCCTGGGGGAGACCCTTTTTATGGAGACCGCGGACGCGAATATTCTCTCCCTCCGGGAGACACGGCTTGCCAGGGAGTTCCTGAAGCGCCGGGGAGTTTTTGAGTGAAGGATATCCATGTAAGCGATACGCTAACCAGAGTAAAACTGCGGAACAAGGAGGTCATCCTTATCGGGACCGCCCATGTCTCTTCCGAGAGTGCCGACGAGGTGGAGCGGGTCATCCGGGAGGAGAAACCCGATCATGTCTGCATAGAGATTGACGAGGGCCGATTCGCGGCAATGAAAAAGAAGCAGAGCTGGGAGAGCATGAATATCGGCCAGGTCATGAAGCAGGGAAAGGCCTTCCTGCTGCTGGTAAACCTCGTGCTTACCTCCTTTCAGCGACGCATGGGGATGGACCTGGGCATAGCTCCGGGGGAGGAGATGAAGCGGGCGGTTTCTGTCTGCGAAGAGGAGGATATTCCCTTCTCCTTCGCCGACCGGGAGATCCAGACCACCCTGCGCCGGGCCTGGGCCAAATCCGGCTTCTGGGGCAAGAACAAGCTTATCGCCGCTCTCGTAAGCTCCGCCTTTACCAGCGAAAAGCTCTCGGAGGAGGAGATAGAACGCCTCAAGGAAAAGAGCGCCCTGGAAGACATGATGCAGGAACTTGCCGGCTATCTGCCTTCCGTCAAGGAGGTATTGATTGATGAGCGGGACCGTTTTCTGGCAACAAAAATCTTTCAGGCCCCGGGGGTGCGCAATGTCGCGGTTATCGGGGCGGGTCACGGCCCCGGTATTATCCGGATCCTCCACGAGCTTGACGAGGGAAAGGGGGATACCGATCTGTCCGATATCAGCAGTGTTCCTCCCCGGGGAAGGGTTTCCAGGGTAGTGCCCTGGCTCGTGCCGGTGGTAATCCTTGGAATTGTTGGTCTTGGCTTTCTGAACGCCGGCTGGCAGAACGCCCTTTCAATGCTCTGGATGTGGGTGCTGGTCAACGGTACCCTCTCGGCCCTTGGGGCGATCATTGCCCTGGCTCATCCCTTGACGGTGATTTTGTCCTTTGCGGCGGCGCCGATTACCTCGCTGAACCCGACCATCGGGGTGGGGATCGTTGCCGGGCTTATCGAAGGATTTTTACGGAAACCCCGGGTAAAGGACTTTGAAACCCTCCATGACGACATTCTGAGTATCCGCGGTTTTTATCGTAACCGTTTTACCCACGCCCTGCTGGTCTTTTTTCTCTCCTCCGTGGGAAGTGCCGTCGGCACCTTCATCGGTATTCCCTATCTGACCTCCCTGATCGGAGGCTGAAGGGATGCTGTATGAGTAGTACGGCCCTTCCGGAACGCCTTCATCCTGGTCAGATCGAAAAACAGCGGAAAAGACTGAAAGAGGGATTCCCTTTCGATACCCTGTTTTCCCGCATCGATTTCCTCCTTTTTGTGCTGAACCGGCAGAGGCAGATTGTGGAGAGTTATCCCGAGGATGCCGGCCGCTTTCATGGCGATCTGCTGGAAGGCCTGGGCCAGCGTCCCGGCGAGGCTCTGGGCTGCGTTCATGCCAAAAGCTGCTCCGGGGGCTGCGGTACTTCGGCGGCCTGCCGTTTCTGCGGGCTGGCCCTGGCCGTTTCGGAAGCCCAGGAGGAGGGTATCTCCGTAAAGCGCCGCTGTCTGCTTCGTCGGAGCGGGGCGGCTTCCGAGGAGGGGATTGAGTACCAGGTAAGCGCGGTCCCGATTTCCTGGGAGAATGAGCAGTACATTCTGCTCTTTCTTGAGAACAGGAGCGACGAAAAGCGCCGCATGGTAATGGAGCGTCTCTTTTTTCATGATGTACTCAATACCGCCACCGGCCTGCGGATGCACCTTGAACTGATGGCCCGCAAGGATCTTCCCCGGAGTATCAGGGCGGATGTAAAGAAACTCCTCGAGATCAGCAGCAGTCTCACCGCTGAAATCGAGGACCAGAAGACCCTCACAGGGGCGGAAAACGGGACTCTCCAGGTGCGCAAGGATTTTGTCCACTCCCTGGAACTGCTGAAACTTCTGGCGGACCAGTTCAGCGGACTCGCCGAAGAGAGGGGTGTTTCCATCGAGGTCCGACCCTTTGCGGAGGCCTTCTCCCTGATTACCGACGCCGGGCTCCTGCGGCGGGTGGTCGGGAACATGCTGAAAAATGCCCTTGAAGCCTCCGGAAGGGGGGATACGGTTACTCTTTTCTGCGGCACACGCTCTGGAGGGCAGGTTTTCAGCGTCCGGAATCCCGGGGTCATGGACGAGGAAGCCCGGCTCCGGGTCTTTACCCGCTCCTTTTCCACCAAAGGGGAGAACCGGGGGCTTGGGACCTATAGCATGAAGCTTCTGGGAGAGGGCTATTTAAAGGCTTCCGTAGGATTCACCAGCACTGAACAGGACGGAACGGAGTTTTATATTCTCTTTGCAGATCCTTCCGGCCGTTCCCTTTGACAGTACCCCGCGCTGCGGTGTAGAAAATAGATATCCACCTTTTTTCTGGAGGCGCTATGGCACGACTGATGATTATCGGGGCCGGCGGTGTGGGGACCGTTGTTGCCCATAAGGCTGCCCGGCACAACGGGAGTTTTACTGAAATACTCCTTGCAAGCCGCACGAAAGCCAAATGCGATGCAATTGTCGCTGCGGTGGAGGAGAAGACCGGGGTCCGCATTTCGACCGCGGGGGTTGATGCGGAGGATGTTCCCGCTTTAACAGCCCTTCTGAAGGACTTCGGCCCCGACATCGTCATCAATGTGGCCTTGCCCTATCAGGACCTGTGCATCATGGATGCCTGTCTTGCCGCCGGGGTCAACTACCTGGATACCGCCAACTACGAACCCAAAGACGAAGCGAAATTCGAGTACAAGTGGCAGTGGGCCTATAAACGGAAGTTCGAGGACGCCGGTCTGACTGCAATTCTGGGCTGCGGTTTTGATCCGGGGGTAACAGGGGTCTTTACCGCCTATGCTGCGAAGCACCATTTTGACGAGATCAACTACCTCGATATCATCGACTGCAATGCCGGCGACCACGGCAAGGCCTTTGCCACCAATTTTAATCCGGAAATCAACATCCGCGAGGTTACCCAGAAAGGCAAGTACTGGGAGAACGGAAAGTGGGTCTATACAGAGCCCCACGAGATTCATCAGCCCGTCACTTATCCGAACATCGGCCCGAAGGAATCCTACCTGATCTACCACGAGGAGCTGGAGTCCCTGGTAAAGAACTTTCCCGGTATAAAGCGGGCCCGCTTCTGGATGACCTTCGGCCAGGAGTACCTGACCCACCTGCGGGTGATTCAGAATATCGGAATGGCCCGGATCGACCCGGTCATGTATAATGGCGTCGAGATCGTCCCGATCCAGTTCCTGAAGGCCGTTCTGCCCGATCCCGGCGAGCTGGGGGAAAACTACACCGGGGAAACCTCCATCGGCTGCCGCATCCGGGGCTTAAAGGATGGGGAGGAGCACAGCTACTACATCTGGAACAACTGCAGCCATGAAGCAGCCTATAAGGAGACCGGTGCCCAGGGGGTCAGCTATACCACCGGGGTTCCGGCTGTGGTGGGGGCTCTGATGTTTGTCCAGGGAAAATGGAAGCGCCCCGGGGTGTATAACGTTGAGGAGTTCGATCCCGATCCCTTCCTTGAGCAGCTTGCCTCCGACGGGCTGCCCTGGCATGAAGAGCACGACGGGGATCTTGAGCTATAGCTGCCTCAGAGGCGGATAATAATCCCGGTTCCCAGAATAAAGATCCGGTCCTGAACGCGGTATCCCGACTCCCCCGCAGCGGCAACGTCCTCCGAGGTGCTCCAGGTGCGGAATCGCCAGGCACCGAAGAGTTCCAGTTTGATCCTGCGGTTCAAATGGTAGACCAGATTCAGGTAAGGGTCGTGCTCATAAATCAGCACTTCCGAAAAGTTCAGGGGCAAATAGACCCCGTATTGGAAGCCGATATTGAATACCGGTTCCCGGTCCTGTATGTGTACGTAGGTGATCCCCGGACGGATCATAAGGGTCTGATGGCCGTTATAGGTATTGAAGATATACCTGTTCTTCAGCATAAAGACCCAGTTTTCCCCGGGCAGGGAGGAAAGCAGAAAACGGGGACTGACATCCAGGCTAAGCAAGTGCTCCGGCCGGTCAGTCGTTTTTTCCCACCACCAGCCGGAAGGGTCGCCTGCCCAGTCGTCATCATGCCGGGCCCCGGCCAGCAGGGTGTAGAAGCTGCCAATTTTCAGGTTTTTGTGCAGCCGATAGTATGCCCCTGCCAGGAGGGCGCGGTACTGGAATTCCCCCTCCTCCAGGCGTCCGCTGACTTCAGCGACGGGTTCCAGCTTGCCGTAATCCTTTGACAGATTGAGTCTGAACTGATAATCAAGCTCTCCGGTGCGGGCCGATGGTACATGCTCGGAAATAAGAGGAGCTGCCGCCAGAAGTACGAGTATCAGCGTTACCAGTCTTCGAAGTGCAAAACCTTTTCTAGTCATAATCGATATCCAGAAGATCATAGTAAAGGGAGCTCAGGTCGGTAGTATCACGGACGGTTCCGGCCTCCGGATCGGTATTCCAGTTCAGCTCGCGAGTCCAGGGATAAAACCTGGGCTCGGTAATTCTGGTCCCGTTGATTATGTTGACACCTTCGCCGGCTTGTACCAGAACCTCCTGCTGCGCCGATTGTACCGTCACCGAACCTTCGTTGACGCAAAGCCAGATGTCTGCCGCCTCCTCGATTACCAGGCCGTAGGCGATGAAAAACTCCGTTCCCCGTACCCCTGCGGCTACCGACGGTGTTGTAACGGTAAAGGTATCTTTAAAGAGACGGGCAATCCGCGAGAATACACCGCCCCGCTGAAGATGCACCTCAACATCCTTTTCCAGGTTGTCGAGGCGAAGCCGGGTGTTTTCCTTCATTTTTATTGTACTTCCCCGGCTGCTCTCGAGTATGGCCAGGGATGCGGCGCCGGTGGACACGGTGTCGCCGGGCTGCAGTTGAGAACCGAAATCGGCGATTTCCCTTGCACCTTCCCGGAGAATTTCGGTCTCCCCTTCAATGTAGGCTATGATCCAGACCTCTGCCGTTATTGTTACGTTGAGCAGCAGGACCAGGGAAAGGACGAATATTTTTACTCTCATACTTCTTCCTTGTTGTAAATATAACAAAAACAGTAATAAAAGTGAGGAAAACCAGCTTTAAAAAGTATTTTTTCGTTACCCTTCTTGACAATGGACATTAAAGGACTATACTGTACATAAATGACCTGTGATAGACATTAAAAGAAAGAGAGGCTTGTATGCATTTGAATAGATTA
The DNA here is from genome assembly GCA_964554875.1 of uncultured Spirochaetaceae bacterium. Taxonomy (GTDB): domain Bacteria; phylum Spirochaetota; class Spirochaetia; order JC444; family Marispirochaetaceae; genus Marispirochaeta. Next base: position 31,706 of record CAZKQJ010000022.1, on the reverse strand, counting down.
ATCACCCCGGACTCAATCTTGTTGATAAAGGAGACCGGAAAAAACGATGCCCTTGTCAGGCTTGTCGCCTCGGTCCCGGAGGCCGCTTCTTCCCTGAGCGGTAAAGATATTCTGGAGAAACTTCATGCCAGGGAGGAGCTTATGAGTACCGGAATCGGCCTGGGGCTTGGTATTCCACATATCCGGGCGGCGGGAATCAATATGCCGATACTGCGGATCGGAGTTCAGCCAGAAGGGATCCCGGATTATGAATCAATCGACGGTCTGCCGGTAAAAATCCTCTTTATGATTCTCCTGAAAGAAGACCAGCAGCGTGAACACGTTGCCCTTCTCTCCGAGATTGTCTCCCTGATGAAGATAGAACAGCTGCGGAACCGGCTTGCGGCAATTACCTCCGCGGAGCAGGCTTACGGGCTGCTCCGGAGCCATCTGGACGGAGAAGAGGAGCAGAAGGCATGAAGATTCTGGAACTGATTAACGGCAGCATGAGGATCGAGGAGCTGAATGCCCTGCTTTTTATCGGCATCGCGCTTTTTGGCGGGACCATCGGGGGACGGCTTTTTCAGAAGATCAGAATACCCCAGGTTGTGGGGTATATCCTCATCGGCCTTGCCCTGGGGGAGTCGGGTCTGGACTTTCTCTCCTCCGCGACCCTGAACCGTTTCCAGGCAATCAACTATTTTGCCCTGGGGCTGATCAGCTTCAGCCTCGGCGGAGAGCTCAAGTTTTCCACCCTGAAGAAGAACGGACGGCAGTTCAGTTATATCCTGTTCCTGGAGGCCTTCGGGGCTTTCCTTCTGGTGAGCCTGGCGCTCTTCTGGCCCATGAGGCTTCTTTTTGATGATGCCATTGCCCTGGCGGTGAGTCTGGTTCTGGGCAGCATCGCCGCTGCCACAGCCGCGGCGGGGACCACGGATGTTCTTACTGAGTACCGGGCACGGGGTATTGTAAGCTCCACCCTGCTGGGGATAATCGCGCTGGACGATATCCTCGCCCTGTTCCTGTTTACCATTCTTGCGGGTATAGCGGCGCCCCTGCTTGGTTTCGGCGGAGAGAACCTTCTGGCTTCCATGTTGTTTCCCCTCTACGAAACCTTTGGTGCAGTGACTCTCGGTCTGATTTCAGGCTTCGCGTTGATCTGGCTTTTAAAAAAATACACCGAAGAGGAGAAGATCTTCGTCTTTGCCATGGGAGCGATACTTCTGGTTCTTGGAGCTTCCATCTTTCTCGATGTTGATATGCTGATGACTGCCATGATCATGGGTGCTGTCCTGGTGAATAAGGCTCCCAGGAAAAGCAGGATCGTTTTTAATCTGATCGAGCGGTTTTCTACGCCCATCTATGTTCTCTTTTTCGTTTTCGTCGGTGCATCCCTGAAGTTCGCCAGCCTGTCTCCCTTGATTCTCCTGATGATCGGAATTTTCATACTTGCCCGCTTCACGGGAAAAACCCTGGGGGTACGTCTCGGCGGTCGTCTTTCCGGGGCTTCGAAAAAACTGCGGAGGTACCTTCCCTACTGCCTTCTCAGCCAGTCCGGCGTGGCTGTCGGTCTCGCCATTGTGGCGGCCCAGCGTTTTCCCGGCGTCGTCGGCGAAACAATCCTGATTATGGTGACCACCTCCACCTTCATTCTGCAGCTTATCGGGCCGACCCTGATAAAATACGCTATCGACGGCGCGGATGAGGCGGGCAAGAATATCAGCGAGGATGTCCTTAAGGAGCAGCTAAAGCTTGCGGAGCTGTTGCATCCGGAGGAGGCCTTTGTTAAGGACGCAGCTCCCATTAGCGAGGTAATTCACCGCTTTGCAGGGACATCTTTCAGTGAACTGTGCGTGCTGGATAAAAACGACCGGCTTGCAGGGGTAATAAGCTTTGACAATCTGAAGACGGTGCTCGTTTCGCCGGAGCTGAACCACTTTCTGCTGGCTGTGGACATAATGAGCCCCCTTCCCGTGCTTGCTTCTCCGGATATGAGTCTGCGGGAGGCTGAGAAAAGAATGCGGAAGACAGGGGTCGAGTACATAGCCGCCGTTGACGGAGCGGGCAGGTTCAGGGGACTCTCTGAACAGAGATTGATTGACAGATTTGCCCGACAGCGCTACCTGGCTTTACAGGAGACCTAGGGTCAGCCATATCTGACCGGGTCCCTTGTGCAGGGCGCCTTCAATGGGTACTCTGATCGGTATGAAATCCTTTCCCTCCCCCTGTTATATTCTGGAAGAAGAGTTGCTGCTCAGGAATCTTGGAACCATCAGCTCTCTGGCCGGGAGTGCCGATATTTGCATTATCCCGGCCCTGAAGGGCTTTGCCATGTGGAAGGTTTTTCCTCTTGTGGCGGAATACGTGGAGGGGGCAGCGGCAAGTTCACTGAACGAGGCGCGCCTTATAAACGAAGAGATGGGTCGCCCCTGTTACACCTATGCTCCTGTCTACGCTGAGGATGAGTTCAGCCGTCTTTTGGAGATCTCCTCCCATATCACCTTCAACTCCGCCGCTCAGGCGCGGAGATTCCTGCCCCGCCTTCAGGAGTACAACAAAAGCGTGTCAGCCGGAGTTTCCTGGGGCGTTCGGGTCAATCCCGGATGGTCTCCCGTCGAGACGGCCCTCTACAATCCCGCCTCGCCGCAAAGCCGTCTGGGAATGCCCCGGGAAGAGCTTGATGAGCTGATGACGGAGTATTGCCCCGAAGGTCTTCATGTGCATGCCCTGTGTGAGTCCAGTGCCCGGAACAGCGCGGACCTTATCCAGGCTGTGCGGGAAGGCTACGGTGATCTGCTTTCTTCCCTCTCCTGGCTGAACCTGGGGGGCGGTCACCTGATGACCGGAAAGTCCTATGATCTGGACCTTCTTGGCCGCAGCCTCAAGGGCCTGAAGGCGGAGTATCCGAAGCTGACGGTGATCCTCGAGCCCGGCAGCGCTTTTGCCTGGGAGACGGGGTACCTGAAATCCACGGTTCAGGACATTGTAGCCAGGGGAGGGGTACAGACCGCGATCCTGGATGTCTCCTTTACCGCCCACATGCCCGACTGTCTGGAGATGCCCTATCAGCCCCGTGTCCGGGGGGCGAGGATTGCGTCCGAACAGGACGATTCGGGCTACAGATACCGTATGGGTGGAAACAGCTGTCTTGCCGGGGACGTAATGGGAGACTGGCTCTTCGACAGGCCCCTGGACGTGGGGGATGAGATCATATTCGAGGACATGATTCACTACACCATGGTAAAGACCAGCATGTTCAACGGGGTAGCCCATCCTTCCATCGGTATTGTCAGGAGAGACGGCAGTCGCGAACTTGTGCGTGAGTTCAGCTACGAGGATTACAGGGACCGCCTGTCATGACGGGGCGTCGGGCTTCCGGGTGCCGTTCTACAGCGGCTCGGTTCCCGCTATGACATCCCGGTAAAAATAGTAGCTGTCCTTGGGGATCCTCCGCATATCGCCGTAGTCGGTATAGATTATCCCGAAACGCTTCGTGTATCCGTGGGCCCACTCAAAATTGTCCAGAAGGGACCAGAGAAAATAGCCCTTCAAGGGAATGCCCTCGCTGCAGATGCGTTTACAGACCCGAAGATGCTCCCTCAAATATCCGATACGCTCCGGATCATGGCAGCGTATTCCGCTCTCGTCCGGTCGGTCCGGAAAGGCCGCGCCGTTCTCAGTGATGTAGAGATCCAGGGGGCCGTAGTTTTCGTGGACCCATTTGATCTGCCGATACAGACCTTCGGGCACTATGTCCCAGCCCATGGCGGTCTTTTTGTGATGGGAGGGAACGACGACAAACTCCTCTGCTGCGGAGGCCTCATACTGTACCGTATCCTCCCAGTAGTAGTTCAGGCCGAGAAAATCGATGGGGGATGAGATTATTTCCATGTCTCCGGGTGCTACAGGCATGCTTACAGCCGGTTCTATATCGAGGTGACGCTGGGGATAGCCCTTTCCGAGGATCGGATCGATGTAGATTCTGCTCTGTCCGTCGGCGGCACGATCGGCGGCATACAGATCTTCCGGGTGGCGTGTAGCGGGTCGGGGGGTGCTCAGGTTCAGGGTTATGCCGATTCTGCCCTTCATGTTCATGCTGCGAAAGCACTGTACCGCCAGACCGTGGGCCAGATTAAGGTGGTGTACCGCCCTGTAGGCCTTGGCACGGTCACGAATCCCCGGTGCGTGTTCGCCATGCAGGTAGCCAAGGTGGGATGAGCACCAGGGCTCGTTCAGGGTAATCCAGGTCTCCACCCGGTCTCCGAAGTTCTCAAAGCAGAACGCCGCATAATCGGCATACTTCTGTGCAGTTTCTCTTACGGTCCAGCCCCCTGAGTCCTGGAGTTCCTGGGGAAGGTCCCAGTGGTAGAGGGTAATGGCGGGAGTTATGCCCTTTTCGAGGAGAGCGTCTGTAAGGCGATTGTAATAGTCGATTCCCGCGGGATTGGGGGTGCTTCCGCCCTTCGGGAAGATCCTTGGCCAGGCGAGGGAAAAGCGATAGGACTGGATACCCGCCCGGTACATAAGATCGATATCTTCCAGATATCTGTGGTACTGGTCGCAGGCCCTGTCTCCTGTATGGCCGTGGCGGACCGCTCCGGGGGTCCTGCAGAAGGTATCCCAGATGCTCATGGTTCTGCCGTCCTTGTCCCAGGCACCTTCTACCTGGTAGCTGGCCGTAGCTGAACCGAAAAGAAAATCCTTTGGAAAGTTCATTGATTCCGTACTCCTGATTTTACATTGACATGATCTGCAGAGATTATATCTCGATTCGCAGAAGTCCGAAAGCGGGAGTTTCGTAGGGATGGGTATTTCTCAGGGCTGCGATAACTGCTTCCCTGGCGCCTTCTTCCAGGACCATCTCCACACGATATTCAGTCTCCGTCTGAAGCTGACCCTTTGTACCCAGAAAAGGAGAGCTTGAATCTCCCGGCAGAAACTGTCCGCTTCCCTTTACCTCCCAGGAGCAGCGGCTGTACTCCCCTACAGCTCCGGCTCCGGCCTTAAAACAGGCATCTTTTACCTTCTCCTTATGGGATTCAGGGACATAGAAATAGAGCTGATACATGGTATGCTCCTCAATTCTCCCGCAGCGGGGAGGATCAGTTCTTTTTTACCGAGAAGAGCTCCGCCAGGGTCTCTTTTAGTCCCCGGAGGTTTTTTCCCTTTCCATCCTTATTCCCATTTTTGCCGGGACCGATGAGGGCGGAAAACCCGAGCTTCTCCGCAGCCTTGCTGCGCATCTCCGCCTGGGGAACCGGGCGCACCTCTCCGGCAAGACTGACCTCTCCGGCGAATACCGTGCCTTCCGGAGCGGCAAGGCCGGTACGGGCGGAGTAGAGGGCCACTGCCAGGGGCAGATCGATACCCACCTCATCGAGCCGGATACCCCCTGCGACGTTGACGTAGAGGTCCTGGTCGCTGAATCGGAGGCCAACGTGCTTTTCCAGGACCGCTGCGATGCGGGACACCCTGCGGGAGTCTATGCGGTCGGCGAAGGTTCGGGAAATGCCGCTCTTTGCAGGAACCGTAAGAGCCTGGATCTCCACCAGAAGCACCCTGCTCCCCTCATACACCGGAGCAATGGCCGCTCCCGGCGGAAGTCCTCCTTCGCGGTTCTGCAGAAAGAGGGAGGAGGGATTGTCCACGCCGATGAGTCCCCGCTCTTCCATGGAAAAGATTCCCAGCTCGTTCACCGGGCCGAAGCGGTTTTTCATTGCCCGGAGGAGCCGGATACCCCCCTCGGCCTCCTCGAAGTAGAGCACCGCGTCCACCATGTGCTCCACCACTTTGGGACCGGCAATGGAGCCCTCCTTGGTTACATGGGCCACCAGAAAGAGGGGGACCTGGTGTTCCCTGCACCAGTCGCTGAGCTCGTGACTGCCGTACTTTATCTGGTTCACCGTTCCCGGTACCGGACCGAGCTCTTCACAAATCAGGGTCTGAATGGAATCCACCACCACCAGGGCAGGCTGTATGGCCTCCAGGTGCCGCAGCAGGCCGTTAACGTCGGTTTCACAGAGGACCTTTATCGAGTCCGAAGCGGCCCCGATGCGCCGGGCACGCATGGCGATCTGCCGGGGGGATTCCTCTCCGGAGATGTACAGGACGGTACCGGAGCAGCGGACGCTCCGGGATACCTGGAGCAGCAGGGTCGACTTTCCGATTCCCGGCTGACCGCCGATGAGTACTGAACTGCCGGGGACCATGCCGCCTCCCAGAACCTGGTTCAGTTCAGGAATGCCCGTATCCAGCCGCTGGACGGCATCCTCGGGTATACGGGATAGGGTCTCAGCCTTATGTGCTGTACGTCGGGAGGACGGCTTTTTCCCCTCCCGGGGAGAGCCACTCTCCTCGAGAAGGGTGTTCCACTCCCCGCAGGAGGGGCAGCGGCCGAGCCATTTTGCTTCGACGTGCCCGCAGGAGGAGCAGACGAAGCGGACAGCGTTTTTTTTCAGAAGTGGTACCGGATGCCGATACCGCCGTCAAGATCTCCTTCGGTATCGGGAAAGAGGGCTATTCCGGGTGCCAGTTCAAGGAAGAGTTCGATCTTTTCCGCGGGGTAAAAGGTAACCCCCACCGGGACTCTGAGGCCCAGGCCGACGGCGGAATCGTCGGTGTCCTTGTCCCTGGTAAAGATCCTCACCTTGGCTCCTCCGCCGAGGTACCAGCTGAAGGGTTTGGCGATCTCCTCCTCGATCTTTTCGATTCCGCTCCGCAGGAATATGTAATCCCCGTGGAGGTGCACATACTCCCGGAAGGACCAGGCTGCACCCAGAACGAACTGGTTGTTCAGGGAAAAACTCAGGCCCGTAGGTTCGCCGATAATGATCCCTGCGCCGATGTCGTTGGCGGCGACGGGAAGGGCGAAGGTCAGCAGTACAAGAAGAATCAGCAGATAGCGTCTCATGTTTTACCTCGTGTATTGATTTGACTCAAAATACTCATACCGGCATTGTTATTTCAACAACTCAACAACAAAAACCAGAAAGGAATTGGGAGGAATGACTCCCGGATACCCCTGTTCACCGTATCCCAGGTGCGGGGGAATGACCAGGCGCCTCTTTTCTCCGGCCTTCATGCCGCCTGCTGCAAGGATACCTTCCCGCCATCCGGGTATTACCTTGTCCAGAGAAAACTCCACCGGGTCTCCGCCGAAGCTTGACTGGATTACGTTGCCGTTCAAAAGGCTGAGCTCGTAATGCACGGTGACCGGGCGTTTTGCGTTCGCGACCTGTCCGGCGCCGGGCTGCAGGATTTCATAGTATACCCCGGATTCAGTGGAGGAAAGGCCCGGCCACTTGTCGGTGACCTGCTTCAATAATCCCTGCTGGGCGGCGGCCTTTTTATCCGCGGTCTCTTTTCGAACCTTCTGGATAAGCTCATCGAAACCGTTTTGGTCCACGCTGAATGCTTCCGCCTGGGGGCCCACGCGCAGGATCTCTACGGAAGTAATCCGGTCGCCCGCTTCTATCTTGTTGACCACCTCCATTCCTTCGACAACACGGCCGAACACCGAATGACGGTCGTCAAGGTGGGGGGTTTCCCGGTGGGTAATAAAGAACTGACTGCCGTTGGTGTTGGCGCCGCTGTTGGCCATGGAGAGGATTCCCGGACCGTCGTGACGCAACTCGGGGTGAAATTCATCGGGAAAACTGTAGCCCGGACCTCCGGTGCCGTTTCCCTGGGGGCAGCCCCCCTGGATGACGAAGTCGTCTACCACCCGGTGAAAGTTGAGACCGTCGTAGAAAGGACCGTCGCCTTCATCATGGTCGATGCTCCCTTCGGCAAGACCTACAAAATTGGATACCGTCAAAGGGGCTTTCCGGTATTCGAGTTCCAGGTATATCGTTCCCTTGGCAGTGTTGATGGCGGCGTAAAGCCCGTCGTTGAACTCTGGCTGAGCATTGCAGCTGGTCATGAAAAATACTCCTAATAACAGGCTGAAAATTATGCTCCCCGGGGTCTGCAGAAGACCGCGCTTTTCGGAGGCGAAATGATTCCCTGTGTGATGTGTCATAGAAAGCTATGCTACCACGGAAGGGACGGGGCGGCAAGCGGGGAAAGTCTTCGTGGTTTTGACAGATTCTCCCTCAAGCGGCTCCGTATATGGTATACTCGGCGTATGCCTGAAATTATTGACCTTCGAAGCGATACGGTTACACGACCGACACCGGAAATGAGAAAAGCAATGGCGGAAGCCGAAGTGGGGGATGATATCCTGCGGGATGATCCCACGGTTCTCCGTCTGGAAGAGCTGGCAGCAGAGCTGCTGGGTATGGAAGCCTCCATGTTTACTGCCTCCGGGACCATGAGCAACGAGATTGCCGTAGCCGTCATGACCCGCCCTGGAGACGAGGTTCTGGTTCATGCCGATTCCCATATCTATAACCTGGAAACCGGCGCCCTGGCGGCCCTGGCGGGGGTGCAGCCCCGGATCGTGGCGGATGAAAACGGCAGCTATGATATCTCCTCCCTGGAGAAAACCATTGCGAAGCAGGGGGTCCAGCTGGCGCGTCATTCTCTGCTCTGCCTGGAAAACTCCTTCCACCTGAACCGTGGACTGGCCCTGGCGGCGGATGTATATGCCGGGGCTGCCGCCGCCGCTCACAGGGCGGGAATGGGGGTCTTCATGGATGGTGCCCGGATCTTCAACTCCGCCGCCGCCCTGGCTGTGGATGTAAAAGAGCTGCTGAAGGACTGCGATGCCGCCGCCTTCTGTCTCTGCAAGGGACTGGCCGCCCCGATGGGATCCATACTGGCTGGAAGCCGCTCCTTCATTGACGAAGCCCGGCGCATAAAACAGCGCTTCGGCGGCGGCTGGCGTCAGGCAGGGGTCGTGGCCGCCCCGGCGGTCATCGCCCTGGAAAAGATGGCCGGGCGTCTTTCTGAGGACCACGAAAACGCCGAGAATCTGCGGCGGGGCATGGAAGGCCTGGGCATGCGGGTCGACCGCGGCGGGGTGCTGACGAATATCGTCAACCTGGATGTCTCTCCCCGGATAACAGGGGCGGCGGAGCTGGCAGGTGCCCTTCTGGATCGATCGATCAAGGTCAAGGTCTGCGACGAGACAAGGATCCGGATGGTGACCCATAACGATGTCAGCGGGGAACATGTAAACAGAGTGATCCAGGCGGTTTCCGAGGTCCTGGAAAAATAGAAACGGACCGGACAGTTGTACCGGCCGAAACAAAGCGCAAGGAGTGGGTATGAAACAGTTCAGACTAATTTTCAAGCTGCTGCTGGGGATTCTTCTCGGTATCCTCATCGGTACGTATGCCGGCAACTGGGGGGCCACAAAATGGCTCCTGAATGTGGTGGTTTTCGGAAAATCGATTTTGAAGGACCTTATTCAGTTCTTCCTCCCGATTATCATGATCTCCTTTCTGTCTGTGGGTATCGCTGATATGGGGAAAAAAGCGGGACGCATGCTCGGGTTTACCGTGGGACTCTCCTATGTCTACACCGTGATCGCCTGTGTGCTCGGGGCGGTCGTCATCGCCGCCTTCTTTGGCATCTTTCCCGGGCTGACGGAGCTTGGAATGGTGGATATCGAACCCCGTAAACTGCCGCCGAATATCGTGAACATCCGCATTCCCTATCCTTTTTCCGAATCCCTGATAACCTCGATAGTCCTGGGCTTTGTGCTGGGTATCGGCATGACCCTGGTCCAGTCGGAGACCCTGTTCAAGACGCTGAAAGAGGTCCGGGACATAGCCGGAGAGATGATCCGCCGGGTGATTATTCCGATTGTTCCCTTTTACGTGGGGACAGTTTTTGCCGGTATCGCCTACCAGGGTGATCTCTGGCCGAAAATGAGGGTCTTCGGGATCATGCTCGTGATAATTGTCCTGCTGCAGTGGATCTGGCTGCTCATTCAGTATCTCATTGCCGGCGGATACGCCAAGCAGAATCCTTTTCCTGTATTCAAGCTGATGTTTCCCGCCTACCTGACCGCCTGGGGAACCACCTCCAGCGCGGTAACCATGCCGGTTTCCGTAGCTCAGGGAAAACTGATCCCCAACATGAAAGAGGACGTGGCGGACTTTGTTTTTCCCATGTGTTCCCAGACCCACCTCTCCGGCTCGGGCATGACGATTACCATCAGCGCCCTGACGGTTTCCATGCTTACCTATCAGACAATGCCTGAGCTGCTGCCGGTTATCCTCTTTATCCTGCTCCTCAGTGTAATCGAGGTCGGAGCCGTCGGGGTCCCGGGGGGGTCGATCATGGCGGCCTGGCCGGTGCTGACGGGTGTTCTCGGCTTCGGCGAGGAGGCCATGGGCTTGATGTTCGCCCTCTTCCTTATTCAGGATTCCTTCGGAACCGCCGCCAACATTACCGGGGACGCGTCGATCGCCATGATCGTCAATAAAAAGTTCTCCGCCGGCTGACAGGCTGCGGAGCTTGAAATGAGGGCTCCCCGACGGGGGCCCTGCCTTACTGTGTCTTTTCTGCTGCCTGCCGCGTCCAGCGTTCCAGCGCTTTTTTCAGGTCTGCAGCGCTGACCGGTTTGCTGAGGTAATCATCCATTCCAACAGACAAAAAACGTTCCCGATCTCCCGGCATGGCATGTCCGGTAAGAGCTATTATCGGAATATGCTGATCATCAGGTTCGTCGGAACGTATACGGAGGGTGGCCTCGAGTCCGTCCACCCCCGGCATCTGGCAGTCCATAAAGATCGCGTCAAAGCTGTCTTTACTCCAGATCCTGTGGGCCTGATCCCCATCGTTCGCCAGTGTTACGCTGCATCCGAGTCGTTCAAAGATCCTGGTAAGTACGTCCTGGTTAATCTCGTTGTCCTCGGCGATCAGTATCCTGCGCAGGGGGGATGGATCATTCGAAGGTCTGGAACCAGGCGGAGTCACCACTCTTTTCCTTCCCCCAAGAGCTTCCACAATCCTTACCAGGTCGAAGGGCGGATTTGTTATAATACTGTTTTCCAGACCGATTTTTCCGTATGTATGGATGCTTCGAATGTCGGCGATGATTATCAGCATCTGCGCCTGCGAAAGATTCGGCTTGATGGCTTCAAGCTCCTTCGCCGGCAAATCGGTGATCAAAGCGCCCCGGTTTTCCCGGAGAACATCACTCTTCTTCAGGGTTACCGGGCTGCCCTTCCATGAGCGGATATAGGAGGCGTAGAGTTCTTCCATTCTCCGGTTTCTGCAGAGGAGGGCGATCCGCGTGTTTTCAAGATCAAGAAGCTCCCTGAACAGGGCGCTTTCCGGTTCACGCTCCAGGGTCAGGCTGAAGGTAAAACTGGAACCCTCGCCTTCCCTGCTTTTGAGGCTCAAGCTTCCTCCCATGACCTCGATAAGTGAGCGGCTTATGGGCAGTCCCAGACCCGCGCCGCCGTAACGCCGGGTAATGGAGGCGTCGACCTGGCTGAATTTTTCGAAAATCAGTTCCTGTTTGTTCTCGGGTATTCCAATCCCGGTATCCACGACGCTGAAACGGATTTCACTGTCCCCAGGCCCGGACCTGCCGGATTCGACCTTTACCATGATGTATCCTGCGGGGGTGAACTTGACGGCGTTGCCGACAAGGTTGTACAGAATCTGTTTCAGCCGGGCCGTATCGGCGCGGAACTCCAGGGGAAGCCGGGGATCATAAAAGAAAAGCAGGTCGAGTCCGGCACTCTCCGCCGCGGGAAGCAGGGTTTCGCAGACACTACGAACCAGACAGTAAAGATTGAGGGGGGCTTTATCGATACTGATCAGCTTTCCCGCTTCAATCTTTGAGAGATCCAGAATGTCGTTGATTATGGCCACCAGGGAGTCGCTGGAAATCTTGACCGTATGGGCGAACTCGGCCTGCTCATTCGTCAGGCTTGTTTCCAGGAGCAGATCCGTCATACCGATGATACCGTTCAGGGGTGTTCTGAGTTCGTGGCTTATATTGGCGAGAAACTCAGTTTTGGACCGGTTCGCCTGCTCCGCCGTTTCTTTGGCCCGGACCAGTTCTTCCGAAGCTGTATGGTTATGATGAATATCCAGCAGAAGGGCGTGGACTTTCCCGGTTCCGGATTTTGAAAGGTCCGGGGAGACGGAAAGCATGAACCAGCGGGGATTCGGCGCTGCACCTCCGGCCATTGTCAACGGAATATCGATGGTCTCCGGGATCCCGGTCGCCAGTGTCTTCCCGGAGAGACTCTCAAGCTTCCGCCAGTGTTCCCCCAGCAGGGAGTGCAGAGCATCGGCAGGGTCCGGATGCAGCCGGGCAACAGGCTCCGGCAGCGGGCCGATATCCAGCACCCGGGCGATACCGTCTTCGCTCAGGTCCAGATCAAATACGATTCCCGGGAGGGGGATTGCGGACTGTGTAACAGAAGCGGTGTCGGAAGCGGGAAGGTTCTGGTTTTGCGGATACGTCGGGCCCGGTGTGTCCATACTACGGGCTTCAGGATAGGCGGACCCGACTCTATCGGTCAAGCAATCTTTTAGTTTTTATCGATGATCCTGGCCATTACTACGCCTTCAATGCTCTTGAGTTTTGTCAGTAGGGCATCGGTCCCCGGGGATTCGACATCGATGATGTTGTAGGCATAGCCGTCCTTGTGGCGGTTAATCATCTCCGAAATGTTCATGGACTCTTCGGCAAGGATGGTAGTGATCTGACCAACCATGTTGGGGATGTTCCTGTTGGCTATGATGATCCGGGTATCGGTTGTAAGAGGCATGGAGCAGTCGGGAAAGTTGACGGAGTTCATTATGTTTCCCGTTTCGAGGAAGGTGATCAGCTGACGTGCCGCCATTACCGCGCAGTTTTCCTCCGCTTCCGGAGTGGAAGCCCCCAGGTGGGGAATGGCAATTACGTTGTCGTTCTGCAGGAGAGTGTCGTCGGGAAAATCGGTAACGTAACGGTCAACAATTCCTGCCTGAATCGCTTCCAGCATATCGGCGTTGTTCACCAGTCCGCCCCGGGAAAAGTTCAGAACCTTCACCCCCTTTTTCATCCTGGAAAAGCGCTCACGGTTAAGGATGCCCCGGGTCCGATCGTTCAGGGGTATATGAACGGTGATGTAATCTGATTCGGCGATCAGGGCTTCCAGGGTCTCCGCCTTTTTGATGCTGGGTGAGAGCCCCCAGGCCGCTTCCACAGAAATGAAGGGGTCGTAGCCGCTGACTATCATTCCCAGACGTTCGGCGTCGTTGGCCACGTCCACACCGATGGCCCCCAGACCGATTACTCCCAGCTTCTTGCCGCGGATTTCGTTGCCGGTGAACTCCTTCTTTCCCTTTTCCACCAGGGCGGGAATCTCGTCTCCCTTTCCGGCCAGACTCTTTACCCACTGTATTCCCCGGTATATTTTCCGGGAGGCCAGGAACATCCCGGTGAGGGTAAGCTCCTTGACGGAATTCGCGTTGGCCCCCGGAGTATTGAATACAACGATTCCCCGCTGGGAACAGGTTTCCACGGGAATATTATTGGTTCCTGCTCCTGCCCGGGCGATGGCCTTGACGGTTTCCGGAATCGTCAGAGAGTGCATGTCCTGGCTCCGGACGATGATCGCGTCCGGATGGCCTATCTCGGAGGCAACTTCGTACTGGTCCCTTGAAAAAAGGTCCAGACCTTTGGAGGCAATTTTGTTGAGGGTCAAAATCCTGTGCATATCATTTCTCCTGCCTGTATTTAAGCTGTGCCGTCTGTTAAGGCGGCCAGAATACGTAATTCGTCAAGAACCGAAACATGCCGTATGCTTACTGTCTCCGGTACCGATACCGGGACTGTAAAATTTACAATTCCCCGAATGCCGCCTTCGGCCAGGCGGTCGGCTGTAATCTGGGCCTGGTCGGGAGGAACCGCGATTATCCCCAGGCTGATTTTCTCCGCCCGCACATACTCGGCAATCCGGTGGGACGGCAGCAAAGGGATCGGCGATATGAGCAGTTCCAGCTTGTTCGTGTCCCTGTCAAAGCCGGCACATATCTCGATGCCGGCGTCCTGAAACCCCGGATACCGCAGGATTGCCTGGCCAAGTCTGCCCAGCCCCACGATACAGGCCCTGCGGGTTTCCCTCAGCCCCAGGTAGGATGCGATTGCCCCTTTAAGTTCCGCCGGATCATAGCCTCCCGCCGATACGATATCCGCCTTCATGTGGGCAATGTCCTTGCGTACCGTTTCCGCTGTCTGTCCGATGGCGCGTCCCAGCTCCCTGGATGAGACCCTGCCCCGGTCCGATTCCGGCAGGCTGTCCAGCAGTCCGTAGATTCCGCACAGCCGTTCCAGGCTGGGAAGGGGTGGGGGCTTTTTCATTGGAACTCCCGCTGTTTGTGAAATAATTCACAGTAATTGAAGCGAATCCTAGGACTTTTCACAATTTTCGTCAAGGGGTATGGAAATCATTCCAGACAAATTGACTGGATCAAACGCTTTGGCTACATTTAGCCAACGGCACATCTAAAGAAAATCGTCCTGCCGATGGCGCTCGATACGAACTACTTGAGGATATAACACGCAATGCTGAAGGAATTCCGTACCCTGCTTCCCTATTACAAGGCCTATGCGGGCCGCTACGCCATGGGCTTTCTTTTTTTGTTCATCACCGACGCTGGACAGCTCTTTCTTCCCCAGCTCATTCGATCGCTTATCGACCATATATCCGCCGGAAATGTGGACCTTGTCTGGGTTGGGAAGATGGTACTGCTGATGGTGGGGATTGCCTTTCTGGTGGCTGTGGGACGCTTCGGATGGCGCTACTATATTCACGGGGCTTCCCGGAAAATCGAAAAGAAACTCAGATCCCGGCTTTTCGGACACCTGCTGACCCTCTCTCCCTCGTTTTACGGACGAAGCTCAACGGGTGATCTCATGGCCAGGGCTACCGGGGATATGCACCATGTACGCATGGCCTCGGGGATGGGTTTCGTGGCCCTCTTCGACGGTCTTTTCATGACTCTGTTCATTATCGCGATTATAGTCTTCCAGTTTCCTCATCTTGCCCTGATCGTGCTTGCCCCCTTTCCCCTTATTACCCTGCAGGTTTTGGGAATGGGGCGTTTTCTGGGACGTCTTTTCAAGGCCGTTCAGGAGGGCTATGCCGCTTTGAGCAGCCATGTGCAGGAGGCATTGAGCGGAATACTCGTTCTGAAGGCCTTTGTCCGGGAGGATTCCAACCTCAAGGTCTTCTCCGGAAAAAACGAAGACTACAAGCGCCGGAACCTGGCCCTGGTACGGCTGTGGGGTTTTGCCTTTCCGATGATTCACTTTCTCGGCGGCATCGTGACCCTCCTGCTGCTGCGTTTTGGAGGCTTGTCGGTCCTTGAGGGCGGTATGAGTCCAGGTGATTTTGTCGCCGCCATGAGTTATCTTGCAATGCTTATCTGGCCCATGCTGGGTATGGGCTTTACCGTCAATATGCTGGAGCGTGGAGGGGCGGCCCTGGCCCGGATCAACGCGATTCTCCGGGAAGAGCCGGAGATCAGGTCTCCGGATGAGGGAGTCTGCTGTCCCCAGTCGGGAGCCATCGAAGTACGGGACCTGAGTTTCACCTATCCCGGTTCCCTGGTTCCCGCCCTGCGGAATGTCTCCTTCAGGGTTCATCCGGGACAGACTCTTGGTATACTGGGGCGCACTGGTTCGGGGAAAAGCACCCTTATACGGCTGCTTCCCAGGCTCCTGGATACCCCTCCGGGAACTGTCTATATCGCCGGCAGAGACGTCAGGGAGTATGAACTCTCCAGTTTGAGGAGTACCTTCGGTATCGTTCCCCAGGAGACCTTTCTGTTTTCAAGCACCCTGAGCGACAATATCGCTTTCGGTGTTGATGATGCCCCCCGGGAGGCCGTGGAAGCGGCGGCGGAGGCCTCCACCATCAGCCGGGATATACGGCTTTTCCCTCATGGTTACGAGACCGAGGTGGGGGAGCGGGGAATAACCCTATCGGGAGGCCAGAAGCAGCGTATTGCCATATCCCGGGCCCTGCTGACGCGGCCGGAAATCCTCGTATTCGATGATGCCCTGGCGGCGGTGGATACCTCCACGGAGGAGAGCATTCTGGAAGGCTTTATCGAGCTTCGCAGGGGAAAGACCAATATTCTCATATCCCACCGGGTTTCGACCCTCAAATTCGCGGACCACATTATTGTGCTCGATGAGGGGGTCATTGTTCAGTCAGGGACCCATGATGAGCTGATCGGGCAGGAGGGCTTCTACGCAGAGATCGCGAACCTTCAGCGCCTGGAAGAGGAGGAATCGGCATGAGGGGCGGGGAACTTCAGATGAAAGCCTTCGACTGGAAGATTGTCCGCCGTCTTGCAGCTTACCTCAAGCCCTACAAGGCCCTTGCCCTGGTGGCCGTGATCGCCCTGCTGGCGGCCACCGTTGCTGAACTTGCAGGTCCCGTGGTGCTTCAGCGGGCCATTGACCGCCATATAATGGGCTACTACCTGCGCTACAGTCCCCAAAAGGACAGCGGAGCCGAAGGGACCGGACTCAAAGCCAGGGTCGATGATCCCGCTGTTCTATCCGGGGAGGACGGCCTTGTGTATCTGCCTCAGGATATCGCTTCGTCCCTTACGGGGGAGGAGAAACGGCGTCTGCGGGATGCCGGTGCCCTGGATGAGGGGGGATGGTACCTTGTCCGTCCCGGTGACTATTCTCCGGAGGAGTGGGAGCGGGTCAAAGAGCTGCTGGACCCGGACACAAGCGGAATTCAGCGGGAAGGTGAAGGCTTTGCTTTTACCCGGGAGCTGCTGGACTCCTTTGATACCCGGGAACGAAGGCTCCTCAGACGTTCGGACCGCATGGGGATTGCCGATAATGCCTGGCTCTACCTGGGACTCCTGGCGGCTAATCTGGTTTTTACCTTCCTGCAGATCTACATCATGGCCGCCCTGGGGCAGAACGTAATGCGGGACTTAAGACTCTCCCTGCTGGGACATCTGCTCCGCCAGTCCCTGGCTTACCTGCAGCGGACCCCGGTGGGAAGCCTCGTTTCCCGGCTTACCAGCGATGTGGATACCATCAACGAGCTCTTTGCCACCGTGGCGATCTCCTTTATCAAGAACTTCAGTCTGATGATAGGGGTGGTCATAACCCTCTATCTGATGAATCCCCGGCTCGCAACCATTACCGTATTTACCCTGCCTCCGGTGATTGTCGCGACCCTCTATTTCAGGGTCAAAGCCCGGGAAGCCTACCGACTTGTACGCTCCGGGGTAGCGAAGGTCAACGCCTATCTCTCCGAGCACCTTTCCGGAATGGAGGTTGTGCAGATGTTCGGCCGGGAGAAGGCTGTGGGAGAGGCCTTTGACAGGAGGAACGACGAGCTCTATGACGCCTCAATGAAGGAGCTCTTCGTGTTCGCCCCGTTCCGTGCTTTCATTGATTTTCTTACCACCGTTTCCACCGGGGTGATTCTCTATTTCGGCGCCGGAATGTTTGTGGAGCTTTCGGTTTCCCTGGGAGTACTGATTGCTTTTATCAGCCTGATCAGGATGTTCTACCAGCCGGTTATGGATCTGTCGGAAAAATTCACCATCATGCAGTCAGCCATGGCCGGAGGAGAGCGGATCTTCGGAATTCTGGATACCCGGCAGGAAATCCCGGATACCGGAACCATGCACGCAGAGAGTATCGGGGATGTACAGGGAGGACTGGAGTTTCGAGGGGTCGATTTTTCCTACGTTCCGGACGAACCTGTGCTGAAAAACCTCTCTTTCAGGGTAAATCCAGGGGAGACCGTGGCGGTGGTCGGCTATACCGGAGCAGGAAAGACCACCATCGCGAACCTGTTGACCCGCTTCTGGGATATCGAAAAAGGGGATATTCTCATTGACGGGACGGATATCCGGGAACTCTCCCTGTCGGCCTTGCGACGCCTTATACAGCCGGTGCAGCAGGACGTATTTCTCTTTTCCGGGACCATCGAAGAGAACATCACCCTGGGGGCACCGATACCCAGAAAGGATGTTATTGAAGCGGCAAGGATGGTAAACGCCCACAGCTTTATCGAGAAGCTGCCACGGGGATACGATACCATGCTGCAGGAGCGGGGGAGCAACATCTCTACCGGGCAGAAGCAGCTGATCTCCTTTGCCCGGGTTATCGCCCAGAATCCCCGGGTCCTTATCCTGGACGAGGCGACCTCCAATGTGGATACGGAAACTGAGCGGCTTATCCAGAGCGCCCTCAAGGTACTGCTTGAAGGTCGTACCTCCCTGGTAATCGCCCACCGTCTCTCCACCATAAAAAACGCCGACCGTATCCTGGTTCTGAGCCACGGACATCTGGTGGAACAGGGGAAGCATGAGGAGCTTATCGCCTTCAAAGGTCTCTACTACAACCTGTACCGGCTTCAGTACAGCGGAACTGCGCTAGTCCGGGAGGAATAGTGCGGGTCATCCTTCTGGGGTCTCGAGACCCCTTCGCCAACCTGGCCGCGGAACGTTCACTCTTTGAGGACAGCGGCCCCGGCGAGGAGATACTTCTTCTGTATGTGAACCGTCCCTGCGTGGTAATAGGCCGATCCCAGAACCCTTTTCTTGAGGCCGATATAGGAGTCCTGCGTAGGCACGGCATGCCCCTGGTACGGCGCTACACCGGAGGCGGCACGGTTTATCATGATTTCGGAAACCTGAATTATTCTTTTATCCGGCCCCGCCATGGCTACGACAAGTTTGAAAACTCCCGCCGGATTGTCGGCGCTCTGGCGGACCTGGGAATTTCCGCGGAAGTAACGGAAAGAAACGATCTGGTAGCCGGCGGGCGGAAATTCTCCGGAAGCGCGTATCGCCTTACAAAGGAGAAGGCCCTGCATCACGGGACCCTGCTGGTCTCCTCGGATCTCTCCCTTCTGGGTTCCGTACTCAAACCGAGTTTGCCGGGAATCAGGGGAAAGGGCGTGGCGTCTGTAAGGTCGCCGGTGCTCTGCCTGAACGAGATGGTCCCCGGGCTCAGTGTGGAGATCGTTATCGATGCCCTGGCGCGGAGCTTTAACCGCGGGGTGTGGGAGGAGGTCCCGCCGGAGGCGGAACTCTACCTGCTGAGCAGGGATCAGGCAGAGGAGTTTTCGTCCCGGGAGTGGATTTTTGGTCGGACGCCCCGCTTCTCCTTTGAGATTCCCTGTTCCGGCCAGACCGGAAGGGTGTATACCGAAGGGGCTTGTGTTACGTGTACAGAGAGATTTTTGGGAGAGGATCTGAGGGGAAGGAGAGTGGAGGACCTGTTTTAGATCTCCAGCCTGCCCTCAATAAGCACTGTCGTCACCATCTGCCGAAAAAAGGACGGTGTCCGAAGACACCGTCCGCTGATCTGTGACAGACTGTTTTGCTACTGCACCACCTCCCGTGCAGTATATTTTGTGTGAAGCAGATGATGGGAGCGTTCGCTCAAAGGTGCTCCCAGGTACTCCTCGTAGATCTGGGTTATCGCCGGATTTTCGTGGGACTTTCGTATCGGCTTTCCTTCGTCCTCCTTGTAGATTGCCTCGATCCGCTTCTGTCTGACCGAATCATCGGTAAAGCGGGGCTGTCCGCCGCCGCCTATGCAGCCGCCGGGGCAGGTCATAATCTCTACAAAGTGGTAGTCTCCCTTTCCGGCCTGGATGCGGTCCAGGAGCTTGCCTGTGTTTCCGAGGCCGTGGGCAACCGCCACACGAACCTCCACCTCTTCGAGAAAATCGTACTCCGGCTTGACGTTTTCCAGTATCAGTGAGGCCTCTTTTATTCCTTCGAGACCTGCAAGGGGACGCACATGCAGGTTTTCGCCCGGCAGAGGGCGTCCGGTAACCAGTTCGTAGACGGTCCTCAGGGCGGCTTCCATGACGCCGCCGGTGTTGGCGAAAATGTCCGCCGCGCCGGAGGAGAGTCCCAGGGGGGCGTCCATCTGACCGTCGGGCAGCTCGGTGAAGGCGACGCCGCTGCCCTTTATCATTCGTGCCAGCTCCCGGGTGGTCAGGACGTAGTCCACGTCCTGGACCCCGGAATCACGCATCTCGGGCCTGAGGGCTTCGAACTTCTTGGCCGTACAGGGCATTACCGAGACTACGGTGATCTCTTCCGCTTTTTTGCCGATTTTATCGGCGTAATAGGTCTTTGCCAGGGCGCCGAACATCTGCTGGGGCGACTTGCAGGATGAAACGTTGGGAATCATCTCGGGATAGTAGTACTCCAGGTATTTTATCCATCCCGGGGAACAGGATGAGAACTGGGGCAGGGCGATATTTTCATGGTTCTTCAGGAGTCTGGTCAGACGCATGAGCAGTTCGCTTCCCTCTTCCATGATCGTAAGGTCCGCAGTAAAATTGGTGTCAAACACCGCGTCGAAACCCATGGCCCGGAGGGCGCTCACCATTTTTCCTGTGACCAGGGTCCCGGGCTCGAGGCCGAACTCCTCCCCCAGGGCTGCCCGGATAGCCGGGGCAGTCTGAACGACCACATGCTGCTTCGGGTCATCCAGGGCAGCCCAGACTGCGTCAATGTGGTTACGCTCGGTTATGGCCCCCACCGGACAGACCGCGGCACACTGACCGCACTGTACACAGGCAACGCTGTCCAGGGGTCGGCTGAAGGCGGGTCCTATAACGGCGGAGAAACCCCTGTACTGCGGGAACAGAGCGCCAACACCCTGTACCTCGTTGCAGACGGTAACGCAGCGCCGGCATTTTATGCACTTTGCTGCGTCCCGGCTCAGGGCCGGGGTGGAATCGTCCAGGGCAGGTTCAAGCCGTTCACCGCTGAAGCGTTCATCCTCGATGCCCAGCTCTATGGCCAGGGCTTTGAGTTCGCAGTCCTCGCCCCGTTCGCAGTATTTGCAGTCGCCGTTGTGTTCGCTCAACAGCAGTTCCACCACCATACGTCGGGCCTCCCGGACGCGGCGGCTGTTGGTTTTTATTTTCATGCCGTCCTGTACCGGGGTGGCACAGGCGGGCATCAGGGTCTTTGCACCTTCCACTTCGACCACACAGGCCCTGCAGGCTCCCAGAGGGGCGTGTCCTTCGAGAAAACAGAGGGTCGGTATGCGGATGCCGATTTTCCGGGCTGCCTCGAGGATGGTCTCATTCCTGTCTACGCTGACCGGGAGCGAGTTGATTGTAATGTTATACACGGGCTGCCTCCTTTTCCTTTGTTTCCCGGCGGACCGGGGATTTTCCGTAATCGCAGCGCAGACAACGGCCGCATTGACGCATGGCCGAAGCCTCGGTCCAGCAGAGTTCCACTTCGTCGAAATTTGATCGTCTTCGTTCCACGTCTATGGTAGGCAGCTTCTCTCTGGGGTAGGGTACCGGGGCCTCATCGGGATCATAGGCTGTGTCGTTGTTCCACTCCTCCCGCCAGAAGGCGTGGGTCTCTCCGCTTAAGTATTCGTCGATACCTACGGCGCCCCGTTCTCCCGCAGCGATGGCGGATACCACCGAGGAGGGGCCGGACACCATGTCGCCCCCGGAAAAAATCCAGGGTACCGAGGTCTGACCGTTAATCTGGTTGACGGCAATGAAGCGGTCGGGTCTTGTTTCCACCGCCAGGGAGCCGAGGACAGGTTTCGGATCGAGCCGCTGTCCGATTGCAATGATGATCTGGTCTGCTGGTATGAACTCGGGCTCTTCTTCGGCGGCCTTCGGTCCGCGACGGCCGCTGCGGTCAAAGTCTCCCAGGGTCATGGGCAGGCAGCGAAGGCCACTGACCCTGCCGTTCTTGTCGGAGACTATTTCCACCGGCTGTACCAGGGTGCGCAGTGCGACGCCTTCATTGAGGGCCTCTTCCAGCTCCTCCGCGTAGGCGGGCATCTGCTCCTGACTCCTGCGGTACAGGATGCTGACCTCCTCCGCGTCCAGACGGATCGCGGTGCGGGCCGCGTCTACGGCAGCGTTTCCTCCGCCGATAACGATGACACGGTTCCCCACCGGGACGGATCCCCGTATATTGTACTCCCGCAGGAATGGTACGGCCTGTACAACGCCCGCTGTGTCTTCTCCTGCCACACCCAGGGGCAGATTCTCCGGGGCTCCCAGGGCCATGAATACCGCTTCGTAGCCCTGCTGTTTAAGGCTCTCAAGGCTGAAGTCCCTGCCCAGGCGTTTTTCGGTATGAATCTTTACCCCCATGCGCTCGATCATGCGGACCTCCCGGGCAAGGGTTTCCCGGGGAAGTCTGTAAGCCGGAATGGTCTGGGCCAGCATGCCGCCGGGGCGTGATTCGGCCTCGAAAATCTCCGGCTTGTAGCCCAGTCGTGCAAGAAAGTATCCGCAGGAAAGTCCTGCGGGCCCGGCACCGATAATGGCCACCCGTCTTTTTTCGTTTTCAGGATTCTCCCGAACCTCGGGAATCTGGATTGTAACCTCCTGTTCCACCAGAAAACGCTTTATCCCGCGGATCGAGACCGGCTCGTCCAGGGTGGAGCGGCGACAATGGTCCTCGCAGGTGTGAAAACACACTCTGGCGCAGACCGCCGCGAAGGGGTTCCGCTCCCGATGCAGTCGGAGGGCCTCGGCGTAGCGCTTTTCCCTGACCAGGGAGACAAAACCCGGAATGTCCACATTCGCGGGGCAGGCGCTCTGACAGGGCGCCCGTACCAGCCCCGGACAGACCCCTGCTTCGCAGTGCTTCCGCCGGATATGGTCCTCGTACTCGTGACGGAAATGGCGTATTGTCGAGAGGACAGGATTCGGTGCGGTTTGACCCAGGCCGCAGAGGGAGGTTTCCTTGATCATGTTTCCCAGCTCGATCAGGCGCTCAATGTCGCCTTCTTCTCCCCTGCCTTCGCATATCCGGTTCAGTATCTCCAGCATGCGCTTCGTGCCGACCCGGCAGGGGACGCACTTGCCGCAGGACTCCTCCTGAACGAATTCCAGGAAGAAGCGCGCCACATCCACCATGCAGGTGTCCTCGTCCATGACGATAAGACCCCCGGAGCCCATGATTGCGCCAAGTTCCGCGAGGCTGTCGTAATCCAGGGGCACCGAAAGGTGCTCCTTGGGAATGCAGCCTCCCGAAGGACCCCCTATCTGGGCGGCTTTGAAGGTTTTACCGTTCTTGATGCCCCCGCCGATATCGTAGATCAGTTCTCCCAGGGATGTACCGATGGGAACTTCCACCAGACCGCTGGTCTCGATTGCCCCGGCCAGGGCAAAGACCTTGGTGCCGGAGCTTTTGTCCGTTCCGATGGCGGCATACGTTTCCGGACCGTTCATCAGGATGGCGGGAACGCTGGCATAGGTTTCCACATTGTTCAGCAGAGTAGGTTTCTGCCAGAGGCCTTTCTGGGCGGGAAAGGGCGGACGCGGACGCGGTTCTCCCCGGTGTCCTTCAATGGAGTTCATGAGGGCGGTCTCTTCGCCGCAGACAAAGGCGCCGGAACCCATCCGAATGGAGAGATCGAAAGAGAAACCGGTGTTCAGTATGTTCTTGCCGAGCAGCCCCGCTTCCCTGGCCTGTTCAAGGGCCTTCTGAAGCCTGGAGACCGCCAGGGGATATTCGGCCCGTACGTAGACAAAGCCTTCCCGGGCGCCGATGGCATAGGCGGCGATAACCATGCCTTCTATCAGACTGTGGGGGTCTCCCTCAAGAACGCTGCGGTCCATGAAAGCTCCGGGGTCCCCCTCGTCGGCATTACACAGCGCGTATTTAAGCTCTCCTTCTGCTTTGCGGGTAAACTCCCACTTCATCCAGGTGGGGAATCCTGCCCCTCCCCGTCCCCTGAGTCCGGAGATCTTTATTGCCTGGACCACATCTTCCGGCTTCATGCCGGTAAGGACATTGGCCAGGGCGGAGTATCCTCTTTCTGTGTAATAGTCCTCTATTTTTCCCGGATCGATCCGGCCGCAGTTTCTCAGAACGATCTTCTTCTGATTCTTGAAGAAATCTATGGAATCGAGGGCCGGAGCCTCTTCCCGGGAGGCGGAATTTCGGTGAATCAGACGCTTGAGAAGTCTTTTTTCGATAAAATGAGTGGTGACGATCTCCCCGGCATCTTCGGGGCTTACCCGTTCGTAGACTATTTTTTCCGGATGGATCATGATTACCGGCCCTGCGGCGCAGGGACCCATGCAGCCGGTTTCCTTGACGGGTATGGAGAGTCTGTTCTGTTTCAGGGCGTCCTGAAGGGCCGATTTTACATCCATGGCTCCAGAGGCCATACATCCGCCTCCTGCGCAGAGGAGTATGCTCTGTTCATTTTTTTCCGCGGTATATTCCCGGGAGATCTTCTCCAGGTGTTCGCTGTTTTTGATACGCTGGATCATAGCTCCTCCTCTTCGCTGTCGTCTCTGTAGGCTTCAAGGATACTGCGAATCGAGGTCGGACGTACCCTCTGATGAACCTGGTCGTCGATCATTACAACGGGAGCGAGACCGCAGGCGCCGAAGCAGCGACCAACCTCCAGGCTGAACTGCCTGTCCTCGGTGGTCTCGCCGACTCCGATACTCAGTTCCTCCTGCATGGCAGCAAGTACCTCTTTTCCGCCCCGCACGTAACAGGCGGTACCAAGGCACACCCGGACAACATGACGTCCTCTGGGTACGGTGGAAAAGTAGGAATAGAAACTGACCACCCCGGTTACTTCGCTGAAGGGAATGTTCATGGAGCGGGAAATCATGCGCATCGCCTCTTCGGGGATGTAGCCGAAGAGATTCTGTGCGGACTGCAGGGCCGGTATGAGACCTCCCTTTTCCGGATCAAACTGGGGAATAATCTCCTGAAAGCTTTTTAAAAGTTCCTGTTCGGATTCTGCTGATGATACCTGATTGGCAAGATCTGTCTGCATACGGTACTCCCTTTATACCTGGCTGTGAGGAGAACCTCTTTGAACCGTTGCCGTTACCGGATGCAGTACTGATGTATTAACAAAACTGTTTGCTGTATAATGAGGCTCTGCCTCTTGATACAGAATATCATATAAAGTGCTTATAGTCAAAATAATGTTACACGGTTAACCTTATGGTGCCACTTATGGCGTATATAATATGTTTAACTGATTATTGTGATGGATTAAAAAAACATGCCCCCGAAGGGGCATGTGAGTGCGGGAGAAACGGAGGGTACGACTTTTTTACCTGTCATGCGGCGAATCTCTTGATCCGCCTTAATCAGGCATTCTGTTCGGCTAAAAAGATAATAAGAATAGTAAGGTATAGCAAGAAAAAGTGAAAAAAGAATGGAAAAATATCCTCCCATGGTCAATACTACTATCCGGTAGCCTATGCGAGTTTCCCCTGGAACCATGATCCTGCTCTGCATAATTCTGCTTCTCTGCATAAACATCTTCGGTCTGTATCAGCGTCTGGATTACCTTCGCAGAACCCCGCAGCCGGCCCTGCCGCGGAGGGGCGAGGTTTTCGTTCTCAGCTTCGCCGGTGACATAATGGCCCACGATGTGAACTACCTTAATCCCGCGTATGAAGAAATATACCGCGGCGTGGGATCCCTGCTGAAGCACGATCTTCTCAGTTTCGGGAATCTGGAGTTTCCCGTTGATGCATCAAAACCTCTGCAGAACTATCCGCGTTTCAATGTGCATCCCTCCTATGTGGACGCCGAAGTGGAAGCGGGTTTTCAAATTTTCTCGGCGGCGAACAACCATTCCTCCGATCAGGGGCCTGAATCAATTCTGGCCACCGCGGACTACCTTGATTCCCTCCGTTCAAGGACAGGTGCACAATGGTCGGGTCTGCGCCGCCATGCCGATGACCCCATGTTGCCGGAATTGATTGAAGCCGAAGGTATGCGTATCGGGTTTCTGGCCATTACAGCCTTTTTGAACCTGGATGAGGGGAGCAGCCTGGTAAACCGGGTCAATTATCATAATCCGGAGCGCCGGGAATCCTTTCTGGAATATATCAGGGAAATACGGAAGCTCTACGATCTTTTTATCCTCTCGGTACACGGCGGTGTGGAATATGCAAGGCTGCCCGACAAGGATAAACATGCGTTTTTCCATGAACTCATCGAAGCGGGGGTGGATATTGTCTGGGGGCATCATCCCCATGTATTGCAACCCTGGGAGATGCCGGCCCGCAAGGATGGGCGACGCGCCCTGATAATCAACTCCGCGGGCAACTTTATCAGCGGTCAGACATGGCACATGAGGCCCGAAGAGGTCCACACCGAAATCCCCTTTCGGGGAGAAGGGGCTGTTTACCGGGTAAATCTTGTCCGTTCTCCGGAGAAAGGTGCTTCGATTCGCGGGGTCACCGCCGTACCGGTTATCAGTTACCGGGATCCCGGGCGGGGTATGGTTCTTGCGTCCTACACCGAACTGATCACGGACGAGAAAATGGATCCCCGGTGGAGACAGTTTTACCGCCTTCGGGAAAAACCTCTACAGGAAGTCCTCAAGTCCTTCGAGTGGCGCAACCTGGCCCGCTAAGAAAGGCATTGAGAATACAGCTATCGATTGAGTCATAAATAGACAGTATCCTGTTCTGTCGGTATACTCCCCCCATGGCTTACAAGAATATTCAGGATTTCATAAAGCTCCTCGAGTCCAGGGGAGAACTGAAGCGTATAAGCGCGGAAGTCGATCCCTGTCTTGAAATAACCGAGATAGCCGACCGGGTAAGCAAGTCGGGGGGACCGGCACTTTTATTTGAAACCGTAAAAGGCTCGGAGTTTCCGGTCCTGATCAATGCCTTCGGTTCCTATGAGCGTATGGCCATGGCCCTGGGGGCGGAATCTCTGGAGGAAAAAGCCCGGGAGCTGGAGGAGCTGATGGACTGGGGATTTTCCCAGGCGCGGAAGCTGGATATCGCCAGTTTTTTTCCGAAGATGAAGTGGGCCAGGCTCTTTTTTCCAAGCCGGGTAAACAAGGCACCCTGTCAGGAGCTCGTCGATTACGATCCGGATTTGACGAAGCTGCCGGTGCTGACCTGCTGGCCTGAAGACGGAGGTCCTTTCTTTACCCTGCCCATGGTATTTACCATCGATCCGGATACGGGAAACCAGAACATGGGCATGTACCGTATGCAGCGCTTCGATACAACCAGCACCGGGATGCACTGGCACCACCACAAGGACGGGGCCCACTATTTTCAGAAGTACCGGGAACGGGGAGAGAAGATGCCGGTGGCGGTCGCCTTTGGGGACGATCCGGCGGTAACCTACGCCGCCACGGCTCCCCTTCCCGAGGGAATATCGGAACTCTTCTTTGCCGGCTACCTTCGGGGAAAACCTGTGGAGACGGTCAAATGCCTTACCTGCGATATACAGGTCCCCGCCAACGCCGAGTTTGTGCTGGAAGGCTATGTTGATCCCGCGGAACCTCTGCGCAGGGAGGGGCCTTTCGGGGACCACACGGGATATTACTCCCTCTGCGACGACTACCCGGTTTTTCATGTAACCTGCATTACCCGCAGGAAAAAACCCGTTTATCCGGCCACGATCGTAGGGCAGCCTCCCATGGAGGACTGCTACATGGCAAAGGCCACGGAGCGGATCTTTCTTCCCCTCTTAAAGCGGATGGCTCCGGAAATCCGGGATATGAACCTGCCCCTGGAAGGGGTCTTCCATAACTGTGCGATTATCTCCATAGAAAAACGCTACCCCGGTCAGGTCCACAAGGTGCTGAACATGCTGTGGGGACTGGGGCAGATGATGTACACCAAGATGATCATCGTCGTGGATGCCGATGTGGATGTACAGAACCTGAGTACCGTAATGTGGAAGGTTTTCAACAATATCGACGCCCAGCGTGATCTGATCTTCTCCCAGGGACCTCTGGATACCCTGGACCACGCCTCGCCACGGTCCCGTTTCGGCACGCGCCTGGGAGTTGACGCAACCCGGAAAGGTCCCCTGGACGGGCATGAACGGGAGTGGCCCAACGACATCGTCATGAGCGATGAGATCAAACAAAGGGTCGATGAGCGCTGGAAGGAGTTCGGCTTTGCTTAGAAGAGTTCTGCGGAAGGGACGGGGCATAGGCCGGGCCGTCATGATCGAGCACAGCCTCTTCTCCCTGCCCTTTGCCCTTGTAGCGCTCTTCTCCGAGA
The DNA here is from genome assembly GCA_964554875.1 of uncultured Spirochaetaceae bacterium. Lineage (GTDB taxonomy): Bacteria > Spirochaetota > Spirochaetia > JC444 > Marispirochaetaceae > Marispirochaeta. The sequence continues at coordinate 3,798 of CAZKQJ010000022.1, read as the reverse complement.
GCGCGGGACGGCCCCCCTTGAGCAAGGTCGGCTGGATCATTCTGGCAGTGGTGGCCGCCAGAAACGGCGCCAATGCCCTGAACCGTCTGGTGGACGAGAAGATTGACGCCCAGAACCCCAGGACCGCCGAAAGACCCCTGCAGACAGGCAGGGTCCGCCGCCTGGAGCTGATTCTCTTTACCTTCTTCTGCGGACTCCTGCTCCTGGTTGCCGCCTGGATGCTGAATCCCCTCTGCCTGGTTCTGGTGCCGGCAGCGGGAGCCATGATCATGGTCTACTCCTACACCAAGCGTTTTACCTGGCTCTGTCACTACTGGCTGGGAATGACCTGCTCCGCTGCGGTCATGGGTAGCTTTCTTGCCCTGACCGGAAGCTTTGAACTGCGCTTTTTTCCCCTCACCGGGGCGGTCATGTTCTGGGTGGCCGGCTTCGATATCATCTATGCCCTGCAGGATATAGACCACGACCGCAGCCACGGGCTCCGCTCGATCCCGGCCCGCTTCGGCAGCTTTACCGCCCTCGGATTCGCGGCGGCGAGTTTTACCGTTTTTCTTGGGGGGATTGTTTTGCACGGTCTGCTGTACGGATTCAATGCCTGGTATTACACGGGAGCTGTCGTCTCCGCGGGAATTCTTGTCTGGGAACTTCTCATAGCCTGGAACAGCGAAAAGTCCGAGGAAAACCGGATACCCTTCGCGGCCTATAAGCTGAATCAGGCCCTGTCCCCCATATTCCTGCTCTTCGTGCTGGCGGCGCTCTATCTTCCAGGAGGACTCCATGGCTGAAGGAGAACTTCCAGTTATCGTCGCCATAACCGGAGCCAGCGGCGCGGTCTACGGCCTGCGCCTGGTGCAGCTCCTGATGGAGCAGGGTATTCCCCTCTATCTTCTCCTCTCCCGAAACGGCGAGGATGTAATCCTTCAGGAGACCGGCAGGAGCAGGGAAGAGTGGCTGCGGGAGTTTCGCGCCGCCGGACGTCTTGAAACGCCGGAGATAACGGATTATTTTTCCCCCATCGCCTCGGGGTCTTTCCTTACCCGGGGTATGGTGGTAGCCCCCTGTTCCATGGGTGCTCTGGGACGCATCGCTTCCGGGACTTCCGATTCCCTCGTGGAACGGGTCGCGGACGTGAGCCTCAAGGAGCGCCGTTCCCTTATTCTGCTTGCCAGGGAGACCCCCCTTTCGGGGATACACCTGGAGAACATGCTGAAAATAACCCGGGCGGGAGGCATTATCATGCCCCCTGTTCCCGCATTTTATACCCAGCCGAAAAGCATCGACGAGCTTGTTGACCAGAGCCTCTACCGGGTCCTTGACCTATTGGGGTTCCCGTCATCCAGGACGCGTCGCTGGAATTCGGGTCAGGAGTCCTGATGTCTGCACAACGAAGATCACTTTTTCTCATTCTGCTGTTGTCTGTTTCCGCCCTGCTCTTTGCCGGAGGTTCCGGTGAAAAACCTGAGGAGGTCCTTAAAATCGGACTCCTTCCGGATGCCGATTCCCTGCCTTTTCTGGTTGCCCGGGAAGAGGGCCTTTTTTCCGACGCAGGGGCCGCGGTTGAACTGCTGATGTTCCAGAATCCCGTGGAACGGGATGCGGCCTTCCAGGCCGGGCAGATCGATGGAATCATTGCCGACACCATCGGTTCGATCCTGCTGTTTACCGGCGGCATGGATGTACGGATTGCCTCCATTACCACCGGGCGCTACGGGCTGGCCGCCGCTCCGGGATCAGATGCCCGAAGCCCCGCGGACCTGGCGGGGAAGGAGATCGGAGGCTCCTCCAACACCGTTATCGAATATGTTGCCTCCAGCCTTCTCAGAGAGGCAGGGGTTCCGGATTCCGGGTTCAAGCCCCTGGCGGTACCGAAGATCCCGGTAAGGATGGAGCTGCTTCTTAACGGAAAGCTCTCCGCCGCCTGTCTGCCCGAACCCCTCTACGCCCTGGCGGTGGCCAGAGGTGCGGTGCCCCTGGGAGACAGCAAGGCCCTGGGCATGGATCCGGGGGTCATGCTCTTTGCCGGTGAGGTCCTCCGGGAGCGCTCCGATGAGCTTGTGCGGGTCTACCGGGCTTACTGGGAGGCCTGCAGAAGCATCAACGCCGATCCCGATGCCTACCGGGATTTTCTGGTGGACGTAATGGGATTTCCGCCGGTGATAAAGGAGAGCTTCTCTTTTGTGGAGTATGAGTACCCCCGGCTTCCGGACCCGCAGGAGATTGTTTCTGCCGCCGACTGGATGATACAGCGCGGAATGATCGAAGCCGCCCCGGTATACGAAGCTCTCTGTTTCGGTACCCTGGTCGAAGAACTGGAGCAGTACGACCCCAGATGATTCATATCCGGGACCTGGATTTTAATTATACCTCCAAACAGCGGGTGTTCCGGGGGCTTTCCCACTCCTTTGAAGCGGGAAAGCTGCATGTAGTCATAGGTTCATCGGGTTGCGGCAAGACAAGCCTGCTCTACCTCATTGCCGGACTTCTTTCCCCGGACAGGGGCGATCTGCTGCTGAACGGTGAGGCCCCCCAAAAAGGCCGGGAGAAGACGGCGGTAATTCTGCAGGAGTACGGGCTTTTTCCGTGGAAGACAGTCTGGGAGAACATGGCCCTGGGCCTCAGGCTGCGGGGTTTTCCGCGGACGGAAAAGGCGTCCAGGATCGGCCGGGTCCTGGGGGAACTCGGCCTGAGGGGCAAGGAAAAAAGCTATCCCGCAAAGCTCTCCGGAGGAGAGAAGCAGCGCCTCGCCGTGGGGCGTTCCCTGGTTCTCGACCCGGACCTGATGCTTCTGGATGAACCCTTCTCGTCCCTGGATGCCATGACCAGGGAACAGCTTCAGGACTACCTCCTTGCCGTTCACCGGGAAAGGACCATGACGATTATCCTGGTTACCCACAGCATCGAAGAAGCTGCCTATCTGAGCGATGAGATTCACGTAATGGACATGCAGGGCGGCATAACGAGGATCAGTAACACATCTTCCAGGGCGGGGGACCGAAAAAGCGGCGGCTTTTTTTCAAGCTGTGTCGAAATCAGGAATACCCTGGAAAGCATTACCGCGAAGCCCGCCGGAGGCAGGCAATGAAAAAGACCGCCTTTGCTGTGGTCTTCCTCTTTGTCCTGTGGTGGGCTGCCTCCCTCCTTGTAGCCCGGCCCTTCCTGCCGTCTCCTGTTTCCGTCGGCCGTGAAATGTTCATGGAGATTGCCGGAGGGAACCTGATGCTCCATCTCGGGTCATCCCTCTTTCGCGTACTGGCCGCCCTGGCGGCGGCATTCGTCCCCGCCCTGATATTGGGTATCCTCTCCGGGACCGTCAACGCCGCGGACTCTGTGGTGAGCCCCGTAGTCTATGTTCTCTTTCCGGTTCCGAAGATCGCCCTTCTGCCGATCATTCTGCTCTTTCTGGGGCTTGGAGATCTCTCAAAGATCTTTCTCGTGGCCCTGATCGTTTTCTTTCAGTTCTACCTGGAAATCCGGGATGGGACCGCGGGGATCAACAGGCACTATTTCGACTCCCTCTATACCCTTGGGGGCGGCAGACGGGACCTTCTGGTCCACGTGATTCTGCCGGCCCTTCTTCCGCGGATTTTCAGTTCCCTGAGGCTTACTCTGGGGACCGCCTTCGCGGTTCTGTTTCTGGCGGAGACCTTTGCCACGCAAACAGGCATAGGCTGGTACATCATGGACAGCTGGTCCAGGATCTCCTACACCCGCATGTACGCCGGCATCATGGCCCTGAGCCTGGCGGGACTTCTCTTTTTTGCGGTCCTGGACCTGCTGCAGCGGATGTTCTGCCGGTGG
>CAZKQJ010000021.1:0-75990 GCA_964554875.1 uncultured Spirochaetaceae bacterium | reverse complement strand
GGACCCCGGCGGAAGATGACTGCTCCTTCTGAATCCTGAAGTGCCCCAGTTCCCCCAGATGGCTTACGTGTGGACCGCCGCAGACTTCCCTGGAATAGTCCCCCATGCTGTACACTTTGACCTTTTCCTCGTATTTGTCGCCAAAGAACGCCAGGGCTCCGGCTTTCCGGGCCTCCTCCAGGGTCATTACCTCCATGGTAACCGGCAGGTCCCGCCTGATCTGCTCATTGACCATATCCTCAACAGCCTTTATCTCTTCCGGACTCATCTTGTCGGGATGGGAAAAGTCAAAACGCAGCCGTTCCGGGGTAATGTTGGACCCCTTCTGGCTGACGTGCTCACCCAGAACCGTACGCAGGGCCTTGTGCAGCAGGTGGGTTGCTGTGTGCAGCCTGGTGGTCAGTTCGGACTGGTCGGCAAGCCCTCCCTTGAAGGTCTTTTCCGCTCCTTTCTTGGAGGCCTCCTGGTGTTTTGCATAAGCCGCGTCAAAACCTTCCCTGTCAACGGTAAATCCGTGCTCGGCGGCCAGCTCTTCGGTAATCTCCACGGGAAAGCCGTAGGTATCGTAAAGCTTGAAGGCGAGACGCCCCGGGATCTGCCGCTTCGGATTCTTCTCAAGGCTCGGAAGAAGCTTCTCGAACTCATGCTCCCCCTTCTGCAGGGTTTTGAGGAACTTCTCCTCCTCGGAGGTGAGTTCTTTCAGTATAAAGTCCATCTTCTCCGCCAGTTCAGGATAGACCTCGCGGTACATATCAATCACAATCTTAGCCGGCCGGGCAAGAAAGGCCCCCTGGATGCCGAGTTTCCGGCCGTGCCTGCCGGCCCGGCGAATCAGCCTGCGCAGGATGTATCCCTGTCCCAGGTTGGAAGGCGTAACTCCTCTGGGATCGCCGATTATAAATGTCGCGGTCTTTACATGGTCCGCGACGATACGGATGGAGGTATCAGCCTCGTCTCCCCCGCCGTAAGCGATACCGGATATCCGGGTAATCTCTTCAATAATTGGCGTAAAGAGCTCGGTTTCGTAGACAGAGGCCTTGCCCTGAAGAATTGTTATGGTCCGCTCGATCCCCATGCCGGTATCGACGCATTTTCGTTTCAGTTTCGCATAGCTGCCGTCGGGCTGCTTGTTGTACTGCATGAAAACGTCGTTCCAGACCTCGAAATACTTACCGCAGTGGCAGCCGGGCCGGCAATCAGGGCCGCAGGACTCCTTGCCGGTATCCATGAACATCTCGCTGTCGGGGCCGCAGGGGCCTGTCTGGCCGGCGGGTCCCCACCAGTTGTCCTCTTTGGGAAGGTAGTAGATTCTCTCTTCCGGAATGCCCAGAGATCGCCAGACGGATGCGGATTCCTCGTCCCGGGGGGCATCATCATCTCCGGCAAACACCGTTACGCTGAGCTTCTCCGGGCTGATTCCCAGCCATTCCGGAGATGTAAGAAACTCGTAACTCATCCGGATGGCTTCGTCTTTAAAATAATCCCCCAAAGACCAGTTTCCCAGCATTTCAAAGAAGGTAAGATGGCTGGGGTCTCCTACAGCGTCTATATCGCCGGTGCGGATACACTTCTGCACGTCCGTCAGCCGTGTTCCCGCCGGATGGGGCTCGCCGAGAATATAGGGTACCAGGGGATGCATTCCCGCGGTGGTAAAGAGAACGGTGGGATCGTTCTCGGGTATAAGACTTGCGCCGGAAATAACGGCATGGCCGTGGCGCTTGAAGAATGCCAGATATTTGCTTCGTAGTTCGTTGCCTGTCATAGGATTAGCATAGTACAGTTGAACTTGAAGGGGTGTCAAGATTTGCCGGATATTCCGACAGTACGCCGGATTGTAAAATGGCTGAAACCAGGTATAATCAGAGTAATCCGGCAATTTCAGATACCGGTACCCGGCGGAACGAGAGCAACTGCCAAAGGAAACCCATGACCGCTGCACAAAAAACAATCCTCCTGGTAGAAGATGAAGCCCTGGTTGCAGCAAGCCAGAAGCTGACCCTCGAAGATTACGGCTTCAGGGTCATAGTCGCGCACAGCGGGGTAGAAGCCATTGAAATCGTGAAAAAAGCTCCTTCAATAGATCTTGTCCTTATGGATATCGATCTGGGGCCTGAAAGCCCTGATGGAACCGATACAGCTCAACGCATTCTGAAGGCAAGGGATCTTCCGATAGTCTTTTGCACCAATCATGCAGACAAAGAGATGGTAGACCAGGTACGTGGAATCGCCAGATACGGTTATGTTCTCAAATACGCCGGCGAGTTTGTTTTAATCGAATCCATCAACATGGCCTTCGAGTTATTTGAAACCCAAAGCCGGTTGAAACAGGAAAATAAGGAGAGGGAATCAGCCGAACAGGCCGGCAGGGAGCAGCTGGCGAATATCCGGTTTCTCGCCGAAACAGCTGTTCAGTTCATGGATACCGCCGTGGACCGTGACATCTACAGCTACATTGGGAACTGTCTTCACTCCCTGGTTCCGGATGCCTATATCACCGTCAACTCGGTTAAGCAGGAACAGGAGCTGCTGACCACTGAAGCCCTGATGGGAATCGGGAACAGGTACGACAAGCTGATTTCGATCCTGGGAATAAATCCCGTCGGGAATACATACAGAATTGACTCATCCATTCTGGAGCTGTCGGGCGGAAGACTCGAAGAGTTCTCGGGAGGGCTGCATGAACTTACCTTCGGCGGGATTCCAAAAACCGTATGCAGTGCCCTGGAAAAAGTCTTCCAGATCGACAGCATCTACGGTATAGCCTTTATGGTAGACAGGCAGATTTACGCGACATCCACCTTCCTAATGAAAAAGGGAAACAAAATACGGAACAACGAAATCATTGAAGCTTTCGTGAGACAGGCCTCCATTGCCTTGAAGAGACAAAAAACCGAGGAGGATCTGCGGCAAAGCAGACAGGAGCTTCAGAACCTGCTGGAGGAAAAGGAACTGCTACTCCAGGAGACCCACCATCGAATAAAGAACAACATGAACATGATCCACAGTCTGCTGTCGATTCAGGCCCGTTCCCTGGAGGACAAAACCAGCCGGATCATACTCAAGGACGCTGCCGCCAGACTGCAAACAATGATGCTGCTCTACGAACAGCTGTACCGTTCTGAAAACTACCGTGAAGTTAACGCCGGCGAATTTATTCCTCCCCTGGTGCAGAGAATAGCTGACTCCTTTCCGCCGCTGCCGCACATAACATGCTCCGTTGATGTGGATAATCTGAAGGTGAAACCGAAGGTCATGACTCCACTTGGGATAATTATTACCGAGCTTATTACCAATTCAATGAAACACGCATTCAACGAAACCCGGCAAGGTCATATAAGCCTGAAAGTGTCGAAGGATAATGATTCCTTGCTGAGAATTGTGTACAGGGACAACGGTTCCGGACTTCCGGAGCCTGATAAGGGAGAACGCAGTGATGGACTGGGACTTAAACTGATAGATGCCCTGGTCCGTCAACTTGACGGTTCAATGACTATGGAAAATGCAACAGGGCTGAAGATTACCATAACCTCCCGAGCAGACTGACCTGCTTACTCTCCCCTGTCCTCTGCCTCCAGATAACGGATAACAGTCAATAAATCCAGATACCCCATGTCGACAGCTATTTCACCAAACAGACGTTTATCGCCATTCTTCTGCATTTTCAGCACCTGATCAACCTGCTCCCTGCTCAATTCTCCCTGCTGCACCAGAGCCTGCCCAATGGGGACGGAGAAAAACTCGCCGCTGCTGACCATATCAAAGAACCTCCAGTTAAAAACTGAATAAATAATACTATGAAGAATGATACTTGAGAAGCCTTTGTCTTTGTTGTATTCTGATCCCGGGAATTCCATGCACTTCGACAATCAGATAATCATACTGCTGCGCAACCTGGTAAGCCAGGGAGGCTTGATTCTCTTTTTCGCATTTTTACTGACCAGAATACGCGTTCTCAAAAGAATGGTACTTGCGACCAATCCCCGCCCCGGGGACATTTTTATTCTTCTGCTCTTTTTTTCCGGCATTGGTATTCTGGGTACCTATACCGGAATTCCCATAATGGGCGCCCTGGCAAATGCGAGAGTGGTGGGAGTATTCGTGGGAGGTCTCCTGGGAGGTCCCCTGGTGGGAGTCGGTTCAGGCCTGGTTGCGGGGTTTCATCGCTGGTCCATCGATATTGGAGGCTTTACCTCCGTGGCCTGTATGGTATCGACCATCACTGAGGGGGTCATTGCAGGATTCCTGAGTCCCGGTTTTCGCAAGGCAGAGAACAAATGGCTCTTTGCCGCCCGCTGGGGTGCCGCAGCAGAGCTTATACAGATGTTCCTGATACTCCTTATCGCCCGGCCTTTTTCCGAAGCCCTTCAGCTTGTCCAGATAATTGCCGTCCCCATGGTTCTGGGGAATGCTGTTGGTATCGGTATGTTCATCGCCGTGTCGGAAGACGCCTTTCGTGAGGAAGAGCGTATTGCCGTCAGACAGTCTCACCGGGTCCTGGCAACCGCACGGGAAACCACCGAATTTCTGCGTTCAGGATTTACACCGGAAACGGCCGAGATGGCAGCAAGTATTATTCTAAAAAACTTCAAGGTATCAGCCGTCTCCCTTACGGACCGGGAAAAGTGCCTGGCCCACAAAGGAGCGGGAGAAAACCACCACAAGGCCCTGGAACCTCTCCGGACAAGTCTGACAAGGGAGGTTATTCAGAGCGGTACTTTCCGTGTTGCCCGCATCAGAGATGAGATCGGCTGCTCCGAACCGGGGTGTTCCTTGAACTCAGCGGTTATAGTCCCTTTAAAGGTAAAAGGAGAGACCGTCGGGACCCTCAAGCTGTATCGTACCGGCCGCAGAACGGTAAACTCCGTGGATACCGAGGTCGCCCTGGGGCTGGCCACACTTTTTTCTACCCAGATCGAAGTCAGCGAGCTGCAGCGCCAGTTGGAACTCCTGGCAACGGCAGAACTGCAGGCACTTCAAAGCCAGATCAGGCCCCATTTTCTTTTCAACGCCCTGACAACCATAACCTCCCTTATACGAACCAAACCCCGACAGGCCCGGGAGCTGTTAATCTCCCTGAGCGAACTTCTGCGCCGGTCCCTGAAAAAGCCTGAAACCCGGATTCCCCTGGAGGAAGAACTCAGGTACATCCGCTCCTATCTCGAAATTGAAAAAACCCGCTTTGGAGACAAACTCAGTATCGAGTATGCCGTGGAGGCTCCGGTGAATACCCTTCTTCCGCCTTTGACGCTGCAACCGATCGTGGAGAATGCCGTCAAGCACGGCATTGCAGGCAAACTCCAGGGAGGGAGTATCCGGCTCTCCGTACGGCAGCAGGACAACAGCATCCGTTTCGAAGTCCAGGACGACGGTATCGGAATGGATCCCGGCAAGATACGGTCCGCCCTGAGCCCGAAGGATCACAGCGACAGCATAGGGCTCCGGAACGTTAACGAACGGCTGGAGTATCTCTACGGCAGCGGGCTCAGGATTACGAGTGTTCCTGGAGAGGGAACCAGGGTGGGTTTTACGATTCCCGCGCCTGTGACAGTTCCAGCGGGGGCCTGATGTGAGGGTCCTGATCGTTGACGACGAACCCCTGGCACGGGAAGAGCTGCGTTTTCTTCTTGACGAGGCGGGGGGCATGACAGTCGTGGGCGAAGGAGAAAACGGCCTTACCGCTGTTGAACTTTCCCGGAAACTACGACCGGATTTGCTGTTTCTGGACATCCAGATGCCCGGAAAAAACGGTATCGAAGCAGCAAGGGACATACTCAGGCTTGAAAATCCCCCCACTATAATCTTCCAGACAGCCTATGACGAGTTCGCCCTTCAGGCTTTCGAGGTCCAGGCCCTGGACTATCTGGTAAAACCCGTCTCCCAGGAACGCTTGCACAAGACCCTGATGCGGGTAAGAACTCGTCAAGCCTCGGTGGAAGATCTTGAACGTCTGATAAGCCGGCTCAATACACCTGTACAAACGGAGCATAAACCCCTTCCACTGTACGCCGGTGAGACTATCGTACCCCTCAGGCAGAAGGATATTATTTTTGCAGAAGCCCGGGGCAAGGATGTCCGTATTGTCAGCAACAGGGGTGAGTTTTTCTACCACGGCACCTTCTGGCAGATAGAAGAGCAGCTGACTCACCCGGATTTCCTCCACTGCCACCGCAGTTACATTGTGAATGTTTCCATGGTTGAGCGCATCGACCTATGGGTCAACAATACCTTCATGCTCCGCCTGACAGGCACGGGAGAAATGATCCCTGTGTCCCGAAGCCATATCGGAGAGTTTCGCAGGCGTCTTAATCTGTAAAAACCCTGACGCAAGGCATTTCACGCCGGAATTTCGGCATTTCGTACCCCTGCCCCCCTAACAACAGCAAACAGACAGTAAAATGCCTCAAATCTTAATTTCAAGGAGGTTATCGAATGATAAGCTTTCTACTCTCCCTGGCTGTATTGATCGGGGGCTATTTTGTCTACGGTGCCTTTGTCGACAAAGTATTCGGCATGGATCCCTCACGGAAAACCCCTGCCGTTACCAGAGCCGACGGCATCGATTATGTGGAGCTGCCCTGGTACAAGATCTTTCTCATACAGCTCTTGAACATTGCAGGCCTCGGACCGATTTTCGGTGCTATTATGGGGGCCCTTTTCGGCCCCGCCGCCTTTCTCTGGATTGTTTTAGGAACCATTTTTGCCGGCGGTGTTCATGACTATTTTTCCGGAATGCTTTCCATTCGGCATGATGGAAAAAGCGTTGCTGAAATCGTAGGATTCTACCTGGGCGACAAAGTGAGAATGGTAATGCGGGTATTCTCCGTTGTTCTCCTGGTTCTCGTGGGTACGGTATTCATGTACGGTCCCGCGGGACTGCTGGCAAACCTGGGAATGGAAGGAATATTTGCTCAGAAGAGCTTCTGGCTCATCCTGATTCTGGCCTACTACTTTCTGGCAACCATCATTCCGGTGGATAAGCTTATCGGCCGCTTTTACCCGATATTCGGCGCAGTGCTGCTGATCATGGCCGCGGGAATAGGCGGTGCGCTGATCTTCGGCGCCATGCCGATCCCCGAGATCAGCTTTTCCAACATGCACCCCAAGGGGCTGTCCATCTGGCCCATGCTTTTTATCACCATTGCCTGCGGAGCCATATCGGGTTTTCACTCCACCCAGTCCCCCATAATGTCCCGCTGTCTTTCCAATGAAAAGTACGGGCGCAGGGTGTTCTACGGTGCCATGGTGGGAGAAGGAATCATCGCCCTTATATGGGCTGCAGCAGCCATGACCTTCTTTAACGGTGGCATCGCGGGACTTCAGGCTACCCTCGCAGAAGGAGGTACCGGTCTTGTGGTCAATCAGGTCTCTATCGGGCTCCTCGGCACCATAGGCGGGATACTTGCCATTCTGGGGGTTATTGCCTGCCCCATCACTTCCGGCGACACCGCCTTCCGCTCCGCCAGACTGACCATCGCCGACTCCATCAACCTCGACCAGGCACCGATCAAGAGCAGACTCCTGCTGGCAATCCCGCTCCTGAGCATCGGGTTTGTGCTGACCTTTATCGACTTCTCCATAATCTGGCGCTACTTTGCATGGTCAAACCAGACCCTGGCAACCATTGTTCTCTGGGCTGCAGCAGCCTACCTTGCCGTAAACAAACGCTTTCACTGGCTGGCGACAGCCCCCGCGACCTTCATGACCGCTGTTGTAACAACCTACATCATGCAGGCCCCCGAAGGTTTCAGATTTCCTGCTTCAATCTCCTATCCGGTGGGACTCATCGCGGCAGCTGCCCTCCTTACGCTTTTTATGCTCAAACTGCCGAAAAAAGAGGCCCTGGCTCCGGTTCAATAATTCTGTCGGAATCAGCCGTTTCACCGCCCTCGTCTAAAAACGGGGGTATATTTTTCCCATCTCCACTGGTATAGTATTTTCCATGAATGCACTGGAGAACTGGAAGGCCTTTTTCAATGCCAAAGAGATGCGTAAAGAAGTTGTCGAGGGTGATGTAGTTCGGTACATCTACACCGGTGAGCACCTGCAGGTGGTGGAATACCACTTTCCGCCGAACAAGAGCTTTCCCGCACACAGTCACGACGCCCACGAACAGATGGGCTACGTTGTATCGGGAAAAGCAGCCTTTACTGTCAACGGGGAAAAAAGAGACCTTTTTCCCGGAGACTGGTACCACGCACCCATCGGGATTGAGCACGAAGTCAGCATCTACGACGAGCCGACAGTCCTGCTGGATTTCTTCTCTCCCCCGAGGAACGACCTCAGAGGCTGAGGATCTAAATCAGCTGATCCCTGTCCACAAAATGGATCTGTCCCTGGTCAGAGAGGCGCATGAGATAATCAAGAAACTCTCGTGCCGCCTCGTCGGCCTCCCGTTTGGGGATTGAACCCAGGCGAAGTATCTCCTCTTCAACCATCTGTCTGCGCCGGGCGGACAGGTTGTGCAGGACCTTTTCACTTACCCGCATATCCCGCCCTTTCAGCATTCTGGCAATCTCTTCGTCGGGATGAGTCCTGAGGACATCCTGAAGCTCCTTGTCGTCCACATTCAACAGCAGATCCAGGGTATACACTTTCTCCTTGATCTCTTTTCCCAGTTCGGGATTGGCCTCTTCAATCCCTTTTAGCAGCCGGTCTTCGTGGTCCAGGGAAAGGTGCTTTAAAATCGCCGCCAGGGTGGAGGGACCGTCCACCTCCTGGGTAACAACCTTGCCCATGGACCGGATCTTTTCCCGCAGAGCTGTCTGCATCCTGTCCAGGGCTTCGCTATCCACCTTGTCCATTCTTCCCAAACGCCGGACAACCTCGACTCTGGTAGTGACAGGAAGGCCTTTCAGGACCGCCGAGGATTTTTTTGCGGAGAGAAAGCGCAGAACCAGGGCTATTACCCGGGGACTCTCCTTTTTCAGCAGGGTACCGATCTGATGCGCCTCGTACTCTTCAAGATAGGAGAATGGCTTTTCTCCGCCGAAGGGAACGACCTTCTTGAGGATCTCATCGGCCTTCTCCTTTCCGAAGGAGGCGGTCAGAATCGCGGAAGCCACATCCACACCTCCCGTGGAAGTATGGGGAGGGATCTTGAGAAACCCGAACTCCTTTAAAAGACTTTTTGCTTCTTCCGATGAAACAGATCGCACCTCCGCCATGGCTGCAGAGATTCGCAGGAGCTCATCCTCGGAAAAGTGACGCATAATCTTTGCAGCGTCATCCTTGTTCAGCAAAAGCAGGAATTTCGCCGCCTTCTGCACTCCGTCCCCGTCCTGTACGGTTTTCAGAAGTCCAGGAGGCCTTGTTGAGGCTTTATTCTCGTTTGTCTGCTTCGCGCCGCCGGCTTTGTCCGGAGCACTGGAAAACTGGGCCCAGTTAACGGAACGAACCACAGGTTTCTTATCAGCATCCCCGGAATCTCTGCCGTAGGCACGGGAAATTTTATGGCGCATATCCATACCCTGAATAGTATCAGCCACTTTGCGGAGGGTCAACGAAGGCGCGTTTTTCTCAGAAGTTCAAGGTCCTTCCGTATGGTCGATTCAAGGTCCTCAGGCAGATAGTCCTGGAGAAGTTCGGTAAGTATCTCCTCTGCCTCGTCAAGGCGCCCTGTTTTCTGACAGGCCGCGGCATAGGCATAGGCGGTTTTATAGTCGAAGAGGTTCATAACATGGGCCTTCTTCAGATTCTCATACCCCTCTTCCTTCATGTCAATGGCCAGCTGTGCCAGCCCGAGATTTCGGTATATTGACGGTGCCTCCGGCCGTAGAGCGACAGCCCGGTTCAGAAGCTCGCAGGCTTTGAAATAGGCTTTCTGTCGATAAAAGGCACAGCCAAGTCCTTCCAGGGCTTCGGCATCGCCGGGATACAGGTCGAGATAGTAATAGAGGGTCTTTTCCGCTTCCTCGTTGTGCCCCAATTCGGTATACGCAATACCAATGTTCTTGAGGGCATCAGGATCCTTCGGGTCCTCATACAGTACCTGCAGAAAGACCTCTTTCGCCTCTTCGTAGCGGCCGTTTTGCAGCAGACTCAAACCTTTCTGGACAGTGGGAGTCACACACCCCTCCTTTCAGCAAAAAAATCCATACCTCTAAAGTAATAATAAAAGATCCCTTCGGCATCAGTTGGAAGCCTATATTTAATATGCTACACTTTTCGTATATGCAATCGCAAGGAAAATACTGTTTTTTCTCTCTTCTGTTTCTTGCGTCATTGTGTGTTTCCAGCTTGTCCGCCGAGGAGCTGCATACCGTCACCGGAAGGATCACAGGCAGCCGAACCGGTACAGTCTACCTGCAGTTAGTCGACGAGGCCGGCTTTAATGAGGAAGAGAGCGGTTTCTCCAGGGGAGCCATTATCGAACTGAATAACAGCGATGATCTTTCGGGAAGCTTCACTCTGGACGGCATTCCCCCCGGCACATACGGTATCCGTTCCTTCCTGGATACCAACGGTAACGGAAAAATCGATTTCTCCCTGCGGGGAATAGAGCCCTGGGGTACCTACCGTCCCGTCCGTCCCTTCATGCGGGGCCCCATATTCAGGGAGATATCCTTTTTCCTGAACGAAAATCTTGAGGATATAGAGGTTGTTCTGAAATGATGCGTATTCGCTACAATGCCCCCGTAACTCTGACCTTCGCACTCCTGGCAACAGGGGTGCTCCTTTTCGATACAGTTACCCGCTCAAATCTTACCTTGTTCTTCTTTACCGCTCTGCCCCGGGGAAGTTTTGACTTCGCCAGCCCCCTGGCCTACCTCCGACTGATAAGTCACATAGTCGGACATATGGGTTGGGAACACCTGCTGAGCAACTTCGCGATAATTCTCCTGATCGGTCCGATCCTGGAAGAAAAACACGGCTCCCTGAGGCTGTCATGGATGATATTCTTTACCGCCCTGATTACCGGCCTGGTAAACACCCTCTTCTTTCATACCGCCCTTCTGGGAGCGTCCAGTATTGTCTTTATGATGATCATTCTGGCTTCTTTTACCAACGTGAGAAGCGGCGACATTCCCCTCACCTTCATACTGGTGGTTATCCTCTACCTGGTTAAGGAGATCATCCTCATCACCGCCGCCGATGACGTCTCCCAGACCGCCCATATTCTCGGGGGTATCTGTGGTTCCCTCTTCGGTTTCGGAGGGGGAAAGGGCCGAAGAAAAAGGGAGAACCCAGGGGAAGTTCAGAAGGAATAGCATTACAACAGTTTCCCGGTACCTGCTGAGGGTTTGACTGCCTTCTTCCAGAAAAGGGATAAATTTGCTATTCTACAACGGTGAAGGTTGAAATAAACAACAGGGAAAACGGAGCCTGCCCCCTCTGTGTCAGGAACGGTAACTGTGTGCTGCACAAGACAATACGCCGGGCCCTCGGGGACTATGACGGAAAGAGCAACAACGAAATGGAACTGGTAATATATACCTGCCCCAGGTTCAAGGAGAAAGCCTAAAGCCTATGTTCGATAAACTTGAAGAGTACGTCCTCCGGCATAAGGAGCTTGAGACTCTGATTTCCGACCCCGATATAATGAAGGATATTCGTCGTTACCGGGAACTTATGCAGGAACATTCCCAGGTCAGCGAACTTGTTGACACCTACAAGCGATACCTCGACGTCGAGCGGGAGTACAGGGAGGCCAAGGAACTGGCCGTGAAAGAATCTGACCCGGAAATGCGCGAGATGGCCAAAGAGGAGATCGAGCAGCTGGAGGAACAGCTCGAGGAGCTTACCAGGGACCTCAAGCTTCTCATAATTCCCCGGGATCCCCTGGATTCAAAGAACATCATAATGGAAATTCGCGCGGGAACCGGGGGCGACGAGGCGGCCCTCTTTGCGGCGGACCTCTACCGTATGTACAGTCGCTTTGCCGAAGACAGGGGCTGGAAAATCGAGATCATGGAAGCCAACCAGATGGAGCTGGGGGGATTCAAGGAGATAGTTTTTTCGGTAAGCGGAAAGAATGTCTACGAAAACCTGCGCTACGAAAGCGGTGTCCACCGGGTCCAGCGGGTCCCTGCTACCGAATCGGGAGGAAGAATACACACCTCCGCGGTCACCGTGGCGGTCCTGCCGGAAGCGGAAGAAACCGACATAGAGGTCCTGGAGAGCGATCTGCGCATCGATACCTTCCGTGCCCAGGGTGCGGGAGGACAGCACGTAAACACCACCGATTCGGCGGTACGGATTACCCATATCCCCACCGGGCTTGTCGTTTCCTGCCAGGACGAGAAATCCCAGCATAAAAACCGCGACAAGGCCCTCAAGGTACTCCGGGCCAGGCTGTTTGAAGCAGAGGAAGCCCGTAAAGCGGCGGAACGTTCAGCCACCCGGAAAAACCAGATCGGGTCGGGGGACCGCTCGGAACGCATACGGACCTACAACTTTCCCCAGAACAGATTGACGGACCATCGCATCAATCTTACCCTGTATAAGCTTGATTCCATCATTCAGGGTGATCTGGAAGAACTCCTGGAGACCCTGAAGGTCAGCGCCCGGGAAGAGATGCTCAAGGGTATTGCCTCCTAGGAAGAACAGGAAACAGTACAGATGACTTTCCGCGAACTACTTAGCACCGCGAGCCGCCGACTGCAGGATGTCAGTACACCCTATCTGGATGCGCTGGTTCTCCTGTCCCATGCCGCAGGAGTAAAAAAGGAGCGGCTTCTGGCGGACCTTCCGGTGAATGCAGACGAAATTACCGCCGCCCTGTTTGAAGGATTTATTCAGCGGCGCCTTTCCGGAGAACCGGTCTCCTACATACGGAACCGGAAAGAGTTCTGGGGACTCGACTTTTACGTTGACTCCAGGGTTCTTGTTCCCAGACCGGACACGGAGATTCTGGTGGAGGAGGCCCTGCGCCTCATTGCGGATAATCCGTCAATCCGGCGAATCCACGACTCATGTACCGGAAGCGGGTGCATTGCCGTCGCCCTTAAAACCGAACATCCCGCTCTGGATATTTCAATCTCCGACATCTCCTCCGAGGCTCTCGAGGTGGCGGATTTCAACGCCCGGTCGCTTACGGGAAATACGCTTCCATCAAGTATCAGCGATCTACTGAACTCGATAGAGGGATCCTTCGACCTGATTACCTGCAACCCCCCCTATGTCGAGCACGACTATGTGGAGCATCTGAAAGAGAATAACTGGCCGGAACCTGCCCTGGCGCTGGACGGTGGAAAATCGGGGTTTGATCTGATCCCCAGATTAATCAAAGAAGCCATGGATTCTCTTAATGAGAATGGTTATCTTATAATTGAAGCGTCCCCGGTTCTGGTACCGCTGGTTGCGGAGACCATGATTGATTATAATTATATGGATGTGATTCAGGTAAGGGACCTGGCCGGGAGAGCACGAATAGCCCGGGGAAGAAAAGGACCATGCAGACACGAATAGAGCAGTTCGAAAAACAGTTGACCCGATATACTCCCGAGGAACGGCAAAAGATCATGGAAGCCCTCCTCTGGGGTGAAGAACTGCATCGTGAGCAGAAACGGGCCAGCGGAGAACCCTTCTACATACACCCCATGAAAGTGGCAGAGATCCTGATCCAGCTGGAGATGGATTACGAAACCATTATTGCCGCCCTGCTGCATGACGTCCTGGAAGATACAGAGGGAACAAAAAAGGAGATGCAGCGCCGCTTTGGAAAAGAGATTGTGGCCCTGGTTAACGGTGTAACAAAGATATCGATCCTGCGGGCAAAGAGTAAAAGCGTTCAGGGAGCGGAAACCATCCGCAAGATGCTATTTGCCATGACGAAGGATATCCGGGTCATTCTGATAAAACTTGCGGACAAGCTGCACAACATGAGTACCCTGGAGTATCTACCCGAGGAAAAGCGCAAGCGTATCGCCCAGGAGTGCCTCGACATTTATGCCCCCCTGGCGGACAGGCTTGGAATCTCCTGGGTAAAGATAGAGCTGGAAGATCTTGCCCTCAAGAACCTTCATCCGCTGGTCTATACCCAGATCAAGGAAGCCATGACGGAGAAGAAGCGCAAGAGGGCCGATTACCTTAAAAAGGTTGAGCGCACGATTCAGCAGGAAGCCGGCAAAGAGAACATCTCCATCGAAGTCCACAGCCGGGCGAAGCACTTCTTTTCCATCTATCAGAAGATGAAGCGTCGACAGAAGAACTTCGGCGAAATACACGACCTTCTTGGTCTGCGAATCCTCTGTAATACCACAGGCGAATGCTACACCCTGCTCGGGCTGGTCCACAAATTGTGGCCTCCCATCGAGGGTCGCTTTAAAGACTATATCGCCATGCCTAAATCGAATCAGTACCAGAGTCTTCACACAACAGTAATGTGCTGGGAAGGAAAGCAGCTGGAGATACAGATCAGGACCCACCAGATGCATGCAACCGCGGAAATGGGAATCGCCGCTCACTGGTCATACAAGCGACGTCAGGGTCGGGACCGCACTCGCTCCGAGGACCTGGCAATTATCAATAAACTGAAGAGTCTGAACGGAAGGGGATATTCTTCCGCCGAGTTTCTTGCGGAAATCAAAAGTGAACTCTTAAAAGACACAATCTATGTTTTTACTCCCCGGGGAGATATAATCGAACTTCCCAAGGGGTCAACAGCCCTGGATTTTGCCTATCACATCCATACGGAAGTCGGGAACCATTGTCTGGGAGCCAAGGCCGACGGGTCCATAATATCCCTGAGTACAGAACTCAAAAATACTCAGGTAGTGGACATCATTACCAATAACAGCGCCCATCCTCATGTGAACTGGTTGAAGTTCGTAAAAACCGCCCGTGCCCGAGGGAAGATACGTCACTGGCTCAATCAGCATGACGACTCCCTCATAATAGACAAGAACATCATCGCCAAAAAACGACAGGAGACTCCCCCGGCGCAGGAAGAGGAAGAGCCGCAGGGAGCACCGGAAGCCGGAGAGATAATCAAGCAGATTGTCGACCGGGCCAAGGTAGCCTTCAAGATCGGAGGCGAGAAAAACATGATGATCACCATGGCAAAATGTTGTTCCCCCGCCACAGGAGACGACATCATCGGGTATATTTCCAGGGGCCGCGGAATCATTGTGCATCGCAGAAACTGTCCCAATCTGGCCCACATCAATGAATTCGAGGAACGAAGTGTGGAGGTCCAGTGGGAAGCGTCCACCCCCCGGGCTACCAGACGTTTCCAGATAACAGCCCGCATGACTTCGGATCTTTTTTCGGAGATTGAGGGAGCTATACGTAAATACCGCGGGCATCTTATTGAGGGTAAACTTGAAGAAAACGACCGGGGAAATCTGACGGGCTTTTTTACCATGGAACTCGACCGGAAGGAAGATTTCAAGACGGTCCTCAAAAGCATTCGCACCATACCTTCAGTAATGAGTATACAGTAACACATGAATTACAGCACAATAGTCCTTAAACGGGGCAAAGAGTCATCCCTTAAGCGTCTTCATCCCTGGATATTCTCAGGAGCCATAGCACGAAAGGAATCCGAACCTGCCCTTGGCGATCCGGTCCAGATTCGTGGGGCCGATAATACCCTCCTTGGAACAGGTCTCTGGGAAGGTGGAAGCATCGCTGTTCGCATGATGAGCTTTGACGGAGACGTCATAGACGAGGAACTCTTCTTCCAGCGTATAAGCGCGGCCTGGAAGCTCAGGCAGAGCCTGGGACTTGCGGAGTCAGGGGATACAAACGCCTTCCGCCTGGTCCACGGCGACGGGGACGGGCTTCCGGGACTGATAATCGACTGGTACGACGGCCATGCGGTCATGCAGGCCCATTCTTACGGAATCTATCGTTTCGGCGAGACGATTGCGAAAGCCCTCGCCCAGGTCGCCGGCCCGCGGTTAAAACTCCTCTACGATAAATCGGCGCACTGCCTGGGAGGCCGCAGGCTGCCGGATATAGAGAACCGCTACCTCTTTTACCATGGGAATCCCGTTGCGGAATACGACGTACTTGAGTCCGGCCACAGGTTCCATGTCAACTGGGAGGAAGGTCAAAAGACAGGGTTCTTTCTTGATCAGAGGGAAAACCGCAGGCTTGTTCAGAATCTCGCGCAGGGACGGAGGGTGCTGAATGCCTTCAGTTATTCCGGCGGCTTTTCCATATATGCCCTCAAAGGAGCTGCCCGGCAGGTTCTTTCCGTGGACTCCTCCTCCCATGCACTGGATATGATGGAGCGGAATATAACAGACAATAACGTTGAAGAAAACCATCAGGCACTACAGAGCGAAGTCATGCCGGTACTGAAAGAGCGGGGCCGGGACTTTGACTTTATTATTCTCGATCCCCCTGCCTTCGCCAAGCACAAAAGCGCCAGGCACCAGGCGGTACAGGGCTACAAGCGTTTAAATCACGCGGCTATCAGCGCGGTTCCCGCAGGTGGCTTCGTTATGACCTTCTCCTGCAGTCAGGTAGTGGGAAATGATCTCTTTGAAGGGGCGGTACGGGCTGCTGCGATCGAGTCCGGCCGCAGGGTTCAGATACTGGCTAGACTCTCCCAGGGAGCTGATCATCCGGTCAGTATCTATCAGCCTGAGGGAGAGTACCTGAAGGGATTACTTTTACATATTCGCTGAAGCACAGTGGCGATCTATTCCAGTTCATCCAGTATGGACTTCAGCTCTGTGTAGGCTTCGTCCTTCTGGGCGACCTTTGTTTTCCGGATCGCTTTCTTGAGAACATTTTCCCACTGTTTCTCCGGGATCTCTTCCCGCATATCCTCAAAGAGCTCCATGATTTCAACATTGTCCTTGAGGTTATAGATCTTTGTGGCATCGTAGAAAAAAAGGTCGTGCAGTTCATCGATAAAGTCTTTTACCGATCGGGTCTCGCTTCCTCCCTTTGAAATACGTTCCGCCTTTTTTTCAGCCCGGCGCTTTTCTCGTTCCATGCGCATTATATCCGTGTGTTTCATACGAAACCTCCTTGTAGTTTATGTTCAGGGAATCAGAAGGTCCTTTTTATCAGAAGTAAAATAGAACCTTATCTTCGGGTTTTCCTCCATTGCCCTGGACACCGCCCATCGGTTCCGGTACAGGAAAACCCTCTCCTCCTCTTTATCCAGGGCGACATGGTTTCCGTGGAAACGCATGAACTGTTCCATTGCCTTGGAATCTTCCGCATCGATCCATGCGGCCCCGCCGTAATCAGCCTGTTCAAAGCGAACCGAGGCCTTGTATTCTTCCTTCAGACGGTGCTGGATAACCTCGAACTGCAGCATACCCACAACTCCCAGCAGCTTGTCACCGGAATACTCCTTAACGAAGAGCTGGGCGACCCCCTCCTCGGTCAGCTGCTCCAGCCCCTTGTTCAGCTGCTTGCTGCGCATGGGCTCGAGATTGATTACCTGCCGGAAGATCTGGGGAGCAAAGCTGGGGATACCGGTATATTCGATATTTTCTCCTTCTGTAATCGTATCGCCGATCTTCAAGGTTCCCGTGTCATGCAGACCGATAATGTCCCCCGGAAATGCCGTATCGATAATGCTGCGTTCACTGGCCATGAAGGCGGTCGGGTTCGCAGCCCGAAAGGTCTTTCCCGTCCGCACATGATGGTACAGCTTGTTGCGTTCAAACATCCCGGAGCATATGCGCATGAAGGCTATCCGGTCCCGGTGGTTGGGATCGAGATTCGCGTGGATTTTGAAGATCAGGCCGGAAAATTTCTCCTCCTCCGGAGCCACAAGACGCTCTTTCGCCTCCTGGACCCGGGGGCTCGGGGCGATATCCACAAAAGCGTCCAGAAGTTCCCGGACACCAAAATTGTTCAGGGCTGAACCGAAAAAGGTAGGAGTAATGGTCCCGGCACGGTACTCCTCCATGGAGAACTCCGGATACACCCCCTGTACGAGTTCCAGTTCTTCCCTCAGCCTGTCCGCCAGGGAGCCGAGCTTTTCGTCCAGAAGAGGATCATCCATGCTTTCAATGGCAACGGAACTTTCGACGCTCTGAATATCGTGGGGTTTGAAGAGGATCAGCCGTTTTTCGTATATGCTGTAGACACCCTTAAAGGAGGCTCCCTGCCCTACCGGCCAGCTCATGGGACAGGCCTTTATATTTAATTCAGCTTCCACCTCGTCGAGGAGCTCAATGGCTTCCTTGCCTTCCCGGTCGAACTTGTTCAGAAAGGTGATGATCGGGGTCTTCCGCATCTTGCAGATTTCGCAGAGTTTGCGTGTCCGCTCTTCTACACCTTTAACCGAGTCTATAACCATAAGAACACTGTCTACGGCTGTCAGGGTACGGTAGGTATCCTCCGAGAAGTCGGCGTGTCCCGGGGTATCAAGCAGGTTGACAGTCCGGTTCCGGTAATCAAAACCCATTACCGAGGTGGAAATGGAGATTCCCCGCTCTTTTTCCATCTGCATGAAGTCGGAAACCGTTTGCCGGGCATTTTTTTTGCTTTTCACGGCACCGGCCATGTGGATTGCTCCTCCGAACAGGAGGAGCTTTTCGGTTATGGTAGTCTTTCCCGCATCGGGGTGAGAAATGATTGCGAAGGTGAGTCGTTTGTCTATTTCATGCTGCAGCGGCGTTTTTTCTGTCGTGGCTGCATCGGTGGCGCGATTCGGCATAATATACGTACCTATGGGATCTGAATATGAGGCCTCTTTACACTACGTTTTATACACCGCTTTGTCAATGGGCGGGGAATTCTGACTCACCGTGAAGCAGCGGGGATTCGCACGTATGACTGCACTGATGCCCGTCGATCAGTTTCTGGGGGAATCAGCAACCTCGGGGCCGGACGGATCAGTCGAAGAGCGCATATAATCATCAATTCTGAGGGGAACAGCTTCTCCCTGAAATCTCTCCCATGCAATCAGCGCCCAGTCTGCGAGTCTCTTCCACCACGCAGCCTGTTCCGCCTCGGTAA
This sequence comes from uncultured Spirochaetaceae bacterium, assembly GCA_964554875.1. GTDB lineage: Bacteria > Spirochaetota > Spirochaetia > JC444 > Marispirochaetaceae > Marispirochaeta. The sequence goes on along the minus strand of CAZKQJ010000021.1, from coordinate 57,114 downwards.
TAGTCCGCAGGGGTGCTGTGAAAACCTCCTGCCCTTCCACGGTAAAGACAATTTCTCCCAGTTTTGTTCCTCCAGCCACAGGACCGCGCAGACGGCGGGCAGCCCGGATATGGGTTTTCAGCTTGCTTCCAAGACTTCCGGGGACAGCGATTTTTTTACCGTCCTCCGCCCAGGCCGCATCTATATAAAGCGGAACCTCCCGGTATTCAGCCCCGTACAAACGAACTGAGCCGGGGTCTGGCAAATCCGGCTCAACCAAAGTGTATTCGTTGAAGCCGTACTCCAGAAGACCACTGGAAACGAAGGCCCGTTTATCGTTACCGGCCCTGGTACTTTCCGCCTGGACCCCCAGAACAACAGAGACCAGCCGCCGTCCATCGCGCAGGGCAGTGGCGGCAAGGTTGTACCCGAAGGAGGGGATAGTCCCGGTTTTAAGACCGTCCGCCTCGGGCATGATGCTCAGAAGTCGGTTGAAATTCTGCTGATATATGGTGTTCTCATGATGCCCCGGGAGCATGTTCTCGGGGCGAGGATAACTGAAGGCGGAGACGGAATGGTATTTCGCAAGTGATTCCGGGTGCCGCAGGATATATTCCCGGGAAAAGCGGGCAAACTCCGCGGCTGTGGTACTGTTCTCGAGACTGTAGCCCGAAGGCTCCACCATACGGGTCTTTTCATAACCCCGGGAACTGAGCCTGCGGTTGATGGAGATCACAAAATCCGCCACGGAGTCGTTCAGAAGAAGGGCGGCCCCCACAGCTGCGTCGTTACCGCTGGGTATGGCAAGCCCCAGCATCAGGTCGTCCAGGGAAGCCCGCTGACCCGGCCCGAGAAACATAAGGGAAGAACGGGGCGGAGCATTCCGCGACCAGGCGGCAGGGGGAATCGGGATGTCCGTGTCGGGATCCAGCCTTCCGGAATCAACAGCATCAAGCACCGCGTCCATAACCACAAGCTTGATCAGTGAGGCGGGAGGAAGAATATCATCGGGATTCTTTTCGTACAGGACAGCCCCCGTTTCATGGTCAAGGAGTACCGCCGCCATCGCCTCTATTTCCGGTGGCCGGGGCTGAAAGCTGGATACTGTCCAGTCGAAAGGGGGAACATCGTCTCTGGATTCGTACACAGGATTTTGAGGCAGGACATCCGGAGCAGGGGCAAGGGTTCCTGCCAATCCGAGGGCCGCAGCCAAGACGCTAAGGCATAAAAGTACAATACCGATGCTAAGCGGGATGATGATTCTTCGCATTGCGCGGGATTCTATCACAGACACGGAGGGTGTGGGTAGCCCGGATTTCAGCAGATCAATTAAGCCGGTACTCTACAGCCACGGTACAGGAGATGTCCTTTCCCGGGGTCCGGGAAGTGGGAAATATGCCTGTGACCAGTTTTTCCGCAGCCCGGTCCAGATTCGAGCTGCCGGAGCTGCGCTGAATCCGGTATGAGCGCAGCGAACCATCCGCCAGGACCTGGAGAGACAGCACTACCGTCCCCTCCGTTCCCATCCTGCGCGCCCTGAAAGGGTATTCCTGGCGAGCGGCTATCTCGCTCTGAAGATACACAAGAAACATGGTGCGCATGTCCTGGAGAGATTCCTCCGATGCTTCGGAATCGGCTTCTCCCTGGGCCAGGGAAGGAGTCGAGCCAGAAAGAAACTCCCCTTCTCCTAGGCTGTCTGTTTGCCCCTCTTTTCGGAAAACAGACGTACGTTCCTCCGGCTCGGCTGATTTCTGCGGCGCCGCATCCCGCTCGGGGTTCTTTTCTTCTCTTTGAGCTTCCACCGTCTTCACATCCTTGACCGGGGGAGATGCAGATTCCGGCGCCGGAGGTGCCTCCCGGGGCAGCCGGACCTCTCCGCTTACAGAGGGGAGCAGCCCCACCCGCAGCGGAGAAAAGCGATCAATGCCGGGAGGCTCGGACGGCGTCCCGTCAGGAGGCAGGGATATGCCGATGAGAAAAAGCAGATTAATCAGCGCCGAGGCGGCAACAGCCGCCCCCATGCGCTTTTGATCCCCAGTCATGGTTCTTCCGTATTGCTCCTACATTTTGTAGTTGCCCGCGAGGCTTATACTTCTGCCTGCGGCGGGGTAGTAGGAACTGGTATCGGCCCATTCGTTATAGGTAACAACCTGCAAATAGTCGGTATCCAGCAGATTGTCCACGGATAAGGCGAGAGACATATCTCCTGCTGCAAGACTAAATCTCCAGCGAATACCGGCATTCAGCAGCAGGTAGGATCCTTCTTTTTTCTGGTCATTGGCGGTATCCCCGGCCTGATAATAATCACTGCGGAATGAAGCATCCGCGGATACTTCAATATTGCCGGGGGCATACCAGGTAACTCCGCCTTCTATTTCATGATTTGAAACCAGGGGGATCTGATTGTCCTTATCCTCTCCCTTGAAAAATGTCGGCAATACATATCCATAGGAGCTGGTTATCTTCAGACTCTTTATTGGCGTTACAGTAATCTTCCCTTCAGCGCCAATCCGGCGGGTATCATCAAGGTTTTCATTTTGACTTGTTGCATCATTCCACGCAATCTCATCCTGCATGTCCAGAAGATATGCCCGAAGATCGATACGCACATTTTTTGGAAGACGGGAGAAACCGCCAAGCTCGAATAAATGGCCCGTTTCTGCCTCCAGATCATCAAGAAAAACATCCGATCCAAATCCATAGAGGGATGCCTGCTCATCCGTGAAGGGATAACGGAACAGCCGCTCATGACGCACATACAGCTTGGATACAGGTGTCGGGTTCCAGCGCAGCCCTGCAGACCAGGCGGGTCCGGTGTGGAGCTTGGCGTCGTCCACCGACTCATCCATATTGACCGCGCTGATCCTGGCGACGTCATAGCGAAGGCCTGCAGTCAGACCAAGGGAATCGGTAAAAGAAAGATCGGAATTAATGTATCCGCCCCCGGATACAAGGGCAACATCAAACTCATTGGTCAAGTTTTCTCGGTCTTCGTCAGAGTAGTTTTCCAGTGCCAGGCTTGAACTGCGCAGATCAAGACCGCTGACCAGGGAAACAGGAATTATTCCCATTCTTCCCTTCCAGCTGAGCTTCGGCTGAAGATCATAGGTATTGTATATTCGATTATAATAGGAAGGATAACTCGCCATATCCGGCGCCATGTTCTTGTAGCTGTAGCCCAGCAGAGTTTCGAAGACAAGGTCATCTCCAATCAGGTACTCCCCGCTGAGGCTCGCACCGAACTCGTGCTCCGTGGATTCATCTTCCTTGTTGACCGCCTGGGTGGGGTCGTCTTCGTACTGCGCCCTGGTGAGCCCCCCGGGCATTTCGTAAAAATTCCGGTTATAATCCAGGTCCAGGCGAAAACGGAGCAGGTCCGTGGGGTAAAGGCTTCCCGACAGGTTGGCGGCGGTATAGTTCGACGCGCTTCTGTCCCGGAAGCCGTCGGTGGAGTAGTAGCTGCTTCCGACCCGCAGGGACCCCAGGGCATTGGACGCGCCCACGGAGGCGCTCCCCCTGCGGGTCAGAAAACTGCCGAAAGAGGCGCCGGCTTCCAGCTCCAGCGGGGCATCGGTCTCCTTGGTAATGATATTGATGACTCCGCCCACAGCCCCGCTGCCGTACAAGACACCACCGCCCCCGTGGAGTACCTCGATGCGTTCCACCGACTCAAGAGGCACGGACATCCAGTTGAGCCCCCGCATATCGATGTTGTTTTTATAACGGCCGTTCACCAGCACGACGACCCTGCCGTAGGAGTTTTCGCCAAAGCCGCCCATGGATACCTGGGCCTCTGCGGGTCCGGAATAACTCCTGAACTGCAGCCCCGGCAGGCTTTCCAGCAGATCGACCAGACTGGAAGCGCTGCTGTCGGCAATGTCCGAGGCGCTGATAACGCTTACGGTGGCGCTGGTATCGCTTTCCGCTTTATCCACCCGGTCGGCGGTTACCACAACCGACAAATCCGTCGATTCATCCGCCCCGAGGAAAAGGGGTATGATCAGAAAAACGATGAGACTCACTATACTTACTAACAGTTTTTTACGATTCATTGTACCTTCCTTCGTTCTTTTGCATTCTGCAGAATCTCCGGGTAAGGAAGGAACGGGCATAAAGAATTGCACAAAAGGCGGGTCTTCTTAATCCCAGTTCCCCATACGTGAGAGAAATGGTAAAAAATGAGCAGCTCTTCTGCTCCGGCCCTGAAAATCGTCTTCTGGCTTACGGTTTGAATGCCGGGTCCTTCCCATCGCGTATATACGACAGTGGATTGACCGACCTTTACCGATTACAGCGGCACGTCCGCATCTGAATTTCACAGATTTCCGTTATTTTTTTGGGGCCATATATCCGGCTGTTCCTGGACCTCCTTCCGCCGCCGGAAGCATTTTGTTAACTGGATTCTACTACCTCATTAAAATACCTGTATAGTCTATTTTTGCCAAGTATTGAAGAAAACGAGGAATTGTGGATAAAAATCCGCGCCCAAGGATAGCATTAGTTTTATGTTAAATCCTCCATTAGTACCATAACTGCCAGCTCTGAACCTTGACAGGAGGAGCATGCTTTTTTAGACTGGTCCTATGCTCCGGATTCTACTTTCTTTACCCGTTTTTCTGTTCATGAGTGTCGCAGCCCTGTATGGCGAAGACCTTCTGTACCATGAAACCCTGCGGGGGGATCTCACCGACTACCTGATCTCCATTGATGAAACGCAGGGAAATCAGGAATACACCCTCACCAAAACCAGTGACTCCGCGATCCTGTCCATCGAGCGTATAGTGGTAGACTCCACCGGGGACACCCGGGAATGGGAATACAGGGACTTTTCCAAGGATATGGACATCAGCGCCAAACGGACAGGCAACCTGATTACGATAAAAAAAAGGAATGGACGCCATAGCATCAACGAAGAATGCACTATTCCCGACAATTCGCCCTGGCACCAGCTTTTTCCCTTCGGAATGGAAAACTTCATCCTTCAGGGGGAAGAGGAGCGGGCCTTCTGGTTCATTCAGCCCCAGAACCTGAACCTCAGCTCTATGAAGGCTGTACGGGGAGAGGAAAAGGTCATAAACCGTCATGGCGTCATGGAGATGGCGACGGAGGTAAAAATCTCAATAAACAACTGGTTGTCCCGATTCTGGAAAGGGCTGTACCTTCTGCGATCAAAGGACGGGCGCTATCTGTTTTACGAAGGAATCCTGAGACAAAACCTTTCCCGTGGAACCGTCGAGCTGGTAAAAGAACAGCTGTAGACTCGGCGCAAATTTATTCCGGGTAGAGTTCCTCCGGTCTTCGTTCAGGGATTCCGTCGATATCATCATGGTCATCGTAAAAACCCGTAGATAGATAGAGACCGCAGAAACATTGCCCGAACTCATCTATATCAGCCTGGGCATAGACGCAGGGGCACATTATATCCTTGTCCTTTTCCCGTGTACCATAGGAATCCCGGCAGGGACACTGATAGAAACCGTAACGGTTATGGTTGACCCTCAAGCCCTCAACAAGGTGATCAATAAAATCCTTGTCCCGATTCAGAATCCAGCCCTTGTGTTCCGCTACGGAACGAACAAATTTTTCAACATCCTGTGTAGTCTTGTCTTCCATCATGCCGCCAGTTTCTGCCAGTAGAATTTTATAAAGCCCACAAGGAATTCCTCATCATCAACTATAAGGGTGGGAAAAAGCATTTTCTTCTCGAAGCGCTCTTCAAACTCCGCCTTGATCCTGTTTTTTACCTCGGAATCAATCAAATCGACAAATACATAATCATAGGCCAGTGCATTTTCTTCAAGAAAAGCCATGGCCTTTTTGCAGAAGCCGCAGGTGGACAGTGCAAATAGTTTCAAGTCCCTGTCAGAATTACTGCCTGCATTGTGCTGAAAATCAACATAGTCGAACATATATATCCAGTCCTCCGCATTCTTTGCTCTAAAAGATGCTTAATATCCTCCCGGAAGGCAAGTCCTCCTGCATACCGCTAATTATACGGAGGAGGAGCATAGTACCCAAGCTCATCCCTGCCGGTTCGGTTATAGTATGCAACCTCAACCTCAACAGGAAGATACTGTTTGCCGTAATCCGGATCCATATTGGAAACCAGCTTAAGATAATAACGCCCGGTGGGCCGTTCTCCGTATTCCCCTATGACCGGAGCAAGCCCGGCGGGACGGTAAAGCGGATACAGACCTCCGCCGCTTTCAGCGGCGAGAAAGGAGTAGATGTCCCGTCCCTCATCACTATCGAAAGAGAGCTCTCGTTCAAGCTGCACATAGGCGAAGCGTATACCGTTGGTACTCAGCAGACTTGCCAGAACAGGGGTGGAAGGAGCGGCAGATTCCTCTCGCCGTAACGGAGCCCTGCCGCTGCCAAGAGCAATAATCACTTTTCTTCCACGCAAAGGTGCAAGTTCAAGAGCTGCCATACGCATTGTCTCAGCAAAAGCAAAACCTACACCATCATGGGCAGATCTTTGAGCGGCAACAATATAATCGCTAACTGCAGCTCCCGGTGGAACCTCTTTTACAGGCAAGTCCCCGGCTGTGTACAGGCGTACCGAACTGCCCGGCGGCAGAGAGTTCAGAACCTCTTCCACCGCGGCGGCGAGTTCCTTTTCCCGTCCCCGGGTATAGGAGGATTTTTCCAGAACCAGAGCTGCCTGTATTCCGTCGAGAGCGTCCCCCTGGGCTAACAGAGCCGGGGAACCGGGCATTCCGTGACCTTCGGAGAGAATAAAATTACTCTCCCGCAATCCGACAATAGGATCACCCAGACGATCACGGACAGATACGTCCAGATAGATATCAGGAAAACCACTGGCGTCAATACGTTCGATTTCAACAAAGATACCGGAATACATGGCCGATAGCTCACTTAGAACCCCTAGCTCACTGCGGTTGAAATCGCTGACAAGGAGGTTACCGTTGACGTCCCGGACAGCATCCACAATCCGTCTGCCATCTCCTGCAAAGTCAGCAAGAAGTTCAAAACTGCGGGAAGCGGGATGAAAAATCATGAGCCGCTCCCCGTCGGCGACCAGCAGCTCATCGGAACTGAAAACAGAGATACCCTCGGGCTGCATAAGAATATCAGTACCGGCTTCATAGAGAAAATTGCCGGAAAAGTCGAAGCAATATACCCTCCCGCGGCGGGTGTCGGAAACAAACACAGTCCCGTTCTGGACGGCAATTCCTGAAGGGGCCAGAAATCCCGCGAAACTGCTTTCACGACGGCCGAAGCTGAGGATAAAATCACCTTCAGAGGTAAACTTGCTGACCCGCCGGTTTCCCGCTTCGGTTACATATATGTAGCCTTCGTCGTCCCTGGCCATAAACTGAGGTCCCGAGAGCTCCCCGGCCCCTCTTCCGGAGCTTCCGAATCGGACTATCCGGCTCCCGTCGGGCCTGCAGTATGCAATCCGGTCAGCACCGAATTCCGAGACATAGATTCTCCGGGATGAATATCTCATTACATCATAGGGACGGGAAAAGCCCAGCACCCCGCCCTGAAGTGAATAAAGAAGTCCGCCGTTGAGATTGAAACGGTATACCTCGTTGTTTACAAAAGAGGTCATAAAATAGCTGCCATCGGGCCAGGGTTCCAGTCCCAGGGGCCTGGCAAAGAGGGTGTAGTTCGCCTGCCGGCCCTGCAGAACCTCCCCCAGGACAAAGCGTTCCATTGTTGAGCGCTCCCTCTCCAGACTGTTGCGGGCGGAGACAACATCCACCCTCTGCTGAAGTAAAGCGCTTCCTTCACCGGAGGCCAGGACTTCCCTCCAGAGCGACAGCGCGGTAGCATCATGGCCCAGACGATGATAGGTCCGTCCGAGCCACTCTTTATAACGCGGATCACGGGGGGAGTAACTCAGAGCCCGCTCGAAGGAGATAAGGGCATTGTCAAATAGTCCGCTGTTGTAGGCCTGGACCCCGAAACGAAACTCTTCACTGCCGCGAAGAGCGTCCCAGTCAAGTTCCTGAGAAACAAGGGATACAGGAAGAAGGAAGAGCAGAATTGTAATGGAAATCAGGAAAGACCAATGCTTCACGCTCAGAGTATAGCCTATCTCAGGCGTAGACATCTACCTCATGCTCTTCCCGGGGAAGCATAACTTCACCGCGAATTCCGAGCATCAGGATTCGCTTCATGTCCTGCATATCCATTATCGGAAGCTCTTCGGAATGGGTCACAGGGGCTGTATTAATCCCCCCGAGGGAATCAACACTCATACTGGTCCTCCTTGACTTCATTATCGGCAATTCCAGTCAGGATCATTAGTAATCAATAGCATCAAGAACTGAACGGATATGTTTCGCAATTACAGGATGACCGCCGGAAAGTTCCATGGCCCGGCGCAGGTAGGTCCTTGCTTCCTCAATCCGTCCGGCCTTAAAACAGGCCCATCCCAGGGAATCAAGGCAGGCGAAACTTTCCGGGCGCATCTTTACTGCTTCCCGGCAGTAATTTACCGCTGTGGCTGGATCCATACCCCTGTCGGCCATTATGTAGCCCAGACTGTTCAGGGCAGTGGCGTTATCAGGATCCAGAGTCAGGGCTTTTTGCAGCATTCTCAGGCTCTCGTCAATTTCTGACAGCTCATACAGTACATAGCCATACACGGTAAAAACCTGACTCGATTCGTAACCTCCCCGTATAAGCTGGTCCAGCTCGAACTTCGCCAGGCGATACCGATCGGTCACGGCATAAATCAGACTGAGTACCATGCGACTCTGGTAAATCTGCAGCAGATTTCCGTGATTTGTTACCACCTGCTCCAGATACAGCAGGGCGTCATCGTATTGCTTAAGCTGGGTATAACAGAGACCCAGGTAATAGGAAATGTCGACATTATCCGCCGGATCATCCTCCAGATCAAGCAGAATTCTCAGGGCCTGCTCGTATCGACGGGATTTATAGAGTCGGACTGCTTCGTTTAAACTGGCCGCCATAGTTCCCTACTGCCTGAGCCTTTCTCCAAATTTCACCATGTCGTATTCAGGAACAGGATGAAGATAGATGGGTGATACGGATATACGATTTCGCTTGACTGCATCCCAGTCGGATCCCTGCACAGGCTCTGCGTCCGGGAATGTGCCGTTAAGAAAATGGTAGGTATGTCCATCCGGAGCGGTATAGGACTCTACCGTATCGTGATAAATCCTTCTTGAAGGATAGGTAATCTCATACTCCAGAAAACTCTGGTCGGGATAGGGAACATTTATGTTGATAAAATGGTCCTCATCCCAGACTTTCACCAGCTTCTCAATATTCTCCGCGATAAAATCGGCAGCGGCGCGGTAGTCTATACGGTTCTCCTTTAAAAGCTGCGACACAGCAATACCGGGTATCCCCATAAAGGCCGCCTGTCGGGCAGCTGCGGCGGTTCCTGAATAGATTAAATCCGTGCCCAGATTGGGCCCGATGTTTATTCCGGAGACAACCACATGGGGATTGAAATCAATCGCCCCGTGAACCGAGTAGAGTACGCAGTCCGCCGGGGTACCGCTGCAGGCATAACGACCGGGGCCGGCTTCGGCGAATTTGACCGGAGCTTTCAGTGTAATCCGGTGCGAACTCCCTGAACGCTCGCCGTCAGGGGCGACGACACAAAGGTCATGTTCCTTCAAGGCCTCCTCGAGAGACCTGAGCCCCGGACTTTCTATTCCATCATCATTTGTCAGCAGGATTCTCATCGTTTAATACCCTGGCGCCGTTGGAGACTCTGAAAGGAAAAGCTTCAGCGGCAAAACCGAAGATCCTTTCGTATTCCCCAAGACGGTCGATGTAGTCATTCAAAGCTGTTTTACGGATCAAGGTAAGGGTGCATCCCCCGAATCCCGGGCCGGTCAGTCGGGAACCGTAGACACCGTCTATTTCGCTGGCCCTCTTCACCAGCCAGTCCAGCTCAGGGCAGGAGACCTCGTAAGAGTCGCGCAGGGACTCATGAGACCTGTACATAAGACGCCCAAAGGCTTCCATGTCGCCTGCCGGCAGGAGTTGTATTGCTTCCTTAACCCGAATGTTCTCCTCCACAACATGCATGCACAGCCGTCGCAGGGATTCGGGAAGCACGCCGATTCCGCTTTTAAGATCCTTAACCGTGTAATCCCGAAGGGAGACTCCGCTTCGTCTGGACTGAAGGTGCTCGACACATTGACGGCACTCCTCCCGGCGTTCATCAATATAGTCTTCAGCGTCTATATGCGGAACATGGGAGTTGGTAAGAACGAGCACTGCGTCTTTCAGTTTCAAGTCGATATGACGGTATTCCATTGTCCGCATATCAAGAAAAACCGCTTTGTCCTGCAGGGCAAGCAGACAGGTCGCCACATCACCGGGCTCCTTGGAAAGACCTATAAAACGGGCCTCCGCGCCATAGGCAACATCAATCATGTCCTGATCGGATAAGTCGATTCCCAGACATCTGCAAACCGCCATGGCTGTGGCAGTACACAGGGCATCCGAGGATCCAAGACCGATATTCTGGGGAATTGTACTGCTGATAGTGAACTCGAGACCGGGAATTTCGATTCCGCGTTCAGTCAGCTCCGCAAGGACTCCTTTCAGATAATTGGCCCAGCGGTCTTCCCGCTTGTATTTAAGATTGGGAACGGAGGTTTTTTTTCGCTCCCCCGCATCTGCAGTGTAAAAACGAAGGGATACATCTTCCCGGCGGGAAACGGCAACTTCAGCGTAAAGAGGCAAGGCGGCCTGAAGTACAAAACCCTCACTGTAGTCGGTGTGCTCACCCATCAGGTTTATTATCCCTGGTGCCCGGGCAATGCAGTCAGGCTTTCGCCCGAACTCCTCGACATGCAGTGCTTGCAGCTCTTTCATTCAACTTCCTTCACTAACACCCGTAGGCCGCTTCGTTTGAAAAATGTACTTAACCCATATTACTGGAAAAAAGCGCCCATTGCAACAAGATTCCTTCTACAGAATTCCTGCGTCAGATCGGAGATAGAGGTATACAGGGTGATAATTAAAAAGGCGGACACAGCCGGCCCGCCTTATAAAGAAAATTGATGGATCTACTCGTCCTTGATGCCGTACTTCTTCTTGAAGCGTTCAACACGCCCGGCGGTGTCGACAAGTTTCTGCTTGCCTGTAAAGAAGGGATGGCAGTTTGAACAGATTTCCACCTCGATGTTTTTGGATGTGGATCGGGTTTCGATCACATTCCCGCAAGCACACTTGATGGAAGTGAACTCGTATTTCGGATGTATTCCGCTCTTCATGTTTCGTACTCCTAAATCTATAGATACCCGATGATTACCGGTCATGGCAGTACGTCATCGGGCCAATATTTCCTAATCGGCGACAGAAGAGGTATTCATGGACCTCAGGAAGGCCTCATTATTCTTGGTTTTACTCATTCTGTCAATCATCAGCTCGGTAATCTCGATATCATCCATCGGGTTTATTACCTTTCGCAGGACCCACATCTTCTGAAGCTCGGTTTCCGTAAGCAGAAGTTCCTCTTTCCGTGTCCCTGAACGCTTGATATTGATTGACGGGAAAAGCCGCCGGTCAGCCATTCTGCGGTCAAGGATAATCTCCATGTTACCGGTTCCCTTGAACTCCTCGAAAATTACTTCGTCCATACGGCTGCCGGTTTCGATCAGGGCAGTCGCGACGATTGTAAGACTTCCCCCGTCTTCGATGTTCCGGGCGGCCCCGAAAAAGCGTTTCGGCCTGTGAAGGGCGTTGGAATCCACTCCACCGGAGAGAATCTTTCCGGAGGTAGGGACCGTCTGGTTGTAGGCCCGGGCAAGACGGGTTATGGAGTCCAGGAGTATGACTACGTCGTTGCCGTGCTCCACTAGACGTTTCGCTTTTTCTATTACCATTTCAGCGACCTGCACATGACGTGTGGCCTGCTCGTCAAAGGTCGAGGCAATAACCTCTCCCTTTACGTTGCGTCGCATGTCGGTAACTTCCTCCGGCCGTTCATCTATAAGCAGTACAATAAGGTAGACTTCCGGATGATTGGTGGTAATGGCATTCGCAATTTGCTGCAGAAGGATTGTTTTACCAGTTCTGGGAGGCGATACGATCAGGCCCCTCTGTCCCTTTCCGATGGGACAGAACAGGTTAATCATCCTGGTGGAGATAGGACCGCCTTCCCTCTCCATATTGATCCGCATCTCCGGGTAAAGGGGCGTAAGGTTGTCGAAGGGTATCCTTGTCTGAGCCTCTGCGGGATCCCGGAAGTTGACCGAATCGACCCGGAGCATGGCAAAGAAGCGCTCCCCCTCCTTGGGAGGGCGGATGTGACCTGAAACGGTGTCTCCGGTACGAAGGTTGAACAGACGAATCTGGGAAGGAGAAATATAGATGTCGTCCTGTCCGGGAAGATAACTGTTCTGAGGTGACCGTAAAAAGCCGTACCCGTCGGGAAGTATCTCAAGAGAACCGTAGGCAGTTATTCCACCCCCTACTGAGGTGTGAGACTTGAGAATCGCAAAGATAACCTCCTGCTTTTTCATCGATCCAAGATTGTCCGGCGAGACTCCCTTGTCGATGGCAAAAGCCCGAAGATCTCCCATATTCATACGGGTCAGCTCGTTGATGCTCAGCTTGTCTTTTTCTTTTCCGGAAGAGTTCTGATCCTTTCCGGAAGCGTGTTGATTTGAATGGTCGGGATAGTAGGATGAGGCGTTGGGAGCAACCTGTCCCTTATTATCGGCACTGCTGCTTTCTTCATACTGATTCTCTTCATCCAGCGGGGAATCCTTAATCAGTTCCACCCGGATTTTCTTCTTCTTTGGCCGTCTCTTTGCCGGTTCTCTGGAACCTGAATCGGAACCATCATTCACCGAAGAAGCATTCTCTCCGTTGCTTGTCTTTTTTCGGACCCTTCGTTTCTTCGAAGACTCCTGGGTATCCTCCGGCGCTTTGCCGTTACTGCTTTCGTCTTCCTGAAACGCTGAATTCTCTGCAAGACTTAATTCATTTTGTGCCGTTTCGGAGGTTTCCACTTGCGACTCCTCGTGTTCACTAGCGTTTTTCATGGTGCTACGCTTACGAAGTAAGGCCATGTATGTACTCCATGTGGTAGGGGATTAATCAATATTCACACCCTGGCAGATTTGCATGATTTGGATTTCCGTTATACGTTATATAAGGAGGCCCGGTTTCAGATCATCAGACCGAGCATAAATGCGTGAAACAGTTAATAACAAGTATAATCAGCTATCCATTCGGTGTCAAGTAAAGCCCCATCTATTTGATTTGCGAGTCCGGCCAGGGCCACAGCAGCTGCTTTGCGTCTGACCTGGGCCCGTTTGCCGCTGAACACGCATTGTAAGGTTTGCATCTTCTCGCGATACATGAAAGCGAACCACACAGTTCCTACAGGCTTGTCCGGAGTTCCGCCCCCTGGCCCGGCGATTCCAGATACTGCAAGAGCAGCAGACGCACCGGAAAGCTCTATTGCGCCCTGCGCCATAGCCTTTACGGTAGCTTCGGACACTGCTCCGTGGGCTGGAATGCAGGAAACCCCAAGCACCCGCTCTTTTGCTTCATTTGCATAGGTAACCATGGATCCCCAGAAAACATCCGAACTTCCTGCTATTCCTGTCAGCATCGATCCGGCAAGCCCTCCGGTGCAGGACTCTGCAAAAACCAGCAAAGCCCGCTCCCTGAGTGCACTCTGAACAAGCAGCCTGGCGGGACTCAGGTCGCCGGGAACGACGAAAGGAGCACAGCACCGCTCAATAAGCTTTATATTTCCGGATTCATGGCCCGGATTCCAACGTATAGTTGTTCCGTAGGCACTGGAAACACAATCCGGTTCCTTCATCTCTGTCCCGCAATCGCCAAGGCGCTTTTTTACCCCCTCAGGGGAAATTCCGAGAATAGTCAAAGATTCTTTATATAATCGATCCATGCTGTCAATGCGTATGGGTCAGAATCTTTTTCAGTTTATCCGGAGCAGCGGAGAAGATATCTATAGTATCGCCGCCCTCCAGCATATCGCAGTTGCCACGAAAGGAGACCCCCTCAGCCACCTTCAGTTTCGGGGTCTTTATATTGCCGATAACAGTCCCGGTAGCTTCGATCTCGAGACGTTTGGAGGCCGTAATATTCCCCACAACCGTGCCGGCAACAACCACCGATCCAACTGCAATATCAGCTTCCACATGGGCTCCGGGAGCAATATGGAGGGGTCCCTTGGACTCTATCCGTCCGGAATAACGCCCCTGGATTTTCAGAGAGGTATTAAAGCTTAAATCTCCCGCGAAGGATGTAGCACTGCCGAGCGTGGTGGTCGGAATTTCAAGTCTGTTGGAGTTGATGATCGCCATGCGCCTGTATATCCGTTGTTATTTTGTATTCATTACAAATACGCCGTCCCAATCTTCGGGAGGCGGATTCTCAATATAATGCTTGCATCGAAGGTAGTATACCTTCGAGGGTCCGTCTTCAGGATCGATCTCCAATGCCTGGGAAAAAAGCTGCCGGGCTTTTTCGAACTCCATAAGTTTATACTGTTTTCTTCCCTGGCTGAAAAGATCCAATACTTTTTTTTTCTCTTCTGAAATCACGAGGAAACCTCTGGAACCTCCTGGTTCTCCTTCCAGCTGGAAAAATGCTTCTGGAATCTTTTTTCCAGATCCTCGAGCAGATCGGCATCCGCCTCTTCCTGCAGCTCAGGTCGCTTCTGAAGATCCCGGATTTCATCCTCCAGGCTGTGAAGGGTGACAAGCACCTGCTTGGTCTCCACCTGCACCGCCTCCACAAAATCCTGAATCTCTTTCTTCGAGTTCACATCCAGGGTTTCGACCCGTTTCTGAAGAGCTTCCACCGGCTCTTTCAGATGCTGAGTAAAGTAGATGAGGGACTGATTCAGGGATTCAATGGAAGCAATCTTCCGTTCTTTCTGAACAACCTGACGTGAAAGCTCCCTGCTGCGCAGAACGGCGCGTATCCGTGCGAGAACCTCGGAAAAATTGAAGGGTTTTGTAATATAGTCCTCCACACCGAGCTCGAAGCCCTCTATCTTGTCCTTTACATCGTCCATGGCAGAGAACATTATAATGGGAATATCGCTGAACTCCGTGTAATCCTCGCTGGTCTTCAGGATTTTCGTCAGTTTCCAGCCCGACATCTTGGGCATGATATTATCGAGAATGATCAGATCAGGACGATCTTTTCGAAGTTTTTCAAGCGCCTCTTCACCGTCTTCAGCTTTGGTTACCTGGAACCCCAGTTTGCTGAGCATTACATCAAAGAAATCACGGTTTATCGGTTCGTCATCGACTATCAGAATCTTTGTCTTTGCGTTCATTATCAGTTCCTATACGATATCTTCCTATATGTCGCCCGGCTTGTCAATGTCGGCTTTGCCGTAAAAAACCGTAGACCAGCGCTATTATCCCGCTCATCAGCATCAGCCAGGCAAACCAGTCACCAAAACGGGTATACAGTGTAGTGCGGCTGTCATGGATGGGCACATCGGCAATCAGATAATCGGCAGTAAAGGGTTCAAGCTCAGCGGTAATGCGTCCGTCAGGGTCTATTACACAGGTGATGCCGCCGTTGGTACTGCGAACAACACTGCGCCTGTTCTCAACGGCGCGGAAAACCGCCATTCCCGCATGCTGCATCTCCGCCGCAACGGAGCCTGACCATGAATCGTTGGTCATGTTGACGATAACCTGAGCTCCCCGGAGTACGAACTCACGGCTTAGATAGCCGAACACATCCTCAAAACAGATGGGAGTGGAAAACCTCACCCCGGCGGACTCGAATACCGTATATTCCGTACCCTTTTCCCAGAAATGGGTATCCGCCTCAATCAGCATACGGTGCATACCCGGCAGGATATTCTCATAGGGGAAGTGCTCGGTAAAAGGAACAAGATGGGTCTTCCGGTATATTTCGACAATCTCGCCCTTTTCAAAAAGAATGGCAGCGTTATAGTCGGCGGGTACAAGAGGCTCTCCCGGAGCGGCGCTGTTCTCGGCATGATCGTTCCCCACAACAAAGGGGATATCCTGTTCCGCCAGATAATCGAGCAGGTCTCTGACGAGTTCGTAATGAGGCCTTGATGTACGATAGCGGTTGTGCCACACGATACGGGGCACAAAGGCCGTCTCGGACCAGATGACTATGTCGGGGTTCTCTTCAAGGGCCCTGTCGGACAGGTGTATCAGGGCATCGAGAGCGCTTTTATATGCTTCGATACTGTTCTTCCATGGATCCTCGTTTTGCTGGATCAGCGCGACCTTCCACTGGGGTTCGTCCTGATACTCCTCCATAACCAGAACCCCTCCCACCACAGCGAGGACCAGCACAAGAATCCACACAGCAGCATCGATCCGGTGCTCACGAAAAAAGCGGAGGGCATATTCACGGTTGATTTTCTTCAGGGCGTTGCCGATATAGGCTGATGGAAAGATTACCAGCAGGGAGACTCCCCACATTCCGGTTAGCGAAGATATCTGAATAAGCGGAAGATACAGGTACTGGGAGTAACCCAGATTGCCGTAAGGATATCCCAGAAAGCCCTGGGTCCTGAGGAACTCATAGCCCATCCAGAGGAGTATCTGCACCAGGTATCCGTATTTCGGAAAAAACCGGTCTGCGGCCTTGAGAAGGGGAAAAAGTACGAAAAAATAGGCGGAATAAATAAGAGGGACAATAAAAATGGCAAGGGGATGAAAAATCGCAAGCCAGTAATTGAACAAGGCATACGAAACAAGTCCGTAAAACCAGCCCAGGAAAAAGGAGGAGATCCAGCCGCAACGGTGTACGACTATAAAAGCGGGAACAATGGAGATATACGCCAGGAATCCCCAGCCCCGGGTCGAAAGAAAACTTGGAAAAGAGAGAGAAAAAAACAGGGCTGATAGAATCAGTAAAAACAGGTCTATTCCAAGAGACCGCAGTTTAATTGCGACGATACCAGGTGAAATGACAGTTTTCATGTCTTTGCCTTAAGCGATGTCTATCAATCAGGTTCGCAGGGGCCAGGCAATCTGTTTGAGTTCCTTACCGGGACGAAAAACTGCTACCCCATGCGCGCTTACCGGTACGATCTCGCCGGTTTTCGGATTACGAGCCTTTTCACGGCCCTTACGGGTTCGGATTTCAAAGGTACCAAATCCGCGCAGTTCAACAACCCGATCTTCCTTTAGACCATCTTTCAGCTGATCAAAAAACTCGTCAAGAATCCGATGGACATCCTTGCGGTTAACGCCGGTCTTTTCGAATATACTATCGATTATTTCGGCTTTTGTGAGCTTGTTACTCACCTGCGCAGCTCCTTCCTCGAAAACCAGATTTCAGTTCGGAAACGAGGCTGCTTTAAGCCTCGCTTCCTTGCTTCAACTGTTTAAGAACTTTGTTGAGTCGAGATTTTTTTCGTGCAGCCGTGTTTTGATGATATACACCTTTTCCAGCTGCGGTATCGATCAATTTAACCACTGTCTGATACCGGCTTTCGGCTTCGGCCGAATCTTTATCGCGAACAGCTTTTAAAAAGTTCTTTTTGGCCGTGAGAATGCTGCTTCTGCGAATACGATTACGCATTCTGCGTTCCCGGCTCTGACGATGCCGCTTAGCGGCGGAACCTTTTCCAGGCAACGTACTACCCCCCATGTTGGTAAAAATAAGGCTGGTTTCGATCTGGTAAAGTACCAGATAAATCCTTTCCTGTCAATACAATAAAGGCCGCACGTACGTGCGGCCCTGCGTTAGTTAATATTCGCGGGGACTATCTGAAATCCCGTGGGCGCCGCTCAGTGCGTTTGCACTTTTCACACTCTGCGACGTTTCGCAAGCGTCCATTCGCAAAAATCGACTTCATCTTGACCTCGCCGCCGCAAGAGCACTCAAAACGCTGAGTTGCGGAACCTGCACGGGCATTCTTGCTTATCTGCGCCATCGCTTAACTCCTTCCCAAGAAATAAATACGCAGTCATACCAGATACTGCGGATACGATTTTATACATCAGAAAAACGTGACTCAATCTATCATGCCTGGAGATCAGGAGTCAAGGTCGCTAGTCCTCGTCAATCCTGAGAATTTTCCATTTCCTGGTTTCTCCGTCCCGTTCAAAACTGGCCACCGGAACATCCGTGACCCCACCCTCGCTTGAATGGAGCTTCACAGTCTTGGACAGAACGTTAACCTCCGCGACCTTGTAGGTCAGGCCGTTATATGGAATACGGGCCCCCTCGGGAGGAAAGGAACGTTTTTCCTCCCGGTAAAAATCATATTCATAGGAGAGACAGCATAAAAGACGGCCACAGGGACCGGAAATCTTCATGGAATTGAGGCTCAGGTTCTGCTCCTTCGCCATCTTGATGGAAACAGGGTTCAGCTTGTCGGTAATTCCGTTACAGCAGAGGACCCTCCCGCATACCCCTATGCCTCCCAATACCCGGGACTCATCCCGAACCCCGATCTGCCGAAGCTCAATCCGGGTCTTGAAAACCGCCACCAGATCTTTTACAAGTTCTCGAAAATCAACCCGGGCTTCGGCGGTAAAGAAAAAGAGCAGCTTGGACTCTTCATCCAGGTAATGGGCGGATACAAGCTTCATATCAAGTCCTCTGGCATCCACCTTTTCACGGCAGACCTGCAGAGCCTCATGTTCCCGTTCCAGGTTTTCCTCGTGCCGTTTCATGTCGGAATCGTTGGCACGCCTGATAATATTGATCATCTCTCCTTTATCCGCGGCTTTATCGCAGCAGCATGAATTTCCCAGTACAAGCGCCAGATCCTTACCGTAACGGGAGTCAACGATCAGCATATCCCCCCTGGCAAGGGGATCATCCTTGGGAAAGACAGCGAGGTGAGTCTCGCTGGAGTGGACGACCTTTATCCTATAACAGCAGGAATCCTTGTGCAGTTCCTGATTATTTTCCATACATAAACCTCTGTTTTGGGATTATCCCGTCAGATCGACAAGAAGTCCCTGGATCTCTTCAACTTTTTTTAGAATTTCCAGTTTATCAGACTGATTCTGAAGAATCCCGGCAGCCAGTTGTTCAAGCTTTTTATCAACCACCGATATAAGGGTGTAGCGCTTCGGCGCCTTGAAGATACTCAGGCGGGCGCCTTCCTGGTGTTCGATCCGCCGGGTATTTTTTACCACATATCGCAGAAAAGCCTTGACGATACGCTTGTAGGCAAGAACGTTCTTCATTCCCGGATCCTCGGAGAGACGCTCCCCGGCCTGATGTATCTCATCCAGGATTCCCTCAAGGTCGGCTCCATCCGGAATATCGGGCAGATCGAGCATACTGTCCGCTTCATCGACTGATCGAACAAAGGACCGGAAATCCCGTTTTATCTCACCCTTTTTTTCGACCCGGCGTTTTTCGTTCCGATGGAAAGGGATGGGAGCGCCTGTCAAGGGATCGATCCGGTCCACACTTCTTCCTATTTCCGGGCAGCCTCAAAGGGCTGATATACTGCGGTATCGGGAGCGTCGAGGGAAATATCCCGATCTCCGCTTATCCGGCATTCTCCGTTTACTATAACCCCTTCCTCTACTATCAGCCGGGGGGAACGTACATTCCCGAGCATCAGCCCGGAAGAGAGAATTACCAGCTTTTCCGTGCAGGAGATATCTCCCTTGACCGCTCCTCCGACAACAACGGTTCGGGCCGAAACGGAACCTTCCACTCTTCCGCTTTTGCCTATAAGAACCTTTCCTTCGGTTCGTATGGTTCCCAGAAAATCACCATCTATCCTCAGGAGTCCGGTTAGGGACAGATTCCCTTCAAAGCGGGTCCCTTCGCCGATAAACGAATTAATAAAAGCGCCCTCTGCGCCGATAACGTCACTCATACAATACTATGCCGCCACGAGTTTTATAATTTGCGGGGAACCGCGAAAACTACTCTTCCTGTCCATTACAGGAAAACCAGGTTCAAGAAGGTCCCTGGGCTTATACTAATCGTTAAGCGCCTGTTTTTCAAGCCAAAACGCATGCCGCAGGGAAAAGACGGGAAACAAGTCTGTGCTGTTAGAGCTGCCGTTATTTAATATTCAGGAACCGCGCGGGGTCAACTACCTGCGATCCTATACGAACTTCATAATGGAGGTGGGGTCCTGTGGAAAGACCCGTGGAGTCCATGGTACCGATACGCTGCCCCTGGGTAATCGAATCCCCTTCCCGAACATAGACCCGGCCCATGTGGGCGTATTTTGTATAGAAGCCGTATTTATGGCGGATAAGAAGATAGTTTCCAAATCCCAGGGGTTCGTACTTTCGCTCCACAACCTTACCGTTAGCTGCGGCAATAATGGGGATTCCGTACCCGTAAGCGATATCAATACCCTTATGCAGATACCACTGCTTGGTAAAGGGGTGCTCCGCCGGACCGAAGGGGTTTGTAATCCGTCCTATACCGCCTTCAACCGGCCAGATGGAAGGCAGATCATACAGCAGATCTCCCTGGGCCGAGAGCAGTTTTGAAATACTCTCCAGGGACCTGGCGGAGTCAAGAAACAGTGCCCCCATACTCTGGAGATCACTGAGTTCCCGCATTACACCTTCCTGCTGTTGCTCCATACCGAGAAAGCTTGACAGGTCTCCATCCGCACTCGGCTGTCCCTTGCTGCGTTCCTGAAGCCCAAGGGTAGACAGGGCCTCGTTCAGAGAGGTTTCAAAGACCCTGGAAGATTTCTTCAGGGAGGCAATCTCGTCCCGGATGAGTTCCAGATTGGCCTGGGTACCCTCCAGGCTAACGGAGCGGTCCTTGAGCAGGGAGGAGATTCCTGAGTAATGGGTTCCATAATAAAAGAAAAAGGTAACAACCCCCGAAAGGAGAGCGGCAAAAAAGATCATCGCGAAAACGGATATCTTAAAATTGAAGATCTTTTTTTCCGAGTGGGGTATGAACATTACGGTGAAGCGCTGTTTCCCGATGGCAATTATCGAGTTGAAAAATCGTCCGACAGCAGAAAACAAACGAAAAAACATCGATCCTAGGGCAAGGAACAGTTTATTTTCCACTTTTTTGTACTGGTTAGCGGGGGACACAACCTTCTCCTCGGGGACTGGAGTTTAATACCCTGATTGGGCAAAGATTACCATGTTGATAAAACTTTGTCAAATAATTATTGACGCCGTCGATACTTCGTGATACTTTACGGTTGTATACGTAAGTATTCTGCGTAATCTTCACACAATGGAAGCCGACATGAAGTTTTTTGACACTCACGCGCATATAGGGCTTATCAATGAAGACCCCATTGATCAGCTTATTATTGTTTCTGAGGCCAGACAGGCCGGGGTTCAGCATATTATCTCCATCTGCAATAATCTGCAGGACTTTTTTCAGGTCTACGAAAACCTGAAGACTGCAACCTATATATATCACAGTATCGGCGTTTCTCCATCAGAAGTTTCGCATCCGGGCAAAGATTGGGAAAGAAAAATCATAGAGGGCTCCGGATACGACAACATTGTCGCTATTGGAGAGATAGGTCTCGATTATTTCCGTAAATTCGGCAATCGGGACTCCCAGATCGAGCTCTTTATCCGACAGCTGGAGCTGGCAGCGAAGCTGGATTATCCTGTAATCATTCATAACCGTGAAGCCGGAAGTGACGTACTGGATATTCTCACAGAAAAGCTTCCACCCAGGGGCGGCGTACTCCACTGTTATTCCGAGGACTGGGCATACGCCAGGCAGGCCCTGGAGCTCAACCTGTACATCTCTTTCGCGGGGAACGTTACCTACCGCAATGCCAAGAACCTTCATGAAACGGCGCTGAACATGCCCCTGGACCGCATGCTCATCGAATCCGAAAGCCCTTTCATGGTTCCAGCCGCCTACCGGGGCAAACGGAACCGCCCCTCCTATATCGGCGCTACCGCTGAGTTTCTGGCGGAGCTGAGAGGGCTGGATACCGAAGAGATGGCGGATATTCTCTACAATAACGCCTGCCGCTTCTTCGGAATCCAGGAGTAAGCGGAAGATCCCTACATGCCCGTCTTTCTGTTGAAGCCCCTGCGACTGGGCACTGTGGTCCTGGAAGGGAACATCCTGTGTGCCCCACTGGCGGGTTTCACTGATGCGGCTTTCCGGGAATTCGCAGTGGATGCCGGGGCAGACCTCTGCTTTACCGAAATGGTCTCATGCGAAGCCCTGATCAGGGAAAACCGGAAAACCCGGGATCTCCTTGTCCGTGGCAGAAATGAAAACAACTACGGAATCCAGGTATTTACCTCCTCTCCGGAAAGTGCTTCTGCGGCAATGGAGTGCATTACACCCCTTGCGCCGGCTGTCGTAGATCTCAACTGCGGATGCCCGGTGCCGAAGGTCATAAAAACCGGCGCCGGGGCGGCCCTCATGAAGGACCCTGTCCAGATCGGGGAGATTGTGAGGGCCATGAAAAAAGCGACCAGCCTGCCCATAAGCGTTAAGCTCCGCACAGGCTGGGATCATCAGAACTACACCTTTATCGAAGCTGCCCTCAGGGCCCAGGATGCCGGAGCATCCATGATAAGCCTTCACGGGCGAACCCGAAGCCAGGGCTACGGAGGAAAAGCCGACTGGGAACAGATCGCCCGCCTGAAAGAGGCTGTGGAGGTGCCTGTTACAGGAAACGGGGATATATTCACTGCGGAGGATGCGCGGAACATGCTCAAACAGACCGGATGCGATGCAGTGATGGTTGCCCGGGGAGCTTTGGGTAATCCCTTTCTGTTCCGGGAGATACGTTCCCTGCTCGCAGGCCTTGGAGTCCTCCCCCCGCCAACTCCCCGGGAACGGATAGAGACTGCACTGCGCCACCTGGAACGCTGTGTCGCGCTAAAAGGCGAAGCCCTGGCCGTCAAGGAGATGAAAAAGCAGCTCTGCTCCTACACAAAAGGCATAAGCGGATCCGCAGCCTTCCGGAACCAGCTGGTGCACTGCGAACACCTGACGGAATACCGCGAACACTTCTCTGATTTTCTCGCTTCTCTGCAGGATTGACCCGGACTTATTCAGCCGGCGGCCGAGAAAAGTCGATTTCAGCTCCCTTTAACCCGGATCTGCGGTTGACCCTGCCGGTCAAAGGGTGGTATATCTTTTCAATGGATCAGCAAAGCGATTCTCTCAGGCATCACTGTGGCGTTGTGGGAGTTCACAGCGCCAATCCCGACAACATTCCGGAAAAGCTTTTTTACGGTCTCTTTGCCCTGCAGCACCGGGGACAGGAGAGTGCCGGCATCTGCTACCGCAAAGAGATCCCGGAAGACGGTACCGGCCGCTTCGTAACATACAAGGACCTGGGGATGGTCTCCACGGTTTTGTCCAGATACCTTGAAAAACCTCACCCCTCGACACTGGGAATCGGGCACGTCCGTTATTCCACACGCGGGGGCAACCGGCTTGAAAATGCCCAGCCCCTGGCAGCTTCCTGCAATAAAGGTTCCGCCGCCATCGCCCATAACGGGAACATATCCAATGCGGCTTTTCTGAACACACAACTCTCCGCTGAGGGTTCGATTTTCCAAAGCACCTCGGATACCGAACTTATACTGCATATGATAGCCCGTTCCAGACAGCCGGACTTCAAATCGGCACTGATTGAGACTCTGGAACAACTGGAAGGCGCCTTCAGCATGGTTATGCTCCACGATGATCAGCTGATAGCCATACGGGATCCCTGGGGATTTCGTCCCCTGTACATTGGTTTCTCCGACTCCCTTACGGTGGTCGCCTCCGAAACCTGTGCCCTGGATATGCTGAAAATACGAAACTTCCGGGAGGTCGAGGCAGGAGAAATCATACATATTGATTCATCGGGTATAAAAAGCGAAAGCTTTGCGCCAAAAACAGAACCAAAACGCTGTGTTTTTGAACTTATCTATTTTGCCCGACC
This sequence comes from uncultured Spirochaetaceae bacterium, assembly GCA_964554875.1. Taxonomy (GTDB): domain Bacteria; phylum Spirochaetota; class Spirochaetia; order JC444; family Marispirochaetaceae; genus Marispirochaeta. Next base: position 33,293 of record CAZKQJ010000021.1, on the reverse strand, counting down.
CGATTCCCTGGTTTTTGGCGAGTCCGTACACCTGACCCGCAAGGCCATGGGTGCCGCCCTGGCACTGGACGAATCCGTAGAGGCGGACCTGGTAATGCCTGTACCTGATTCGGGAAACAGTGCCGCCCTGGGCTACGCTGAAAAGTCCGGCCTTCCCTTTGAACAGGGGCTGACGCGTAACCATTATGCCGGACGTTCCTTCATCCTTCCGACCACATCCCAGCGGGAACTTGCGGTACGCATGAAGCTTCATCCGGTCCGGGAGGTCGTTCGGGGCAAGAGGATTATTCTCGTGGACGACTCTCTGGTGCGGGGAACAACAAGCCGCATTCTGATTTCCCTGATGCGCGAAGCTGGAGCCAGGGAGGTCCACCTGCGTCTCTCCGCGCCGGAGATTAAATTTCCCTGCTACTACGGAATAGACATACCAACCCGAAAAGAGCTGATTTCCAACTCCCTGAACCCGGAGGGTATCGCCGCGCACATTGGAGCGGACAGCGTAAAGTTCCTGAAGATTCCCCGGCTGATGGAATGCCTTAAAGAGGGCAAAGGTTACTGTTACGCCTGTTTCACCGGGGAATATCCGGTTAAGCCCCGGGAAGCCTAGATTATTACAAGGAGAATCCCATTATGAGCACCTACAAGGAAGCAGGAGTCGACATCGAAGGGGGTGACCGTTTTGCCCGCTTTATAGGGTCAATAAAATCCCCCGCCCTGGGGCCGGGAATTGGCGGATTCGCCGGAGGAATGGAGCTGGACCTGGCGGGATACAGGGAACCGGTTATGCTCTCCTGCACGGACGGCGTAGGCACAAAGCTACTGATTGCCCAGAAACTGAGGACCTACAACACCGTGGGAATCGACCTTGTGGCCATGAGTGTAAACGATCTGATTGTCTGCGCTGCGAAGCCGATGCTCTTTCTGGATTATATAGCCATAGGAGGCCTGGACGAATCCATACTCCATCCTATGCTTGAGGGTATCGTTGCCGGATGCGAGGACGCAGAATGCCGCCTTGCCGGAGGCGAGACAGCTGAAATGCCCGATCTCTACGCCCCCGGCGAGTTCGACCTGGCGGGTTTTGCTGTTGGTCTGGTTGAGAAATCCCGCATGCTCCCCAAAAAAGAGCGAATCCGTCCCGGAGATTTGATAATCGGACTGCCCTCTACGGGGGTTCATTCCAACGGACTCTCCCTGGCACGAAAAGCGATTCCCGAATCCGAGACCGGACTCATGAAAGAACTTCTGACTCCAACCAAAATCTATGTAAGAGAGCTGATTCCACTGATCGAGTCCGGCCTTGTTCTCGGTGCGGCCCATATAACCGGAGGCGGACTTGAGGGAAATATTATCCGGATTCTGCCCGACGGACTGCGTCCGGTCCTGAACCGGGACTGGCCCGTCCCGCCGATCTTCGATGCCATACAGGGCTATGGTGACATAGAAATCGAGGAGATGTACCGGGTGTTCAATATGGGAATCGGCATAGCTCTTGTCGTTCCCCGGGCGGAAGAAGCCAGCTTGCTCAAGCTCTGCGAAGACAGGAAAATACGGGCGCTTCCCATTGGCAGGGTTGATACGGTGAAAGCCTGAGATGGCGAATCTTGCAGTTTTTGCCTCCGGCAGCGGATCGAATTTTCAGGCCATCGCCGACGCATTGAAAGGATCATCCCACAGACTGGCACTCCTGGTATACGACAGAAAAACGGCCTATGTCCGACAACGTGCACAGGCCGCGGGAATACCGGTGGAAAACATTGAATACAGCAGGGAGAAACCCAGGGAGGAGACGGAAAAGGAGCTGCTGACCCGACTGAAGCCCTATTCCATCGATCTTATAGCCCTGGCAGGCTTCATGCGCCTGCTCACGCCGGTGCTGGTGGATGCCTACAAGGACCGCATAATCAACGTCCACCCGAGTCTGTTGCCCAAATATCCGGGAACCCACGGCATTGAGGAGAGCTACCACTCCGGTGACAGGGAACTGGGGATTACGATACACCGGGTAGATTACGGGCTGGACACCGGTCCGATAATCCGTCAGGGGAGGATCCTCCGCTGCGAGGGCGAAAGTCTCGAGGACTTTGAAGCCCGCATTCACGCACTTGAACATCGCCTCTATCCTGAGGTAATCTTGAACATCCTCGAAGGGAATATCGGCTAAGGATCGTTTCTGTCCCGGGGACACGCAAATACGGATGTAATAAATCACCTACATAATAACAAGGAGCGTCTGTTTGAAGGTACTTATCGTAGGTTCCGGAGCCAGGGAACACGCTTTAGCCTGGAAATTCAGCACCAGCAAGCGCATCTCGGCCTTGTACATAGCACCGGGAAATGCCGGCACTGATGAACTTGGAGAAAACCTTGCCGACATCGATCCGGCGGATCCGGTGGCTATTACCGAAGCGGCACTAAGCCGCAAGGTGACTCATGTGGTAATTGGACCCGAGGACCCGCTCGCAGCAGGTGCTGCAGACTCCCTGAAAACCGCGGGGATTGCGGTGATAGGCCCCGAAAAAATCCCGGCTCAGCTGGAAGCCAGTAAAAAGTTCTCCAAGAACTTCATGCTCCGCAACAAGGTTCCTACAGCCGCATGCAGAGAAATCAGCACCCCAAAACAACTGAGTAAAGAAATCGCGGCCAGGAACGGAAAAGTCGTATTGAAAAAGAGCGGACTTGCTGCAGGAAAAGGGGTCCTTGAATCCGACAACACCGACGAACTCCAGACTTTCGGAGAAGAGGTACTAAGGGAAGACAGCCTTATACTGGAGGAGTTCCTTACAGGTTTCGAAGTCTCCATCTTCGCCCTGCTGGACGGTAAAAACTATCTGCTTCTTCCCCCCTGCGCCGACTTTAAAAAAGCAGGGATAGATGATTCCGGACCCAACACCGGCGGAATGGGTGCAATCTGCCCGGTGCCCACGGTTTCCAACGGCCTTCTGTCTCAGATAGAAGAGGAAGTCGTAAAACCGACCATGAAGGGTCTCGTAAAGGAGAATCTCATGTACACCGGGGTCCTCTATTTCGGACTCATGATTACCGAATCCGGTCCGAAGCTGCTGGAGTATAACGTCCGCTTCGGCGACCCCGAAGCCCAGGTGTTGCTGCCCTTGATTGAATCGGATATCGGGAACCTGATAGACGCTATGGCACAGGGAAAACTTGACGATTTTCCCCTGCGGATATCCGAAAAATCGGCCCTTGGGGTTGTGGTTGCAAGCGGTGGGTATCCGGGAGCATACCGGAAGGGCATCGCTGTAGAGAATCTTCCCAAGGATAATGGAAAAGACTGCGTCCTTTTTCACGCCTCAACGAGCCTGAGCACGGAGGGAAAAATCCTCACCGGAGGAGGCCGTTCCTTTACCGTTGTCGGATTAGGCTCCAGCCCCTTAAACGCCCGGGCCAGGGCCTATTCGATAGTTCCGGAAGTCCGGTTCCAGGGCGCCTGGTACAGACCGGACATCGGTAATAAATTCTTCAGCGAGACGTAAAGACGAAAGCATAAACCGGTGTATGGAGCCCAGGGCCGCCGGGAAACAGGAGATGCAAGCATGAAAGATATTCTGGTATTAATCGGATCTGAATCGGACAAGGAAGCAGTGCAGCCCGCCGTGGACCTGATGAAGGAGAAGGATATATCCTTCGATCTCGAGGTTTATTCCGCCCACCGCAACCTGGAGGAGCTTCAGAAGTTTCTCAAGGAAAACCAGGACAACTATCGACTGATTATCGCTGCTGCCGGACTGTCCGCCGCACTGCCGGGAGTGGTCGCCTCCATTTCCTCAAAGCCTGTAATCGGCGTACCGCTCATAGCCGGGGCTCTGAGCGGAATCGATGCTCTGCTTTCCATCCTGCAGCTTCCCAAGGGGATTCCCGTTGCAACCATGGGGATCGGAAAACAGGGGGTCCTGAACGCTGTGCATCTGGCCGAAAGGATTCTGAAAGTACAACTTTCCGCTTAGCGATGTTTTTTTCCGGGTTGCCATTTTTACGGCAACCCACTACTATCCTTCTTTATGAAGACCCAAATTGCCACGCTGATACACCGACAGCGGAATAATCCTTCCTGGTATCTGCCAGCCCTTCTACTGCTTGTCTGGACACTGGATTCCCTGTTTTCCATATTTTTTACAGGATTCCGCAGCGTTGATTGGGCCCTGCTTACATCTCTGGGGATAAAACTCCTGATTATATCCTTCAACAGTTTTTTTCTGTATCACCTGTTTGTACAGGAAGATTCGCGCTGGTACAAACGGGCAAAGACCTATGCCGGATACTTTATCGTATTTGTGTATGTTTTCTACAACCTTCCCCGGATGTCCTGGGAGATGTCCGGATTGATAAATGATCCCGCCTATACCCGCCTGTGGGCAAGTTCCTTCGTATCCACTCTGCTGGCGGCCTCTTTCTATCTGAGTCTGTGGTACCCCCCTTTTCAGAAATCCTGGGGAGTCTACGTATCAAAGAATGATCAGAAGGAACTGCGCAAACAGCAAAAGGAAAAGCACATAAAACGGCCCCTGAAAACCGCGATATGGGAAAACGTCGATGCTGTGCTGCAGTCCATTATCATCGTAATAATTCTGCAGCATTTTATTTTTCAACTCTATGTGATTCCCACCGAATCCATGGTACCGACCTATTTGATAAAGGACCGTACTCTGGTAACCAAATTTCAGTCCGGTCCGGCCATACCCCTCACCAAATGGCGTCTGCCTGTTCTTTCCAGACCGGAACGGGGAGATATTGTTGTATTTCAAAGCCCCGAGTATACCCACAAAACACTCGCCCGACGGGTTTTTCAGCAGTTTATCTATTATATAACCCTGACAATGGTAGATATCGACCGGGACGAAAACGGGATGCCCCGTAAGCGCTTTATAGTAAAACGGCTTGTCGGTGAACCCGGCGAAAAGCTGATGATGATCGACGATACACTGTATGTAAAGCGCAGGGGCACAGACTATGTTCCCCTTGAAGAGGATACAAGTTATTCCCACGTCGATCTGTATGCTCAGCCCGGCGAAATCCGGCAGAAGATAGAATACATGCCCCTGGATGCCTCGACACGCCAGATGCTCGAGTACTGGGATACCTTCAAAGCTGCTGCCGATATCCACGGACTGAGTCTGGAACTGAAACGTTTGTGGGAATCCCTTCGCAAAGACCTGGACAGCTTTTCAGCTTCGGATGTTGAATATCTCGAAACAAACCTGATCGGGCAGATGCTCCAGCGGGGGAACAAGCCGGAAAAACTTCTCGAAGAGATCCGTATCCGCCTTGAATCTATCGGCCTCAAGGCCTTCCAGTATGCCGACTCCTACCGTTACGATATCCTGCTATTGCTGGACAGCCTTACACGAAACGCCGGGGATCTGGAGGAGTATGTAGAGGCCGGACTGGTTTCGGCAGGAACAGGGGCGGATAATCCCTATGAAGAATCCGCAAAGAAGCTCAACCTTATTTTTAAAATCCAGCAGATCCAGCGGCTTCAGCTTTTCGCAGATTTTGTAAAAAACCGAGCAACCCCGGCGGAGATTTCTTCTTCGGTGGATTTTGTATCAGCCCAGAAGGATGCCGAGGAGCTCTTCCGTTACCTGACCGAGTTCTACGACAACCGGAACTTCCCCCCCGTACCCGAAGACCGGGATGCATATATTCCCCGGGGAAGCTATTTTCTTATGGGAGACAACCGTTACAATTCCCTTGATTTCCGGCACTCCCACTCGGGGCGGAGTCTGGGTTCCCTGGATAAGCAGGACTCCGTCTCCATCATGTACTTTTCGCTGCTGGATCCGTATCTTCTGGAAGAAAAGAATATCCTTGGTAAAGCTGTGGCGACCTTCTGGCCGCCTGGGAGGATAGGACTTCCCAGATAAGCTGATCTACCAGTTCTGCTGACGCCGGATCTCGTAGAGGATGATACCCGCGGCCACCGAAACATTCAGGGAGTCCAGCCTGCCCTTCGCAGGAACTGCAATTTCTGCGTCACAGTGGGAGGCCAGATTGGCGGAAATACCCCGACCTTCACTGCCCAGAACAACAGCAGTCCGCCCGCTGAGATCCACTGAATGGATCGGGTCCCCTCCCATGGCAGCCCCGTATACCCAAAAGCCGTGCTTTTTCAGTTTCTCCACCGCCCGGGAAAGATTAGGAACCTGGGCAAAGGGCACATGATGCACCGCCCCGGCAGAACTGTTGGCTACAACCTCGGTTTCCGAAGCAGCACGTCGTTCCGGAATACAGACAAAATCAGCCTCAAACTGATCCGCTGAGCGCAGGATAGCTCCGAAATTGTGGGGATCGGTAATACCATCCAGTATCAGGACCAGAAGAGTGGTCTGACTATCGTTTATGGATGCAAGAAAAGCTTCGAATGAACTTTCCGGTGTGTAGCCTTCAATGGAAAGTGCTATACCGCGATGATCGCCGGATACAATATCAGAAAGTTCACGAGATGATAGCCGCACGAGGGGAATTCCCTGACGGGATGCAAGCTCTTCGATCTTTTTGATTCTTGGTCCTTTTCCGGAAACATACAGGGTTGCTTTACCCTTCCCGGCCGACTTGAGAGCCTCTTCTATTGCATGGAAACCGCATAAAATACTCATTTTTCGCTGAAGTCTTTTACCTTATCGATCTTGCCGTCAAAGTTCAGGTCCTGCTCATACCTGCGAATGTATACGCCTTCTTCCAGATGGACCCACACATCTATCTTACCGTCGAAGTTTGTATCGATCTCCCTCCGAATCAAGACACCTTCGTCGTAGAAATAAAAATCATCCATGTGCCCGTCATGATTGAAGTCCAGCCGCTCTTCGATCATAAGCCCGTCTTTGTCAAATATATGTGCATAATTAATATTTCCGTCAAAATTGCTGTCGTAATAAACGGCTTTTCGTTTTCCCTCTTCAAATACAGTCCAGGTGTCTTCACGGCCGTCACCGTTTTCATCTGAACCGACCCGTTCGGTAGGAAAAACTGAAAGAACGAACATCAATAAAAAGAGCAGCGTCACTGCGGAAATACGCATATGGGGTATCCTCGGTCGCATGTTGAAGCAGCAGCTTCACATCCTCACTATCGGCACTGGTCTTTTTAATCTTTACGATTCCCCTTTTCCGCATTCTCCAGCCTTTGAATCAGCTTGTTTACCTTTAAAGCAACCTGCTGAAGCCGGTCCTTTTCCCGGAGTTTGATCCGTATTCCCGTTTTACCCTGCAGGACCTTGTCGATATCGCTGTTTATTCGGAAGACAGGCCCCGCTATACGGTGGGAATATCGGATACCGAAGATGGTCAGGATTATCATAATAACAAGATTATTTATCAGTATGGCTGGAAGTACCAGTTCCCATCGCTTTACTCCGAGGATGGTCCTGGTTGATGGGACCTTGACGGTCTTCTCAACCCCCTCTTCCAGGATAACCCTCTCTTCAATAACCTGACGATCGATAGTGATGAATTCCCTGAAAAGGTTCTCACCGGCCATGTTCGAGAACCAGTAGTAGAGCCCCACCAGCAGGGTAAAAATGACGAGGGCCATCAGCACGCTCAATAGAAACGAACCCACAAATCTCAGCTGGAAGTGTTTATCCACCACCAGCTGAGTGCGTTTATTCCTGGCCATGGGGAACCTCCTCTCGTAATTTAAGTATAACTGTTTATCTCAATTGAGAAAGGGGTACAGGTTCAGGATGAGTATTTTCTCCCTCCAGCTCGGAAAGTTCTTTAAGAAGGGATTTGGCCTTTCCGGAAAGCTTAGTGGGAACAGAGACGCTGATCTTTATATAGAGGTCCCCCCGGGTTTGGGCATTATGCAGATGGGGCACACCTTCGTTTCTGATTCGAAGGATCTTTCCATTCTGGGTTCCTGCGGGGATCTTGACCTTGATCTTTTTATCATCCAGGCTTGGGACAAAAATCTCCCCCCCCAAAGCGGCCTGGGTCATGGAAATGGGTATTACGCAGTATAGATCATTCCTGTCCCGTTCAAAGAACGTGTGGGGAGCTACGCTTATGTAGACATACAGGTCTCCAGGAGACCCGCCGTTTGATCCAGCGTCTCCCTGGCCGGGAATATTGATTCGTTTTCCGTGTTCTATACCGGGAGGTATGGTTACCTTGATTTTCTGGTTCTTGGGCTGGACACCGGATCCAGCACATGCGGAACAGGGATTTTCAATAATATACCCTTCCCCGGAACAGGTCGGGCAGGGCGAAGCGATCGAAAAGAACCCGGAGCTTCTGCGCACCTGTCCGGATCCTCCGCAGGTGGGACATACACGCTTGCCGCTTCCGGAGGTGGTTCCCTTTCCGCTGCAGACAGAACATACGGCGTTCTTTCGATATGATATCTCCACCCTGGTACCAAAAACCGCATCCCGAAACGACACCTCCAGATTGTAGCGCAGGTCCGCTCCCCGGTTGCCGCTTCCCGACGACCTGCGCCGTCCCCCCCGGCTGCCTCCGCCGAAGAAGGAATCAAAGATTCCTCCGAAATCACCGAAGATATCCTCAAAATCCCGGAATACGGTGGAATAGTCGTGGGCTCCGCCTCCGGCCATACCCTCAAGCCCGGCGAAACCGAACTGATCGTAGGTCTGACGCTTCTGGTCGTCTCCCAGTACCTCGTAGGCTTCGGTAGCCTCCTTGAAACGCTCCTCCGCTTCCTTGTCACCGGGATTGCGGTCGGGATGGTTTTGTACCGCCAGTTTTCGATATGCTCTTTTTATCTCTTCTTTCGAGGCGTCCTTGGACACCCCCAGGACTTCGTAGTAATCACGCTTGGCCAAAGTAGAATCCATCCTTCCTGGAGAAATTGCCCGAAGGGATCCACCCTTCGGGCTTTACGATCAGCTCATGGCTGTATTAATTGTCTTTCTCGTCGTCGTCAACAACCTCGTAGTCCACGTCCTCCACATTGCCGCTGTCATTTCCTGCGGAGGAGCTCTCGCCGGCGCTTCCGCCGGTCCCCTGGCTTTGAGCATCGCCCTCGCCGCCTGACTGGGCTGCTGTATTCTTGTACATCTCTTCGGCCAGCTTGTGTGAAGCCTGGGTCAGGGTCTGCATCTTGTTTCGCAGGTCTTCAACAGATGCCGAATCAAGGCTGCCCTTGAGGTCGTCCAGAGCCGCCTGAATGGCGTTTCTGTCGGAATCGCTCACCTTTTTACCGTACTCCTTCAGGCTCTTTTCGGTGGCGTAGATCAGGTTATCCGCTTCATTACGGACCTCGATCTTCTCCCGCTCCTTTTTGTCCTCCGCGGCATGCATCTCCGCGTCCTTGACCATCTTGTTGATCTCATCCTCTGAAAGGCCGGAGGAACTCTCGATCCTGATCTTCTGCTCCTTGCCGGTTCCCATGTCTTTGGCCGAAACATGGACAATACCATTGGCGTCGATATCGAAGGTTACCTCGATTTGGGGAACACCCCGGGGCGCGGCGGGAATACCCACAAGGTCGAACCTGCCGAGGGTCCGGTTCTGGTTGGCCATTTCCCGTTCACCCTGCAGAACATGGATAGACACAGCCGTCTGATTGTCCGCAGCGGTGGAGAATATCTGGCTCTTCCGGGTCGGGATGGTGGTGTTGCGCTCAATGAGTTTGGTAAAAACACCCCCCAGAGTCTCGATTCCCAGGGAGAGCGGAGTAACGTCCAGAAGAAGTACGTCCTTTACATCCCCGCCAAGGATTCCGCCCTGGATGGCAGCACCCATGGCGACAACCTCGTCGGGATTAACACCCTTGTGGGGCTCTTTTTTGAAGAGTTCCTTTACGATGGCCTGAACCGCAGGCATTCGGGTCGAGCCGCCCACCAGGATTACCTCGTCTATATCTTCCGGTTTTACCCCGGCGTCCTTCATGGCCTTCATACAGGGGTCCTTGGTTTTCTCCACCAGGTCTGCGACCATCTGCTCAAATTTGGCTCGGGTAAGGCTGTACTGCAGATGCTTGGGCCCCGCGGAATCGGCGGTTATAAAAGGAAGATTTATCTCGGTGGAATGGGTACTGGAAAGCTCAATCTTTGCCTTCTCAGACGCCTCTTTCAGGCGCTGCAGGGCCATCCGGTCCTGGGTAAGGTCAATGTTATAGTCGTTCTTGAAGTTGGAAACCAGCCAGTCGATAACCCGCTGGTCGAAATTGTCTCCACCAAGATGGGTATCTCCGTTGGTGGATTTGACCTCAAAAACTCCATCTCCAAGCTCAAGGATGGATACATCGAAGGTACCACCGCCGAGGTCGTATACGGCGATCTTTTCTTCCTTCTTGTCCTTACCGAAACCATAGGCCAGGGAGGCTGCGGTGGGTTCGTTGACAATACGTTTTACTTCCAGTCCGGCAATACGTCCGGCGTCCTTGGTTGCCTGACGCTGGGCGTCGTTAAAATAGGCTGGAACGGTAATGACCGCCTCGGTTACTGTCTCTCCGAGATAGTCCTCCGCGGTCTTTTTCATCTTTTGCAGCACCGCCGCGGATATCTCCTGGGGGGAATATTCCTTGTCGTGCACAGCAACCCGGACCTCACCGTTTCCGGAGTCCTTGATTGTATACGGTACCATACCGATCTCCGCCGGGACCTCGCCAAAACGGCGCCCCATGAAGCGCTTGATCGAGTAGACGGTGTTTTCCGGGTTGGTTACAATCTGGTTCTTTGCAGGCTGCCCCACCAGACGTTCACCCTTTGCGGTAAATCCTACTATTGAGGGTGTTGTGCGCTGCCCCTCGGAGTTCTGAATTACTACAGGTTCTCCCCCCTCCATAACTGCAACGCATGAGTTTGTAGTACCTAAGTCGATGCCGATTATTCTTCCCATTGCGATATTCTCCTATTTATTCCTTATTCTGTTCTCTATCATTATCATCAGGGTTCCCCGGCGATGCCGCCCTGGGAACTCCCACCTTGACCTTCGCATGCCGCAGTACACGATCGTGAAGCATATAGCCTTTCTGGTAATCCTCCAGAACGGTCTGATCCTGAAGATCATCACGCTCTTCCATGTTGATTGCTTCGTGTTTTTGAGGGTCAAAGGGTTCACCTTCGCTCTCGAAGCGTTTGAGTCCCCAGTTTCTATCGAGCATCCCGGTAAACTGCTTCTCGATCAGTTCGATTCCGCTATGAAACATATCGAAATCCTTTGATTCCTGGGATGATTTGATTGCCCGTTCGAAATCATCGATAATGTTGATGATATCCGAGAGAAGGTTCGTGTTGGCATATTTTACCGATTCTTCCTTTTCCCGGAACATCCGTTTACGAAAGTTGTCGAAATCTGCGCTCTTTCTGAGATACTGATCCTTCAGTTCACTGTTTTCCGCTTCCAGTTCCTGTATTCGTTTGCGGAGAACTTCCAACCCGTCATCTGCTTCTACCTGTGCTTCGGTAGTCGAGGACTCAGTAGCGGCTGCTTCAGACCTCTCGTTTTCGGTGGATTCAACAAGCTCCTGAGGTTGATTCTCGACCACCTCTTCATTCTGCTGCTTGGACATAACTACCTCTGTCAGTGATTCTTGTGAGATAATTTACTAATACACATCGGGATACGTCAAGCGTTGAGGATAACTCTCGATTAAAGGGACATCGAAAAACGTGGTATTCAAAGACCATTTTTCAGAGGCACCCTTAAGCTGCTGCAAATACAGAGCCGATTCAGCTCTTTTTCGGCAGGAGTTCCAGAATAAGTTCAACCTCTCCCCGGCTCAGCTTTGTCGCCCGGGCGATCTCTTCCACGCTCCATCCCTGATGAGCAAGCTTGGTAACCACCTCCCGTGCCCCGAGGTTGGGCGAACCCTTCTCCCTGGAAACCCTGCGAGTTTCCTCTTTCATTATTGATCCCAACAGTTTGACCTGTTCCTGGGCCTGCTTGCTCACTTCCTGAAGTCGTGTCTCGGTCCTGGCAAGCCACTCCCGGGCCTGCTGAAGATTCTGACTGCGTTCCTCGACATCATTCAGGATGGAATCAAGGTCCTGCAGCTTCTCCATGACCTGGTCGGCCCGGTCCTTGTTCTCAGACAGCGCATGGATCTCTTTCTTGACCGATTCGAACTCCTTCGGCAGCACTGAAAGCTGGCTCCCGAGATCCTTGACTCGTCCCTCGAGTTCTCTGAGGTTTTGAAAGTTTTTATCCACCCCGGAGGTAGTGGCATCCAGAATGTTCCCCTTGCTTTCAAGGCGTTCGAATTTGACATTTACATCCTTCTCAAGCTCCTCCAGCTGGCGCAGCTGGGCCTGCAGGGAGGTCAGGGTATCGTTGGACGAGGTGACATCGTTCAGTTTTACATCGATGGCCTGGGAGAGGTTGATGAGTTTCTTAAAGTCACCTTCCATCTCCTCGATGCGGCTCCTCTCATTCAGAAAACGGGTAAACTTGGCGGAAACCTCTTCGCCGAGCTTCTGTACCTTGATAAATTTCCGTTCCGACTCCTTGATCTCCTTGCTCATGGCATCGACACGGGCAATCTCTGATTTGAGATCCTCGAGGCTCTCTTCAAGGGATGTTCGGAGGGAATCAGCCCGATCAAAGATTTTGGTCTGGGTAACAAAATTCTTCTGCCGTTTATCGATTTCCTGCAGTTTGACCGACAATATCCTGTACTGGTCCTCAATCTTGCCGAAGAGTTTGCCCTGGGCTCCCTCTACCTTCTCCTTTATATCGGCCGCCGACTCCCGGAATTCCTTGAGCCGCAGATCCGCCTCGGAGAGGAGTTCCCTGGAACGTTTCTGGAACTCCGCCAGGGAATTCTCCGATTCCCGGCTCTGACGGTCAAAGGCTTCCTCGGTGCGTTTACGCAGTTCACTCTGAAGCTCCAGCACCGATTCGTTGAGGTTTTTAATTTCGTTGCGGATACGGGCACGTTCGGCCTGGCTGTTCTGAACAAGCTCTTCCTGCTCTTCCGTATACGCCTGAACGAGAGATGCGGTATTTTCCCTGGTGGAGAGCTTGAATCCCGCCAGATCTTCGCTCACCTGGGATTCAGCTTCTTTCAGCTGCTGCAGAATCTGGGCCTGCCAGACCGTTACATCGGACCTGGCCGCATCGAGCAGCGATGAAAGCTCTTTTCGTCCGGCATCCAGATCATCACCCAGACGCTTCAGTTCTCCCTGGAAATCCCTCTCGGACTTCTTTATCTGGTCTTTTATCGAGGTATCATGCTCGGTGAAAATTGTCTCAAAAGAGGCTCTGGACTGACGCCGGGCTTCTTCCACATCCTGCCGTATTCCGTCTTCAAGGCTCTTCATGTCCGTCTCGGTGGTGGCAATCTTCTGTTCTATCCGTCCGTAGAAGCCATTCACCTGCTCTTCGAAGTCCTTCATTCCAGTCTGCAAATCAGTGCGAAGGACTCCCAGACGCTCTTCAAGTTCTTCCGAATAGTGCTCTTCAAGATCCTGTCGTTTCTGAGACGACTCCTCTGCCAGATCGTCAAGGTTTGTGCGGACCTTCTCCTTCCACTCCTGGAACTGGTTCTGCATGGAGGCATTCCGCTCCCGGAGGTCAGAGAAGAAGTCATCCTCAAAGAGTTTCAGTTTTTCCGAAACACTGTCATAGGCTCTGGACTTCAGCTCGTTCAGCTCATCTTCCAGTTCACCCATGGCCGAACGGATTGCTCCCAGATCCTGTTCCGCCTTCGCATGCTCTTCCCCTCGTTCAGAGGAGAGCTGAGCTGCAAAATCGGCGAACTCCTTGCGTATTTTTGCCGAAACCCTGTCCATGGAGGCTTTGAGGTTCTCCTCCAGCTGGTCCATGTCCCTGGTTATCTCCTCGATTCGGGAGAAGCGGTACCCCGTATCTTCTTCATACTCCAGAAGCCTGGTTTCAAGCTCGGAGGTTTTTTTCTGTATTCCAAGGCGGTGTCCCTCCAGGCTGTTCTCTACCTCGTTTTTCCATGCCTCACCGGATTGTCTAATCTCTTCATACTGGTCCCGCAACTGGCTCTTCAGGGTTTCTGTTGTAGCGGCGGCCTGGGCAAAGGTCGTTTCCGCCTCCTTGCGAAAGGCGACGAGCCTGCTGTTGAGCTCCGCCATCTGCTTTTCAAGGCCCTCCTGGTAGGATTCCAGGTTCCTGTCCGCAGAAACCTTCCAGGCGGCAGTCTCGGCTTTTACCTCCCCTGCCCTGCCCTCGATGTATTCCCGCAGGGAATCAAAGATCTCTCCCTCCAGGTTACGGCCTTCATCCATTATGGTCCTGATACGCCCGGAGATTTCTTCCTGCATATTCGTCCCCAGGGATTCCAGGTTTTCGGCAAACTCGTTTTCAAGATTCTTCCGGGAACTGTCCAGATCCTGAAGCAGTTCGTCAGCTGATGCCCGGAGGGATTCAAGGGATTCCCGTTCGGTATCGCTCTGTTTTTCCTGTAGGGAAGTGATGAAGGCGGAAAACTCCTGTACCTGCTCTCCCGCCTGGCGGGTCTCTTTTTTCAGGCGCCCCACATCGTCATAAACACCCTTGATAATATCCTGTTTCAGGGCTTCGAGAATCTTCTGGGAATCCTGTTTGAGGCGCTGTTCGATTCCCGGAATCGATTTTTCCACCGTGTCAAGCTGTCCCGCGACGGCTTTTACCCGTTTAGCCACGGTATCGACGAACTCGGACTCCGAGGCGATCCTTCTGAGATTCTCCTCCACCTTGCCTGTCATGGTGCCCAGCTCTTTTAAGGATGCATCGTAGCCCTCTATTCTCTCCCGGACCTCATCCAGGTGGCTGCTCCGTTCCTGAAGCTGTTCCTCCGATTTCCCGAGGCGCGACAGAATCTCTTTGGCTGTTTTCTGGTGCACATCGAGTTCAATGGACAGGTTCTGCATATCCCGGCTCTTTTCATCGACAAAAGAACCGATGTCATCCTTCATCCTGTCGGCGAACTTCTTCAGTTTTTCCAGCGAACGGTTGTCCTTATCAAGCTGACGATACACCGCCAGTATAATAAGAACTATTGCCAGGGTTATGATATTTCCCGCTTGAAAGAAAGAGTCGAATAGCATTTTCCTCTCCCAGTTTTTTTCTATTGACCCAGGGTAATTATACCCCGGAATGGGAAAAAACGAAATCCCGAAGATCACTATAGTGAAAAAAGGAGAAATCCGCCTTCGAACCCGGTACCGGCCGCTTTGTCAGATGGGCTGTGTGAATTCCCACCGCACAGGCACCCTCGATGTCGTAGGAATAGCTGTTCCCCACATAGAGGATCTCCTCCGGTCTGCATTCCAGTTCCTCGATGAGCCGCAGAAAGGGCTCAGGATGGGGTTTCAGGTAGTGGGTGTCCTCCGCTGTAAAGGCGGTATCCCAGAGCCCGGAGAGCCCCAGGTAATCAAGCTTGCTCTGAATCGGGAAGTCCGACATGGCGGCCAGCTTGAATCCGGCGTGGTTGAATGAATCGAGCACCGCCCGCACGCCGGGAAAAGGCTTCAGCCCCCGGAAAGATGTCACCCAGCGATCATACAGGAAACGTTCAGCCAGGGCAAAGGCGTGTTCGGCGCTGCAGCCCATGTAATCTGCGAGCATTCTGGCTTGAAGGTGCCGGAAGTTCTCCACCGGCCGCACTTTGCGAATATCTTTCCGCACCCGGCCGAAATTCAGGGCAAGGATCGGATGTTTCAAGGCGGGAATCAGGGAATAGAGGTACATACGGTAATTCGGGTACAGCGTCCCGTCTATATCGAAAGCTATTGCGCGAAACTTCATTGACCATCGCTTATCAATTGGATTTGACGACAAGTTCAAGATTTTTGACCTGCTGCCGCAAATCTCCGTATTCCCTGGGCAGTGGTGCAAAGGTAAGAACCCGCGGTAATTCCTTCCGCAGGAATTCGTCAAGGGCAGGATAGCCCGAAGCGGCTGAGGTTTGCAAGTCTTCCACAATTCCATCGGGAGAAATCGCAAAGGAGATATTCACTGTCAGGGTGCTCAGCTTTTTTGAGGAGAGTTCAGCTGCTGAGGAGGAATCGAGGTCGCGCAATCCGGCATAGTTTGCATTACGGTAGCTCATGGCAGCTTCTATATCCTCGATGCTTCCTATATTCTCCACATCCATGGTAAGCGGACGCTTCCCTTCAGAGGATCCCCGCTCCTGACCGGCCCCTGCCAGAGCTCTGTCCAGTTCCGCGAGCTGGGCAGAGCTGAGGGCCCGGGAAGCCCGGTCTGTCGAATCTGACCTGACGATTACCGGATCATTCCCCTCTTCATCACCGGCTTGATACTCCGTTTTCCCCTGCCGGGCCCGGTCATCCGCAGGTTGATCCGTCGATGTCACCCGTCCCCCCTGACGGCTTGATTCCGCGGGGCTTGAGAAGCTCCTCTGGACATTCTGTTCCGGTTCAGGGGTCCAGGGTTCGTATTCCGGCTCGCTGCTTTCCGCAGCCGGAGCGGAAGACCGGGGTTCAGGCTGAGCGTCGGGTCTCGGTACCGGCTGCACCCTGGGCTGTCTGGGGACCGGTTCCGGTTCCCTGGCAGGTTCCGGGGGGGTGGAGGGCGTGGGTTCCGGTTTTTCCGCTTCGGGAACGGGAGGCTCAGGCAGGGAGAAACTTACCTGTATTGGTACGGACTCGGGACGCTCGGGGACAAGATCAACCCCGGGGAGCACCATCATCACCAGAAAAAACAGAAGATGCAGAATCAGGGAGATGAGCAGGGCAATAAGGGAGCGTTCCTTTTCCGCCGCTGAAAGTCGGGTCATCTGCTGATCAACCTCCGCCGGGCTCCAGGGTTCTCAAGTTTGCACCGGAGAAGCCCGCTGCCCGGAGCCTGTCCAGGACCTGAATGAGTATGGCATAGGGGACCTGGCGGTCTCCCTCGAGTACGACATTCCCGATATCGGAGCTTTCCCGCATCTCCTGAAGCAGCGGTACCAGGCTGTCCAGGCTGACCCGCTCCTTGTTTATGTAGATTTCCTCCTCCCCGGCTACGGTTATAACGATTCTGGAGGCTGCAACGGGTTCGGCCGTACTGGATTCCGGCAAAACGAGGTTGATTCCGGGGCTTAGTATGAAGGTGGTGGAGACCATGAAAAAGATAACCAGTTGAAAGACCACATCGATCATGGGAACAAGATCTACCGTGGCATTGGTTTTCAGTCTCCTGCGAAACTGCATCAGGCACCTCCCAGAAAAAGCACCAGTTCGTTGACCCTGTTTTCCAGTCGAAGAATAATATGATTTACCCGGCTCACCAGATGGTTATAGAAAACAATAGCCGGAATCGAAACAATCAAACCCGCAGCAGTGGTAATCAGGGCTTCCGCTATCCCCGAAGCAAGAAGGGCGGGGTCTCCTACTGCGCCGAACTTTCCCAGTACACCAAAGGCCTCAATATTGCCGGTTACCGTTCCCAAAAGACCCAAAAGGGGTGAAATATGGGCTATTGTGCCCAGAGCACTGAGGGACCGCTCCAGATGAGGGATTTCCAGATTCGCAGCGCTGACCACCAGGTCACGGATGTCTCCAGGGGATTTGTGCCGGTTCTCAATCCCCACCTTCATAAGATTTGTCAGAGGCGACGGATTGCTTTCGCAGATACTCAGA
This sequence comes from uncultured Spirochaetaceae bacterium, assembly GCA_964554875.1. Classification (GTDB taxonomy): domain Bacteria; phylum Spirochaetota; class Spirochaetia; order JC444; family Marispirochaetaceae; genus Marispirochaeta. The sequence continues at coordinate 15,781 of CAZKQJ010000021.1, read as the reverse complement.
GCCTCATCGTGGTGGCCCTTTTCCAGGGTTGCCTTCAGGCGGGCGATGAGGGTTTCTTCGTCCACCCGGATACGTCGAAAAAAGAGAAAGCGTTCAATAATTATGGCCCCGGCCGCCAGAGAAAGCAGCATGATGATCCAGAGAATCAGACCACCGTCACGCAGCAGAGTTGTTAAACCATCCATATTCCATCCTTACAGTTAATCTTATTCATATGAGCCTCCGGGTCTTTAAACCGTTTCAGAGGCTGATTTCCGTGGCAAAACGCAGTACAAAACCGGGAACTTCGAGACCGCTTTCATCCTTTCTGCCTCCGGTATCAAAAAGACCCAGGGCATCATCAAGCCCCAGGATAAAACGGATACTCTCCAGGGGCTCATACCAGACTTCGCTTCCAAGGACCGGGGTCTGGTCGTTATCCGAAAGATCCCAGTCACCCCGCAGTCGAATCCCCAGCCGGGACCTTAAACCTTCACTCTCAATACCCAGACCGACATCAAAAGCCTCCATGCTGGACTCCTCGTAATCATATCGCAAACCCGTGGAAAAACTGCCGAAAAAGTCTTTTCCCAGGGGAAATTCCAGACTTCCCCGGGGGCCCAGCTCCCGGACATCTGTCTTCACCACCGGAAGAAGGCTCGAAGCCGGTTCCGGGTCCTCCCCTGCCCGATATCGGGTACCGGCAGTGACGGAACTTCCCAGACGAAGGTAGAGGTCATGTCCCAGTCGCAGCCTGAAGGAGAGGTCCCCCTCCCAGCCCTCCTCGGCAGCCAGGGGCTCCTCAGGGATACGCAAAAAGGGATAGGTAGAGAGAAGCGTACTGTAGTCCCCAAGGCTGTGATAGAATCCCCCTGAGGCTTCCATGCTGACATTCTCGCTGAGTCCCGCGCTGAGAAGCAGGGAGAAGGGAAAACGAAGCTCTCCGTCGATAATGCAGGCCACTCCTGCATCGGCCATAAAACCGACCCGCGGGCCCAGGTCCCCTTCGGCTGTCAGGTCCAGACGCAGATACTGGATATAATCTCCCTGTGAACCGGATCGAAAGCTGTAGCGGCCTTCGGCACCGAGAATAAAGGATGACCAGGCATAGCCCCCCTTCAGCAGAGGGACAAGACTTAGATGGGTGGTATCCTCCGGCGCGGTTCCGGACAGGTTCTGATATGCTCCATCCACGTGGAAACTGACGCCTCCATACCAGCCCCTGTAGGGGGAAAGCTCGTAAGCTCCCTCAGCGCCCATTGTCCGGTAGAGGCTGGCGGCAAAAGGTGATTCCCCCTGAAGTCCCCGCTCTTCCTCGATAAAAAAGCCGGAGAAAAATGAATCAGCTCCAAATCCTGAGTAATCTGCCCTTACCCGGGCCTCCTCGCGCCGAAAGGTATAGCCCTCGCCGGGGGAATTTCCGCCAAATCCGTCAAGGGAATTGTGGGAATAGGAGAGCCCGAAACCGGGATCAGCCCCCAGGGTTGCAATTTCAATCTCCCCCGTCAGGGAGTTCGATGTTCCCAGACCGATATAGCCCCGCCCGTAAAGGGGAGCAGATTCGCTCCCGTACGGAAGGGCGTCAAATACCGGAGCAGGAAGGTCGATTGCATGGGGCCTCACCTGCAGGACTCCTTCGGGTTCCGAGAGTTCAGGCAATCCGGGAGCCAGAGCCTCTTCAAGTTCCAGCTCCATCAGGGGAAGATCCTCTCCGAAAATATCCTCAAAACTCAAGCGAAGCTCCGGCAGCTCCACGTCCGGTTCAGAATCATCCGGTGTCTCCTGGGAAAAAAGAGAGGCCGGCAATACAAGGAGGCTCAGAAGCAGGAACAGGCAGCTTTTATGCATCATCTTTTCTCTCCCAGGGATTCCGCAGACTCAAGCCAGGGGCTTCCGGAAAAATTCCGGCGCAGCCTTGTCAGAACCTCATTGTAGGCATTCCGGTCGCCGGCGTAGAGGGACATCTGGGCTGAACGATAAAGTGCCTGGGCCGTAAAGTCCGGGTCGCCAGGCATGGTCAGCGCAGCCCTCAGATACCTGGACGCAGCTTCGGCGTACTCGTTGCGCCGGAAGGCATACTCACCGGCGACAAAAAAGACGCGCCCCTGCTCCTGTTTATTTTCCGGCAGTTTGTTCAGCAGCTGCCGAACAAGTCTGCCGGCATCGTTGAAGTCCTCCGCTCGGCCCTCCGCGATGGCACTCTGAATCGCCCGGATCAACAGGGCTCTGCCTTCACGGCTGTCTGTTCCTCCGGCTGAATCGGCCTCCGCCAGAAGACGCCGATATTCGGATCCCGGTGAGACCAGCAGCGATTCGAGTCGGGAAACCTCCTCCCGGATACCAAGCCGCTCCGCCTGGGCCGGATACTCCCGCAGCAGCAGGGCATATATATCCAGGGCTTCTTTGTACTCCCCGAGTTCAACCAGGGTCTCGCCCCGCAGGGACAGCGCCCTGGGTCGCAGGGGGCTTTCCGGATATTCCCGCACCAGCCGTTCCCAGAGAAGAAGAGCAAGCCTGGTTTCACCCATGGCGGCAGAGGCTTCTCCCCGATAAAAAAATGATTCTTCCGAATACTCGCCGGAAGGAAAAAGTCTCCGGTAGGTATCAAAACCGTCAGCTGCGCTGCGGTAATTTCCTTCCTCCAGATTTTTTCTGGCCAGTCGGTACAGTGCGCGGGAAGTCCAGGGACTCTCCGGATACTCCTGCCGCAGATGCGACAGTGCTTTTGAGCTTCCATCCAGATTAGCGCTTTCCAGATGTATTTCAAATACAAGGTAGAGGGCTTCATCCCCACCCCGGCGGGCATATTCGTTGAGATAACTCTCCGCCAGCAGAATCGCCTCGCCTCTGCGCCCAGCTGCAGCTAAAGCCCGGGCCCGGGCCATAAGAGCCTCCTGTCCCCGAGGCCCTGAAGGATCACAGGCCCCGAACAGCTCCGCCGCGGAAGCGTAATCTTTAAGGGAAAAGGCTGACCAGCCACCGTACCAGGCCGCGTCCGAAGCCAGGGAGGAATCGGGATATTCGCTTCGAAAAGTGCGAAAATTTCGCAGTGCCCGGGGATAATCCCCAAGGCGATAGAAACTCCAGGCAAGGTAGTAATCCCTGAATTGCCGGTACTCCGAAGGCATATCGCGGGGAGCCAGCAAGGCCAGGGTATCCCTTGCTTCACCGTATTCTTCGATACCGATCAAGGCCATTCCCCGAAGCAGTCTTACTTCCCAGGACTCAGCATCGGCAGTCACCCGCCGGACTACCTGATTATAGAGCCCGGCATTGAAGAGAAGTCTCAGGTACTGCGGATCCCCGGCATCATCAGCTTCTCCTGATAGACGTTTGTACTGGGCGTACGTCTTGACCGCTTCCCCGTATTCCCCCGCTGCCGCCTGGAGCTGCCAGCTTAGCTTTAAAAGGCCGCGCTGCCATTCCCTGGGAGGCATCGTTTCCAGGGCGGCCGATGCTACGGAAAGCCCCTCGGGATACTCCTTCAGACGTAAATGTGCCTGGGCAAGCAGCAGAGAAACAGGAGCATCCAGAGGCCGATCACCGGAACCGAGCAGCTCCTTCACTGCAGGCCAGTCGTCCAGTCGCGAATAGCCGACAGCCAGCCTGTAGCGTATTCTCCCGGAGTCTCCTATACCCTCCTTAAGGGCAGTCTCCAGGATCTCTACAGCCGCTTCCGCCTCATTGATTGACATAAGCGCCTGGGCATAAAATATCGGAAGCGTTCCGGGCGGATCTGTGTGGTTTCGTATGTCCCAGGCACGTTTCAGATAGGAAATCCCGTCTGTGGAAGATCCCCGGGACGCCAGGACTGCTCCGGCACGAAACCAGAAAGCCGCCAAAGCTTCCCGGTCTCCTGCCAGTCGGTTTTCCGCGTCCAGAACAAGATTTTCCATCTCCCACAGGCGTCCGGAAGACTCATAAAGGGAAAACAGCCGGCCGTAGGCGGATGCCCGCAGATCCTGAGGTCCTGCCTCAATTACGCTACGGAAGAGTTCTTCCGCTAAGGCAGAGTCCTCCTGCTGGCGATGCGCCTCCCCCAGAGTAAGCAGGAATGCCGGAGGTAGAGATCCCCGGGGCACCGCACTGAAACGTTCCCCAAGTTCGACAATCCTGCTGAAGGAACCTGCCCTGCGGTACAGCTCTGCGAGGAGAACCAAGCCACCTTTGTCGATAAAGAATTTACCGTCGTACTCCTCAAGAATAAGCAGAAGTTTCTCCGCAGCCCCCGGAGTATCCTTTTCTGCGTATGCATATGCCGCTGCAACCAGGGCCTCCCTCCGGTATGCTGTATCTTCCCCTGTTATATAGCTGTTCCAGGCACTGAGAGCGTTTTCCAGATCACCCAGGGCTTCATGGGCAATCCCAAGCCAGAAGGATGTCCTGAAGCGACCGCCGGGATACCTGGCCTCAAGACGCTTCAGCAGTTCAATTCCCTCCTCGTACTCCCCGATCTTGATGGAGGAGATTCCCAGGCGGTAAAGGGCATCCGGGTATTTTCCGCTTTGCGGGTAACGACGCACGAAGTTCCGGTACCTCTCGGCAGCTCCGGTATAGTCGCCACGTTCAAAACGGGCGCTTCCTTCACGAAAAAGAAGATCCGCAGAGTCCACAGCCGAAAGCGTGACCATGGGCATAAGCATAAGAAGGATAATACAGAGATTTGTTACAGATTTTATCATACAGGCTAAATGTACCTCATTTCCTTGCAGGATTCAAAACCTTTCCGGGAGCCTATAACGAGGGCTGTCAGAAGTCCCTGCCGGGAAGGGGGGGAAGAATATATTGATCGCTCCCTTCGACACGGGTAAGATGAATGCTTTCTCCTTTATAGCGCCTGAGCAGGGATTCCACACTGGTCTCCATGTTTCGTTCGAATACAGCTGCCACAAGATCTCCCCTTGCATTTATATAGGGCATCAGAACAACTACATGTATGTGCTGTCTGAGTACCGGATCTTTTCCAAACTGCGCATTAACCGATCCAAGGTAAAAAGAACCGGGATATTCAAGGGCCAGGTAGTAGAGAACAGCCTTGAGGCTCTCCATGGGGTACCCCACATCTTCAACGTATCCGGCAAGGGGAACATCCCGCACATCCATGCCTTCATACCCGAGGTTCCTTCGCCCGGTCAGGGTATAGGCAATATTGCGCGTCCAGTCCAGGCCAAAGAAGGGGTCCCGTTCGTCTTCAAAACGATTAGACCAGGGATCCCCCCTCAAATCGGGATGTTTCAGCTTCAAGGGTTCAATCGGCATCGGCCGTCCATGACGGGCATAGTAGATACCATCGGCCAGGTATTTTGCAAAACCGGAGCAGTTGAAACCTCCCCCGCTTTCCCGTTCTCCCGTTTCAATATAGACAAAGCGGCCGGAATCATCCATGGCACCATCGTCCATATCAGGAAGATCATCGATCTGTTCCCGTACAACATCGATCATTTTGGGGATATCTGAACTGCTTTCAGGCAAAAAAGGCAGAATCAGGGACCAGTCGATTCTTCCTGAACTCAGGGAAACAAGACGGCTGATGGGTGAAAAGAGGAGTTCTTCAAAGGAGACAGGCAGCACCAGGTTCCGGTGAAGAGGGGTTCCATACAGGTAGAGCTCCAGCTTCGACCTGTCCCCAAAGGGAAACAGACGGATAAAGGTGTCGGGATCGTTCTTCAAAAAAATTTTAGCCTGGACAAAGCTTCCATCCTCTAGGCTGCGCTTGATAATATATGATCCGGCGCTGTACAGGGGATATGACCCCCTGAAATTATTGATCAGCAGAATATAAAACGCATCGTTTTGCTGCAGAACCTGAAATTTTACTTTGACATCGGCTGTTTCACTGGTATAGATATCTGACGGCAGCCGCTGAACGGCCCAGGCCGACCCGGTTATGGAGGAGCGAAGGTACGACCTTACATCAACGGCATCAGGAAGCGAACCCGGCCCCTGTCCGGAAGAAGAGAAGAAGCCCTGGCCGAATACGAATGATCCTGTTAATGCCAGTACAAGCAATATGTAGAGTGACTTTTGCATTCCGGAATAAAGAATACCCATGTATAGGTACTATCGGCAAGAATCAGCCGTATTTTATCCTCTTATCCCTTCAGGTGGATATCCAGGGGAATTGAGTTGAAACCAAGATCCTTTCTGAGGCGATTCTTCAGGTATTGAAGGTATCCCTGGGGAAACCCCTTCGGTCTGTTCACAAAAAGGGTAAAACTGACCGGGTTGGTTTTAACCTGAGTTATATACTTGGTTCTGAACTGACCGCGGCGGTCCCGGGGGGGATCATAATGCTCAGTCCATTCAGCAAGCTTGCGGTTCAGTTCTCCGGTATCCACCCGTTTGTTCAGCTGCTTCCACACCTTATGGGCGGTATTCAGCAGATTGTCGATTCCTTCACCTTCCCTGGCTGAAATCCTGACCAAAGGGGCGAAATCGAGCATGGGAAACAGAAACCTGACCCGGTCTTCAACAGCCTGGGCTTCGTTTGCCATTCCGGACATAAGGTCCCATTTGTTCAGGACCATTACGACTCCTCTGCCGCGTTTTACTATCAGGTTGGCGATTTTCTTGTCCTGATCGCTCAATCCCGAAAGGGCATCGATCAACAGGAAAACGATGTCCGCCTTCTCGATGGCAGCTATCGCGCGGTTCACCGAGTAGTACTCAACCTGGTCGGTAACCCTGACCCGCCGTCGGATTCCGGCTGTATCGAGCACTTTGTAGAGGGTCTTCCGGTAATGAAAGCTTCCCTCTACCACATCCCGGGTAGTTCCAGGGATATCGGAGACAATGGAACGCTCGTCATTGCAGAGTCTGTTCAGGAGGGTTGATTTGCCCGTATTCGGTTTTCCCAGAATGGCGAGCCGTATGGCCGGGTCTTCTCCCCGGAAAACCGACCCTTCGGGAATGATTTCCGAAATCTCATCGATAAGCTCCTGAATTCCCCTGCCGTGAGCGGAGGAGATACCGATAACCCGGGAGAAACCAAGGCTGTGATAGTTATACACCAGAGGCTCCCGTACCTCATGGTCCACCTTGTTGACCGCCACGATAACCCGTTCCGCGTAAGGCCGCAAATGCTCTATAAAGGATTCATCCTCGGGAGTAATCTCCATAACATCAAGGACCAGTACGATACAGTCTGCGTCATTCAGGGTACGCAGACTGCGCAGGGTTACAAGTTCATCCAGATCCTTATGGTCCAGCTTGTATCCCCCGGTATCAATAAGCATTAATGAACCCGAATCACGGTCCCAGCGGACTTCCACGGGATCACGGGTAACCCCCGGGCTAGGGTCGGTTATAGCGACCCTGTGACCGATGAGCCTGTTAAAAAGGGTTGATTTTCCAACGTTTGGCCGTCCAACAATAACGACCCGGGGCAGGTTATCCGGTGTAACCTTCGAGATTATATCGTGCATTCATCCATCCGCGAACATGTTCGTCTATTTCTTTATACGACTTCATTTCCATAATTTCCCCCACCAGCTCTTCCGCTTCCATCATCGAAGTCGAACGAATGATCTGCTTAACCTCTGGTATACTGAAGGAGGACATACTGAAAACATCAAGCCCCATCCCCAACAGGATCACTGTTGCGATCGGATCGCCTGCCATTTCACCGCACATATTCACAGGAATCCCTGCATTGTGGGCATTATCTATCACCATTTTAATCAGCCGCAGGACTCCCGGGTGAAAGGGTTCATAGAGATAGGCGATTCTCTCGTTTCCCCGGTCTACGGCGATGGTGTACTGAATAAGATCATTGGTCCCTATGGAGAAAAAATCAACCTTCCGGGCCAGAATATCCGATGTCAGGGCCGCCGAAGGGACTTCTATCATTATACCCACAGAGATATCCTCGTTGAAGGGCTGCCCCTTCTCCCGACATTCTCGCTTGGCCTCCTCTAGAATGTCCAGTGCCCTGTCGACCTCTTCCACTCCTGAAATCATGGGAAACATAATGCGAAGGTCACCATGCACCGTAGCGCGCAGGATGGCCCGCAGCTGAATTTTAAAAAGATCCGTACGGGAAAAGCAGAAGCGGATTGCCCGCCAGCCCAAAATCGGGTTCTTCTCGCTGTGCTGTTCAAAACCCGGAATTGCCTTATCTCCCCCCACGTCAAGAGTCCGTATGGTTACAGGCTTTCCTTCTACGGCCTTGACCACCCTGGAATAGGCCTCGTACTGCTGCTCTTCGTCCGAGACACCTCCGGGCTGCATAAAGAGAAACTCGGAACGGAACAGTCCGATTCCATCCGCCCCATGGGCGATAACCGCATCGGTCTCTTCCGGAACCTCAATATTGGCTCCCAGGAGAATATGCTTGCCGTCCTGAGTTTCCGCCGGAAGCTGATTCAACGTGGCAAGCTGAACCTCTCTCTGCTGCCACTTCTGAATTATCTCCTCGTAAGCCTTCAGGGTATCTTTGTCGGGATCAACAATTACCTTGCCGCGGTTGCCGTCTATGATGACCGTATCCCCGGTTCGGGCAATACTCGTAACGGTCGAGAGCCCCAGAACCGCCGGGATCTCAAAAGCCCGGGCGAGAATAGCCGTGTGAGAAGTCTTACCCCCCGCATCCATGGCAATTCCCTTTACTTTTCTGGTATTCATTGCCAGAGCGTCCGAGGGAAGCAGGTTATGGGTTACAAGAATAACCTCCGTACTCAAGTCCGCCAGGGAAATCCGCTCGCGATACATCAGATGATTCAATACCCGTTTAGAAACATCATGAAGATCAATGGAACGCTCACTGATGTAACTGTCCTGAGAGCTCGAAAGCTTGTTTATTACCCCTTCGATGGTCTGCTGGAGGATCCATTCTACGTTTTTCTTTTTTCCTTTCAGATTCTGTTTTATCTGATCCGCAAAATCCGGGTCCTGTATCATCAGAATGTGGGCATCAAGGAAATTGTTTTCGTTCCCGCCCACGGCAGATGAAGTTTGTTCTTTGAGATCTATGATTTCCTGTGTGGCCTTCTCCAAGGCTTCCTCGAAGCGCTCGTACTCCCGTTCCAGATCAGACTCGTCTACATCATAGCGTGGAACCGTGAAGGCGTCGTCGATATACAGGAAAGCAGTACCGATCGTGATACCCGGAGATGCCGAAATACCAGTCAGCTCTCTCATGCAGGGATCACTATACGCTCTTTTCAGGGTACTGTCAAATATCATAAACTGTTGGTCGATAATGAGCCTATGAAGAGAAAACGAACAGCATCCCTTGGATGTTTATTCTGGATCGCCCTGATCCTGCTTATACTCGTAATTTTCCTCTTTAACCGCAGCCGCATTGAACAGGTCCTGGAAGCTACAGGATTCATCGATGTTCTGAGCAGTGTTCAGGAGAAACCCGAAATAAAAACTGATGAGCCTGAAACCAAAGCACCAGCGAAGGAAACTGCAGAAGAACCCGCCTCCGGACCGGGTAAACCGGAATCCCGGATAGAAGAGAAGCCGAAGGAAGCTGACGACTCCTTTGTAGCTCTGGAGATCGTTCCGCAGGAAGCTCCGACCCAGGCAGAGGACAGCCCTGCAGTGGAGGAAACGCAGACAAAAAGACTGCGCAGGGCCACCCTCTATTTTGTTTTTCACGATGGTACATCCGGAGAGCTGCGGAGGGTTGTCCGTCCTATTTACTATACCGATTCTCCCCTGACGGATACCCTTAAAGCCTTGCTTGAGGGTCCTTCTGCGTCGGAACTGAATCAGAACCTCTTGAGTCTTGTTCCCCAGAAATCAGAGATCAGGTCGGTGGCTGTAAAAGACGGCGTAGCTTTTATCGACATGACAGAGGCTTTTCGTTTTAACTCTTTCGGATACGAGGGGGCTGTTTTACAACTAAAGCAGCTTATCTACACCGCTACGGAGTTTCCCACAGTCGACCAGGTTCAGTTTCTTATAGAGGGAGTTAAACAACAGTACCTCAACCCGGAAGGGCTGTACATAGGAAAACCCCTGGGCAGGGAAGATCTCTAATGAATCCCCCGTGCGCTTATCGGCCATACAGCTTCAACCCGCCGGTCTCGCACGAGGTATATGCTGTCGTGAAGATTGACTGTGGTGCAGCAGTGACTTGGAATCAGGGAGACCTTCTCCCCCCGAAGGGGCGAATTCATGGAAGGATTGATCCGGGCCAGGGCATGTTCCTCCGCGAGTTTAAAGATCTCCATACCCTCATACCCGAGAGGACGCGGCATTTCCCGTTCCACGGAGATTGACTTCATGCCGCAATCAAGAACTGCGGTTTTCTGATCCGGACGGCTGATAACCGTGGAAAGAACTGTCAGGGCGATTTCGAAGGGCAGCCCCAGTTTTTCGTAGGCAAGATCCATAAAGATATAGGACCCGGCCTGAATTTCAGTTATTCCTTCAACCTCGGAGGCTATATCGTAGGTGCCGGTTCCCGCAGCACTGACAATCTCCACGGGGATACCTTTGCTCCTGACAGCTTCCGCACTTTCCAGGAGCATCCTGTTTGCTGCAAGCCCCGTATTCTGTCTGACATCTCTGTCACCAAGAAAAACCGCGTGCCCCTCATACCCCATGAGACCTCTGAAACTAAGCCCTTCACACTCAACTGCTTCCTGTGCAAGAAGCACTGCATCGGCGGGCGACCGCACGCCACAGCGTCCCATGCCCACATCAACTTCGACAATAATGCCGACGGAAGAACCGCAGGCCAAGGCAGCCTGCGAAAGCTCAGCTATATTATCCCTGCAGTCTACAGCAATACTGATATCTGCATATGCGGCAAGGGAGGCCAGGCGCCGTGCTTTGTCGTCACCTGCAATCTGGCTGGTTATAAGAATCTTATCCAGACCTCCCTGAACCATAGCTTCAGCTTCGGCCAGGGTAGCACAGCATAAACCAACAGCCCCGGCTTTCATCTGGATCTGCCCTATAGCCGGGGATTTATGGGTTTTTGCATGTGCCCTCAGGGATACGCCTTTGGCTGCCAGAAGGCTTTGCATTTTTTTTATGTTTGACTCAAATATATCCGCATCGAGGATAAGGGCCGGTGTGGGGAGAGAGTCCCGTGATGATCCAATCAGAGTAATTTTTTCCATAAGCTTCAGACTCCTATTTGCAGTACGGTTTTCGCGTCCTTCACATACCATACCATTTTTTACAACAGTCATGGCCTCTAACAAGGCCTCGAAAATCAAAGTTCCTGAAACTCCTCGCGCAGCAGGCGGCGGATTCGTTCATACGCGTCTGGCTTGTTTGCGGAACTGCCGGATCTCAATAATACAAAATACTCCTGATTCCCCTTTCGCCCCTTGATTCCAGCCGCACAGATCTTTTCAGTCAGAACGGCTTCCTCAGCCAGGGCGAAGAGGGTCTGTTCAACCGTTTTTTTCAGAATGCTTACATCCGACACGATGCCGTTAAACTCATGGTACCGTGCATCCAGCTCAAACTGAGGCTTCAGGAGAAATACCCCCCACCCTTCACCGGTAAGGGAAAGGATATGCCCAACGGCACCGCGCAGGGAACGAAATGAGAGATCCCCAACAGCTGCCTGTGGTTGAGGGTCAAGCTCCGTAAGGGATAGAATATTCGTGCGCTCGTGAACAAGCACCCGGGGGTCGCTTCGCAGCCTGTAATCCAGCTGATTGTACCCTACATCCACTGCATGTACATTTCTGGCCCCCTTGAGCAGCAGAAAATGAGTAAACCCGCCGGTTGAAGAACCGGCATCGATAAAAATTTTCCCGGAAACAGGGAAATTCATGTGCAGAAATGCCGATTCCAGTTTCTCCCCTCCACGACTGACGTAGTGCCTCGCCAGAAAGGAGATATCCGCATCAGGATGAAACGGAGCTTTGGGGTCTCGTTCCATTGCACCATCGACACTGACCTCTCCGCATAAAAGCCGGGCATAGAGCTCATCCTTCGATAATTCAGGAAACCGGCGACAGAGAAGCTGAAGAAGGGGAAGCTTTCCGGACCGGCGGGGAGAAGCAGCCATAAGGGTCAGATGGTCGACTCAACAAAGATCCGTTTGATCTCGATGCATTTTCCGTTTTCCGTATCAATACGTAAATGCACTCCCCGAATACAGGCTTCAAGGTCTGCAACAGCCATTTTCAAAGGCATCTGTGTCAGGGAACGTTCGATCGCTGTTTCAAGATTTACCCCGATAACACTGCGAGCCGGTCCTGTCATACCAATATCGCTTATGTAAGCAGTACCTCCTGAGAGGATCCTTTCGTCGGCGGTCTGAATGTGGGTATGCGTTCCCAAAACTGCAGAAACCCGTCCGTTCAGGTAGTAGGCAAGGGCTTCTTTTTCCATAACCTCTTCGGCATGAAAATCGATTATTCTGACCTTCGCCTTTCCGTCCAGTTTTTTAAGAATTTCGTCGGCGCTTCTGAACGGACAATCCAGGGAGTACATATGCTGTCTTCCCTGCAGATTTATCACCGCCACGGGAGTTCCCTTGACATCGATCCTTGCGACGCCTTTTCCAGGAACCCCGGGGGGATAATTTGCCGGACGCAGGAGACGATCGGAATTTTCCAGAGTGTTAAGAATCTCCCGTTTCTGCCAGATATGGTTCCCAGTGGTTATAACATCTACACCGCAGGAAAATATCTGATCAGCAATTTGCGGGGTGATCCCAAAACCGTCAGCGGAGTTCTCCCCATTAGCGATAACAATATCTGCATTAGTTTCCCGTACCAACTGTTTCAAGTGAATAAAAACAGCCCTGATTCCCGGTTGTCCGACAATGTCGCCGAGAATCAGAGCGTTAAGATACTGTGCCATCAATCGATGATTATCCTTTCGTCTCTATCTGAGATCACCGGGCATACTCAACGACCCGGGTCTCTCGTATAATTGTAACCTTTATACGACCCGGATAGCGCAGCTCGGCCTCTATCTTTTTGGCAATATCTTTTGCCAGTTCCTTGGCTTTATCGTCGCTGATCCGATCATTGTTTACCATGATCCGCAATTCCCGGCCGGCCTGTATGGCGAAGGTCTTTTCGACACCGTCAAACTCTCCGGCTATCCGTTCCAGGTTTTCAAGCCGCTTGATGTAATTATCAAGGGTCTCGCGTCTTGCACCGGGCCGGGCGGCTGAAATTGCATCAGCAATCTGCACAAGTACAGACTCAACACAGTTAGGTTCCACATCGTTGTGGTGAGAACCGATTGCGTTGATAACCCGGGGATCCTCACCGTTTTTACGGGCCAGTTCCATTCCAAGTTCGGCATGGTTTCCGTCGCCGTCGGTTTCAATCCCCTTACCAATATCGTGGAGCAGCGCTCCCCGTTTGGCTATGTCCCTGTCGGCACCTACCTCAGCGGCCAGCATACCGGCAATTACAGCCACCTCTTTTGAGTGGTTCAGTACATTCTGCCCGTAGCTTGTCCTGAAATGCAGACGCCCAAGGGCCCTGATACATTCCTGGCTCATGTTATGGATGCCCAGATCAAAGAGTACCTTCTCGCCTTCATCATAGATGATCTGGCTGATCTCCTTTGTTACCTTCTGTACAACCTCTTCTATCCGTGCCGGATGTATCCGGCCGTCTGTTATCAGTCTTTCAAGAGATCTGCGGGCAATCTCTTTCCGGATGGGATCAAAACAGGAGATTACCACAGCCTCGGGGGTATCATCAATAATAACATCAACACCGGTCAGGGTTTCGAGGGTGCGGATATTCCTGCCCTCCCGACCTATAATGCGCCCCTTCATCTCGTCATTCGGAAGGGACACGGATGCGATAGTAACCTCGGAGCTTACTTCAGTCGCCAGGCGCTGAATGGTTGTGATAAGGATATCCCGGGATTTCTTTTCCGCGGTACCCAGCGCTTCCTGTTCTATCTTGTTTATAATCAGCTGGGCATCATGTTTTGCCTCGTTTTCCATAGAGCTGATTATAATCTTCTTGGCTTCCTCCGAAGTCAATCCGGCTATTTTCTCTAATTCATCGCGCCATTGCTCCAGCTTTTCAGCAATTTGCGCCTCTTCTCCTGCTAATTTTTCCTCTCGATCGGCGAGATCCTGCTTTTGTCGTTCAAGCAGACTCTGTTTTTTTTCTAGATTTTCTTCACGCTGCTGCAATCGTCTATCCAGACGCTGCAACTCGCTTCTTCTTTCTCGAAATTCCCGCTCCTGCTGGTTCCTCTCTTTTAGGAGTTGATCTTTCGTTTCAAGCAGAAGCTCTCTTTTACGTGCTTCAGCTTCCCGTATGGCATCTTGACTCAAACGCTCAGCTTTCTGCTCAACAGAAGAAAGCTGGAATCGGGCATAAACCCATCTTATAGTCCAACCTAGAATTATACCTACGAGAGGAAGAACAACGACCATCAGTACGTTCATGCTTCTTCCTCCAGATACAAATGTAGCTTAATTATAAATATCGCAACACATTTGTCAAGCAAATATACAATTGAGAATGTTTATCGAAAATATTTATTGCATCAGCTGTTGAAAAGTGTTGATGTAGAAGTTTACAGAATCATTACGCTGTTTGAGCGCCAGATACAGGTATGTCGGAAGACCGTTATGGATAGCGGGAACAAAAATGTGACCATCGATAAAGTGTCTTCCCCTTTCATCAAAACGAGAATCGAAAAAAGGCAGACCTGTACGCCCTTTCAACAGGAAAATGAGCCGATAATCAAGAAAAACCGGAAACAGGTCTTCATTCTTGTCAAATCTCAGTCTGCGACTGGAATCCTCATCCATCCCCAGGGAATACTGAGAAGATAGTCCTTTTTCGTCGAATCCAAGTATCGAGGAATAAACCGCGTTGCATTGAGCTGACACACGCATCAGGGACTTCATAATGCCGATCTGACCAGCCTTAAAATCTTTAAGGTAGAAATCGTAATTAAAACCTTGTGCTGTAAGTAGTTGACCTTCTGCTCCTGCGTAGGATTCAAGCCCTCCGGAGGAGTATTGCTCGTGATTTGCCGGTGAGAGGCCAAGATCAACCGGCCCAAAATCGAATATCGATTCTATGCTTTCGCGTTCAGAGTCACTTTTCAACACCGAATCTACGAGCTCTTTAAAGCCCTTCTTGCTTCGCGGGGATTCCCCTCGTTTTGCGGTATAGACGGATTCCTTTATTCGGAATACACCATCATTCTCTTCGATAGCCTCTTCTTCGCTTTTCTCCTGGGGGACAAGTTCGTTGAAAGAGTAGACCTCAATAAGCTCCGGACTCAGTATTCCTTCCACCAGCTTGTCAATATCAGTACTGTCCAGGGTTCCAACCAGCGCCCCGGCGGTTGAATTATCATCATGTAGTGAACTTACAGCGGGCCCTTCTGATGAATAGGAGAAATCACTTTCAATTCGTTTATAGCTGATAGTCTCAATTTGCCTGTTTTCCAGATCAAGCAATGGTTCCGGATCCTCTTCCGCCGAGCTTGAGGGTAATTCATCAAGGATTTCGAAGGGTTCTTCCTCCATGGGAATGACTTTCAAGGGACGATAAATATCTCGTGCGGCACTCAGTATTCTTATTTCATCATCTGAAGCTTCAGGTAATTCAGTCAGTATATCTTTATCCGACTTGTCAACTGTCTTTTCATCACCTGACGAAAGGCTCTCGTCCCCTATTTCAGATAACTCTTCAATTTCCTCATCATCGTATGCGTCTTCAAAGACACCTATATCACCGAGATCTTCAGGACGATTAAACAAGGTTTCCAGATCAAAGGCCTCTTCGTCCGCTATGAAACCACTAAGGGAGAGAATATCATCATCTTTTGATTCAAGATCTTCGAACTCTTCCGCTTCTTCAAGTTCACCGACTTCTTCCGGCTC
>CAZKQJ010000020.1:0-77456 GCA_964554875.1 uncultured Spirochaetaceae bacterium | reverse complement strand
AGCGAAGGAACGGCTTTGCCGGTCCAGAGCGATGAAGAGCGGAGTCGGAGGAGGTATGTCCGATGGCGACCGTGAAGAAAGCGAAGGGACGGCTTTGCCGGTCCAGAGCGATGCAGAGCGGAGTCGGAGGAGGTCTGTCCGATGGCGACCGTGTAGAAAGCGAAGGAACGGCTTTGCCGGTCCAGAGCGATGAAGAGCGGAGTCGGAGGACGTATGTTCGATGGCGACCGTGTAGAGAGGAGAAGTCAATGAAAAAAAGCAGACTGCTGCTGACCGCAGGAATCACTCTTGCGGTGCTGATAATTATTGTTGCCCTGTTCCTGCTCAGGATGAATGTCGGCAGGGACCTTGAAATTGTCACAGGCCCCGGGCTTGACTACAGCGGCGAAAGGGTCACGGTTCCGGTGGATACCACCGATGTACGATCCCTGCACTTTGCAGGAAGCTGGCAGATTCTGCTCAAGCGGGGATCGGGAACCCGGGGAGAACTGAGCCTGCCCGTAGAAGCTCGGGATATGCTCAGGATGAATAAAAAGGGGGATGTCCTTAACCTGAGTTTGGGAAAGAATTTTACTCCAGGAAAGGACATGCCTTTCCGGGCGGAGCTGGAACTTGAGAAATTGACAATGCTCAGGGTCGAGGGAGCGACGGACGCGGAAATACGTGACTTCAGGGGGGACGAGCTTGAGCTCATCTTTGACGGAGCTTCAAATATACGGGGAATCGGAATCAATGCGGAGACCCTCAGATTGAAGACCGCAGGGGCTTCGAACATCGATCTTTCCGACAGCAGTTTCGTAAATGCGGATCTCGATCTGGCGGGAGCATCCAATGTGGAACTTTATATGGATGGTGGTCGTTTAAGCGGAAAGATTGCGGGATTCGGTTCCGTGGAATACAGCGGCAGCATTTCTGAACAGACGGTTCGTACCGACGGTTTCGCCGCTGTCCACCGGCGTTAATCCTCTTCAGCCCCCTCTTCGTGAAACAGGAAGGCAAGTTCCGAGCCGATTTTGTCATAGTTTTCGGTGTTGTACTCCATCAGGCTGCGCAGGTGGATCATGCTTTCCGCGTCGATGCTGGAGAAGCGTATCCCGTATTTACTGTCTTCCTTGTGCACGATTTTTCCTTCCGTGTCGATGCTCAACTCGGAGTTGGAGAGGTGTATCAGCAGTCTAACCTGGGTGTCGATGGAGAAATCTACATCCGAGGAGAAGAGTGCGCCTTTCAGGGAGAGGTCGATTACCGATACCTCTATGCGCTTGTCGCCCAGGAGGATTTCTCCGGATGTCTGAAAACCTGTGCGGGAAAACCTTCTTTTATCCATAATAAACCTCTTCTTAAACTATGCGCTGTGAGACATACGCTGTCAATATTACAGCTGCAATTTCATTGCGCAAGATGCCTGCCAACGATAGTATATATATAGAACGCGGGAGGTAGTAATGCAAACTCTTGTTCACTTTTT
This sequence comes from uncultured Spirochaetaceae bacterium, assembly GCA_964554875.1. GTDB lineage: Bacteria > Spirochaetota > Spirochaetia > JC444 > Marispirochaetaceae > Marispirochaeta. The sequence continues at coordinate 75,988 of CAZKQJ010000020.1, read as the reverse complement.
TGTCGAATTCCGCGATTTGATGAGTAACCATGCCCTGTTTACCCTGGGAATGCTCCTGCTTGTCGGTTATTTCATCGGAAAACTCGCCTCCCTGTTCCGCCTGCCGGAAATTACAGGATTTATTGTCGCGGGTCTCATAATGGGAGAGACGGTCACCGGGATTGTTCCTCACCATATGGGACAGGACCTCAAAATCGTTACGGAAGTCGCCCTGGGGCTTATCGCCCTGACCATTGGCGGCGAGTTTTACTGGGTCAAGCTCAAGCGGGTAGGGAAGGAGGTGGTGATCATTACCATCGTTCAGCTCTTTGCATCCTTCGGAGCTGTGCTTGCTGGTATGATTCTTATGGGATTTGATTTGCCCTATGCCCTCATGCTGGGGGCTATAGCTTCGGCTACCGCTCCCGCTGCGACGGTGGCGATTGTCCAGTCCCTGAGGGCTTCGGGGCTATTCGTTGATTACCTGTACGGAGTGGTAGCCCTTGACGACGCCGGGGCGGTTATTCTTTTCGGTCTCAGTTTTGCCATGGCATCAGGGCTGCTCGGTGTCTCCGGTGCCGATCATGGATCTGCACTTGTAATCGCTCATGCCCTTGGGGAGGTTTTTCTTTCCCTGGCCGTGGGGACTGTGGCGGGTTTTCTGATCCACCGCGTTACCAGAAAGAAGAGCAGTAACGAGATCATGATAATTACCCTGGGCTTTGTGTTTCTTGCCACCGCTGTTTCGGTTATCTTTGAACTTTCGCCTCTTCTGACGAACATGGCCGCCGGTGCTGTTATCATTAACCTGTCCCCATCCAATCACCGGATCTTCCGTATTCTTGAACCTCTTACTCCGCCAATATACGCCCTCTTCTTCGTTATAGCGGGAACGGAGCTGCAGCCTTCAATTCTGATGCAGACAAGGATACTTTTGCTGGGAGGAGGGTATATTCTCTTCCGGGCCATGGGTAAGTACTTTGGCGTTTATTTCGGGAGTCTTTTAGGGAGGGTCAGGGGTACAATCCGAACCTATCTGGGCTTCTGCATGCTGCCCCAGGCCGGGGTCGCCATCGGCCTGGTTCTCATGATTCAGGCCTCTCCCCTTGTTTCCTATCTGCAATCGGAGCAGATTGCCATTATCGACACCATGGTCAACATCATCCTGCTGTCGGTGTTTATTAATGAGCTTATCGGCCCGCCGATCTCAAAATACGCCCTGATCCGGGGCAACGAAATGGAGGCCTGATGGAACTGTACCAACTGACGGAGAAAAAATGCTGCAAGCTCGGACTGAAAGGAAAAACCAAGGATGAGGTTCTTCTCAGGCTTGCTGAGCTGGCGCATAAGAGCGAGAAGCTGAAAAACCTGACGCAGAAGGATATCTATGAAGCCCTGCGGAAGAGGGAGGAGCAGGGATCCACGGCCTTCGGCGGGGAGATCGCCATTCCCCATGCACGAATAGATGAGATGGACGAGTTCCTGGTCTTTTTTACCGTGGCACCTAAAGGGGTGGAGTTCGATGCCCTGGACAAAAAGAGGGTAAAGCTTATTTTTGTTATTCTCGGGCCTTCCACGGCGGTGAATGAGCACCTGCAGATTCTTGCGGCGATTTCACGCATCGCCGGTATTCAGTCGATCCGAAACGAGATACTGAAGGCCCCCACGGAGACGGCCATGTACGAAGCCTTTATCCGGCACAGCCGGGCGGCCGCGGCGGAAAAGAGCGGAAAGACACAGAAGATGAAACTCCTGATTCTTAATCTCTACCTGGAGGACTTCTTCTACAATGTACTGGAGTTCTTTATTGAGGAGGGCATAGAAGGGGCGACGATTATAGAGTCCTTCGGAATGGGACAGTTTATCTCCAATATACCCCTATTCGCCGATTTTATAGGGTTCATGAAGGCGGACAGAAACAGGAGCCGCACCATCATGGCTCTGGTTCCGGAGGATAAAATAAACGAAGTTCTTGAAGGAATCGAGGAGATCACAGGAGACATGGAAAAGAAGCAGGGTGCTATGGTCATGGTCCTGGACCTTGCCTTCCACAAGGGGAACATGAAGATGATGTAGCTCCGGGAGGTTTTAGAACAGCAGCATGATTGCGGAGATAAGGGTAGCTGTGAGAATGAAGGCTTTGTAACCCCGTTCCGGTATTTTACGGACAATCAGTATACCCGCTACTGCTCCCAGGGCAATTGCAGGAGCGAGAACAAGATTGAAACCGAGAGTTCTGGGGCTTATCGTCTCCCATATAAAAAGGTGAAGGGGAACCTTTATCAGATTGATAATAAAGAAGAACCAGGCTCTGGTGGCGATGTATTCATTTTTTGTGTGCCGCAACGATACAAAATAGAGGGTAAAAATAGGTCCGGCGGCATTGCCTATCATCGAGGTGAAACCGCCGATAAGGCCGATAATGATTGTTATATACCAGTGTTTTTTCGGATGAAAATGTTTGCCGCTTAGTTCACTGAGGACTGTCATTATCAGCAGGGAGAATACAACAGCGGCCAGTATTATTCTGAAATATTCATCCGCAATTATTTCTCCCACATACAGGGCCACAGCTACACCAAGCAGAGCCCAGAAAAGAATGGTAAAGAGGTGATTCCAGCGGACGGATTTGCGGAAATGGCTGATGGCGAAAATATCAGCCATGATGAGAAAGGGCATAAGGACTCCGGTTGACGCTTTCCCTCCGAAAATTGCTGCAAGAATCGCAACAGAGAGCAGATTAATACCCACAATACCTGTCTTGTTTGCGCCGATACCGGCAACTGCAATGATCGCCAGCAGCCACTGCCAGAAGTCAAGATTAAAAGATTGCAGGAATTCAAGCATCGGGTCCATCCGCCTTTTTGGTGAAAAGTATCTCTGAACCCTAGGCAATCGCCGGGGGCCTGTCAAGCCGCATCTCTGCACCTTTTTTACAGCTTTCAAAAAAAAGTACAAGCAAATGGGTCTGACAAATGATAATCTGTTTCACTAATGAATACAGTACAGCTTACCATGCTCCGGGAGGGGATCGAAGAGGTCCGAAGGGTCCCCAGAGGAACAAACCTGCTTGAAGCTCTGCAGGGTTTTGATGATTTTGATTTTGACGCTCCCTGTGGTGGTATGGGCACCTGCGGCAAATGCAAGGTTCTTGTGGACGGCGATGTGTCGGCCCCGGAGGCACATGAACAGCGCTTTTTGTCTCCCATGGCTCTGGAAAAGGGTGAACGCCTGGCCTGTATGGTCACGCTCCGGGGAGACTGCCTTGTTACTCCTCTTTTCAGCTCTTACGGGGCGTCCATTGTCAGCGATCACGCCGTTTATGAAGGACCGGTGGATCCTCCTTTCCAGTCCGTAAGTATTGATTATCCTGTACCATCCCTCGAGGACCAGCGCAGCGATGCGACCCGGATTTCCGAAGCTCTGACCCGCGCCCTGAAGGGTTCTGAACAGTTCCAGTCTGGGAGGCTGCCCCTTCATCTGCTCAGCCGGCTTCCCGGGCTGGAGGGCGATACGAGCAGAAGCCTGACTATCTTCATCCTTGACGGCCTTCCCTGGGCTGTGCTTCCCGGGAAGGCCGGGTCCGGTTACGGGGTTGCGGTGGATATCGGAACCACCACGGTGGTGGCCTATCTGGTAGATCTGGGGTCCGGAAAAGTCGAGGGGATCGTTTCTGGACTGAATCTGCAGAAGTCCTGGGGAGGAGATGTAATCTCCAGGGTGCAGGCCGCAATAGATTCTGGTCCCGAGCCCCTGCAGGGGGCGATTGCCAACCAGCTTTCCCGTATGATCTACCGGCTGGTGGAGGAGGCGGACATCCTCTGGGAAGATCTTCGGGGGGTATCCATTGCGGGTAATACGGTAATGATGCACCTTTTCGCCGGGATAGATCCCCGTAACATCGCAGTAGCTCCCTTTATTCCGGCCTTTACAGAGATGAGGATCGAGTCCAGTGCTCTTCTTCTGCCCAGGCTGCCGGTCACGATCCCTCTGATCCTGCTGCCTTCAATTTCCGGTTTTATCGGGGCGGATATCCTGGCAGGCATGCTGGCCACGGGAATTCGGGAACAGGACAGACCTGCCATGCTCATAGATATCGGTACCAACGGAGAAATCGTTCTTGGAGATCGGAGAAGGACTGTCGCCTGTTCCACCGCCGCGGGACCAGCCTTTGAAGGGGCCACTATCTCCTGCGGACTGGGGGGAATCCCAGGGGCGATCAACAGGGTGTTCCTCTCCCAGGAGGAGGAACTGAAGCTGACCACCATCGCGGAGGAGGCTCCCTTGGGGATTTGTGGTTCCGGTATTATCGACCTGATGGCCCTCCTGGTACAGACAGGCCTTGTGGACGAGACGGGCAGGCTGTTGCCGCCGGATGAGCTGCCAGGGGATGTTCCGGAGGAACTGCGGAGCCGCGTCAGGGATGAGGGCTTCTTTATCGCCTTCCATCGGGACGGGCACGACCTGCTCTTTACCCCGAAGGATGTGCGGGAGGTCCAGCTGGCAAAGGCCGCCGTGGCCGCGGGTATCGAGGTTCTTCTCGCGGAGTACGGTACCGGCGTCGAAGAAATCCACCGGGTGTACCTGGCCGGCGGCTTCGGCAGTTTTATCGATGTAAAAAGCGCTGTGGCAATAGGGCTTCTTCCCGGGGCTTTGATAGCGCAAATTGTTCCGGCGGGTAATACCGCGGGTGCGGGGGCAGTACGGGTGCTCCTGTCGTCCCGGGATTTTTCCCATGCCCAGGAACTCGCGGCCCAGGTGGATTATGTGGAGCTTTCGGCGAGTATGAGTTTTCAGGAGAAGTACGTGGAGCAGATGTTCTTTTCCCGGAGCTGAAAACTTGCTATAGTAATCCCTGATCATGAATTCCGGCATAAACGAACTGAACAGAGAACAGGCCAGGCGTCTCGCCGAGGTTTACGCCAAGGCGACGGGCTGCGGCTGCTCGGTAATAGACAATACCGGGGATACCTTGTACCCCGGAGACATCTGCAGGTTCTGTTCTGCCCTGCAGCCACTTCTCGAGGAACGCCTCAACTGCCGACAGGTGCATCTCTGGGGCGGGTACCAGGCTGAACGCTTCGGAGGAAAATACATCTATTTCTGTCCAGTCTCCCTGGTCCATTGGGCCTCGCCGATTATAATTGATGGAATCATGCAAGGGGTTCTTGTCGGGGGTCCGGTACTGATGATTGAGCCGGAAGAGGTCCTGGATGAGCTGACCCGAAAATACGGGATCACCCAGGGGCTCGATTCGATCCTGGCGGAGCTCAGAATGGTCAAGCAGGTCTCTCCGGACAGGGTAACCGCCCTGAGTGAGCTTCTGGCCGTATCCGCGGAACATCTCTCTTTTCAGGGAGACTCCCGCTTTCTCGTATCCACCGAGGCTCTGGAACAGCAGTCGAAGATCAGCGAGTACATTCAGTACATCAAGGACATGGAAGATGAGGAGTCCCACAGCTACCCCTTCGACAAGGAGCGGGAACTCCTCCGGTTGATTGCCCAGGGAGACAAAAAAGGTTCCCAGCGTCTATTGAACGAGATTCTTGGAAGTGTCTTCTTCTCCGCCGGGAGGAATTTTGAGGTGGTCAAGTCCCGGGTTCTGGAGCTGGTGGTACTCTTGTCCCGGGCTGCAGTCGAAGGGGGAGCAGAGGTGGAACAGGTTTTCGGTCTCAACCTCAAATATCTGCGGCAGATCCACAACTTCAGCTCTGTCGATGATCTGGCGGCCTGGCTTTCCCGGATCATGCTGCGTTTTACCGATTTCGTCTTTGATCTGCGGGAGGTCAAGCATGCCGACGCCATTTACCGGGCGGTCCAGTATGTGCATCAGAACTTCGCTGAAAAGATAACCCTGGATGCCGTTGCCAGGGAGGTCTATCTGTCTCCCGCCTACTTCTCCAAGGTTTTCAAGGATGAACTCAAGGTGAGTTTCAACAATTATCTTAACCGGTACAGAATAGACAAGGCCAGGGACATTCTCCGCAACACCAGCATAGCCCTGGTTGATGTTGCCGCCATGGTCGGATACGAGGACCAATCCTATTTTTCCAAGGTGTTCAAAAAGATCGCCGGAGTAACCCCCGGCAGGTACCGGGAGTCCCGGGGCAGAGTTGCGGGAGAAACCCAGGAGATACATTAGAATATTTGTAAGGTATAATTCCGATTTTTTTGGTAAAATACTAGAAAGAGTCAAAAGAAAATTCAAAAAGAATCCATTTTTTTCAATACGAAGGTGCAAAGGCATTGGATAATATCGTACACATACGAAAGGAGAACGGAATGGCTGACTGGAATGAAATCTCTGAAATGCTGCAGAAGGGAAAGGCCAAAGATGTTGCGGATCTCTGCCAGAAAGCGCTGGATGAAGGTTCCAGTGCCAGGGAGATACTGAATGAAGGCCTGATGCTGGGAATGGGCATCGTCGGTGAGCGTTTTAAAAAGAATGAGGTATACGTCCCTGAGGTTCTTATAGCCGCCCGGGCAATGAACGCCGGTATCGAGGTCCTTAAACCCCATATGATCGCCGGGCCGGGGGACCGGAAGGGCAAGGTTGTACTGGGAACGGTAAAAGGCGACCTTCACGATATCGGAAAAAACCTGGTCAAAATAATGATGGAGGGCAAAGGCCTCGAGGTTGTAGACCTGGGGGCTGATGTGGCGACCGAAAAGTTCGTAAGCGTCGCAAAGGAGGAGGGGGCCCAGATAATAGCCTGCTCCGCGCTTCTGACTACAACCATGACTGAAATGGAGAATGTAGTAAAAGCGGTTAAAGAGGCTGGAATGCGGAATTCAATTACCATAATGGTTGGGGGGGCCCCGGTTACCCAGAATTTCTGTGAGTCCATAGGCGCGGATATCTACTCCGCCGATGCAACCTCCGCTGCCGAAGCTGCCGTTGCCGCCTGCGCCAGATAAAGCTTAACTGTGAACAATTTTTTGCCCGGTCCCAGGATCGGGCTTTTTTTATGGGGTCAGGTTGAACCGAGGCTGAAAATTCCAAGGATCGGAAAAAACTACAAGAGAAGCCGGCTCCCCTCCGGTAGGATGGGAATACACTGGAGAGAAGCTTAGCGAAGCGATAAGAATTGGAGGATCAATGACAGGTAAAGAGCGTATCTACGCGGTCATGAAGAATAACTACCCGGATACCGTCCCATGGGTTCCTTTCGCCGGTGTCCATGCCGGAAAACTGAAGGGCTATACTGCACGGGAGGTCTCCACGGAGGGGACAAAACTTCTTGAATCCCTGCTGGAGGTCAATAAAATCTATAAACCCGACGGGCAGCCGGTAATGTTCGATCTGCAGATTGAGGCTGAGATACTGGGTTGTGAACTGGTCTGGGCTGAAGACTCGCCTCCAACGGTCAAGACCCATCCTCTTGCGGATACCGACGAGATTCCCGATACCATACCCGCTCCCACGGATGGCCGACTGGCCCTTGAACTTGAGACCATGAAGCAAATGAAGCAGCGGGTGGGGGAGACCACCGCTCTCTACGGCCTTCTCTGCGGACCCTTTACCCTGGCGTCACACCTGCGGGGGACCAATATCTTCATGGATATGATCATGAATCCAGAGCATGTCCACCGGTTGCTGGAGTATACCAACAGGGTAGCCAAGGCCCTGGCGGGGTATTTTATCGATGCCGGAATGGACGTTATCGCCGCGGTGGATCCCCTCATCTCGCAGATCTCTCCGGACCATTTTGCCGAGTTCATGGAAAAACCCTTTACCGAGCTTTTCGACTACATCCGTGAACGGGGGGCCTTTTCGTCGTTCTTTGTCTGCGGAAACGCCACGAACAATATCGAACCCATGTGCCGTACAAAGCCGGACAATATCTCCGTGGACGAGAATGTAAACCTTGCTAGGGCCAAAGAGATCACAGACAGGTACAATCTCGTTCTTGCCGGCAACATTCCGCTTACTTCGGTCATGCTCTTCGGCAATCAGCAGGATAACATGAAAACCGTTATCGACCTGATGGACTCCGTCTCCCACGATAACCTGATAATTTCCCCAGGCTGCGATATGCCCTATGCAACCCCTATCGAGAACACCATTGCCGCTGAACAGGCTGTCCATAATACGGAGGCCATCCGAACCATGGTTGCCAACTACACCAAGGAGGACCTGGTATTCGGGGGAGAGCTGCCGGATTATCCGAATCTGGAAAGGCCCCTTATCGAGGTATTTACCCTGGATTCCGCCACCTGTGCCGCCTGTACCTACATGATGGCCTCCGCACTGGATGCGAAGGAACATTACGGGGACAGAATCGATGTGGTGGAATACAAGTATACCGTTCCTGAGAATATCGCCCGCTGCGGTGCCATGGGCGTCAGGCAGCTTCCCAGTATCTATATCAACGGCGAGCTCAAGTACTCCTCAATAATCCCCAGCCGGGATGAGCTCTTCCGGGAAATAGAGGGCCTGCTGTAACAATGAAACCCGTCCCCCTCTACTTTATTGCCGGGTTTCTCGGTGCGGGCAAGACTACCGTTCTGAACAGTCTGCTGGAAAGCCTTGACGGCCGTCGGGCGGGGCTTATTATCAACGAGTTCGGCTCCGTAGGTATAGATGCCTCCAGGGTACAGGACGCCCCGGGGGAGGTCTTCGAGCTGAACAACGGCCAGATCTTCTGCGCCTGTCTGGCGGCTCCCCTGGCATCCAGCCTGATCCAGCTTGCAGAAAAAGGGCCGGATCTCATCCTTGCCGAGTGCTCAGGTCTTTCGAAGCCTTCCACTCTCAGGGACATGGTTGAAGGAATCAGGAAAACCAGCGCCGGCAGAATTGAACTGGCAGGCCTCATAAGCATTGTCGACGGACCCCGCTACCCGATTCTCAGCCGGACCGTTCAAGCGGTCCGGGAGCAGGTGGCGTATGCCTCCGTGCTTGTCCTGAACAAGACCGACCTGATGACCTCGGAGCAGATCGCTTTCACAGAATCCCTGCTGCGGGAGCTGAGTCCGGATATTCCGGTACTTCCCGCGGCCGGCGGAAAGATCAGCCTGGCGGATATCGAACAGGCCGTGTCGGCAGGATCTGAAATCCCTGAACCCGACCAGGACTATATGGGCTGGGGCAGTTCCGGCCGGCCCAAAAGCTATTATCTTCATTCTTCTCAAGCTGTTTCACGAAAGTCGCTGGAAGGCTTTCTCAGGCAGGCGGCCCCCAGGTCGTTTCGCATCAAGGGCGCGATCCCGGCACAGGAAGGAGGGCATTACCTGGTCGACTGCGTAGGCGAGAACCCCTTTTATGAGTATATAAAGGATGAGGCTCCGGTCCGGGGGCTCGTAATAATCGTTCCAGGGGACGGAGTTGAAGCCGACAATTTTGTTTCTCTCTGGAAGGATCAGGTAAAGACAGAAGCTCAAATACGCTGATACCTAGTTACGGTGGATTTTTGTGTATCTTTTCAGATCCTCCGACTCAAAATGCATCCGCCGGGCTGTGTGCTTTCCGATAAGGAATGAATCCTCCTGCCTTGTCTCTGGCACGGACTTATTGTGGCGGAAGACGCTGATCCGGTAGAGGAAGCCCTCAATTCTGCGGAGCCGCCGCTCCTGTCGATCCCTTTCGTTCATTGGTATTTACTATTATATACAGAGGTCTGGGGGAATGCAAAAATCCACAGTGAAAATCATGCAGGATATCAATAAAAAAAGCCGGCCTTAAGCCGGCTTGTAAATATCGTTCCTGTAATTTGAAAGGAACTGGTATTTCGTTTTGTTACTCCCAAAGGAGTTCGAAATTACCTCTTCGGTAAGCCACTCTATAGTGTATTTCTATAGGCGCCTCCGCTTTGATAAAATTAAAATCTACCAACACAATCCGAATGCCGGGTCTGATCCCGGCCTGTCCTTACAGGCGGTTGTTCCATCGGTGCCTCCTTATAACAAGAAACATCCAACACCATCAATGTAGTCCATCATGTTCCGGAAGTCAAATTTTTCGGTAAATTTCCTTGGGATTTTTTTACTGTTCAGAATCGTGGGGATGAAGGGCTGCCAAAGGCTGACGTGGAAAGATTTTACCAGCCCAAGGTGGTTTTATCCGGGGGAATATCCAGCTTATCGGTATAATCCCGGCGCGAAGGGATTTCCATCCCCACGATTCTGAACACTATATGCGGATATCCGGAAATTAAAAATCCGGAAAAAAACCGCCGGGGTTATCCCGGCGGTTGATATCCATCGATACGGTAATTTTTACACGTTGTAGGTACTGGCGGAAACGTCTCCGCCGGTTCCGGTCCAGTTGGTGTGGAAAAACTTGCCCCGGGGCTTGTCCACGCGTTCGTAGGTGTGGGCCCCGAAGTAGTCCCGCTGGGCCTGGAGCAGGTTGGCGGGAAGCCGGTCGTTCCGGTAACCGTCGTAGAAAGCCAGGGCGGTGGAGAAGGCCGGGGTGGGAATACCCAGTTCCACGGCTTTGGCCACAACCCGACGCCAGGAGGCCTGGCACTCGTCGATCTTGTTCTTGAACCAGTCGTCCATGAGCAGGTTGTTCAGGTCAGCCTTCTTATCGAAGGCTTCCTTGATACGCCCCAGGAAGACAGAACGGATAATGCATCCACCCCGCCACATGAGGGCAATTCCGCCGTAGTTCAGGTTCCAGCCGTACTCTCTGGCGGCTTCCCGCATCAGCATATACCCTTGAGTGTAGGAGATGATCTTGCTTGCCAGAAGGGCCTTCTTTATATCTTCTATAAAGGTGGCTTTGTCTCCCGAGAACCTGGTATCCGGTCCGGAGAGCACCTTGCCGGCTTCGACCCTTTCCTCCTTCATGGCGGAAAGACAGCGGGCAAAGACCGCCTCGCCGATCAGGGTTACCGGTACTCCCAGATCAAGAGAGCTGACTCCCGTCCATTTGCCGGTACCCTTCTGGCCGGCGGTATCCAGGATCTTCTCAACCAGGGCTGATCCGTCCTCGTCCTTGTAAGCCAGAATATCCCGGGTAATCTGGATCAGATAGGAGTCCAGGTCGCCGGTGTTCCACTCCTTGAATACCTCGTGCATCTCGTCGGCGTCCATCCCTAAGGCATTTTTCATGAGCATGTAGGCCTCGCAGATCAGCTGCATATCCCCGTATTCAATGCCGTTGTGGACCATCTTTACGTAGTGACCCGCGCCGTCTTCTCCGACCCAGTCGCAGCAGGGCTCGCCGTCGTCGGTCTTGGCGGAGATGGACTGGAAAATATCCTTTACCAGGGGCCAGGCCTTCTTGTTTCCCCCGGGCATCATGGATGGTCCAAGGCGTGCCCCCTCTTCGCCGCCGGATACACCGGTGCCGATATAGAGAATACCCTTGTCCGCCAGGGCTTTGGTGCGGCGAATGGTATCGGGAAAGTGGGAGTTTCCGCCGTCGATAATCAGGTCTCCCTCTTCAAGGTGGGGCAGGACCATCTCGATGAAGCTGTCCACCACGTCTCCTGCCTTTACCATGAGCATAACCTTCCGGGGGCGTTCCAGCAGGGCGACAAACTCCTCCATGGAGTGGGCGCCGTAGATTGTCTCCCGACCTTGGGCCGGACCTTTCAGAAAATCGTCTACCTTGCTTACGGTCCGGTTAAAAACAGCAACCTTGAATCCCTTGTCGTTCATGTTCAGGACGAGGTTCTGTCCCATAACCGCCAGGCCGATGAGGCCGATATCCGCTTTTTTTTCCGCCATAATGACTCCTTATACTCTTACTCTGTAATAAAACTGTCAGTTGTCAGTAAATCTCTCCGGCACGGCCCAGAGGCCTACCGCAGGGTTGGATACATAATAGATTTCTTCGCCGTCAGGGAGGGTATTCCAGCCGTCGGTGAGGCTTTCCGGGTTGTAGCGCCGGGTAGTCTCACTGATATCGGCGTATGTATAACCCACGGCGCTGATTTCTTCCCTGCTCAAGTGTCCCGGACAGTAGGTTATGGAGAAACGTCCCTCCGGGGAACCGTGAATCAGGTGGGCTGCTACCCCCAGGTTCTGCTGCAGGTCCTCGTTCTCATCCACCAGGCGGAGTACCTCGCTGGTGCGCACGTAGCCGTACTTGCGGATGATCCTGTCGTTCTCCGCATCCTCCCCGAACTCCTTGACCCCCGGGGCCAGAACGATGAGCTCTCCTCCATCGGCTATAGCCATGCGGGTACGGTAGATACTCTTGTTCCCGATCCAGGTGCTCTTGAACTCCTCGGGATCAAGGTAAACCACCGCCTTTTTTATAGGCCTGTCGAGCATGGTAAAGTTGACCTTCAGGGAGAGTTCCGCGGCCTTGTAGAAGCACTCGTGATCATCCCCGATAAAAAGGCCCCGGATGGGCAGGCTTCCGTCCTCTGCCCGGCCGATTACGGTAAGAATGTAGACCAGCCTGGGGAGCGTGTCGCCGAAGTGCTCGGAGGCATAGTTCAGGATTGCCCGGACGGGATTGTCCGCCCGTCCCATGATTCTCTCCATACCGTAGACGGCGCCCACGAAATGGCTCTTGTTGATACCCTCCTGGCCGCCGGTTCCGACAAAGATGTTCTTGTTGTAGTTTGCAAGGCCGATGACCTCGTGGGGCACCACCTGTCCCACCGAAAGGATAAGATCGTGACCGCCGTCTGTAAGCAGGCTGTTGACCTGGGCCGGCCAGTCGAAATCGAGCATTCCACCGGTCTGTTCCTTTACAAACTCAGCGGGAACCGTCCCCAGGGTGGAGAGGTCCTTTCGCCAGCGGTGTTCCCGGAAGAGTTCCCGGGGAACCCCGGGAAACATCTTGTCCGTCTCCTCCCTGCTCATGGGGGCATGGGTCCCTATGGCAGGCATGATGTCCGTAAGGGCCTTTCCGTAGTAGTTGTACAGAAAGGTGGTAATCTTTCCCGCCTGGGAATGAAAACGGCTCATGTCCGGGGGCAGGGCGAGTACCTTCTTCGGATTCCCCAGTTTCTTTAAGGTGGCCTGGACGATGCTTTTTAGTTCCTCGTCATTAATAACCCTGTCTTTCGAGCCTGTGGCGTAATAGAGCATTTCTCCTCTCTCCTTCCGGCCTAGTTCCAGCCAGGCTTTTCGGGGAGGTACTGATCAAACTCCTTCAGAAGCTCCTCCTGGTAGCTCCCGGCAAAGGTCCCGGCAAAAAAGCGGTCCAGGCCCTCGTTGTAGAGTTTTTCCCAGCTCGCCTCCTCGTGTCCGGGGTTGATGGGGAAAAAGAGGGCATTGTTTCCTTTAGCGGCCTTGTAGTCCCCCGGGGCGTCGCCGATCATCAGAATCTTTTCCGCGGGATACTTGCCGCCGGCGGCAAACTTGATATGTTCGGTCTTGGTTCCCCGTTCCTGGCCGGCGATCATGCGGACGTACTTGTCAATGTCGTGTTCGCCCCATTCTCTTTCCAGAGCTTCGGTGGGAGTCTGGCTGACAACGATGGCGTCGGCTTTTTCCGTCATTTTCTGAAGGCTCTCTTCCACCAGGGGATAGGGGGGCACATTCTTGACGAACCAGGCGATGGTTTCGTTGACCCCCAGGGACCAGGCTTTGATCATCTTCATCTCGTCAGAGGGGTTCCGTTCCACCTCCGCCAGGAATGCGGGATTTCCTAGTTTCGTCTCCCGTTTGCACCAGTCCGCCAGGTCCTTGAGAACCGGAACCTCGGCGTGACGGTCCTTTACCTCTTTACGGGCAGCAAGAAGCTCAGTGGCGTACTGGATAGCCATGAAGCGGTTACAGCCCCGGTTTTTGGAGTATAGATTTACAAACTCCCATACCTCCCGGGCGTATTTTGAAACCGACTGCAGACCAAAGTGGTAGATAAACTGGGGGCAGAAACACTCCTTGTGTTTGATCTCCATGGAGTCGAAGGCGCAACCGTCGGAATCGATACCAACGAAGAACTCCTTTTGAGGTTTAAAATCCTTTAATTCCTGTACTGGGTCGCTCATTATTCCTCCTTGACGGTACAAGACCGGCGGGATACGATAGTTTTGTACGCTTACGTTTATCAGTCTGTAATGAAACTTGTACTATGTCAACGGGGCTGTGTCAAGTTTTGTAAACCCTTACATTTTCTCATTGACACCCACCGTATTGCGTACTACTGTAGAAACCGAAAGGAAACGAAATGCCAGCCAACAGACGGCACGATGAAATACTTAGCATTCTCTCCCGGTTGCGCTCCGTCAGCGTGGGAGATCTTACCGCAAGGCTGAAGGTTTCCGAGGTTACCATCCGAAAGGACCTTACAACCCTCGAGGAGATGGGCTTTCTGATCCGTACCCACGGGGGAGCCGAACTGGCGGAGGATCGCAGATTTCGGAGGACCTTGAACATGCGGCGCAACGAGAACCGGGAAAGGAAACTGGCCATAGCAGCCAGAGCAGCTGAGCTCGTCAGGGAAGGGGACACCATCTACATAGATTCCGGGTCCACCTGTATGCTCTTTGCAGCGGCGGTGGCGGAGATTGCCCTGAGGGTTGTAACCAACTCAATCGATGTGATGAACCGCCTGGCGGACAGCCCGGGAATAAGTCTGATCGCTGTGGGGGGAGCTTATCACAAGGAGGCCGGCAGTTTTCTCGGGCCCACAGCCATAGAGAACCTGCGGGACTTTCAGATCGGGACCTGCTTTATGGGGGCCACCGGGTTTTCCGCTGCGGGTGTTTTTTCGTCCCAGAATATCCTGGAGGCTCAGCTCAAGCAGCGGGCCCTGGAGGTTTCCGAACGGCGGGTGATACTGGCGGACTCATCGAAATACGAGTACTCCGCTTTTTCAGTCTTTGCCCGGGCCGACATTGTGGATGTTCTGATTACCGACAGGGATTTTTCCGGTGAAGATAAAATGCGGGCAGCGGGAATCGATGTCCTGTTGGCCGACTATTCTGCGGAATACAGCGACTGACTTTGGATGCCAACCCGGGTCGTAAAGGCCGGGGGATAAAATTTACTTTTAAGGAACGGATTATGAGTTATTTGGAAGAGATGTTCAGTTTAAAAGGCAAAACCGCCGTAATTACCGGCGGAGGCGGAAACATCGCCTATGCCATGGGTGAATCCCTGCTCCGGGCTGGGGCCAACGTTTCTCTCTGGGGACACAGGTATCCCTCCATCGACGAGAACCTGGAAAAGCTCACCACAGCTACGGGTTTGACAGACCAGATTCAGCGGGTCAAGGTCGATGCCGGTGACGAGGCAGGCGTGGCCGAAGCCTACGAAGAGACGGAAAAGCAGTTCGGCTCCGTGGATATCCTGATTAATGCCGCAGGGGGCAACCGGGGAAAATCCGACTGGGTGGACGTTGACATGAAGATCTTCGAAGAGGTTCTTCACCTCAATCTGGTAGCCGGCCTGATGGTTCCCACCAAGGTGTTCGTAAAAAAATGGAGGGAAAGGAAGATCAAGGGAAGCATCATCAACCTGACCTCCATGACCAGCTACATACCCCTTTCCGGAACCCACGCCTACGGTGCCGCGAAGATGGCGGTTCTGAACCTTACCATGGCCGGCGCCCGGGAGTTCGCCCCCGACGGTATCCGTGTAAATGCCATTGCTCCGGGATTCTTTGTAGGCAAGCAGAACAAGGCTCTCCTGATGGACGAGACTACGGGAAATCTGACTGCCAGAGGCCAGGCCATCATCGATCATACCCCTTTCGGCCGTTTTGGCGAAGTCCAGGAGCTTGCCGGGGCGCTGCTCTTCCTCTGCAGCGAAAAGGCTTCCGGCTTTGTAACCGGTGTCTCGATTCCGGTGGACGGCGGTTACCTGGTTCATAATATCTAAAGTAGTAAAAAAGGAGTCTTTTATGGCGAAACAGTTTCTCGATGACGATTTCATGCTGCAGAACGATGCGGCCCGCACCCTCTACCATGAGTACGCAGCGGATATGCCCATATTCGATTATCACTGCCATCTGCCGCCGGAGCAGGTGGCGGAGAACAAGCAGTTCAGAAACCTCACCGAAATCTGGCTCTACGGAGACCATTACAAGTGGCGCGCCATGCGGGCCAACGGTGTGGCTGAACGTTACTGTACCGGAGACGCCCCGGACTGGGAGAAGTTCGCCGCCTGGGCGGAGACGGTTCCCAAAACCATCGGAAACCCCCTGTACCACTGGACCCACATGGAGATGAAGGATCCCTTCGGTATTACCGGTAAGCTGTTGAATCCCGAGACTGCCAAAGGCATATACGAGGATATCAATACAAAGCTCGCCTCCGGCGATGAGTTCCGGGCCCGGGGTATCATGGAGCACTTCAATGTAAAGGCGGTCTGTACTACGGATGATCCCGCGGACAGTCTTGAACACCATGCCTCGGTGGCTGCGGACACCAGCTTCAAATCAAAGATGTACCCCGCCTTCAGGCCGGACAGGTCCATGGCAGTGGAGACAGGCGAGGCATGGATCGAGTATCTTTCCAGATTGGGGGCAGCCGCTTCCATGAGCATCGACTCCTTCGGGGATCTGCTCTCCGCCCTGGACAAGCGGCACGAGTTTTTCCACTCCATGGGGGGGCGCCTCTCGGACCATGCTCTGACCCTGCCGGTGTACGTTCCCTCCTCCGACGCGGAGCTGGAGGCCATCTTCAAAAAGGCGAAGACCGGCGGAGAGGTCAGCTCCGAAGAGGCAGACAAATTCCGTACCGCCCTGATGCTCCACTTTGGAAGGATGAACGCGAAGAGGGGCTGGGTAATGCAGCTTCACCTGAATTGTCTGCGGAACAACAACACACGACTTTTTAAGAAACTGGGACCCGATACAGGTCTGGACGGCATGGCAGACGGTCAAATCGCAGTACCCCTCCGCAATTTCCTCGATGCCCTGGATATGGAAGAGCTGCTGCCGAAGACCATCCTCTACACCCTGAATCCCCGGGACAACGAGCTTCTGGCATCCATCGGCGGAAGCTTTCAGGACGGAAGTACCCCCGGCAAGATCCAGCTGGGTACCGCCTGGTGGTTCAACGATCAGAAAGAGGGCATGCTGAGCCAGATGAGCGCCCTGGCGAACATCGGGCTTCTGAGCCGCTTCGTGGGCATGATCACCGATTCGAGGAGTTTTCTCTCCTATCCCCGGCACGACTACTTCCGGCGCATCCTGTGCAATATGGTCGGCACCTGGGTGGAAGAGGGAGAAGCCCCGCGGGACATGGACCTTCTGGGAGGCATGATCGCGGATATCTGTTACAACAATGCCCGGAACTACTTCGGCATGGAAATTGATTAAGCACAGACTACTGTAAGGAGAATAAACATGAAACTGGAAAAATATTCATTCGGCTGCGGCGACCGCTTTTTTCATCAGGGAAGACCTCAGCTCGAGGCGATTATAGCCGCCAAGGAGATGGGAATCGATATTGTCCCGGTCTGGAACAAGAGCTACCGGGAACACAGCATCGTGGGAACCGACCCCATGTCCGCCCGCAAAGAGGCTGACGAGGCGGTCAAGGCTTTGAACTGGAAGGACTCCTACTACGTGGACGCCGACCACATCGGCCTTGGGAACGTGAACCTTTTTATCGAAGCCTCTGACTTCTACACCCTGGACGTCGCCGATTTTACCGGAAAGGCCGCGGACACGGATTCCATCGAAGCCTTCGTAAAGAAGTACTCCTCCTACATCGGCAGCATCGATGTTCCCGGGATAGAGAAAAAGCTGGAGATAACCGAGGCAAAACTCCGGAGCATCGCCGAAAAATACCTGCTGGCTGTACAGGAAGCAGGAAAGATCTACCGTCATGTCCTCGAGAAGAAGGGGGAGGGGAACTTTATCCCCGAGGTCTCCATGGACGAGACCGATCTTCCCCAGACTCCCGACGAGCTGCTCTTCATTCTGGCTGCCATAGCCGACGAAGGCATCCCCGCCCAGACAATCGCCCCCAAGTTTACCGGTCGCTTCAACAAGGGTGTTGACTATGTTGGCAACGTCGAGCAGTTCAACAAGGAGTTCGACGAGGATGTCTGCGTAATAGCCTTCGCCGTCAAGGAGTTCGGTCTTCCGGATAACCTTAAACTCTCCATTCACTCCGGGAGCGACAAGTTTTCCATCTATCCCGGAATGCAGGCAGCCATGCGCAAGCACGATGCGGGACTTCACCTGAAGACCGCCGGAACGACCTGGCTGGAGGAGATTATCGGGCTGGCCGAAGCCGGCGGAGAAGGCCTCGAGATCGCCAGGGAGGTGTACCGCACGGGACTGAAGAAGTTCGATGAGCTCTGTGCTCCCTACGCCGCAGTCATCGACATCGACAAGAACAAGCTGCCCGGTCCCGATGAGGTGGACGGCTGGTCAGGTCCCTTCTTCGCAAAGGTCCTGCGCCACGATCAGTCGGAAAAGCTCTACAACATGCACGTGCGGCAGCTTCTGCACGTGGGCTACAAAGTCGCCTCCCAGATGGGAAGCCGCTGGACCGACGCCCTGGAACGCTACGAGGATGTCGTTGCCGACCAGGTCAGGGAAAACCTGCTTGAACGCCACATAAAACGTGTGTTTTTCTAGAATATTCTGATCGAGAAAAAATGGGGCTGTCCGGGGATTTTTCTCCGGGCAGCCCTTTTTCATTGACGGTGTTTAACCTCAGCCCAGCAGGGCGTCCACCTTTTTCAGCTCTTCAATGATGGGGATCTTCTGAGGACATTTCGGTTCGCACTCCCCGCAGGCTACGCACAGGTCGGCTTCGCTTCCGGCGAGAAACTTGCCGTACTGGAGGCGCTGCTCCTGTGGATTATTGAACATGTGGGCGTCGTTGTAGAACTTGAAGGACCGGGGAATATCGACCCCGCTGGGGCAGGGCATGCAGTACTGGCAGGATGTACAGGGCACCTTGATGCGCTGTGTATAAAAGTCCCGTACCCTGACAACCGTTTCCAGTTCTTCGGGGCTGAAGGATTCAGGCTCACCCTCGGCGGCGCTCTTGAGGTTCTGTTCGAGCTGTTCGGGAAGGCTCATCCCGCTGAGGACTACAGTTACCCGCGGATCGTTCCAGACCCAACGCAGGGCCCAGTCCGCCGCCTCCCGCTTAAATCCGTTCCTGTTCCAGAGGGCGGAGACCTCGGGCGGAATGTTCCGTGTAAAGTACCCTCCCCGCAGGGGTTCCATTACAATGATGCCCACACCTTTATCATAGGCATAGGTCAGCCCATCGGTTCCGGCCTGGAAATACGTATCCAGCAGGTTGTACTGGATCTGACAGAACTCCCAGGAGTAGGCGTCGATGATCTCCTTGAACAGGGGCAGCTCGTCATGAAAGGAGAAGCCGATGTGCTGTATTCTGCCGTCCTTCAGCGCCCCGTCGATAAAATCGAAGAGCCCAAGACTGGTCAGGTTTTCCCAGCGCGGGGTATTCAGGGCGTGGATGAGGTAATAATCGATATGCCCGGTATTGAGTTTTTCAAGCTGTCTGTTCAGGAGCCGGTCCATGTCTTTTCGGGTGTTCACCTCCCAGCTGGGGAGCTTCGTGGCAAGATAGACCTTTTCCCGGTATCCGTCGGCCAGGGCGCCGGCCAGAAAGTTTTCGCTCTCTCCGCCATGGTAAGGCCAGGCTGTATCGATATAGTTAACACCCCGGTCGATGGCAGTTCGGAGCATCTCGGTTGCCAGGGGAATGTCGATATCCCGGGGATTGTCGCTGGTCTGGGGGAGTCGCATGCAGCCGAAGCCGAGAATGGACAGCGTCTCGTTTCTAGCGGGAAAGGAGCGGTAGAGCATTTTCCTGTTCATAGTGACCTCATGTAATAAATTATCTTATGGGTTTCAGGATACCAGATCTGTCCGGATTCTGCAAATGTGGCCGCAGGCTTTTCGATCGTCCCGATTTTGCGATAGACTGGTTGAAATCCTGAAAGTGAGGAAAACATGAAACAGATAGGTTTGATCGGGGGAATGAGCTGGGAGTCCACGAAGGAGTATTACCGGATTCTCAACCAGCTGGCTGCGCAGGAGTTCGGAGGGTTGCACTCGGCGGAGTGTATTATCGCTTCCGTGGATTTTGCTCCCCTGGCGCAGTGGATGCACCGGGATGAATGGGACCCAATCCGGGAGCACCTGATCGGCAAAGCCCGGGCCCTGGAGCTGGCAGGAGCGGAACTCGTTCTGATTGCCACCAATACCATGCATTTGCTGGCCGAAGATATTGCCGCAAGCATTGCGGTACCCCTTGTCCATATAGCCGATGCCGCCGGAGAGGCCTGTGTCGCCAGAAAGCTGAAGAAGCTTGCCCTTATGGGGACGCAGTTTACCATGGAGATGGGCTTCTACACGGAAAAGCTGGAGAAAAGATACGGGCTCGAGGTCCTGACCCCGGAAAAGGAAGGACGGAAAAAGATAGACGCCATTATCTTCAGCGAGCTCTGTACAGGAATATTCGAGGATTCCTCCCGGGATTTCCTTATTGACGAGGCGCGAAAGCTGATAGATCGAGGTGCTGAAGGGGTTATTCTGGGATGCACCGAACTGCCCCTGGTTGTACAGGATTCTGATCTGCCGGTGCCGGTTCTGGATACAATGGAGCTCCATGCAGGGATGGCTTTTAATCTGGCTGTTGGAAAGTAGGATCTGTTACAAGTCGTGGGCATGAAAAAACCCGGCCTTTCGCCGGGTTTTGATACCGATTCGCCCTCATTCACGAAAGGGCAAATAGCTTATCCCGCTATGATTGCGTCTACCGGACAGACCTCGACACAGGCGCCGCAGTCAGTGCAGAGATCGGGATCGATCCAGCGGGCATCGTTTTTTTCGCTTATGGCCTCAACCGGACACTCGGGTTCGCAAGCGCCGCAGTTGGTGCACTCGTCAGTAATTTTGTGAGCCATGAGTCACCTCCAGAGATTTGGTATGACCAATACTATAACCGGAAAGTCTCTTTTTTTCAAGTCTTTTCAGATCCATCCCCGGCGCTTTTATCCTGGTTAAGGAACGCAAGGTCTTCCGTGCCTGCAAGCTTCCGATAAAAACAGCTGCGCCTGCCGGTATGACAGGCCGCACCGGTCTGTTCCACCAGCATCAGTACGCAGTCCTGGTCGCAATCCACGCGGATTTCCCGGATCTTCTGCAGGTGTCCGGAGCTCTCCCCCTTTTTCCAGAGGCTGTTCCGGCTCCGGCTGTAATAATGGGCGTAGCCTGTCGTCAGGGTGGCTTCGAAGGCTTCCCTGTCCATAAAGGCGCACATCAGGACCTCCTTCGATTCCGCATCCTGGGCTATGGCGCTTACCAGACCCGTGCCCTTGCTGAAATCAAGGTCAACACGTGCGGATGTTTCCCTGTCCGACATTACTTTAATACCCCCAGGTTTCTGCCCAGAAGCCGGGCCTCTTCCTTCAGTTCACTGTAGTCCTTGGGAATCCAGCGTTTTCCTTCCTGGCGCATCCCGTACTCCTCAAGAAAGAGCTTCTCGAGCCCCCGATTCAGTTTTCTGCCCACCGTCTGCAGGTCCCTTGCGGGATCCGGATCGCTGGGAAACTGGGGGTGCTCCAGGTTCAGGCCGTTGGCAAGAAAACTCTCCAGAAGCAGCTTTGCTGCGATAAAGCGCTCGTACTTGTCCACACCGAAGATGAAGAAATCCTCCAGCATGCCGATAACCTCCCAGGTTACCTGTTCGGCCTGGGAGTAGCGACCGGCGTCCTTGTCCTGGTCGGAGAAGCGGGTTGGCAGGTTGCGGATAATACCGGGGAGCTCCCTGGTCAGGTAGTCCAGGTTAAAAAGGCCGGTGGCGCAGTTGAAGAGAATCGCTTTTCCTGCCTCTTCCGCCTGGGATAGCTCCGTTTTACTGATGGCGGGACCTATGTCACCGCAGTTCAGGCGTCCCCGGGTGTCCCGGATCAGGATGCCTCCCTTGATATCCACCGGGGTCTTGAAGGAGAATTCGAAACCCGCCTCCTTGCCGCTCAGCGCCATAAGGCCAACCCCGGCGGGACAGGGCAGGTTTGCCAGGTTGTCCACGTTACCCAGGTAGGCAAAGAGCCGGCCTTCTCTGTGAAGTTCCCGGTAGATGTCCTGCAGTACGGCAAAGTTCTGGCCGTGGCCCCCGGGAAGGGGAAGAGGGGTTTTACCGTCCCTGCCGAGAAATACCTGCTTGGGCCTTCCCAGGTCAGAGTGGGTGTAGGCTCCGATCATGGGCTGGGCGCCGGAGCGACAGCGGGTCATGTCGGTGCCGAGCTTTTCGATAAGTTCCTTCAGAAAGGGACTGTTCCGATACTCCCGGTAAGCCTCGGTTACCTCGTCATTGTTATTGACGCTGGTCATCTGGAACATGACGGGTCCCTGGGAACGATTGTCGCCGGAGAGCTCCCGGTAAATCAGTTCCCGGATAAGGAGTCCCCGCATCTTCAGTTCCATATAGCTTGGGCCGGGGCTGCCGTCGGGGTGGATACAGGCGGGGGTAATGCCCTTGGCTCTCCCCCTGGCCAGGTCTGCTATCTCTTTGAAGGGTTCACGGCAGAGCTCCATGAGCTTTTCGTTAAAGGCGCTGTTCTTTTTTTCGTCAACGTAACTGGTGGCGGAGCCGCCGTTCAGGACTCCGTAGGCTGTCTTGGGGTAGAGAAGATAGCCCATAGCCGTCAAACCCCGGCGGGAAAAGACCGCCCTGTCTTTCTCTATCCGGGCAAAGATGTTCAGGGGCTTATTGACACCCAGGTTTTTCAGTCTGGATTCAGCTTCGTTTTTGTCCATCTCCCAGCGGGCATCCTGCATGTCTATGACGCTGGTACCGTCAATTCCGGGGATATCCTTCATCTCCACGGTGGGCTGATTGTCAAACTCCCCGGCATTATAGCGATCCAGGATCTCAAAGGTCAGCTCTGCGTCGATACCGGCATTCTGCAAGAGTGATGTAACAGCGGGTTTATCCATTGCCTGCTCCTTGTATTGTTCCTGCTTTCATTGTAAACCAGAGAAATGAGAACCGCTATCCCGGTCAACAGAGCCCGGCGAAAATTTTCTCGATAATGGAGAGGGCGATGCTCCCTTTCAGAGGAAGCTGAGGGTGATCGTCGCGGTTGAACCAGCCGGCATCGCTTATCTCTATTCCGTCGGGACTGATTTCTCCGGAACTCCATTCCGCGGTAAAGCCCAGCATCAGGGAGTCGGGAAAGGGCCATGGCTGGGAGGAGACGTAACGGATATTTTTGACCTCGATGCCCACCTCTTCTGAAATCTCCCGGGCAACCGCCTCCTCCAGAGATTCGCCGGGCTCCACAAACCCGGCTATAAGACTGTACACCGGGGCAGCGAAATTCTTGTTGTGGGCCAGTAAAATCCTGTCGTCCTTTTTGACTGCAGTTATTACCGCCGGGGATATCCGGGGAAAGGTTACCAGGCCGCAGTCCGGGCAGACCCGGGCCTTCTCCCGGTGGTGAAAGCTGTTTTCCTTTCCGCAGCGTCCGCAGAAGCGGGAATTCGCGATCCACTGTACCAGGTGGTATCCCAGCATGGCAGCCCTGAAAAGTTCCGGATTCAGGTGTCCCAGAATCGGCCGGAAGGGCAGGGAAAGCAGTTTCTCCGGAGGATTGTCCCTTTCCATGATGAACAATGGCCGCTCCCGGTAGATTCCCAGGCGTATCATTCCTTCAGCAAGGTATTCGGGAGAAAGATCATCAAGGGGAATCAGCGGTGTTCCTCCGGCCAGCGCTTCGTCTGAATCGTCCTTGGCGTTGTAACAGAAGTTTCGTTTGCTGACAATCATCGTCCAGCCCTCAGCCGGAATATCTTCGGCCTCGGTCCAGCTCCAATCGGGGATAAACATGGATAGTACTCCTCGTTTCAGTCTAACAGCAGAGTAGCGGCGTGAGCGGCACCCAGCAGGGAGACACTGTACTCCTTGATAAGGAAAACCGGAATCCTCTGCTGCAGGGCTCTCATCTTGAGGTTGTAGTTGCTCTCGAAGTAGCGCATGAAACGCTGTTCGTGGAGCAGATACTCGATGTTCTTCTGGGCTATGCCGCCAGCAAGAAAAAGCCCCGCTTCGGGCAGGAAATTCAGGGCTGCATTCCCGGCGAATTTGCCGTAGATGCGGGTAAAGAGTTCCATTACCCTGCTGCAGACCGGGTTGGTTCGTCCGTGGCGGGATATAAGGGCCGGCCGCTGGGTTTCCGGCAGGGAATCAATCTCCTGGAGAATATCGTCCCCGGGACCTGCCATGCTGTCCCGCACGTAAGCGTAGATGTTGGCGATGCCTCGCCCGGAGAGGACGCACTCTGTTCCCGGCCAGCTGTCATAGCGGGTCTTGAGGAAATTTCCCAGCTTCTGGGTCTCCCGGTCGAAAGCCGGAAAATCGGTATGTCCCCCTTCCGAGGGAAAGGCCACGTAGCGGCTGCCGATCCTGCTGAGAACCCCGACTCCAAGCCCCGTTCCAGCGCCGATTATGGCGTAACTGCCCCCCTTGGGCTCAGGGTATGAACCGTCGGGATGGGGCAGGGGAAGTACTTCCTCGGGATTCGTCAGGTTCAGAAGAGGCAGGGAGTAACTCAGAGCCATGAAATCGTTGATAATTACAGTGGGTATTCCCAGTTCCTGCTGAAGCCTGTCCCCGTCGATTATCCAGGAGAGGTTGGTCGGCTGGCAGCGGTTGTTCTCGACAATACCCGCCGCGCTGATGCAGCTGTACCGGGGTTTTGCCGGGAGCTCGAATTCGGCGACAACCTCTCGTACCAGCTGCACAAAGTCGATTACATTCTTCGATTCCCTGGTCAGTTTTCTGACGATGCTGAAGCTGTCCCCGCGTCTGAGTACCGCCGCCAGGTTGGCGTTGGTTCCGCCGATATCGCCTGCAAGAATGATTTCGTCACTGGAATGCAGTTCCACGCTCATATTATACGAGCTCCTTAATTCTGTGATTAAAATTGCTTCGTGCGGGTGCTGGTAAGCCCGGGCTTCTCTTCTTATAATACGGCCATGAAGAATTTGCAAGCTGAAGGCAGAACCCTGGCCTTTATTGATTTTGACGGTGTTTTCTGCGACTCCCTTACCGAGTGTTTTGTCAGCTCCTGGATTGCGTATCATAAATTCCATAAAAAGGATAATCCTGTCTCTGTCAGTGCAGCCGACCGCAGACTCTACGATGTTTACCGCCCCTTTATCCGGCGGGGAGGGGACTATGTGATTCTGCAGCTCTGCGTCAGCGAAGGAATACAGCTTACGAAACAGGAGGATTTCGACCGCCTCGAGGCCGAACTGGGAGACACCGCCGATGAGTTCCACGATCTCTTCTACCGGGCCCGGCGGGAGCTCCTTGCCGCGGACAAGGAGTTCTGGATCTCCATAAACCACGTCTTTGAGGGATTGGCGGATGCTTCGAAAAAGTGGGCGAAATCGGAGAACTGTTACGTCCTTTCCACCAAGGAGGCACCCTTTATCCGGGAAATCCTGGTACACAAGGATATTGACTGGCCCCTGGAGCGGATTATCTGCTCGGGCAAACGCAGAAAGATCGACATAATACGGGAGGTGCTGGCCGAGACCGGAGCCGACGGGGGGCTTCTTTTCGAGGACCAGGTGGACCATCTCTACCGGATAAACGACCCCCGGGTAAAGGGATTTCTCGCATGCTGGGGTTACGTAAAGCCCGAGTGGCTGGAGCAGAAGGATTTTCCGGTCATCGATCAGCCGGAGATGGTGCGGCTTGTGGACGGGGTTATATGAAGTAGCAGATATTTGAAAATTTGTCGTAAGATATCCTTACACTGTTTTTAGAAATAAAATACAGAAATTGCAATACTGCACTTTATGCTTGATTTCATTTTGTTTGTGTGGTATATTATGCAGAAATAATGTTTCTGCATAATGAGGTGTAGTTTGCGTTTGAAGTTAAAAAACCTTGCGAGTGTGCAAATGGGATACTCGTTCAGGTCTCGTCTTGAAGCCTCGGAAGGTGACGGAGTCGCGGTTATTCAGATGAAGGACCTTCTGGATGTCAATACAGTCGCCTGTGATGGTTTGGTCAAAATCGATATGGAGACAGTAAAAGAGCATCATCTCGTCCAAAGAGGGGATCTGGTGTTCAGGTCTCGCGGTCAGCTTACAACAGCAGCTGTTCTTCTTGATGATCCTGGTAAAGCTGTTGTCGCCGCTCCTTTATTTCGGATAAGGGTTACCAGGCCGGGTAAGATTTTACCCGAATATCTGAACTGGTTCATCGGTCAGCGGGATGCGCAAGCTTACCTGACCAGCAGAGCAAAAGGTACTGTTCAGAAAATGATAAGCAAGCAGGCGATTGAGGATCTTGAGGTCGCACTGCCAAGTCTGAAGAAACAAAAACTCATCATAGAGCTGGCCTCTTTATCTGTACAGGAACAAACCCTGCTTCATACCATTGCCGATAAGAGGGAGCAATACATTTCAACAGTACTCATGCAGCTTACGAAAGGAGAATAAAACATGAGCAGTAAGATTGAGCAAAAAGATATAAACAACGCGGCATGGGCGGCGTGTGATACCTTCCGGGGGGTTGTTGATCCGGCGCAGTACAAAGACTATATCCTTGTGATGCTGTTTTTAAAGTATATCTCCGATGTGTGGCAGGACCACTACGAAGAGTATCAGAAGCAGTATGGGGATGACGATGTGCGTATCCGCCGCAAGCTCGAGCGTGAACGTTTTGTTCTCCCGGTGGTTAAACTCACTAAAAGAAATGACGAAACCGGCGAAGAAACGGTTCTGGATGTATTTCCGGCCAACTACTACAGCCTCTATGAGCGCAGGTCCGCCGCCAACATCGGTGAGCTGATCAACATCGTGCTCGATCATATTGAAGAGAACAACAAGAGCAAACTCGAAGGGGTGTTCCGCAATATCGACTTCAACAGCGAGGCCAACCTCGGACGGACAAAGGATCGCAATAAACGCCTGAAAACATTGCTGGAAGACTTCAACAAACCACAGCTGAGCATGAAGCCCAGCCTCGTTTCCGAGGATGTTATCGGCAATACCTACATCTACCTGATTGAGCGCTTCGCCTCAGACTCCGGAAAGAAGGCCGGAGAGTTCTTTACCCCGCTGAAGGTGACCGAGCTGGTGGCCAAACTGGCAGGGCCAAAACCGGGGGATCGCATCTGTGACCCGGCCTGTGGATCGGGCGGTCTATTGATTCAGGCAGCCAAAGAGGTAGCCCGGAGTGCGGATAGCGCTCAAGAAAGGCGCAACTTTGCCCTTTTCGGACAGGAGTCAAACGGGAGTACCTGGGCGCTCTGTCGGATGAACATGTTCCTGCACAGTTTTGACAGCGCCCGGATTGAATGGTGCGACACCCTGAACAGTCCGCTGCTGGTGGAAAAAGACCGGCTCATGAAATTCAACTGCGTGGTAGCTAATCCGCCGTTTTCACTGGACAAATGGGGTGCCGAAAATGCCGAAAGTGATCAGTACAACCGCTTCTGGCGCGGGGTCCCGCCCAAGAGCAAAGGGGACTGGGCGTTTATCAGCCATATGGTGGAAACCGCTCTTGAAAAGCAGGGGCGGGTTGCCGTGGTAGTGCCTCATGGTGTGCTGTTTCGGGGTGCAGCCGAAGGACGTATTCGCCAGAAAATGATCGAGGATAATCTGCTGGATGCCGTCATCGGCCTGCCGGGCAATTTGTTCCCGACCACCAATATTCCAGTGGCGATTCTGGTCTTTGACCGCTCCCGTGAAAAAGGCGGCGTTCGGGAAGATTGTAAAAACGTCTTCTTTGTCGATGCCAACCGAGAGTTTGTCTCCGGAAAAAATATGAACACCCTCTCGGAAACGCATATCGGCAAGATCATGAAGACCTACGCCGCCCGGGGAGAAGAGGAAAAATACGCCCATGTGGCCGACCTCAAAGAGATCAAGGAAAACGACTTCAACCTCAATATCCCACGCTATGTGGACACCTTTGAGGAGGAGGAGGAAATCGACATCGATGCGGTGCAGGCGGAAATTGATGAGCTGGAAAAAGAGCTGGCAGCGGTGCGGGTGAAGATGGCCGAGAAGCTGCAGGAGATTCAGCGGTGAGCACAAATGGACACGGAACTATATCAACAATTTAGGAAACCGCGAAAGTCACGAATTTCGCGAAAAAGGGCTGCCTTGCTATCGCGACTTGTGCCTATTTCGCGCTTAGGAAAGAACCTTGCACTTGGCATTCGCAATTCAGATCTCGCTGCAGGTGCATGGCTTAAGGAGATTCAGCGGTGAAAAAAGTGTTGTTAGGAGATATTGCTCAAATAAAGCAGGGGTATACATTCAAACCAAAGTATCAGGGACAGCAAGGAAAAAAATGGCCGTATATAAAAGTCGCTGATGTTGGATCTCCTGAAAACATTAAATATCTGAATGTATATCAAAATTCGGTTGATAATCAGACCCTAAAAGAAATGAATGTAAAACCATTTGAGTCCGGTAGCATTGTGTTTCCAAGAGTTGGAGCAGCACTAAGAAACAACAATAAAAGGCTTTTGGCAGTCGACAGTCTAACAGACGATAATGTGATAGTCATCACGGTAAGGAAGAAAGATCAATGTTATAATGAATACTTGTATTATTGGTTTGTTTTAAAAGATTTAGCCAGGTTCTGTAATGATGGTTTAGTTCCTGTTATTAATGCAAAAAACCTTAATTCTCAAAAAGTATTTCTACCCCCGCTGCCCGAACAAAAGGCCATTGCCGATTTGCTGTCCACCTGGGATGAGGCCATCGAGAAAACCGAACGGCTGATTCAGGCGAAGGAAGCCTGCTTAAAGGGCCAGATTCAAAGAATAATGAGGAAAGAGGCCATTGATGCAAATGGCTGGTCAATGGTCCACTTGGGGGAGCTCTTTTCCGAAGTAACACGCAAGGTTGGCGAAAAAGAACTAACGCCCTACAGCATTTCCGCTGGGATTGGTTTTGTGTCTCAGCGTGAGAAATGGGGCAAAGATATCTCCGGTTCTCAGCACAAGAATTACACACACCTTAAAGCTGGTGAGTTTTCCTATAACAAGGGAAATTCAAAGCGTTACCAACAAGGATGCGTATATCTGCATAAAGATGGGGAAATCTGCGTTCCTAACGTATTTATCAGCTTTAAGCCGAAAGTAAAGAATGTTGTTCCCGAGTTCTTCGAACACTATTTCATTGCCGATTATCATGCCCGTGAATTGAAGCGATACATCACAAGCGGTGCCCGATCGGATGGGCTACTCAATCTGAATAAGAAGGACTTCTTCAAAATAATGGTTCCATGCCCATCACCAGATGAGCAAAAAGCCATTGCTGAAGCGCTGACCGCATCACAACACGAAATCGACCTGCTGAAACAGCTTGCAGAAAAATACAAAACCCAAAAACGTGGCCTGATGCAGAAACTGCTCACCGGCGAATGGCGCGTGAAACCGGTAATCGTTAACCAATACATGGAGGCGTAATTATGGTTAAAGGTAAGAATCAGCACGTTGTAAAACATCCCGATGGATGGGCGGTCAAGGGCGCAGGGAACAGCAAGGCGACCAAAGTTACCCGCACACAGGCGCAGGCCATTGATAAGGCGGAGAACATCGCCAGAAACCAGAGGTCGGACACCAAAATTCATGGCGTGGACGGAAAGATCCGTGCTGGCAACAGCTACGGAAACGACCCGTGCCCTCCTAAGGATAGAAAGTAAGGAGGGGAATAAATGGATATCGAGATTAACAACTGTAACAACATTGATTCGGCAACAATTTCTATCGTTGAAGACAAGTTGAATATCAAGTTCGCGCCCAACGGGACAGGAAAGAGCACAATAGCAAAAGCCATTATCCTCGGTACATCTGATAAATCGGATTTGGCTGAACTCATGCCTTTCAAACTGCGACAAGAGAATCCCGAGAACAAGCAACCTGAAGTCAAAGGGCTGGATAGCATTCAGCAAGTTATGTGTTTCAACGAAGATTATGTTAGTCAGTTTGTGTTCAAGCCGGACGAATTGCTCAGCAATAGTTTCGATATCTTGGTTAAAACCGATATTTATAAAGAAAAAGAGCGTGAAATCGAAGAATTAGTAGCTACAATTAAAAAGTTGTTCGTTGACAACCACGACCTTGAGGCCTTAATTAACACTCTTGAAGAGATGGGCGGTGTCTTTAAGTTGACAAAAACAGGGTTGTCAAAAGCATCATCCGGGATGAAAGGACTTGCTGGAGGAAACAAAATTCAGCATATTCCGGAAGGACTTGAATCGTATCAGCCCTTTATTCAAAGCCAGCAGAGTGTTGGTTGGGTTGATTGGCAAACTAGAGGATATGATTACACTGAATTGTCCGATAACTGCCCGTTTTGTACTTCATATACCGCGGACAAGAAAGAACAGATTAAGAAAGTCGGCCAAGAATACGACAAAAACACAATTAAAAGTCTGGTCGCCCTCATTGGTATAATAGAACGGCTCGGTGATTACTTCTCAGATACTGCACGAGAAAAGCTATCCACAATTACTACACTGAAAGATGGCATAGAGAAAGAACACGAAGACTTTCTTGTTGATGTTAAAAATCAGATCGACACCTTCGTCGCAAAGCTAGAAAAGCTCAGGACTCTTTCCGGATTTCAGTTTAATGATGGAGAAAGGGTTGCTGAAGTGCTTCCGTCATTCAAGATAGACCTATCATTTATAGAGAAGCTCAATTCAGATAAAACACAAGAGGCTATAAAGCCCATAAACAATTCGATCGATTCCATGATAGAAACGGCCGGGCGCCTTCAGAGGGCAATTTCCCAACAACGCAGTGAAATGAAAAGGGTTGTTGAGAAGCATGAAAAAGATATAAATACCTTTCTTGCTTATTCCGGATATCGCTATGCAGTACAGGTTGCTGGTGAAGGAGAAAAAGCCCATCTCAAGCTCCGGCACCTCGATCATAATGAACACCTCAGTGGCGGTAACCAACACCTCAGTTTTGGCGAGAGAAACGCCTTTGCGATCGTGTTGTTTATGTACGAATGCCTCTCTAAGAAACCGGATTTAATCATTCTGGATGACCCGATTTCTTCTTTTGATCAGAACAAAAAATACGCCATTCTTGAGATGTTGTTTAGACGAAATGCGGACTCATGCTTAAAAAGTAAAACCGTGGTGATGCTTACACATGATGTGGAACCCATAATCGATACTGTTAAAGTCTTATCTCACAAGTTCAAAAACCAGACTGCGGCATCATTCCTCAAGCTCAAATCAGGTGTCATTGAGGACTTACCCATTAAAAAAAAGGATGTCCAAACATTTGCTGAAATCTGCAGGAATGCACTGAACTCAAATAAGGATGACATCATTAAGTTGATCTACATACGGCGACTCTTCGAGATCACAGATGAAAAGGGTGATGCCTATCAGGTGCTTTCTAACCTGTTACATAAGGGTAATGGAAAAGTACGTGGCATTGATATCCGAGAACCGAAAGATGCTGAAGGCAAACATCCTGAAATGGACCAGAATAAGTTTAACAATGGATGTAATGTAATATCCAGCAGCCTTAAAGGATTTTCGTATTCTGCACTTTTGGATCGCATTTGCAATACCTTAGAGATGAAGAAAGTATATGCAGAATCTACGAATGGGTACGAAAAACTCCAAGTATGTCGACTCATCGATCATGAAGAAAATGACGCTGTTATTGAAAAATTCATTAAGCAAACGTATCATATCGAAAATGAATTTATCTGTCAGCTTGATCCCACCCAGTTTGATACTATCCCGGAATACATTGTCTCTGAATGCGACAAAATCGTTGTGGCGACTTCATTATGACTTCCGAATCCCAAAACATCGAATGGAAACAATCCTGGAACGACGACTACCTTAAATGGATCTGTGGATTTGCCAACGCACAGGGCGGACGAATCTACATTGGTAAAGATAATGGTGGAAAAACCGTTGGCTTGCATAACGCCAGAAAATTGTTGGAAGACCTGCCGAACAAGATCCGTGATCAGCTGGGGCTGATGCCTCATATCAATCTGTTGGAAGAAGACGGCAAAGCTTATCTGGAAATTATCGTCGAACCATCGACCGTACCGATCTCTTTGCGCGGTTCCTACTACTGGCGATCGGGATCGGTGAAGCAAGAGCTGAAAGGCCATGCGCTCACTGAATTCCTGCTGAAGAAGATGGGCGTGACCTGGGACCAGGTAGTAAAAGAGAAAGCGTCATTGGGGGACATCGATGAAACTACGATTGAGCTGTTCAAAAAAGAGGCCGTCACGGCCGGTCGCCTGCCGGATATTTCCGATCTTTCCATCCGAGACCTGCTGAATAAATTACGCCTGCTCACCAAAGACGGGCTGACTAATGCGGCCCTGGTATTGTTTGGCAAGGACCCGGGCGAATATTATCCCAACCTGTTTGTCAAGATCGGCCGTTTCGGTGCGAGTGTGGTGGATATGCGCTTTCAGGAGGTGTGTGATGGCAACTTGTTCCAGATGCTTCATGATGTGATGGAGCAGCTTGAGAAGAAGTTCCTGATCAAACCGGTGCGCTTTGAGGGACTTCGCCGTATTGAAGAGTTGGAATACCCCGTTCCGGCCCTGCGGGAGATGCTGCTCAATGCCCTGGTACATCGCAACTACATGGGCAGCATGACCCAATTGAGAGTTATGGATGATCGGATTGCTTTGTGGAATGCCGGGACTCTACCGATAGAGCTTTCTATCGAAAAACTGTTCCAGCTACACAAATCCATTCCCCGCAATCCTTTGATCGCCGAAGTATGTTATCGAGCCGGATATATCGATTCCTGGGGACGGGGCAAAAAAAAATAACCGACGCCTGTGAACAAGCCGGCTTGGCAAAACCCATCATTGAAGAAGAATCCGGAGGCGTGGAGGTCTCGCTGCTAAAGAGTCGAGCTTCTGAAGAGTTGGGTAATCGGTTAGGTAATCGGTTAGGTAATCAGTTGGGTAATCAGTTGGGTAATACGAAAGAGAGAATTCTTGCCGAGATGAAATTAAATCCAAAAATATCAGGTGTTCGACTATCTGAATTACTTGAGATCAGTACAACGGCTGTTGAAAAGAATATCAGTCAGCTTCGGGACAATGGACTGATTAAACGAATCGGCGGAACTCGAGGCCACTGGGAGGTGAAGGAATAATTATGTGTGATTTTGCAACCAATGAAAAATTGACATCCCAGATCCCGGCTCTACAACTGCTGATAGCCATGGGCTATGAATACATCTCCCCTGAAAAAGCTCTGGCAGAACGTCAAAGTCGCTTTTCGAATATCTTATTGGAAAACATATTACGCGACCAGCTCAAAGAAATTAACCGCATTCGTTACAAAGGCACTGAGTATCTCTTCAGCGAGGAGAATGTGCAGTCAGCCATCCAGAAGCTTAAGAACATCAAATACGACGGATTGCTCAAGACCAACGAGGCTATTTACGATCTGATTACCCTCGGGACGGCCATGGAGCAGACCATTGAGGGCGACTCAAAAAGCTTCAACATGAACTATATCGACTGGCCTCTTTCTGACAATAGCTCCGGCCGCAACAAGTTTCACGTAACGGTAGAGTACAGTGTTGAACGTTCACGATCCACTGAAACAGTCCGCCCGGATATAGTTCTCTTTGTTAATGGCATTCCGTTCTGTGTTATTGAATGTAAAGCACCGCAGGTTGAAGTGGAACAGGCGGTTTCTCAGGTCGTCAGAAATCAGAATGATGACCATGTTCCGAAACTTTTTGTCTTCAACCAGATTGTGTTGGCCCTGAATAAGAACAGTGCCATGTATGCAACAACGGGTACCGCTGCAAAATTCTGGGGAGTATGGAAAGAACCAGGACTAACCACGGAGGATTTTACCGCGAAAAACACAAAAAGTGTGAAAGTTAAAGAACTGGAAAAGCTGGTTCAGGATTCTTTGCAGTATCAAGTCGATCCCCACTCCTTTTTTGTGTCTTTCGCGCCTTTCGCGGTTCAAAAAAAATCGCGATTAGTGACTGAGCAGGATGTCGCGCTGTTTGCTTTGTGTCGACCCGAGCGCTTACTTGAGTTGGCGTGGAAGTTTACGGTGTTTGACGGGGGTATTAAAAAGATTGCCCGGTATCAACAGTATTTTGTTATCAAGTCTGCACTGAACAGGGTAAAGCACTTTGACCGCAACGGCTCACGAAAAGGCGGTGTAATCTGGCATACCCAGGGCTCGGGAAAATCCCTGACCATGGTGATGCTGGCCCGAAACCTGGCTTTTGATCCTGAAATCTTGAATCCACGAATTGTTCTTGTGACAGACCGGGAGGACCTTGATAGGCAGTTGGGAAACACCTTTGTCGCATGTGGCCTTGAAGCAAACCGGGCCACATCAGGCAGAAACCTGCTGGAGCTGGTCGCTGAAAAGAAGTCAGGAATTATCACAACCCTCATTCATAAGTTCGACAAAGCGTATGCGGCAAAGAAATATCAGGATGAATCTCCCGACATCTTCATTCTGGTGGATGAAAGCCATCGCACCCAGTTCGGTTCTTTTTCCGCCCGAATGAGACAGATGTTTCCCCATGCCTGTTACTTAGGTTTTACCGGTACGCCGCTTTTAAAGAAGGAAAAAAACAATTTCACTAAATTCGGAGAGCTGGTGGAGCCCCATTATTCCATCACGCAGGCCGTTGAAGATGGGGCTGTTGTTCCGCTCCTCTATGAAGGACGACATGTCGAGATGACTCAAAACAGAACAGCTGTTGATCTCTGGTTTGAGCGGCACACTCAAGGCTTGACAAAGGAACAGCAGGCAGACTTGAAGCGGAAGTATGCACGTGCGGAAATGCTGAATAAAGCCGATCAGGTCATATATATGAGGGCTTTTGACATCAGCGATCACTTCCGCTCCAACTGGCAGGGAACAGGGTTCAAAGCGCAGCTGGTAGCACCAAATAAAGTCTCGGCGCTCAAGTACAACACGTACCTGAATGAGATTGGAATTGTCAGTTCTGAGGTCGTAATCTCGCCGCCGGATATGCGTGAAGGTTATGAAGAGACTGATGATGAGACAACGGATGATGTTGTGAAATTCTGGCAGAAGATGATGAAGCGCTATGGCAGTGAAGAAGAATATACAAAACAGCTCATCAACCAGTTTAAGCACGGCAATGAACCCGAAATTCTTATTGTTGTTGATAAATTGATTACAGGTTTTGATGCACCGCGAAACACGGTTCTTTATTTGTGCAGGGTATTAAGAGAACACACGCTGCTTCAGGCAATTGCACGAGTCAATCGGCTTCATGAAGGCAAAGAGTTCGGTTTTATCGTTGACTATGCCAGCGTTCTCGGTGAACTGGACAAAGCACTTACAATGTACAGTGCATTTGAAGGCTTCGATGAGTCCGACCTTGTAGGCACTCTGACTTCTATTAATAGTGAAATCGAAAGGTTGCCGGACAGATATTCTGATCTTTGGGATCTGTTTAAAACTGTTAAGCATTCCTACGATGAAGAAGCCTATGAAGTTCTGCTTGCAGATGATGAGCTCAGAGAAGATTTTTACATGCGTTTTTCGGAGTTCGGTAAAACCCTTGGCATTGCACTCTCTTCTGAAAAATTTCTGGCTGAAACGGACGAGAAAACCTTGTCCAGATATAAGGCAGACCTTCGGAAGTTCCAGTCCCTCAAGGCGTCTGTCAAACTCCGGTATGCAGAGGCAATTGATTACCGGGATTTCGAGCCTAAAATCAAAAAGTTGCTGGATACCCATATTCAAGCCAGTGAAGTGGTTCAACTGAATGAGCCGGTCAATATCTTTGATGATGAAGCATTCTTAATGGTGAAGGAAGAGCAGGAGGTTTACGGTAGTAAAAAGACGACTGGGGCAAAAGCTGATACGATTGCACACGCCACCAAGAAAGCAATCATCGAAAAGATGGATGAAGACCCTGCGTTTTACGAGAAGTTCTCAAAGCTGATACAGCAGGCAATTGAGGATTTCAGATCGAAAAGGATATCCGATCTGGATTATCTGAACAAGGTTGTGGATATCCGCAACAAGATTGTCGGTAAAGTGCATGATGACATACCGGCAAAGCTTTCCGGCAATGAGGATGCCATGGCCTATTTCGGTGTTCTTAAGCCTTTCTTCGAAGAAAACATACTAGATGAAGAAGCCTTCGAGTCTGCTGTGGCGGATACAGCAATTGTCATACATGGAATTCTGGAAAAGCATAATAAAGTTCACTTCTGGGATGATGAAGATGCTCAGAAACAGGCGATCAATGAGATCGACGACTATCTCTATGATGAGCTCAAGACAGAACGAGGGATCGAATTGTCGCTTGACCAGATGGATGACATCATTGAAAGGGTTCTGCAGGTGGCAAAGCACAGGAGCTATAAATAATGGAGGACGTAATCCATAATAACAAATACTCGATTGTCTACGGGCGGAAGACTATCAATTTCAGCCTGCTGTACTGTGACAGAAAAACGATGGAAATTGCTGTGCATCCCGACAGCACGATTATTGTCAGAGCGCCCGTACAGTCCGATATCACCTTAATAGAAAAGAAGATAATTATGCGGGCGCGGTGGATTTTCAGACAACTGATGTATTTCGAACAGTTTTATCCAAAGACGCCTGATCGATGTTACGTGAACGGCGAGACTCATCTGTATCTTGGAAAGCAATGCCGCTTAAAAATAAGCAAGGGATCGGAGAACTCGGTTAAAATGTTTCATGGTTTCCTTCATATTACTTGTCGGAGCGAGCCGACTCCAGATACTGCCAAGAAATTATTAAACAAATGGTATATAGAAAAAGCGCAACTCCGATTTGCGGAGAGTATGGATCGCTGCTGGCGGAAATCCAATGACTTTGGTATAGAGCAGCCAAATTTATCCATAAGGCGAATGCAAAAAAGGTGGGGCAGTCTTTCGGACAAGGGCACAATAACCCTCAATACAGACCTGATCAGGGCACCTAAAGAATGCATTGACTATGTTGTTACGCATGAGCTGTGTCACATGAAATATAATGATCATAGTCCAGAATTCTATAAGCTCCTCGACTCTGTCATTCCGGGATGGAAAAAGACCAAGCATAAATTGGAATCAACTCTATCCTGATTTTTCCAGATTTAACATATTTTCTCTAAAAATAGCTGTCATCCCCAGACATTCCCCCCTTGCGTCAGAAAGCATTTGGTAATATAATCAAAAGCAATACGAAAACAATAAATAAGTAATTAGGCAGTAAAAAGGAAATGAAACGAAGATGGATTCAGGTTTAAGTGAGAGGGAACGACAGATTCTTACTCTTCTGGCGGATGATGCCTCGATCTCCGTCTCCGCCATCAGCGATGCCCTGTCTGTCTCCAGGGTCACCGTCAGGAGCGATCTCTCCTCCCTGGAGGAGAAGGGCTTTCTGGTCCGGACCCACGGCGGTGCCATGCCGGCTTTTCATTCCAGCATCCTGGAGCGCAATCGAACCTGTCCCGACGAAAAAGCCCGCATTGCAAAGGCTGCGGCACGCTATGTTCAGGACGGGGATACAATCATGATCGAGGCGGGAACCACCACCGCCCTTATCGTAAAATACCTTCTGGGCAAGCGGGACCTTCACATTGTCACCAACTCCATGCTTCTGGTTCCCTATGCCAGGATGAATCCCCAGCTGCACCTGACCGTGGTGGGGGGAGAGTTCCGTCCCGCCACCGAGTCCCTGGTGGGGCCCATTGCGCTGCGGGAACTTGAAGAGTTTCATGTCCGCAAGGCCTTTCTGGGTACCGACGGTTTCAGTCTGGAGAACGGGTCCAGCACACATCTTGTGGAAGGCGCGGAGGTCAACAAGCAGATCGCCCGTCAGGCGGATGAGCGTTTTCTGGTGGCGGATTCATCAAAATACGGCCGCTCCGGTTTCGTACGTATGCTGCCCCTGGAACGATATACAAAGATCATCACCGACGATGGAATGAGCGACAAGGTTGTGGAACAGCTTATTTCCGTCGGGCTTGATATAGAACGGGTTTAGACCGATTCATCCTCACGGATGAGGATACTATATATGTTTATTTTAAGGAGAGGGTAATGGCAACGGAAATCTTAATGCCCCGCCAGGGAAACAGCGTGGAATCCTGCGTGATTCTCGAATGGCGCAAAAATGAGGGCGATCAGGTAAAAACAGGTGAAATCGTATGTGAAGTAGAGACCGATAAAGCGACCTTCGAGGTCGAGTCCCCCGCCGAAGGGGTGCTGCTGAAGCGCTTCTTTGAGGAAGGGGACGATGTTCCGGTCCTCACCGTCATCGCGGCGGTAGGGGAGGCCGGGGAAGATGTTTCTTCCATGGCTCCCGGAGGAAAAGCTGCAGAGGAGAAAAAGGAAGCCCCGGCGGCAGCGGAACCGGCGAAGCAGGAGAAGCAGGACGCGAAGGCGGCATCATCTGCCCCCGCGGCCCAGGCAGTATCAGCGGATGCCCGTGCAGGGGTTTCCCCCCGGGCGCGGAAGACCGCGGCTGATAAGGGAGTGAACCTGGACGGACTCACTGGCTCGGGCCCCGGCGGACGGATAATTGAACGGGACGTTCTGGCTGCCGAACCGGCCGTTTCTGTGAGCCCCGCAGCCCGCGCAGCCATGGGAGCGGGAATGACAGCCCCTGTCCGGGGAAGCGGTATAGGAGGACGCATCCTCTCCACCGATCTGGCAGCTTCCGCAGCTCCCCAGGCTGTGGCTTCAGGGGAAACCCGGGAGATTCCGGTCAAGGGAGTGCGCAAGCTTGTAGCAGAACGCATGTATGCTTCGTTGCAGAATACCGCCCAGCTGACCATGAACTCCTCCGCGGACGCACGGGAGCTTCAGGCATACCGGGCCCAGTGTAAGGCAGCCCCCGAAGAGATGGGCATGGCGGGTGTGACCTTGAACGACATGGTTCTTTTTGTCGTAAGCCGGGTTCTGCTCCGCTATCCCTGCATGAACGCGGAAATGCACACTGATAAGATCGTCGAATACGGCAGTGTCAACCTGGGATTTGCCGTGGATACCGAACGGGGCCTGATGGTTCCGGTAATCCGCAACGCCGAACGGCTCTCCCTGAAGGCTATCTCCGCGGAAGCAAAACGGCTTGGAAAGGCCTGTCTGGAGGGAAACATAAATCCCGATGAACTGACCGGCGGCACCTTTACCATAACCAACCTCGGTGCCCTGGGAGTTGAATCCTTTACCCCGGTACTGAACGCTCCTCAGGTGGGAATCCTGGGAGTCAACGGGATCGATCTCAAGCCCGTACAGGGCAAGGAGGGGGTGGAGTTTGTTCCCCATATCGGACTCTCCCTGACTATCGATCACCGGGCTGTGGACGGTGCCCCGGGAGCCCGCTTCCTGCAGGCGGTCGCGAAGGAGCTGGCGAATTTCCGGCTTGCCCTGGCGGAATAGAAGGAGTTAGACAATGAGCAGCGAGTTTGATCTGATCGTTATCGGTGCCGGTCCCGGAGGCTACATAGCCGCCGAACGGGCCGGCGGGGCAGGGCAGAAGGTCCTGCTGATAGAGAAAGAGGAGATGGGGGGAGAGTGCACCAACTGGGGCTGTATTCCAACCAAGAGCCTCCTGGCGGGGGCCAAGCATTACGTCCACGCCAGGGAATCCGAACGCTTCGGCGTCACTGTTTCCGGTGCCAAGTACGACCTTAAAACAGCCATGGCCTGGAAGCAGGAGACCATAGAGACCCTGCGGGCGGGAATCGCCTTTTTAATGAAGAAAAACAAGGTCGAGGTGGTTAAGGGCTCCGCGGTGCTGAATCCGGACCGCAGCGTAAGCGTAAACGGCAAGGTCTACAGCGCCGGGAATATCATTATCGCCTCCGGATCCTCCGCGGCGGTTCCGCCGATTCCCGGTGCGGACGGCAAAAACGTGCTCACCAACCGGGGGATTCTCTCCATCGAGGCTCTACCCAAAAAGCTGGCGGTAATCGGCGGCGGGGTAATCGGTGTCGAGTTTGCCTCCTACTTCTCCGCCGTGGGCGTGGAAGTAACTGTGATCGAGATGATGGATGAGATCCTCCCCCTCATGGACGGGGAATTTGCCCGGGCCATGCGTAAATCCCTCAAGGGCATCAGCTTTGTTACCTCCGCGAAGGTGACAAAGATCACCCAGAAAGGTGTGGACTACGAAAAGGGCGGAAAAACCGAATCCGCAGAAGCGGACCTGGTTCTCATGAGCGTTGGGCGCAGACCCAATCTTGAAGGCTTTACCGACGCAGGCCTGGATATAAGCCGGATGGGAATCAAGGTGGACGAGAAGATGCAGACCAATCTGCCCGGGGTCTTCGCAGTCGGCGACGTTACCGGAACCTCCCTGCTGGCCCACTCTGCAAGCCGTATGGGCGAAGTCGCGGTGAATACCATTCTGGGCAGGGAAGACCGCATGCGCTACCACGCCATTCCCTGGGCCGTTTATACCCTGCCGGAAGCCGCCGGCTGCGGACTTACGGAAAAAGAGGCCGCCGAAAAAGGTATTCCTGTAAAGACCGCCACCGTGCAGATGCGGGCCAACGGCCGCTTCCTGGCGGAACACGGCAAGCGGGAACCCGGAATGTGCAAGGTCCTGGTGCATGCTGAAAAAAACACCCTGTTAGGTGTCCATATTATGGGAGCAACGGCTTCGGAGATTATCCCCGTCGCTGCCGCCATGATCGAAGCGGAGCTCAGGAGCGAGGAGATCAGGGAGATCATTTTCCCCCACCCCGCGGTTGCGGAAGTCCTGCGGGACGCGGTCTGGGAAATCGAATAGAGAAAGATCATACACAGGTAAGGAGACACACATGCCTAAATCAATACTGGTCGATCCTGCCAGGGTGCGCAAGCCCGGCAGGATCAAGATTAAGGATATTCCCGTAAACGCCTACGAAGGGAATTTTGAAAAAGAGAAGAAGAAATACGGAATAGACGGTCTCAGGACCATCTACCGCGATATGGCCTACATTCGCGAGTTCGAGACCATGCTTGACCAGATCAAGAAGATGGGCAGCTACCAGGGAATCGAATATAACCACAAGGGCCCGGCCCACCTTTCCATCGGACAGGAATCCGCAGCTGTCGGTCAGTGCTATAATCTGGATGTTGCTGACCAGCTCTTCGGTTCCCACCGCAGCCACGGTGAGATCCTCGCCAAGTGCTTCTCCGCTGTCCACAATCTGCCGGAAAAGGAGCTCATGGGCATCATGGAGAGCTTCATGGGGGGTGCCACCCTCAAGGTCGTGGAGGCCGGACATACGGGATCCGTCCGGGAACTGGCTGAAAAGTTCGTTCTTTACGGAACCCTGGCGGAGATCTTTGCCAAGGAGACGGGCTTCAACAAAGGCCTCGGCGGTTCCATGCACACCTTCTTTACTCCCTTCGGTTCCATGCCCAATAACGCCATCGTCGGCGGCTCGGGGGACATCAGCGTGGGGGCGGCCCTCTTCAAGAGGATCAACCGCAAACCCGGCATTGTAATCGCCAACATCGGCGACGCCTCCATGGGTTGCGGTCCCGTCTGGGAGGGCATGATGATGGCCGCCATGGACCAGTACCGGACCCTATGGGACAAGGAAATCGGCGGAGCTCCTCCTGTACTGATTAATTTTTTCAACAACTTCTATGGCATGGGCGGCCAAACCTCCGGCGAAACCATGGGCTACGAAATCCTGGCCCGGGTCGGTGCCGGGGTGAACCCCGAGAACATGCACTCAGAGAGGGTGGACGGTTACAATCCCCTGGCCGTGGCTGATGCCATCGAGCGGAAAAAGAAGATCCTTACGGAAGGCAAGGGTCCTGTGCTGCTGGACACAATTACCTACCGGCTCTCCGGCCACAGCCCCTCGGATGCCTCCAGCTATCGCACCAAGGAAGAGGTCGATCTCTGGGAAGCCAACGACTGCATCGCCGGCTACGGCTCCTACCTGAAAGAGAACAGAGCAGCGGATCAGGGATTCATCGAGGCGATTTCTGAGGAGACTCAGCAGAAGATCCGGGAGATCGTGGAACTCGCTGTAGACATGGAAAAGAGTCCCCGGGTGGGCGGACAGTTCATAGAGTCTGTAATGTTCTCCAACGAGAAGGTGGAAAAGTTCGAAGACCGTGAACCGGAAATGCTGCTTCCCTATGACGAAAATCCCCGCATCCAGTCTTTTGCCAGAAAGAGCCGCTATGGTTTCGACGAGAACGGTAAGCGTCTGTCTGCGGCAAAGATCTTTGCCTACAGGGACGCCCTCTTCGAAGCGATGCTGCACCGTTTCAGCATCGATCCCAGCATGGCTGCCTGGGGTGAGGAGAACCGCGACTGGGGCGGAGCTTTTGCCGTATACCGCGGACTTACCGAGGCGCTGCCCTACCACCGGCTTTTCAACTCTCCCATTTCCGAAGGGGCTATTGTCGGTTCCGGTGTGGGGTACGCCCTTGCCGGCGGCCGGGCTGTGGTGGAGCTGATGTACTGCGACTTCATGGGACGCGCCGGTGACGAGATCTTCAACCAGGCGGCCAAATGGCAGTCCATGAGCGCCGGCATCCTGAGGATGCCCCTTACCGTGCGGGTCTCCGTGGGTGCCAAATACGGCGCTCAGCACTCTCAGGACTGGACCAGTCTGGTAGCCCATATTCCCGGCCTCAAGGCCATGTTCCCCGCAACCCCCTACGATGCCAAGGGCATGCTGAACCTTGCCTTGAGCGGCACCGATCCGGTAATCTTCTTCGAAAGCCAGAAGCTCTACGGTATCGGCGAAGAGTTTGTCGCCGAAGGAGTGCCCGAGGGCTATTATGAGGTCCCCGAAGGCGAACCGGCCCTGCGGAAAAGCGGAAAAGACCTGACAATCTGCACCATCGGCGCCACCCTCTACCCCGCCATGGAGGCGGCGGCGGAACTGGAAGAGAAGTACGGACTTTCCGTGGAGGTCTGGGACCTGCGCTTTATCAATCCCCTGAACTACGAACCCCTGGTGGAGTCGGTCAAAAAGACGGGAAAACTGCTCCTTGCAAGCGACGCCTGTGAACGGGGCAGCTTCCTGCATACCGTTGCGAGCAACCTGACGGCCCTCTCCTTTGATTACCTGGATGCTCCTCCGGCAATTGTGGGCAGCCGCAACTGGATAAGTCCCGCAGCGGAGATGGAAGAGCTCTTCTTTCCCCAGAAGGAGTGGCTTATCGACACTGTCCATGAGCAGATCCAGCCCCTGACCGGGCACAAGGCCCTTACCGTCGCCACCACCGGCGAGATTCTGCGGAGGAACAGGCTGGGCGTCTAGCATGAACACCGGGTATGACGAATTGTATTCTGCCTTGGGTGATCCCGATCTTTCCCGTCGCCTGAAAGCGGCGGGAGAGATGGGGGAACTCATTCGGGCGGGTAAACTACAGGCAGAGAAGGAGCCCAGAGGAGAGGTGAACAACCATGTTCATACCTTTTACTCCTTCTCGCCCTATTCTCCCAGTCTGGCCGCCTTCCGAGCCTGGCAGGCCGGTTTGTCGGCGGTGGGAATAATGGACCATGACTC
Organism: uncultured Spirochaetaceae bacterium; assembly: GCA_964554875.1. Lineage (GTDB taxonomy): Bacteria > Spirochaetota > Spirochaetia > JC444 > Marispirochaetaceae > Marispirochaeta. Next base: position 32,653 of record CAZKQJ010000020.1, on the reverse strand, counting down.
CGTGGCCGGTGCGGCGGAGATGTTCAAGGCTGGCAAATCCCTGGGGATCGCGACAACCGCGGGTTTCGAGCTCAGGGTCAGCATGAGCGGTACCGCCGTCGAAGGACGCAAGATCAACAATCCGGATTCTCCGAATATCGCCTACATGGCGGTTCATGGGGTTCCTTCTCCCAGTCTGCCTGAAGCACAGACTTTTCTTGCGCCCATAAACCATCAGCGTAATAAGCGGAACCGCGTTCAGACGGAAGCCCTGAACTCCCTTCTCCGGGATTCCGGTATTCCGCCCCTGGATTTCGATTCTGATGTTCTTGCCATAAGCAGGGCCGCCGAAGGCGGGAGCGTGACCGAACGGCACATCCTCTATGCCCTGGCACGGCGAATAAGGGAAATCGAAGGAAAAGGTGAGGGAGTCTGCAATTTTCTGGAGAAACAGCTCGGGATGTCCCTTCCCGGACAGATCCAATCCCGGCTGAAGGACCCGGATAATCCCCATTATCTCTACGATCTGCTGGGGGTACTGAAAAGCATTTTTCTTCCCCGGTTTTTCATCCAGCCCGACGAGAAGGAGTGCCTGCCTGTGCGGCAGGTACTCGATTTTGCCCGTTCTATTGGGTCCATTCCGGCCTATGCCTACCTGGGGGACGTGGGGGAGTCTCCCACGGGAGACAAGAAGGCGGGGAAGTTCGAAGACGATTATCTCGATGAGCTGATTCCAGAACTCAAGCGCCTCGGGTTTTACGCGGTTACGTATATGCCTCCCCGGAATACCCGCGCCCAGCTGGAACGCCTCAGCGCCCTGTGCCGCAGTGAGGAGCTCATGGAGATAAGCGGGGTGGATATAAACTCGTCCCGGCAGAGTTTCAACTGTCCGGAGGTAATGGACCCTGCTTTTAAACATCTTATCGAGGCGACCTGGGCCCTTGTGGCGCACGAGAGGCTGGCCTCAAGCGACAGACGCTACTCCCTGTTCGATGATGAGAACCCCTGGGCGGCTGATCCGCTGGCAGCAAGGATTCAGCGCTATGCAGGCTATGGAAGAAGGATGGACCCCCGTAATCCGGAGTCGATTATCGATATGCTGTCGACGTAAGGTATATCGTTCAGGAGAAAAGAAATATGGATTATATGAATGTAAGCCCGCTTATCAGAGGCCTGACCTTTGACGGAGAGAAGGGGCTGATTGTTCAGTTCTGTGACAACTATGACGGGGACTGTCCCGTGGTGGATATTCCGGATGAGGAAAGGCTGCAGGAGACCCTTGAGACAGCCCTTTTTGACGCCGATGGAAAGGTTCATCCCGTTATTAAAATACCCGGAACGGGTTTCTTTTTCATGGGAAAAGATCCTGACAGCCTGGGAACGGCTTCAGTAAAGCAGGTATCTGTACAATCGCGGCGGGAAGATGTCGTGGCGGGAAAGATAACTGTCGTTACCGGCGGCGCCCAGGGCTTCGGAGAAACCCTTGTGCGTGGTCTTTTTTCAGCCGGGGCCCTGGTGGTAATCGCGGATATGAACCTGGAGGGAGCACAAAGCCTGGCAGCTGAATTGAACCGGGGAGCCGGAGAAACCCGCGCCCTTGCCGTTGCCGTCAATGTGGCCGACGAAGGGTCCGTGGCCCAGATGACCTCTGGGGTGGTCAAAGCTCTTGGAGGAATCGACCTCTTTATCAGCAATGCAGGAGTACTGAAAGCCGGGGGGGTACGGGAGTTCAGCCTCAAGGATTTTCGCTTCGTGACGGATGTCAATTACATCGGGTACTTCCTCTGCGTCAAACACGCCGCCCCTGTTATGGCACTGCAGAATGCCGCCGCCGGAGGACGGTACTTCTCCGATATCATCCAGATCAATTCCAAATCCGGCCTGGAAGGATCAAACCGCAACGGAGCCTACGCGGGGGGAAAGTTCGGTGGAATCGGACTTACCCAGAGTTTTGCCCTGGAACTGGTGGCGGATAACATAAAGGTCAACTCCATCTGTCCTGGCAACTTTTTCGACGGCCCCCTCTGGTCCGATCCGGACAGAGGATTGTTCGTTCAGTACCTGAATACCGGTAAGGTCCCGGGGGCCACAACCATGGAGGATGTGCGCAGGTTTTACGAAGCCAAGGTCCCCATGGGCCGGGGCTGTAGAGGAGACGACGTCCTGAAATCGGTCTTCTACCTGGTGGAACAGAAATACGAAACAGGCCAGGCCCTGCCCGTCACCGGCGGACAGGTAATGCTGAAATAGAAGGAAAACAGGCAGAGCGGAGCCGGAGGCAGAATGCCGATGACGACCGAGAAAGAGTAAAGGAGCGGCTTTGCCGGTCCTGAACGAGGCAGAGCGGAGCCGGAGGCGGAACGCCGATGACGACCGAGAAAGAGCGAAGGAGCGGCTTTGCCGGTCCTGAACGAGGCAGAGCGGAGTCGAAGGCAGAATGCCGATGACGACCGAAAAAGAGGAGCAGTTATGAAAACAAAAGCTGTACGACTGTACGGTGTCAAGGACCTTCGGCTCGAGGAGTTTGAGCTTCCGGAAATTACCGATGATCAGATACTCGCCCGTGTGGTGTCGGATTCCATCTGCATGTCCAGCTACAAGGCTGCCAGTCAGGGAAGCGGCCATAAGCGGGTGCCGGACAATATTGCAAGCGAACCGGTCATGATTGGTCATGAGTTCTGCGGAGAACTGGTCCGGATCGGTTCAAAGTGGAAGGGACAGTTCACGGAGGGCCAGAAATTCTCCATCCAACCTGCCTTGAATTATGAAGACGGACCTGTGGGAATCCTCTCCGCCCCCGGTTACAGCTATACCACCATTGGCGGGGATGCCACCTACATAGTCATTCCAAATGAGGTTATGGAACAGGGCTGCCTGCTCCCTTATGAAGGGGATTCCTTCTTCTACGGGTCTCTGGCGGAGCCGGTTTCGTGTATCGTGGGAACCTTCTATGCCATGTACCACACCCGTCAGGGCTCCTATGTGCACCAGATGGATATCAAAGAGGGCGGTTCCATGGCCCTTCTTGCAGGGGTGGGTCCCATGGGCCTTGGGGCCATCGATTATGCGATTCACCGGGACCGCAAACCCCGGCTTTTGGTGGTTACCGATATCGATGATTTCCGACTCCAACGTGCCGCTTCCATCTACACTGTGGAAGAGGCCAGGAAGAACGGTGTTGAGCTCCACTATGTAAATACCGGAGAGATGAAAGACCCTGTCGCCGGCATAAAGGAACTGAACGGCGGAAAGGGCTATGACGACGTGATTGTATTCGCCCCGGTCAAACCGGTGGTGGAGCAGGGGGATGCGCTCCTGGGAACAGACGGCTGCCTGAATTTCTTCGCCGGCCCCTCGGACCCCTCCTTCTCGGCGACCATGAATTTCTACAACGTACACTACGGGGCGACCCACGTTGTGGGAACCTCCGGCGGAAATACCGAGGATTTGAAGGAATCCCTGAAAATGATGGCCGCGGGAAGAATCAATCCCGCCACCATGGTCACCCACGTGGGGGGGCTGGATGCGGTGGTGGATACAACCCTGCATCTTCCGGAGATTCCCGGGGGCAAGAAGCTTATCTACACCGGTATTTCCATGCCCCTTACCGCCATAAGCGATCTGGCAGAGAAGGGCAGGACCGATTCAGTGTGCGCGAAGCTGGCGGAGATAACTGCCCGAGCCGGAGGACTCTGGTGCCGGGAGGCTGAGGAATATCTGCTGGCCAACGCAGAATCCATCTAAAATAGGCTGCGGTCTTTCTCCCTTTATCCCAACTGATAATCCGAGGGGGAGAGGCCGTATTTTTCCCGGAAAAGACGGGCGAAGTGGCGGCTGTTCCCTCCTGGCCCGGAAAGCCGCGGAAGCCAGGGGTCGTGAATACAAGCTGAATGTGGATGATCCTCGTTTCCTGAAACCCGGCCGTGCGGATGATACCATGCCCCAAAGAATCCTCGATTACTGCGCCGAGACCGGGCAGACCGCTCCACGGACTCCACCTGAGTTCGCCAGGGGGATCTTCCAGGGTCTCGCGGCCGCCTATGACAGAAGCCTGAAAGAGATTTCCAGGGTATCAGGGAAGGAGATTCACACCCTGCACATTATCGGCGGAGGCTGCCAGAACCGCTTCCTGAACCAGCTGACGGCTGATGTCGCCGGAATACCGGTGAGCGCCGGACCGGTGGAAGCGACCGCCCTGGGAAACATCATGCTCCAGACTGTTGCGTCCGGAGATCTGAAGAATCTTCAGGAAGGGCGCGACCTTATCAGAGCGGGGGGAGAGATCGAGAGCTTTTCCCCCGCCTGAAGAACCTATCTGTGTTCCGGTTCAATTGCCCTATTCCAGGGAGACCCGTTTCAATCTCAGGGAGTTCCCCACCACGTTTATGGAGCTGAAGGCCATAGCGGTCTCAGCGATAACCGGGTGAAGCAGCCCCAGAACTGCCATGGGAATGGCGATAACATTGTAGAAGAAGGCCCAGAAAAGGTTTTGCATGATCTTACTGAAGGTGGCCCTGGAGAGCCGGACAGCCTTTACCACTCCCATAAGGCTGCCTGAGACCAGGGTTATATCCGCTGATTCGATGGCGATGTCCGTCCCTGTGCCGATGGCGATTCCCACGTCCGCCTGCTTCAGGGCCGGGGCGTCGTTGATACCGTCTCCCACCATGGCAACGGTCTTTCCCTCTTCCTGGAGTTTCCTGACGATCTCGATTTTGTCCTCCGGCAGAAGTTCCGCCTCGACCCGGTCTATGCCCACTTCATTGGCGATGGCCCTGGCGGCCTTTCGGTTGTCCCCGGTAAGCATGACGGTGGTAATGTCCATTTTATGCAGTTCCGCCAGGGCCTCCCGGGAGTCGTGTTTTATGGCATCGGCGATACCGACAATACCGATCAGGATCCCCTCCCTGGCGGCCAGAATCACCGTTGAGCCCTCGGCCTGAAGGACATCGATCTGTTCATCATATGCGGAGGTTGAGATGCCTGCTTCCCGGAAGAACTTCATGCTTCCCACTTCTACACGCTGTTGATCTATTGTTGCCCGTATCCCCCTGCCGGTAAGGGACTCGAAGCTGTCGCAGTCTGCAAGTCTGATCTTTCGTTCCTCCGCGGCCTGAACCACCGCCCGGGCCAGGGGATGCTCCGACAGGTTCTCCACGGAAGCCACCAGGCGGAGGAACTCATTCTCGGGCAGGTCGCTTTTGAATACCTTTACCCCGGGTTTTCCGACGGTGATGGTACCGGTTTTATCGAAAACCACTGTATCGATCTTCTGGGCTGTCTGGATGGCTTCTCCGTTCCTGATAAGGACCCCGTTTACTGCCCCTTTTCCCATCCCCACCATGAGGGCGGTAGGGGTCGCCAGACCCAGGGCGCAGGGGCAGGCGATTACCAAAGTCGCAATTGCAGCAAAGAGGGCCGCGGACATCATCCCCCGATCAGGATTGATCCAGGGAATAAGACCTTGAAAAGACCTCAGGATCTGGCTGCCTGTTTCTGGCAGAAAGAACCAGAAAAGGAAGGTTCCCAGGGAAAGGCCCAAAACGATGGGAACAAAGATTGCGGTTACCCTGTCGGCGAAAGCCTGAATGGGAACCTTGGTGCCCTGGGCATCCTCCACCATCTTGATGATCCTGGCCAGGAATGTCTCCTTGCCCACCTTTTCGATGCGGACCTTGATCGCGCCCTGCTGGTTCAGCGTGGCACCGATAACCTTGTCGCCGGTCCTTTTGTCCACGGGAATGGACTCTCCCGTTGCGATGGATTCATCCAGGGAGCTCTCTCCGTCGATGATTTCGCCGTCCACCGGGACCTTCTCTCCGGGGCGCACAAGGACGATATCCCCGATCTGCAGCTCTTCCACCGGAACATCCTCGATGGCCCCCGATTCGTTCAGTCGGTGAGCACTCTTGGCTCCAAGCTCCAGGAGCTGTTTGATAGCCTGGGAGGCCCTTCCGGTGGCCATTTCCTTGAGGTAGTTGCCGATAAAGTTGATGCTCATGATCATGGCACCCACAACGGCGAAGTTTTCAATCTGGACTCCGAAGAGCTTCAGAATGCCTGTGGAGTATGCCGCCACGGTGCCGATACCGATCAGGGAGTCCATGTTGAAATTGAAAGTCTTCAGGGAGAGCAGGGTGGTACGTATCACCGGCCAGCCGATAATGAATATTACCGGGAACGAAACCGCCATATCGATGATAAAGGATAGGCCGGGACCGCCCATACTGATACCGAAGAGCATATGGGCCAGCATCTTCAAGGTGAGGGGCAGGGTAATGGCCCAGGCGATTATGAGCCGCCGTTTTTCCCTTCGAAGGTGCTCCAGCTCCTTCTCTTCCGCCTCCTCCATGGTGTTGAGTTTATAACCCGCGTTTGCAACTGCTTGCTTGAAGGACGACTCATCCCCCTCTTTATAGGTGATTACCGCTTTCTTGTCCGACAGGTTGACGCTCACCGTTTCAACCCCGGGAACCTTTTTGAGCGCCTTTTCCACATTCAGTACGCAGCTTGCGCAGGTCATTCCTTCAACGGCATATTCAGCTCGTTCCGACATAATTCCTCTCTTTCCCTGTCCTGTATCTGTTCCTACATCAGGCTTGCTTCGTAACCGCTTTCCTTGACGAGATTAACCAGTACCTCCGGATCAAGGCTGTCTTCCCCGGTAACGGTTGCTCTTTTCTTTTTCAGGTTAACCTTGGCCTTTTTTACTCCCTCCCCCTTTTCGAGGGCAGTGGTAACAGCCATGACGCAGTGTCCGCAGCTCATTCCTTCTATGTTCAGTTCGATCTTTTTGGCCATGATTTCCTCCTTCTGTTTTAGCCAATTCGCCGGAACCTGGAGAGCATGTCCATTATCTCGGCGATTTTTTCATTCTGGTCTGCCTCGTCCCCGTGACGCATACTGTCGGCCACGCAGGTGTGCAGATGCTGATCCATTATCAGGTCTTCCACTTTTCGAATTGCCGAAACTACCGCCCGTATCTGGGACAGGATATCCATACAGTAACGGTCGCTTTCGACCATTTTGGATATTCCGCGTATCTGGCCTTCTATCTTGCCAAGCCTGCGCTGAACATCCTTTTTCTTATCCTGATTCATCATGTCATGAATATACTATACCCGGGTAGGGTAGTCAAGGGGCTAAATTTGACAACCTGATTCAGCGGGACTACAGTATAACCTATCAAAATAAATCAGGTTTCCTGATTGTTTTTTTAGGAGAGGAATATATGAAGATAGGTACCCGCCTCACGCTCCTGACTGCCATTACGGCGGTGCTTATCATCGGCATACTGGTCGGGGCAGTAACCATCAGGGCGCGTACAATGCTTATGGACGGGGCATTACAAGAAATACGCATGGCTGTATCTGCCACGGTACGTGACACCGAACGCTGGGAAGAGATGATCATACGATCTGCCCGGGCCACAGCGGGTAATCCGGCTGTACGCCGAATGGAAGAAGAAGGGCATGCCGAGGCCTTCGCCGGAACCTTCGCCGCCCTTAATGACTATATATACACCCTCTATTCAATTGATGCCGACGGCGACGTCTTTATCATCGAAACAGGGGAGCGGGGAAGCGGGAACCGCGGAGACAGAATTTATTTCAAGGAAGCCATGGCCGGCGAAAAGGTCAGCCGACAGGTCCTCATGGGAAGATCCCTGGTGCCTCCGGTTCCCGCTGTGGCATACGGATTTCCCATATTTCATCCGGACAGAGGAAATATCGTTTCCGGCGTACTGCTCCTTGCCTCCACCCTGGCTGAACTCTCGCAGATTGTACTGGAGAATGCCCCGGAGAACAGCAACGCCTTTATAATCGATCAGGATGGAAATCTGATTGCCCATATTGATCCCGAAAAGGTGCAGGGCGATGAGCTCGTCGATTATTCCCCGTATCCCCCGGTTCAGAACTTTTTCGAAAACAGGAACAGTGACATGTTCAGCTATAAGGGCAGCGGGCGTTCCATGATCAGTCTGCATGGGAGCGCGGAGAACGGCTGGACGGTCTTTATAGAGATAGAGGAGGGGATCATCACTGCGGAAGCCGGGGCCTTTACCATGATCGGAGTAATTCTGGGCCTCGCCGGAATTGTTATTCTCGCTGTGCTTTTGAGCATCGTTACCGCAATAACCCTGAAACCCATAGCTACACTGACTGGGCATGCCCAGGTCCTCTCCCGGGGAGACCTGACAGGGAGGCTTCCAAAACGGGATCTGTCAAGAAAGGATGAGATCGGTACCCTCTCCCGGGCTTTCAACAGCCTGGCCGAGCAGCTTACGGAGATCGCCGGCAGGATTTACCGGGCGGCTGATTCGGTCTCAACGGGGAGTCATGAGGTAAATGACGCGGCCCAGTCGCTCTCCCAGGGTGCTACCGAGCAGGCAGCCTCCACGGAGGAGGTGTCGGCCTCCATGGAAGAGATGAGCGCCAGTATCCGCCACAACAGCGATAATGCTTCCCAGACTGAGAGCATATCCAAATCCTCCGCCCAGGACGCGGAAGAGGGGGGAAAGGCCATGCAGGAGACGGTAAGTGCCATGAAGTCCATAGCCGAGAAGATTTCTATAATTCAGGAGATCGCTCGGAATACCAACCTGCTTGCTCTTAACGCCGCTATCGAAGCCGCCCGGGCAGGGGAACAGGGCAAGGGTTTCGCGGTGGTAGCGACGGAGGTTCGCAAACTGGCGGAGAGGAGTCAGAAGGCGGCGGGTGAAATAGAGGATCTCTCCCGACACAGCGTCGCAGTGGCAGAAAAGGCCGGCAATATGTTCGAAAAGATGCTGCCGGAAATCAGGAAAACCGCGGACCTTGTGCAGGAGATCAGCGCTTCAAGCGCGGAGCAGAGCTCAGGGGCGGAGCAGATCAACAATGCCCTGATGCAGCTGGAGAATGTGGTCCAGCAGAATGCCTCTGCCTCGGAAGAGATGGCCGCGACATCAGAGCTTCTCTCCGGCCATGCTGAAGAGCTGCAGCGGGTCCTGCGCTTTTTCAGGATCCGGGGGAAAAAAGAGAGCCTGGATCAGAAAAGAATCTCCTCGCCCCCGGTGGTATCTCCTCCCAAAAAGGACGAACTAAAATCAAAACCCGCCAAAGCAGTGGAATCCAGTACTGCGAAAAAGAGTCGGCAGCCGGCTCCGGATATTGAACCTGCTTCCAGGGAATCGGGAATCACTCTTTTTCATGGAGACTCCCAGTCGAAGGAGATGCCGGATATTTCAGACGACGAATTTGAGGAATTCTGATCACGCCGTTTTCTGTCGCCCCTGGCTGGAACGTTACATATTTCCCAATTCCATGCTACCTCCCCTGCGCTACATTGCAGGAGCTGTCCGAATATTATGACGAACGCTTTCGCCGAATGTGGACCTTCTTCCTTCTGTCCTGTGCAGGCAGTTTTCGGGCCAGAAGAAACCAGCTCTGGCAAATTGTCTTTTCTCCCCAGGGTGTTTCCGGCGTCTATCTCCCAATACGATAGAAAAACACTTTATCTTGTCCCGGTTCAGGGTATCCCGAATTCGGACTTGATGGGCTCAATATTAGCTTTCCGGCAACCTATTACCAGATCAGCCCCAGAAGACAGACAGCGTCGCAGAAGGGTGGCGAAACCGCTGCCCTTGAGCTCCAGCTTACCGACTTCGTCCAGGAACAGAACCTTCGCGCCTTCCTGGAGGCCGAGGTCGATTATCTCTTCGGCGAAGGCGAAACCCTCCCTGGAAAAGCTGAATTTTCCGTGCCGAAGATCCTCCTTCCAATTATCGGGCAGTTTTTCCGGGAGCCATGCGAAGAGTGCGGTTTTCCGGCTCTTCAGGTCCATGAGTTCGTAGCCCACGGTGCTGCCGTCTACCTGTACCCCGCGGCTGCAGAAACCCGCTCCGCCGGGGGTTTTAGTAAAAAGATCAATAACGGCTTCTGCACGGTTTTTCTCCCCGGTCTTGGTAATAAAACTCACCATGGCCTGCCCCCTAGAGATGTTGACCGCCGTCGATGGGCAGCACAAGGCCGTTCATGTAACCCGCGCGCTCGGAAACGAGGTAGGCAATCAGGCTTCCCATCTCCTCCGGGCGCCCTATGCGTCGTACCGGAAGGGCTTCGCCTTTTTTCCGCAGGTACTCCTCCAACTCCATCCCCGCTTCCCGGGCCATGGGTTCAAAGAGCTCCCTCAACCTGTCGGTGGCGAAGAGTCCCGGTGCCACGCAGTTGATGGTGACCCCATCCTTTCCCCACTCCAGGGCCTGGCTCTTTGCAAGACCGGCGATTCCCGCCCGGATAGCGTTGCTGAAGGCCATGTTCAGCTGGGGATTGAGGATATTAACCGAGGTAATGTAGATGATTCGTCCCCAGCCCCGGCGGCGCATTCCGGGGGCAAAGGCCGATGAGAGACGAAGAACACTCTCGAAGAGCCCTTCGTACTGCTTTTTCCACTCCTCAGGACCAAAGGAATCAAGGGCTCCCCCCGGGGGGCCTCCGGTGCTGACCACCAGGATATCCGTTTCTCCCACTGTTCCTTTGAGTTTTTCAATATCCCCGGCATTCCGAAGATCAGCCGTCAGGGCTGCGGCCTTTACACTCGAAGCAGCCTCTATGGCTTGGGCTGCTTTTTGAATCCGTTCTTTGCTGCGGGAGACAATACTGAGTTCCGCTCCCTCCTCCGCAAGCACAGAGGCGGCGGCGAATCCGAGCCCGGAACTGGCACCGGTAACCAGGGCTTTTCTGTTTTTCAAACCTAAATCCATACTACTCTCCCAGAATTGACTTACTCATAATATACGGCCTCGGACTGTGGAAGTGAAGGTCAGTGTTCAGAATCGTGGGGATACGCCAGATCGTAAGTCGGTGAATGCCGGGAAACCAGGAAAATGTGTGCGATTCTTACAATATTATGGATAAATGTTCACCTATTGGGTGTTTACCTGACATTCATCCCCACGGTTCTGAACACTATGCAATTATTTGACCGGTTCCCGGATTACCGCTATGTTTGATATATACCCGGGTTGCGTAATCGCCCGAAGGAGGCTGGATATGGAACTGTCGGTACTTGTCGCGAGGATAGCGGCGGTGATCTTTGCTACAGGAGGCATCGCGGTACTCATGGGCCGTCTGGACTTTTCCGAAATCGCCGAAGATTTCCGCGAATCCCCGGCTCTGACCTTCATTGCGGGGTCCCTGGGAGTCATTACCGGTCTTGTACTGGTGGGTTACCACAATCTCTGGGTAGGGAATTGGACCGTCCTGGTTACGATTATCGGGTGGATTGTTCTTCTCGGTGGTCTGTCGGTGGTTATTTTCCCCCAGTCCCTGGTTTTTATGGGAAAATACTACCGTCATTCCCCCCTCTGGGGAATCGTACTGATCTGCCTCGGCCTCCTTTTCGGTTATTTCGGGTTTCTGTTATAAAGGAAGTAAACGAGGTCTTCCGCAGGTAGAAAAATCTAAATTCCCAGGTAAATTAATTCTCAATTTCACTTATCGCTCTGATAGTTTCCGGTAACACACAGTAATTATCAATAGTATGTTGTTTAATTGAATATACATTCCGGGGGTGTATAAGAAGCCGTATAAATACGGACAGCAACGGAATGATACTCCGTAGGTCCTTGTCGACAGGAGTCAAGACTTCTGCACTCTCTGCAAAGAAATCTCTCCGCATAATGCTTAAAAAAAGCAGTTTTATCAGGTGTTTTCTGCTGTTCCGTTTTTCTGCGGACCCTAATAAAAGAGCCATTATACTATGCGTTTTTACCCCCGAACGACCAGTCAGTATTGTCTGCGGCAGCTCTCCTCCTGAAGAAATCTTTATCAGGAGTTCAGGAAAATTTATGCCTGCCTGCGTTGCGTTTGCCGGTTCAATCATTCGTGGATTACATTCAATAAAGTAGGGCACACCGTTTTTTTCAATAAAATCGAGGGTTATGCTTCCATGCCAAGCAAGCTGAGTCCCGAGAATCTCTATATGTTTTTGTGCTTCAGGATCCTGCACACTGATCCGTGCCGCGGCGGAACCGCCGGCCCCGGAACCACGCTGCATGGATGTGTGCACCGCAAGCATTTTCCCTTTATTAAATACAGCCTGTACCTGTCCGTATCTACCCTCAATATTTTCCTGCGCCATTATTCGGTTTGTACCGGTCAGGAGTATGTTTTCTGCTTCGCTCCTTTCCTGTGCAGTTGATACCTTAAATACGGAGCGCCCGGCAGTTCCATACTCATCCTTTATCCAATATGGGTATGGTATGTTGATCGCCATGTTTTCTTTTACCATACTCCAGCGGGGATGCGGTATATGTAACGAATCTGCAAGTTCAGCAAATGAAATCTTGCTCTGTACCATGTGAAAAGAAGCTGGAGCTGCGACGGGCAAAACAATTTCTGATGAAAAATAACGGCGTCCCTCTGAAAATAGCCATGCCGTTTCATGAGTTGGAATGAGAGCTTCGTATGCCCCGGAATTTATCAGTTTTGATACATGAGTAAGATAGTCGTGAGGGTTCTCATTGACATTATTTGTAAAAATAAGTTTGTTCTTCCATTTGCTGAACATAGTTATGGGTCTTTTTGCCGATGTTATGATATCAACCGAATACCCGCTGTTGCACAAGCAAGTAAGCGTTTCCCGCGATGTCAAACTCGAGCCTTCTGAAAGAAGAACCTTCTTTTGAGTTTTCGCGTCTCTATATTTGTTTTTACCCTTTTTTCCGCTGAGGGTTTTATCCTTCATTTTTTATATCGATACATGAACAATTCATTCATTTTGGGAAAAAAAAGTGTTTATGTTCACCCATGTGTACATGTATACGCAGGAACCAGGTTGTCTAAAATAACCTCCCTGGCCTGTTCCCTCGATATATCAAGCTGGTTGAACGTACAATATCGTACATCCATTCCCCACCATGTTATAGTCTCAATAATATGTGCTACTGCATATTGAGGAAAACGCGGTTTTCTAATAGCTCCTCTTTCAATATACTGGTTAAAATAAAATGTCATGGTCTCAAAAAAACGATTTCGAAAATCTCTGTAGTATCCGGCCAGTTTTACAAATTCATACTGGTTCTTCTCGATGAAAAGAAGACCTGCTGCATACCGCGCAACCAGATCAAATGCGTCTGAAATGAATGCTGCAAAAGATGTCTCTGTCCGTGAAGTTTGTTCCGAAAAATCCCGCAGTACTTTGGTAAAAGTCTCTTCTATTTCTCTTTCCAAATTTGTAAATGCTTCTCCGGTTATGGGTCTTTTTAGACTTTTCTCCATGAAATCCGGATCGATTGTACATTTCAGCACAAACTGCATAATCTCTTTTTTACCGGAAAAGTCATGATATATTGTCCCCACCGATACGCCGACTGCTTGTGCTATATGGCTGATTTGTGTGCGTGAGTATCCCTGTCTGATGAACAATGTACTTGCTGATTCATATATAGTTTTTAAACGTGCATTCATGATTCTTTCTTACAGAGATAGTAAATGAATCATTCATTATATGTCAAACCTTTTTATGCGTATTGTTTCAGGTAGCGGCCCTGAGTCCTGTTCCGGGGTGAAAACTGGTCCTGGACTCTCATTGAACACAATTCCGTCATGGGGTAGAATATGTCCATGGCAGAAGAGAATAAGATTATCTATTCAATGGTCCGGGTCAGCAAGAGCTTTAACAAGAAGCCGATCCTCAAGGATATATCCCTTTCCTATTTTTACGGCGCCAAGATCGGCGTCCTGGGACTGAATGGCTCGGGAAAGAGTACCCTGCTAAAGATCATGGCCGGGGTGGACAAGGATTTCAACGGTGAGGCGATGCTCTCTCCCGGTTACACCATTGGGTATCTGGAACAGGAACCTCAACTCGATCCTGAAAAGACTGTCCGCCAGGTGGTGGAGGAGGGGGTACAGGAGACCGTCGATCTTCTCAAAGAGTACGACGAGATCAACACCCGCTTTGCCGAAGAGATGAGCGATGACGAGATGAACCAGCTCCTCGAGCGGCAGGGGGAGGTTCAGGAACTGCTTGATACCCGCAATGCCTGGGACCTGGATTCCCGGCTGGAGATGGCCATGGACGCCCTGCGCTGTCCTCCGGCGGACCAGAAGGTGGGACCCCTGTCGGGGGGAGAGAAGCGCCGGGTTGCCTTGTGCCGCCTGCTTCTGCGGCAGCCTGATATACTTCTGCTTGACGAGCCTACAAACCATCTGGATGCCGAAACTGTAGCCTGGCTGGAGCATCATCTGCATGAATACCAGGGGACGGTAATCGCGGTAACCCACGACCGTTACTTTCTGGATAATGTGGCCGGCTGGATCCTCGAGCTGGACCGGGGCGAGGGGATCCCCTGGAAGGGAAACTACTCCTCCTGGCTGGAGCAGAAGCAGAGCCGTCTGGCCAACGAGAGCAAGCAGGAGACCGCCCGTCAAAAGACCCTGCAGCGTGAGCTGGAATGGATCCGGATGAGTCCCAAGGGGCGGGCCGCCAAGAGCAAAGCCAGGGTAAACCATTACGAGCAGCTGCTGAATCAGGAGACCCGGGAACGGCAGAAGGAGCTACAGCTTTTTATTCCGCCGGGGCCCCGGTTGGGCGACATAGTTGTCGAATGTCAAAACGTGCGCAAATCCTACGACTCACGTATCATCGTAGACGATATGAACTTTTCCGTTCCCCCCGGAGGGGTGGTGGGAATTATAGGTCCCAACGGGGCGGGAAAAACCACCCTCTTTCGCATGATCACCGGCCAGGAGAACCCGGATTCAGGAGAAATCAGAATCGGGGAGACCGTAAAGCTGGCCTACGTCGATCAGACCCGGGAAAAACTGGACCCGGATAAAACCATATTCGAGCTGGTAACCGGTGGTCGGGAGAACATGAAGCTGGGGACCAGGGAAATAAACAGCCGTTCCTATGTGGCGCAGTTCAACTTTTCCGGTGCCGACCAGCAGAAGAAGGTGGGGATTCTTTCCGGAGGAGAGAGGAACCGCGTGCAGCTTGCTCTGATGCTTCAGGAGGAGGCAAACGTACTGCTCCTGGACGAGCCCACCAACGACCTCGACGTAAACACCATGCGGGCTCTGGAGGACGCCATCGAGCTCTTTCCCGGCTGTGTGATGGTCATCAGCCACGACCGCTGGTTTCTGGACCGGATTGCGACCCACATTCTGGCTTTCGAGGGTGACAGCAGGGTTACCTTCTTTAACGGCAACTACAGTGAATACGAGAACGACCGTATTGAACGCCTGGGAGAGACGGCGCTGATTCCCCACAGAATCAAGTACCGCAGTCTGACCCGGGATTAGTTATTTCGTTACGTTTCCGGTGGTCCAGAAGACGGTCCAGGGTTGAGCGGTCAATATCCAGCATGCGGGCGGCATGGCTTTTATTGAACCCCGCCGCCTTCAGAGCCGCTTCGGCAGCGTGCTGTTTTATCTGATGTAAGGTTCTTCGGCAACCTGTCTCATCATCCGCGGAGCGCTGATTGTTCAGGCTGATGTTCAGTTCCCTGGTTATTATTTCGATATCCGAGAGATCAATGCAGCGGGTGGCTATGGTCAGCGCCGTCCGTTCCATGATGTTTTTCAGTTCCCGTATGTTTCCCGGCCACGGGTAGTTCCGGAGCCTCAGAAAAATCTCTTCGTCAAGCTTAAGATTCTGACCCCCGTAGTGTCTGCAGTAATGTGAGAAAAAGTGCTGTGCCAGCAGGCCGATATCCTCTCGTCGTTCCTGCAGGGACGGAATGTGGAGGTTGAGCAGATTGAGTCGGTAATAAAGATCCGATCGGAAAAGATTATCCTCGACCATGCTTCGAAGGTCCCTGTTGGAGGCGGCGATTATCCGAATGTCGATATCTCGCAGCCTGTCCGAACCGATGCGCCGGATCTGCCGCTCCTCCAGGACCCGCAGAAGATGCATCTGCATTTTCTGATCGACCTCGCTTATTTCGTCCAGAAAAAGTGTCCCTCCGTCGGCCATTTCAAAAAGCCCTTTCTGTCCCGTCCTTGACGCGCCGGTAAAAGCCCCCGAGTCATATCCGAAAAGCTCACTCTCCAGTAGAGTCTCCGGTATGGCGGCACAGTTGACCGCTACAAAGGGTCCCTCTTTTCTTGGCCCGGCGGTGTGGATGCTTTGAGCGAACATCTCTTTTCCGACACCGCTTTCTCCTTCCATGAGAATGGTGGCGTCAGTCATGGCGTATGCCCGGGCGATGGTGACAATGCGTAGAAAGGCTTCATCCTCGCCAATAATGTCATCGAAACTGTAACGAGCTTTGAATGTCGGAGAAGCAGAATAAGCACTTGAATAGTGTTTTCGATGCTGCCGGCCGCTTCCCTCGCTTATGGTGCTTACTGTCCCGTGAATCCCGTCTTCCGAGACCAGGGGCGCGGAAGCTATCTCGTAGGTTTCCGGACCCTTTGGTCCTTCGAGCTGCATGCTTTCCGGACTTCCTTTGTGCAGCGTACGAGAAATCCTCGATTTCAGCTCTTCGAACTTACCAAAGTAGCCAGCCAGTTCTTCCAGCGAGGCACCCAGGGCAATGCCGGGTTCAATATCGAAGATTTCCGCTGCTCTGGTATTAAAACAGGTAATTATTCCCCTGCTGTCGGTGGAAACGACGCCGTCCTGGACTGCATTCAAAACCGTCTGAATTTGAACAGATTGAGTGGGACCATGTGCATCGCTCAGCAGGTGGGTATCCTTGAGGGCTGAGAGAAAATCATTCTTGCTTGAGGTTATAAGATACTGACTCTCGCAGTAGGACCTGAGGTTTATATATGCAGTCTGATCTCCGATGATTGTATCGATTCCGTGATTACGGATAAGGTGTTCTGCGCTGAGTCTTACCTGGTCAAAGCTGTAGTCCTCCGCCTCATATGGAATCGGGAGTTCCCGGATTTGAAGACCCAGAACCCGTGCGGCCGCCCTGGCCCGGAATACAGCGTTTCTGAATCCCACAACCAGGATTTTTCTGTTAAGTCCTTTCAGCGGATAGAGAATACGTAAAAGGTCCAGCTCACTTACCGGAACCCGTACGACAGGAAGGTCGACATGACGCTCAATAATGGAGGCGGTGCCTCCGCGGCTGATGATGCACTCTGCCCCGCATTTCTGGGCATCCAACGCGAGGGGAATGGCCTCTTCGGTTTGACCCTCCAGGATTTTCAGGTCGAGCTTTAGTTCCTTTCCGGTTTCTGAAGCAATTTCAACCAGACCTTTGTAGGGCAGGATAGCATATGCATTCATTATATTTATTATTGCATGACCCGTGGGAATCAACAACAAAATACACCCCGTATTGCTGCGAAATAAAGCAGCTCTGCTGTTTTTTGCTGCACCGCTTCATGTTATTGAGGTCGATTCCTGCATAGCGCCTTTTTCAAGGCTTGAAGGGGAATCTTATCGGCATCTAAATTTTTGTGATGCAAGCAGTTATCAGCATTATTCGAACTGTATGGGTCTGAACGGATTTTTTTCGGTTTATTGAAATTTGGCACGCTTCCTGAATGGATAATCATAAGGCGCGGGTTTGTGCTGCGTCGTATATTTGTCAGGAGGTACGGAATGAACAGAGGACAGAGGAGTATCGTGTTTCTGGTACTCATTGTGTTGACCTTCGGTATGCTGATCGCCTGCGGGGGGGCCTCAGGAGGAGATACAGCGGCTGAAGCGTCGGCTCCCAGGAAAGAGGTAATACGATGGAGACTTCAATCATGGGCACCTGCTGGGGACAGGACCTATGAAGCTGCCCAGCGTTTTGCAGAGATTATTAAAATTGCATCCGACGGACAGCTCCTTGTAACACCTTATACTGCGGGATCCATAATTCCCGGAGGAAAGGAGTTTGATTCCGTCATGTCTGGATCCGTTGAAGCGGTTCACGGTCCTCCGGGCTGGACAATAGGATATCTTCCCGGTGCCGTGTTCTTTACCCAGTATCCAGGAGGCTTGACTTCGAACCAGCTGGAGATGTGGATGAAGCTGGAGGGTAGAAAGATCGCACAGGATCTGTATTCCGAGCTGGGGGTTCGCTATGTCGGTATTCTGACCCTGAGTCCTGCTGAGGTCTGGGCGCACTCCACTAAACCCCTTCGGTCTGTGGCGGACATCAGGGGATGGAAGGTTCGTCTTGGTACCACTGCGTTGAATGCTATTTTTCAGAAAATGGGAGCAACTCCAGTGTTTCTTCCCGGGGGAGAAATTTATGAATCCGCGAAAAGAGGCGTAATCGACGGTTTTGAGTATATCAATCCCTCCCTGAACTGGGACATGGGTTTCCATGAAGTAGCTAAGTATATGTATCTGTCGCCGTCCCGGGCACCCACAGATACCCAGTGTATCTATGTGAACGGCGATACATGGAACAAACTGCCGGACAATCTAAAAGCAATTGTAACCATGGCGACAGACCAGATTGCCAGGGAATATTACACCGAGTCGGTAAATCGCGATGTGGAGGCTGTCCAGAAATATATCGATGCCGGAACCATTGTGGAGCCGGTTCCCCAGGACATTATCGATCTCTTGAATGAGAAATCCCTTGAGTATTTCCAGGAAGAATCGGCAAAAGATCCCAATTACAAGCGAATCTATGACAGCGCCATGGCCTGGAAAGAGGTTTGCGAACGTTTCGACATAAAATAGTACTGCAATACGCACTTTTTGCCGGATCAATCGGATCCGGCAAAAGGGCTTACAGGAGTTATCGATGGGAAAAGAAGCTCTGGAAAACGACTGGGCCATTGTCCGAAAGTTCGCCCGTTCAGTCTTTACATTGAGTGAAGCAACCGGACAGTTTATAAAGTATCTGGTAATGGCCCTTGTCCTTGTACTGTTTGCCGAGGTAACCATGCGCTATGTTTTCAATTCGCCGACGGTATGGGCTTTGGAAACCTCCAAAATGCTGCTGGGAACAATCGGGGCCTGCGGATGGGGATATACTCATAAACTCGGGGGACATGTGCGGGTGGATGTTGTATACTCCCTCGTGCCCCGGCGGGGGCAGGCTTTAATCGATGTTATCATGTCGCTGCTGATGCTGTTTCCTCTGGTATTCGTACTGATAGGGGTAGGAACAAAATGGACGATCCGTGCCTGGCAGACAGGAGAAAAGATGATCGAGAGCAGCTGGCTGCCCCCGGCGGCCCCGTTTCGCACAGCTCTGCTGATCGGATTTATTCTCTTTGGACTGCAGTGTGTGGCCCAGTTCGCCTGTGATCTTTACTACCTTGTAAAAAAGAGGGAGCTGTTATGATTAGCGCCTTTGCTCAATTGAGCCCTGAAACTATAACGATTATCATGTTCGGAGCTCTCTTCGTAGGGGTTTTAACCGGATTTCCCCTGGCCATACCTATCGGCGGGGTGGGGGTCATAACGGGGTTCCTGCTCTTTGGACCAAACTCCTTCGATCTTATCTACAGTCGTGTATACGCCATAGTTACTGATTATGGTCTCATGGCTGTCCCCCTCTTCGTGTTCATGGGAAACATGCTGGAAAAATCCGGAATAGCGGAAAGGATGTATAAAGCGCTGTACCTCTGGTTTGGAGGCTTTCGCGGAGGACTGGCCATCGTCAGCATCATAATCGGAACGGTCATGGCCGCCAGCGTCGGTATTATCGCGGCATCCATCACTATGCTGACCCTGGTTGCCCTGCCGGCAATGATCGAACGCGGTTACGACAAGGGGCTGGCCACCGGGGCCATATGCGCGGGAGGGTCTCTTGGCATTCTTATACCTCCCAGTATCATGCTGATAGTTTACGGTCCTGTGGCCCGGATCTCCGTGGGCAAGCTCTTTATGGCGGCCTTTGTACCGGGACTGGTGCTCTCCGGCCTGTATATGGTCTATATAACCATACGCTGTCTGATGAAGCCCTCCCTCGCCCCGGTTGTACCGATCGAGGAGCGGAGGGATTCCTTCTACCATAAAACCATGCTGGTTCTTCAGACTGTCGCTCCCACGGCTATTCTTATTCTTTCGGTGCTGGGGGCCATCTATTTTGGCGTAGCCGCGCCGACCGAGGCGGCCGCCGTAGGTGCCGTGGTTGCGACTCTGCTGACTCTTGCATATCGCAGGCTGACGATTCCGGTTCTGATGGACGTGGCGCTTTCCACCATCAAGTTGACGGGAATGGTGCTGCTGATCGCCAGCGCGTCAACAACCTTCGTGAGCGTTTTTCTGAGTGCCGGCGGCGGAGCCGTTGTTGAAGACTTTATCCTCGGTTTCCCCGGAGGACGCTGGGTCGTATTCACGATGATCATGGTCATCTGCTTTATCCTGGGGGCGTTCATCGACTGGATCGGTATTATCTTTGTGATGGTGCCGATTCTTGCGCCGATTATTCCCAAACTCGGGTTTGAACCTCTCTGGTTCGCAATGATGGTAATCGTCAATCTGCAGATGTCCTTTCTTACACCTCCCTTTGCCTACGCAATGTTCTTCCTGAAAGGAGCTGCTAAGCCGGAGCTGGGCATAACGACAAATGACATCATACGCGGAATGATACCCTACGTATTTATTGTCATGATCGTTCTGTTATTAATGATCGCCTATCCGCAGATTGCCCTCTGGCTGCCCAGTACAATGTAATTAGTCATGATACTCCGGAAGGTAAGACCTGCCGGAGTATCGTTTGTCCCTGGAGGACGTATCATGGCAGTTAAGAGCGAACTGTCTCTCTCTGAACTGCAGAAAAAAGCGGGAGAAATCCGGAGATCTTATCCAGGGGTCAGGCAGATCAGTCGTCTTGGACATCTTGAAATTGCTGCCCTGCTGTTCAGACTGAACCCAGGATGGGCTGTCTGGTCTTCTTCTTTCAGCCTGGGCGCTTTATACAAACTGTACCAGAAAATTGGATTCTGCGAAGCAGGTCCAATCCTGCAGCGGCCCCAGGAAGCACTTGGATTTTCCGCCGGGCTGGCCCTCGCGGCTTCAGTGCAGCAATCGGGCAAACCTGTCTGCTGCTGTATGTCCGACATGGACCAGCTCCTGGGAGGAGTCTGGGAAGCAGCGATCAGGTCCGTAAGACTGGGCCTGGGAAATTTGCTTGTCTTCGTAGCGGATTCCGCCAATGGTACCGGACTTGTTGCCGACAGGTACGCGGCCTGTGGATGGAATGTCCTTTTTATGAATGCTGCAAACATGGCGGAAGGCTACAAGCTCCTGGCTGCTCATAAAATGGATACGGTTCCTTCGGTAATAATTACACGAGTCGTTATGGAAGGGGCGGACTTACAAACTCCATCAGCGCATACACAAAGGGAAATGGCTGATGCAGCGGGCAGGGCCGATTTTCACGAACTCATGCATGGACTTTTCCGGGGTATAGCGACCGCACCAGGTGCGTCAGGGAAGGCTGTTTTTCTTGTTGATACCTCGGGCAGTACAGACGGTTTTCCTGCGCTGTATGTAAAGACCGGGGAGATCAGCATTGTGGACTGCGGACCTGCCGCTGCGACTGCTGTATCCCTTGCAGCGGGTTTCGGGAAATCCGGCGGTACAGCCTTTGTTGCTCATCGGGGAAGGCGAAGCTTTTCTCTTTCCGGAGGTTTCCCGGACATCCCGGGTCCTGTCCGCAGCCGGCAGGTTGAGTATCCCCACAGCGCCCTGGAGGCGGAGGCGGCCGTCCTGAGGTTGTTGAATCTCATGGAACCCTGGAAGATTCGGATACGAATTAGATGATAATAAATTGCAAAAAAAGATAGGTTTTTTATATACTGGTGAGAAACATGGGCCTAATGTAGTATACAGAATGTATACATGATTATGAGGTGCCATTTATGACGAGCAGAGAGAGGGTCCTTGCCGCCTTGAATTTTGACAGTCCGGATAAAATCCCCCTCAATCTTTGGTTCCACCAGGCAACCAGGCAACGATATGGTGAAAAACTATCTGAACTCTTGCAGAGATATCCGAATGATATTGATCTGATAGCCGGTCCTGGGGACAGAAACTTCTACAGCCGTTCCACCACGGCAGGACGGTATACAGACAACTGGGGAAGCTCCTGGCTGGTGCTGGCGGACGGCATGGTGGGAGAGGTAAAAGAACCTGCCATGAAAGACCTGGCGGATGTCAATGACTGGTCTCCTCCATATACGTGGCTGGTATCAGAGTGGGGAACCAACGATACCCTGGTCGAGGAGAGGATTAGAGAGTCCCGGCAGAACGGCCGTTTTGTCATCGGCGCCAAGGTGGAGCCTTTTCAGCGCATGCAGTTTGTCCGGGGAACCGAGAACCTCTTTATCGATATCGGCCTCAAAGAGAAGGGTTTATTCATTTTCAGGGACAAAATCACCGAATATTTTGAGCACTACCTCGATTACTGGCTCGATAAGGATGTTGACGGGATCTTCTTTACCGAGGACTGGGGTTCGCAGATCAGTCTGCTTATTTCTCCTCGGGACTTTGTGGATATTTTCAAACCTGTCTATAAAAGGCTCATCGATAAAATCAAATCAAAGGGCAAGTATGTCTTCTTTCACAGCGACGGGTATGTCTATGATCTGTACAGGGAGTGGATTGATCTCGGGGTAGACGCTGTCAACAGCCAGCTCTGGATCATGAATATCGATGAGATCGGCAGGAACTATAAGGGGAAGATCTGCTTCTGGGGCGAGATCGATCGGCAGAATGTACTGGCCTTTCAGGGCCCTGAAGTAATTCGTCAGTGTGCCGCGAGAATGAAAAACCTTCTTACAGTAAACGGCGGGGGGCTGATTGGTCAGAGTGTTGCCGGTGTGGATGTCTCTCTGGAGAACATAGAGGCCCTGTGCAGGTGCTGGAGTTGACGATGGAAGGTACGGCGATAATGAGAAAGATTTTCTTTGACAGAAAACCAGGGCTGGTATACAATAGAAATACAGTCAAAGTACAGATAGAATACGACTGTTACGGTAAGGTTTACTGATAATGATTTTAAACAAATTGTTCTGAAAGTAGTGCATGACGATTTGTTTAAACGGATCAGATGGTCCGTTATTTAGTAAGGAAGGAGATTTTGGTATGAACAAGAATGTCGTGAAGCTTCTGGTCATCGGTCTGGCAATGCTTCTGGTTGTCGCTCTTTTTGCCGAGGGCGGACAGGAGAAGGCCTATCCCAGCAAGGATATCCAGTTTATTTGTAACGGCGGTGCCGGCGGCGGTACGGATACGATTAACCGTAAACTGGCGTCCATTATTGAGAAATCCGTGGATGTAACCATTCCCGTAATTAACAAGCCCGGAAAAGGCGAGGCGGAAGGTCCTTTCGACGTTATGCGCGCCCGGAATGATGGATATACCATCGGGAACCTCACCTATGGTGCGGTAGTCGGTGCGGTATACTACAAGCTTATTCCCCAGTACGACATAGACAAGCTTGAGATTATCTGTGTCGTAACCCAGGAAGCCGACGCATTGATGGTCAAAGCCGATGCTCCGTGGAAAAGCTATAAGGAGTTCATTGATGCTGCCAAGGCGAATCCCGGCAAGCTGCGAATCGGGATTACCGCAATCGGCGGACGGCCTTCAATGATAACGACCCAGATGGAAGAGGTTTACGGTGTCAAGTTCCAGCAGATCGAATACGTCGAGGGCGCGGGTCCCCAGCGGGAAGCCCTGCTGAGCGGCGAATGTGATGCTGTCATCACAAGCCTGGGGGATTTCGCGGCGGTACTCAAATCCGGTGCTGTCAAGGGCCTTGTTGAATACTCCCTGGAACAGAACGAAACCTATCCTGATGTTCCGACCATCGCTTCTCAGGGCAATCCTGAAATGGAGATCGGCAGCTTTATCGCTATCGTAGCTCCCAAAGGAACCCCCCAGGACGTGCTTGACACCCTGGAAAAATACTACTACGACGCCCAGCATTCCAAGGATTTCCGGGACTGGACCCTTTCTGTGGGTGTTACCCCCACCTGGTACGGTCAGGATAAAGCGGGTGATTTTGTACGCAACCTGATGGAATCAAACTTCAAGACCCTGGACGGTATGCGGGCCAAGGGGATAATCGAATAAGCCTGCCGCATCGTATGTAAAGGTTAAGAGAAAACGGCGCCCCCTAGGGGGCGCTGTCTGCATAATTATCCTGAAACAGAGGAAGGTCAAATATGGAAATCCGCAGTCCGTATCTGCGCGTGAAAGTTGTAGTGCCGGCGGTAATGCTGCTGGCCATGATGGGCTATCTGACTTTGGCTATCGAAATGGGGACGTTCTTTGTGGGGAACAAGACGGGAGAAGCCTTCTTTCCTCTCATCCTGGGGCTTATTGGTGTTCCCCTGGGGGCGAAAATCCTTTTCGATGCGGTTCAGGAAGTCAGGAAGGAACACGGCGGGGCGGAACAGAAACCTTTCAAGGTTGTTTCTACTCCGTTCATTCTTTCGATTGTCTCGTTTGCCTATATTGTTGCTTTCTACTATATCGGTCTCATCCCCTCCATGCTGGGATATGTATTCCTGTTCATGGTTTTTTTTGACGATGAGGTCCGTCAGCTTTTCAGAAAATTCATCTACTCGGTAATAATTACCGCGGTCATTTATCTGCTGTACGCGGTAATCTTCAAAGTCCAGTTTGATAAGATCTTCTTCGGTCTTATTCTTTAACTCAGGGGAGAAGAAACAATGTCAACTTTTACGCAAATTCTGCAGTCCTTCACCCTTCTGGCCGATCCCATACTCCTGTTTACCCTGGTGGTCGGATTCGGCGTGGGGGTAATCTTCGGGTCGATTCCCGGTTTGACCGCTACTCTGGCCATCGTACTGCTTCTGCCGATGACCTACAGCATGTCCATGAACGCGGCGCTCTTTATGTGCATGGGAATTTACATGGCAGGAATGTACTCCGGCAGTATAACCGCGATAACCATAAATATTCCCGGCGCGCCTTCGGCGGCCATGACCGGTCTTGACGGCCACGAAATGATGAAGAAGGGTCTCGGGGCCCGGGCCCTGGGCCACGCGACCCTGGCTTCCGCCATCGGCGGTACCATCGGTGTGCTGCTGCTGATTGCCGTGTCGCCTCTGGCAATGAAACTTGCCCTGATGATCCGTACTCCGGGGAAGGCTTCGCTTATCCTTTTCGCCTTCATTGTAATAGCTTCCCTGGATGGAAAGCGCTGGCCCAAGTCCGCCTTCATGATCATCCTGGGACTGGCCCTGGCAACCTTTGGCATGGGTGTCGTCCGCCCCACCCAGCGTTTTACCTTCGGTACTGTGGCCCTTCTGGACGGTTTCGATTTTGTCCCGGTAATAATCGGGTCCTTCGCTATCGCAGAGCTTCTGACCCAGTCGACCATCAGCAACGCCGATTTTAATCGTATGTCCGATGAGGCCTCGGGACTGAAAATCAAACGGCGTGATTTCCTGCCTCCCTGGGAGCAGGTCAAGTCCGTGGGAATCTGGCGTTACTTAAAAAGCGCTGTTATCGGGTATTTTATCGGCGTCCTTCCCGGGGCCGGCGGCAGCATGGGGGCTTTTGTTTCCTATGCGGAGGGTAAACGTTCTTCCAAACATCCGGAGCTTTACGGAACAGGTCATTACGAGGGAATCGCCTGCGCCGAAGCAGCCAATAACGCGGTCTGCGGAGGAGCCCTGGTGCCGATGCTTACCTTCGGTATTCCCGGTGACGGTGTAACAGCCATTGTTCTCGGGGTGCTGATGGTCTACGGTGTTATTCCCGGTCCGGAGATCCTTTCCAAACAGCTCTACCTGGTGGCTCCCATGTACGCGGCGCTGCTGTTCGCGGCGGTCGTTCTGGTACCTTTGTCTCTCTTTCTGCTCGGGCCCTACTACATCAAGATTGTGAAGATTAACCGCCTGGTCCTCTATTCGAGCATCGCTGCCATTTCCCTGACCGGTGCATTTGCATCGACCTATACGGTGTTTCAGATGTTCGTGGCCCTTGGAGTGGGGGTGCTGGTCTTTTTTCTGCGGGCCCAGAAATACCCTGTTGTACCGTTTATCCTGGCTGTGCTGCTGGGTCCCTTGTTCGAGGAATACTTTCGCCGGGTCCTTTCCATTTCACAGAACAACCCGCTGATCTTTTTCACGGAAATTGACAGCCTCGTTTTCCTGGTGCTGGCAGTGGTCTTTGTTATTTTCCTTAACAAGTTCAATAAACAGATCAAGAATTAGCGGTATGGACACAAAGAAGGGGGTCTTATGATACCTGGAGTGAGGGTCCGTGCCATTCGGGATCTGATGGACAGATATCTGGAGATTGTGAACAGTCCCCGTAACCTGCAAAACGCTTCCTTGTGGAAAGAACACAGCGGATGGAACCGCGACAAACCCAGAGGCTTTGTACCCTCAAGAAGTGGTGGGCGTGTTCCCTTTGTCGTGGAGCTGGATATTTCCCTGTGGCGCAAGCTCACAGGGAATACCAATCTGATTGACTATTACAGTGATCCCTATACTCATATGGAGTTCCAGCTTCTGCGAAATCTGAAACACTATGCGATGTATCGGGACAACTATGTCTACACCGATGAACTCTATATCTGGTTCGGCGTCATTACTGAACTGAGCCTCTTCGGCAGCGAGGTTGAATGGCAGGAGCATAAAGAGGGATGGATTAAAGGTCCGGTCCTGCAGTCCCTTGATGATATCCAGAGATTGAGGCCGCCGGATTTTTATACCAGCGGCCTGATGCCCAGGGTTCACGAGTTTTATGAAGTCATGAACGAAGTGGCCGACGGGCGCATGAAGGTCATGTTTCCCGAGCTGGCCCGGGGGCCATTCTGCATGGCGGTGCATCTCAGGGGAATCTCGGATCTGTTCTGCGAAGTGCTGACGGACCCTGAATCGGTACACCGCCTGATGCGTTTTATCGTGGACGCGGAGAAGGCCTGGACCGCGGAACGCAGCAGGTTTACCGGAGAAGAGCCTTCCAGGATCAAACTCTTCAACGACGAGATCGACTGTCCTTCCATCGGTCCGAAAATATATGACGATCTGATTTTTCCCTACGAGAAGGAGCTTGCCGATGAGTACGGAGGGGTGCGCTACTGGCACAGCTGCGGGAATATTACGGCTTTTCTGCCCGCCATCAATAATCTGCCGAACCTGGATGTAGTTCATATCGGTCCCTGGACATCCTACGAGGAAGCAGACCTGATCTTTGGAGATTCAACGGCCCTGGAGATATGCCTGCATCCTGTCAATGATGTTGTGATGGCAACTGAAACCCGGATGAGAGCGAAACTGGAAGACATTGTAAAAAAATGCCCCCATGGGAATTTCTCGGTACGGGCGGACGCCCTGATGCCTCAGGGGGATGACCTTGAGGCCCAGCTGGAGAAGATAAAAATGTGGGAATCCCTGGCGCTGGAGTATTTCGGCGGAGATAGTAACTAGACTGAGACATGGAGAAGTAATGGCATACAAGGTATTGGTCCCGCAGACGGTGGATAAATCAGGACTCGATTATCTGCGTGAATTGGGCTGTGAAATAAAGATGGGATCGGGAATAGACAGGGATACCCTGAAAGCGGAGATTGCGGATTGCGAAGCCCTCTATCTCCGGACGGCTGTCATCGATCGGGAGGTCCTCGAAGCTGCGGGAAGGCTGAAGGTAATCGCCCGTTACGGAGTCGGTGTGGATAATGTTGACCTCGTTGCAGCAAAGCAGCTTGGGATCTGGGTAGTCAACTCACCAGTGGCGAATATTACCACGGTGGCCGAACACACCATCGGGTTTATCATCGCCTGCGCCCGGAACTTCTACCGCGGGGACCTGGCCACCAGGACCGGAGATTTCGAGTTCCGCAACCGGGAGATCGGTTTTGATCTGGCTGGAAAAACCCTGGGGCTTCTGGGGCTCGGAAAGATAGGTTCGGAAGTTGCCCGGAAGGCAATACATGGACTGGATATGAAGGTAACGGCCTATGATCCCTATGCCGACAAGGAGCGCATTACTGAAGGTATCGAGCTGCTTGAGAGCCGGGAGGATCTGTTCAGGACGGCCGACTTTGTCAGTCTGCACGTTCCTGTTACCGATGAGACCCTGGAGGGTGTAGGTGCCGCTGAGTTCAAACTCATGAAACAGAGCGCTTATCTTATCAACTGCGGTCGGGGAAAACTTGTCCGGGAAGCCGAACTCGTCGAAGCACTTCGGTCCGGTGAGATTTCCGGGGCTGCCCTGGATGTATTCAATCCCGAACCTCCTGCGGATGATAATCCCCTCTTTTCTCTCGATAAGGTTATCCTCTCTCCCCATAACGCCGGGCTTACCCAGGAAGCGGCCGTGAGGCTCTCAATGGATGCGGTCAGGGGCATTGAAGATGTTATGAAGGGGGTACAGCCCAAATTTCCTGTGGTTGTACCGGAGCGTGAGTAGAAGATTTCAGTTTTTTTGCAGGGAGGTTTCCAGTGAAGGACGATTGTATCGGTTTTCTGCATCCCGGCAACATGGGGGTTTCCCTGGCCGCGGCGGTCATCCAAAACGCGTATACGGCATGCTGGGTTCCGGAAGGTCGAAGCCGCGAAACCCTGGAGCGTGCGGAGAAGTACGGTCTGACTCCCCTCGACTCTCTTGAAGAAATGTGCAACACCTGCGGGTGTATCATCAGTGTATGTCCGCCCCATGCAGCCCTGGATACGGCGGCTGAAGTAGCGGCCTTGTCGTATCAGGGGAACTACGCGGATGTCAACGCAATATCGCCGGATCATGCCCTCGAGATAGCCGCGCTGTTCGATGGCTCCGGTGCGGATTTTATCGACGGCGGCATTATTGGCGGGCCCGCCTGGACAAAAGGCGGAACATGGCTCTATCTGTCGGGAAACAGCGCCGACAGGGTCGCTGATTATTTCGCGGACACATCTCTCCTGACTGATGTAATCGGGCGAGAAGCGGGCAAGGCCTCGGCCTTGAAGATGTGTTACGCCGCCAATACCAAGGGGACTCTTGCCCTGCTGTGCGCCGTTAACGCTGCCGCCGACAGGCTCGGTGTTCTTCAGGAACTCCGGACACAGTGGGAACGGGAGGCATCGGACAAGGCGGAGAAAATCAGCGACAGTATCCGGACTGTTACCGCGAAGGCCTGGCGCTTTGAAGGGGAGATGCTCGAGATTGCCGAGACCCTGGAAAAAGCGGACATCCCTGGAGGCTTTCACCGGGCAGCGGCGATAATTTACCAGCGGATTTCCGCATTCAAGGATGCCCTAGGCACTCCGCCCCTAAAGGATGTTCTGAATGCCCTGCAGGAGAAGGAGTAATCAGTCTCTTTCTGTTCGGAGAACCATAGAAAATGAGGATACATGGAAGGTCAGTTTCGCGGAGTTTTTACCATTCCCCCTGCGGTCTATCACCCGGATCTGAGTGTCGATTACGAGGGTATTCGCCGTTGTGTCCGGTTCTGTCTCGATTGCGGCGCACATGGAATCGTAATTCCGGTCTATGCGACGGAATACTTTGTTTTAAGCGACGAGGAGCGGAAGAAGATCGTCGAGGTAACCCTGGGGGTAGTAAATGGACAGGTCCCCGTCGTAGTTGGGGTGACTTCCGCTTATGCCGGGGCGGCCGTCGAGCTTGCACAGCATGCCCAGTCCGCGGGCGCCCATGGTATTATAGCAGCTCCCCCGCACTTAATGAAGGTAACGGAAGCTGAACTGTATGACTATTACCGCCTGATCAACGACGCTGTCGGCATCCCCATAATGATTCAGCACATCTTTCCTCCCCTGGGGACGGTTATGAGTGCCCGTTTTATAATGAAGCTCCTCCAGGAACTGGAAAATGTAAGCTATTTAAAGGAAGAGAGCCCCCGTACCAATTCCATGATATCGGCGATAACGGAGATGGCGTCCGGAACCCCTTCCGGCCTGCAGGGGATAATGGGCGGGAACGGTGCGCGGAATATCCTGGAAGAGTATCAGCGCGGAATCTGCGGAACCATGCCGCCGAGCCAGTTTACCGATGTAATTGTCGATGTCTGGGACCTGCTGGAAGAGGGAGATATTTCCGGGGCCTTTGAGCTGCACAGCAGGGTATTGCCGGCACTTCTATTCGGGGGAACCTATCCGATCATCTCCTACAAGTACATGCTGAAAAAGCGTGGGATCCTGGATTTTGCCGGCTGCAGGCCTGCAGGATGGCCGGAAATGGATGAACTGAGCTTTTCCATGCTGGACAGGATTATGGACTCGGTAAAACCTTTTTTACGGGTGCTTTGAAGAAAACTCTTCAAAACAGAACATAAAACTCACATGAGCACAGGGATACAATAAGGATGTTGACGTACAGGCAGCTTCGCCGGGCACAGTGGAATTATTATCTCTTCATGGCCTTTAACGTTATATCCATCAGTCTGCTGGCGGGTAATATTCTGTTCCTCTATGCAATCCGTCTGGGTGCAGGAACTCGTCTTATTGGTTTTTTGTCGGCCCTTACTTCCGTCACTTTTGTATTCAGTATTTTTGGCAGACGAATTGCCGGACGTTTGGGAGCGGTAAAAACAAAGGGCTTTTTCTGGCTCGCCAGGTACCTTATTATGGCCCCTGTACTGTTAACCCTTATTCCAGCGATCAGAGAATCCTCTTTACTTGCCCTGGGTACCATAAGTCTCGGTGTATTCGGGTTCAATCTTTTCAAGGGTATCGCCCTGGCGGCGGAAAAACCCATACAGGGATTTATAACCAGAGACAGTGATCGAGCGGCATTTATCTCCATGAATAATATCATCCTTTTCTCCGGTCACATCGCTATGGGACTGCTCATGGCGCTGTTGCTGGGAAAGGACAGCCCCTTGTTCATGTATGGATTATTCATATTTTTAGGAATTATCGCGGGGGTTTTTGCTTCATACTACACCCTTCAAATCCCCGAGCCGTGGAGCGGCCCTAAAACTCCCTCACAATCATTGTTCAGAAACATGCTGAAGGCTTTTCCCCGTCCCGAGTTCTCACGCTTGTTTCTTCTTGTCATGTTCAGCAACATCGGCATAGGAATGTCCCTTGGTTTCATTGTTGTTTATGCTAAGGATGTTTACGGGCAGCCTGACAATATGGTTGTGTACTTTACGGTTGCAGGTGCCCTCGGAGCACTGACCATGGCAGGCTTACTGCGATTTCTTTCGGACCGTATAGGTCCACGACCGGTATACTTTTTCTTCAATGCTCTGCGCTTGTTGTTCCTGTTCCTGGTTATAGCAGCTCCGGTTTTTTCATCCTGGATTCTTACAATTTTCTTTCTGTGTACTGCTTTCTTCCTGGAACAGATGACCTACTGGGGATTCAACGCTGTTGCGGATATCTACTTTCTGTCCACGACTAAACCTGAAGATCATCTTGATCTGGGCATAATTATGAACATGGCTCGCGGGTTTTTCGGTATGATCGGATCCCTGGGTGGGGGATTCCTGCTTGGCTGGCTGCAGGGGTATTTCAACCAGAGCCTTATCTCGTTTCGCGTGTATTTTCTCGTTTCGGGTCTGTTCTTCATCGCCAATATTGTCGTACTGGCATATCTGCCTGCTGCCAGAAGCATCGCAATTCCCGCTGCAATACGGGCCGTATTCAGCCCTCGGGGGCTTAAGGCCATGTACTATATGAACAAGCTTAAGCGGGTCACATCGGAAGACGAGGAACGCAGCATAGTCCTCGCCATGGGGGGGACAAAGGACAGGCTTACCCTTTCGGAACTGCATAAACGCCTGAAGGCTCCCAGTCTCTTTGTGCGGACCGAGACGCTGATGTCATTGGAGCAGTTTGGGGCTGATAAGAAGACGCTCAGACTCCTTATCGATCAGGTCGGAAACAACGCCTATACGACGGCTCACATAGCCGCGCGAATTCTGGGGAATCTGGCTAAATCCGGGTGCTGTACGGACCTGCGAATCAGACAGGAAGCCGAGGATGCTCTTGCGAAAGCCCTTGATTCACAGGATTATTTGCTGAAAAGTAAGGCTGCCCTTGCCCTTGCATATTTCGGCTCCGACGGGATATGGGAAAAAGTCCTTGAGCTGCTGAAAAGAAATACGAATCCCCGGGAAATAATTTATCTGATAAAAGCACTGGAGGTTACAGGGCGCATCGAGGCTCTTCCGTATATTTTCGAAAAGATTTCATACTGTCATTATCCTTATATAATTGACGATCTGATTCTCAGTGCCGCCGGACTATTGCAAACAGGTTCATGGTTTTATTCTCATTATTCCCTCTATTTGCAGCATCCGAAGGAGGGCTTGAATGCCCTGAAAGGGGAGATCCCCGATTCCGCCGATTCCGAAGCTTTATGCAGTTTGGTAGATCGTCTCCCGGAACAGGATTTTCCTTTCATGGTTCTTAAGTTTCTGGGCGAACAGGAATCTCAAGCTGGAGATCGTACCAGAGAATTGTCCATTGAATATATTAGGCATTATCTGGAAAATGATTGGCGGACTATTCCTGACAAGGCACGGTATCTTTGTCTCGCCGCACTGATTGTGGACGAAAGTCCTTTGCCGGAACAACAGGCTTTACTGTTAAGTGAAGACCTGTAAACTCCCACAATGATCGGAGCAAAAGGTTGCGTTGTGCGACAAATGATGCAGCATGATCAGGCGGCCTGCAACGTATGAAACACAGAGACATGCAGGTCTGAGTTGACAATATATAATTGTTTGTGAGAAAAGCAATTAATAGGTCTCTGTTTTATATTTTCCTGGCATGTATTTTGCATAATGATTATAGTACGCATAGATAATTCTGAACACCATTACCAGGAGGTTATATTT